>JACNKQ010000043.1 GCA_014381945.1 Actinomycetota bacterium
GACGCCCAATTCGCACGACACATCGTCAAACCCACAGGCGCCGGCGCCTCAGTAGTGGTCGTCTCCGGCGCAGCCGTAGTAGTCGTGACAGTCGGCGCAGCCGTAGTCGTCGGCGTCGCATCACCACCGTCGCTACCACAGGCGCCCGCGATCAACGCGAACCCGAGAAACAACGCAGCGATTACACGTACACGCTTATTCATGTTGGCTTGTCCTCCATAGAGAAAGTCATAGGAACCACTGTCCGCCACCCGACCGGGCACGACGCGTCCCACGGAGGTGCGGGGCTCGCGACAACACCACCCGGAGGTGTGGCGCGCGGCACCATAGTCCCAGAATCGACAAACGGAAAACCCTGTAACACATTTGCCACATACCGGTAACGGCCCCTGTGGCCTGCATCCGCCGGTCGTGCGAAACTCACACGATGGCATGGATCCGGACCGTTCCCGATGGTGACTGGGAAGCGGAGGGCGGGCCCCTTGCAGACCTGTACGCCGAGGTCGTGGATGCCACGCACGGCCGCGTCGACCACATCATGGTCGTCCACTCCCTGAATCCGCGGGGGCTCAATGCCCACCTGGGCCTCTACACGTCGGCGATGGCTGGAACCGCCACGCTGCGCAAGGTCGAACGTGAGCTCATTGCTCTCGTGGTCAGCCTCGAGAACCACTGCCACTATTGAGTGACCCACCACCGGCGCGGTCTGCGCCGACTCCTCCGGGACGACGATCTTGTGGCCGCCGTCGAAGCCGACTGGCGCTCGGCGCCGATCTCCGACCAGCGTCGGGCGATGCTCGAGTATGCGATCCGACTGACCACCGCACCGGGCGAGGTTGCCAGGTCCGACATTGACGCCCTCCGTACCGTCGGCTTCAGCGACCGCGACATCCTCGACATCGCCGAGGTGACCGCCTACTACGCCTACGCCAACCGCATCGCCGACGGCCTCGGCGTCACCACAGAGCCCTGGATCCCCGACCAGGACTGATCCACCAGGGCCTGCGACTCCGTCCTCGAGCGGAAGGGAGGCCTGCCTCTCCGATGGCGTGCGGTGACCAACCCCCCTCCCCCAGTAAGGACGATGGAATGTCCCGGGTGGTGAAAGGGGTTGGTGAGCACCAAAGGTGACTCGAGAAGGCAGCGTCGGGTACGGATGAGCGAGCCGTATCCCGGCGAGCGAACCGTGCCCGGCGGCGCCCCCAACGGTGCACAAATCAGTCAGCGTCAAGTATCCGAACCGAGCCGTCAGGATCAATGTTCACCCGGATCCCCGTACACAACTCCGCCAACTCCGCCTCATCCACCAGCACAACCGGCAACGAGACGCCGTACAGCTCGTCAGCCACGATCGCACCCAGCGCCACGATCGCGTCCGCCTCCACCATCACGATCGCCGCCGGCGCCGTTCCGCAGCGGACCGCCTCGAGGAGGACCGAACTCCCCGAACTCGAGCCGCGGCCGGTGCGCATGACGAGCACCCGGCCGGCGACCGAGCTGCCCAACTGGGGATGGTGGCGATCGATGATCTCACCGCTCGCAGAATCGAAGCCGCCCCAGAAGCTGAGCGGTTCGTCTAGGTGCAGCACCACGCCTTCGACCGGACCCGAAGGCGGACCTGCGACCTGGACCTGCGGTGCCTCAGCCATCGAAGTGACCTTCGGTCCAGATCGCATCGTCCAGAACCACCTTGCCTGCGACGGCCGACTCGACGCACTCCCGTGTGCTCGCCAACACCACATCGACGCCGAGGTTGCCCGGGGCGTAGTAGGCCCACTTTGCCGAGTCGGTCATGGCCGGCCTCGAGGTTTCGCGAAGAATCGGGGTCACGTAGGTGCAGGTGTCGGTCACAATCGTCACGCCGGCGGACCGCAGGCCTTCTGCCCACCCACGGTCCTCGACTTCGTCGAGCACTCCCCGGCCCGTCGAGATGTACACGTCGACCGCCGGGTGCACGTTGCGACCGGCGAGTGCCTCGACGAAGCGGCCGATCTCAGCGACCGAGTAGTGCGGTGTCCCGAGGCTGACGGTCGCAAGGTCGCTACCGACCGCCGTGGTCAACAGGTCTCGGGTCCGGCGCAGGTCATCGGATCTCACGACGACCACCTCGTCTGGTTGCCGGCCTCCCAGTGCTACCTCCAGGGTCGGCGCCTCGGGGGTTGCCCCGACGACGTGGAACATCCCGACGCTCCCGGCAGAAGCGGCGGCAGATCCCAACGCCTTCAACCAGTCCTCCCCCGGCGGGTCGGGCACACCATCGATGACCGGAACCCGGTTCCCCACCACCGAGCCGACAAGCGTTCCGAGGACATGGGGCAGCAGCGAACTTTCCAGCAACCCGGGCATCAGCCCTTCGAGGTGGAACACGACGGTGGCACGTCGGTTCTCATCGAGGTGGAACCCCGCCGCCGGTGCCCGACCGGTGACCGCCGCACAGATGTCCACGAAGTCCCCGTAGCGGTCGGTGCGCGCACCGAGCACCGAGTTGGCGAAGGCGATGGCGTTCGACTCGGCCCAGGCGACGTTCTCGCCGAAGGCGGGGCGATCCTCCAGCTGGTAGGGGGCGCATGTCCATGTGGGCCGACAACCCATGGCGACGTAGGCGTCCATCAGACGTCGGGCCAGTTCGCCCTCCCCGGGGTCACCCCGGTAGAGGTCGGGGTGCAGGAGGTCGAGGGACGACACGTTCAGGGTCGTGGGCACCACGACGGCCGCCCCGTCGCCGGCCAGACGCTCGGCGAAATCGAGCGGGGCCCGACCGTGGTACAGACACGAATCGACGTGCGCTCCGGAGATGTCGAGCAGTTCCTCGGCACCGAGGGCTTCCGCCAGACGGACCACCACCCGCATCGCCAGCCGAACGGCCGGTCCGTCGCCCCCGTCGAGGCGCCTGACGTCGTCGTCGGTCAGATGGAGGGCCACCCGCGCAGCGTAGGTGCCCGGCATCGCCGCCGGATCAGTAGAGGATCTTGTCGAAGAATGCCCGGGTGCGCTGGTGCGTCGGATTCGAGAAGACCTCTTCCGGCGGGCCGACCTCGACGATCTCACCCTCGTCGATGAACACAAGGCGGTCGGCGGCGGCCTTGGCGAACCCCATCTCATGGGTGACCACGACCATCGTCATGCCCTCGGAGGCAAGTTCGAGCATGACGTCGAGCACCTCCTTGACCATTTCCGGGTCGAGCGCCGACGTCGGCTCGTCGAACAGCATCACCTTCGGGTCCATCGCCAGCGACCGGGCGATGGCGACACGTTGCTGCTGGCCGCCCGATAGCTGCCGTGGGTAGGCGTCGGCCTTCTCGGGGATGCCGACCCTGGTGAGTTGGCGGACCGCCACCTCCTCGGCCTCGGTGCGGCTGCGTCCACGCACCTTGCGCTGGGCCAGGGTGATGTTCTCGATGACGGTGAGGTGCGGGAACAGGTTGAACTGCTGGAACACCATTCCGACCTCGGCCCTGACATGGTCGATGTCCGTCTTCGGGTCGAGGAGTTCGAATCCATCTACCGTGACGAATCCCTCGGTCGGCACCTCGAGGAGGTTGATGCACCGAAGCACGGTCGACTTGCCAGAGCCACTCGGCCCGACGATGACGACGACCTCGCCCTCGACGACCTCGAGGTCGACATCGACCACGGCGTGGATGGTCCTGTCGAACGTCTTGGAGAGCCCCCGCAGCGAGATCATCTGTGCAGGGCCCGTTCCACCGTGTGCAGCCATGTCAGCGCTCACCCTTCCGGTCCCTGGTCATTCGTCGTTCGAGCACCCCGAGCAGGATCGACAGGCCCAGGGTGAGGCACAGGTAGATGAACGAGACGACGAAGTAACCCTCCCGGAACTTGAAGGTGCTTGCGGAGAACTGTCGGCCGCGCTGGGTGATCTCAAGCACGCCCAGCACGGACAGCAGCGATGTGTCCTTCAAAATGGCGATGAAGTCGTTGCCGAGCGGCGGGATGATCGCCCGCATGGCCTGGGGGAGCACCACCGAGCGCATGGTCTGGCGCCTGGTCAGGCCCAACGAACGGCCGGCCTCAGACTGGCCGGGCGGTATTGACTGGATGCCGCCTCGGAAGATCTCCGCCATGTAGGCCCCGTAGATGAGCGCAAGGGTGACCGTGGCCCGCATCTGGAACGAAGGCTCATAGGTGAAGCCGAACCAGGCGTCCAGACGTGCGTTGATGTAGTCGGAGGTCTCCGGCACGACGATCAGCGCCACCGTGAAGATGAGCGGCAGCATCGGAATGCCCCGGATGAACTCGACATACGTTCGGGCCACGTTGCGAACGACGACATTCCTCGACAACTGCCCCATGCCGGCGGTCAGGCCCAGCACGAGGGCGATTGCGAATGCCTTGATGGTCGCCTCGATCGTGAGGCGCAGGCCGGGGATGATGCGCTCCCAGGCCAACGCGTAGTCGTCCTGCGTGATGATCTGCACCGCCATCCAGGCCAGGACCAATGCGATGAAGAGTCCCCACCAGGGGAACGTGTCCCACCATGGCTTCTCGTCTCGAACACGCGACGCGCCACCGGGTCGGAGTCCTCGAGGTTCCTTTATCTTCTCACCGCCCATCGAACGGGCTCTTTCTGTCTGAGGATGCGCTGCGGGACCCTAACCCTTCCGGAAAGGGCAAGGATCCACGACGCTAGGTTGCCGACCGTGGCCACCGAGAAGTTCCTCCCCACCGCCTACGGCCTCGAGACGAAGGCAGAGACGCTTGCGTACTACGAGGCTTGGGCAGCCACCTACGACACCGAGATCGGCGACGAAAACCGGTACGCCCAGCCCGAGCGCTGCACCCACGCACTCGTCACCTCGGGCGTCGGCCCCGGAGTCCGGATTCTCGACGTGGGATGCGGGAGCGGCCTGTCCGGCGTGGCCCTCGCCCGGGGTGGCTATTCATCGATCGACGGCTGCGACCTGTCCCCCGCCATGCTCGCCCTGGCCGGCGACACCGGCGCCTACGGACACCTCTTCGAAGCCGACCTGAACGAGGACCTCGACATCGCCGATGGCGCCTACGGTGCGGCGACGGCTGTCGGTGTCTTTTCGTTCGGGCACATCCGGGCCGATGCGTTGCGGGAGGTGTTGCGCGTCGTGCGGCCCGGTGGGATTGTCGTCGTCGGCCTGAACGACCACTTCTGGGACGAGGGTTCGATGTCGGCCGAGCTGGATGCCGTCGAAGCGGACGGAGCGGCGACCGTGGCCTTCCGGGAGCACGGCGAACACCTCCCGGCTGCCGGCATCGAGGGATGGGTCATCACCCTGCGCAAGACCGGCGCTTCCTGAACCGAACCGCTCCCGGCTCGACGATCAGGACTGTGCGTGCTGCCAGCCGAACCGACCCTTGATGCAGAGGTGGCCGTTGGTGACCGAATGGTCGGCCGGTGAGGTCACCTTGACGATCCGCTCGTCCTGGACGTGGAGTTCGAGGTTGCAGCCGACACCGCAGAACGTGCAGACCGTGGTGGTGACGCTCTGGGCGTCCTCGTCCCAGGTGCCCTCCTCGCGCATGTCGTGCTCGGTTTTGAAAACGAGTGCTCCCGTCGGGCAGACGCCGATGCAGTTGCCGCAGTACACGCAGGCTGAGTCGGGCAGCGAGACGTCGAACTCGGTGGAGATGTGGGCGTCGAAGCCGCGTCCGGCCGTTGCGATGGCGAACGTGAACTGGGCATCCTCGCCGCAGGCCTCGACGCACTTGTAGCAGAGGATGCAGCGTTCGTAGTCGCGGACGTAGAGGTCGTCCTGGAGCTTCGGCGGCTGCTCGACGGTGGCGATGTCGGCCCGGTCACCCATCCGCCCCGGGTCGGCGCCGTAGTGCTCCATCCAGGCGTGCACCTCGGCGTCCGCCCGGTCGAGGTCTACCGACGATGCCAGCAGTTCGTAGACCATCCTGCGACTGGTGCGGACCTTCTCGGAGTCGGTGGACACGACCATGCCGTCCTCGACCCAGCGGGAACAGGAGGGCACGAGCACCCGCGAGTTCTCGACCTCGACGACGCACACGCGACAGACGTTGACGGGCGTGAGGTTCTCGGCCCAGCACAGCGTGGGCGTGTCGATGCCCTCCTGCCGGCAGGCGTCGAGGATCGTCGACCCCTCGGGAACCCGGACGGTCCCACCGTCGATGGTCAACTCGACGGGGCGGCGTGGAGCCGATACCGGAACGTCGTTCATCGTGCACCCTCCAGCAGGCCGAGGTCGAGGGCGGAGCGGATGGCACCGGAAGCGGTCTGGCCGAGGCCGCAGATCGACGCGTCGCGCATCACCGCCGCCAGGTCGTCGAGGAGTTCGACCTCGTCGTCGAGGGTCGCACCGTCACGAAGCCGGGCCAGCACCTCCTCCTGGCGGACCGTGCCGACCCTGCAGGGCACGCACTGGCCGCAGGACTCGTCACGGAAGAACTCGGCGACGCGGCGGACCGTGTCGACCATGTCGTCCTCCTCGCCGAACACCATGACGACCCCGGAGCCCAGGGACACGCCGGCTGCGCGGGTGTCCTCGAGCGTCAGCGGAAGGTCGAGTTGCTCGGAACGGACGAAGAACCCGGCTGCACCGCCGAGGAGCACGGCATGGGGCTCGTCGGCGCCGACCACGCCTCCGGCCGCGTCGAGAACGCCGCGCAGGGTGATCCCGAACTCATGCTCGTAGGTGCCGGGATGTGCCACCCGGCCGCTTAGGCAGAACAGACGCGTGCCCGGAGAACGGTCGGTTCCGGTCGCCCTGTAGGCCTCGCCCCCGTCCAGCATGATCGCCGGCACGTTGAGAAGCGTCTCGACGTTGTTGATGGCGGTGGGCTCGCCGAACAGGCCGTGGGTCGTGGGGAACGGCGGCTTGTTGCGGGGTTCGCCCCTGAAGCCCTCGATCGAGTTGAACAGGGCCGTCTCCTCGCCGCAGATGTAGGCGCCGGCGCCGCTGCGCAGGTCGATGTCGAAGCGCTTTCCGGATCCGGCGACATCGGCACCGAGCAGACCGGCCGCCCTCGCCTGGTCGATGGCCATGCGCAGGCGGTGGGTGGCCACCGGGTATTCGCCGCGGATGTAGACCCAACCCTGTTCGGCACCGACGGCGATGCCGGCGATCGTCATGGCCTCGACCAGCGAGAACGGGTCGCCCTCCATGACGACCCGGTCCTTGAACGTGCCGGGCTCGGACTCGTCGGCGTTGCAGACCACGTGACGGGGTCGGCCCTGCTGGTCGGCTACTCCGCGCCACTTGACGCCCGTCGGGAAGGCGGCGCCGCCGCGGCCTGACAGCCCGGACGTGGACACCTCCTCGATGATCCGGTCCGGACCCATGGAGATGGCGGCGTCGAGGGCCCGATAGCCGCCGTTGGCCCGGTAGTCGTCGAGGCTCCCGGGGTCGACCACGCCTACCCGGGCGAGCAGCCGCAGACCGGGCGAGCCTGCCTGGGGCAGGGTGACCGAAGCGGCGGATGTGCGGCCCGAGATCGCCACGGCGACCCCGTCGACGGAACCGGGTGCGATCGTGAGATCGTGGTCGCCGGTGCGCTGGACGAGCACCGCGGGTCCACGTTCACATTGCCCGAGGCACGGGCTGGCTTTCACGTTGTGGCCGGCGGCACGCAGTTCGTCGATCAGGCCGAGTGCACCAGGCGGCCGGCAGGCGATGTCGTCGCAGACGTGCACGACGTCGGTGGCCTCCGGTGGCTCGTGAGTGAACAGGTGGTAGAAGGTCGCAACGCCGTAGGCCTCGGCGGGCGGCACCTCGAGTTGCCGACATGCGTAGTCGAGCCCGCCGGGGCTGATCCACCCCGAGGTCCGCTGGATGGCGTGTAGCGCCGGCAACAGCAGGTGCCGGCGCTCGGCTGTCCGTGCCCGCCCGGCGTACACGAGACGCTCGCCCTCCACCACGACCACGGCCCCGAGTTCGGCTACGACCCCATCGACTGCGAGGCGTTCGGCGTCGGAGGGTTCGGCCTCGGAGAACCGGAGGTCAGGCATCGACCAGCGACTCCAGCTTGTCGACCCTGATGGCCGCCGCCTTGAACTCGGCGGTTCCGGACTTGGGGTCGTAGGCGTCGCAGGTGAGCTGGTTGACGTCGGCGAGCTCGGGGAAGTGGAAGGTCGTGAACGCCAGCCCGACCTGCAGGCTGGCATCGATCGCGATGGTCATCTCGATGGTGCCGCGGCGGGACGAGACGCTGACGCGCTCTCCGGCCACGACGCCAAGTGCAGTGGCGTCCGCCGCCGACAGGTCGAGCGCCTCGCCGGTGCGGATCGGCGAGTTGTACTTGTCGGTCTGGACCCCGGTGTTGTACGAGTCGAGGGCCCGACCGGTGGTGAGCCGCAGCGGGAACTCGTCGGTGAGCTCGTCGATCGGCGGCTTCCAGGGGATGCACGAGAACGGGGCGGGTCGCCCACCCACCGGGTCCTCCCAGAGGCGACCGTGCAGGAACGGGCTGCCGGGGTGGCCCTCCTCGGGGCAGGGCCACTGGATGCCGCCCTCTGCCCTGATGCGCTCCCAGGACATGCCTGTGTGCATGGGCGAGAGCGTTCGAAGTTCTTCCCAGAGCTCTTCGGCGGTCGGACGGCCCCAGTCGGTGGCGCCCATGCGCTCGGCCAGGTCGGCGACGATGTCGATCTCCTGTCGGGCCTGGCCGGGTGGGGGCACGGCGGCGCGGGTGCGCTGCACACGGCGTTCGCTGTTGGTGACCGTGCCGTCCGACTCCGCCCACCCGAGGGCGGCCGGGAGGACCACATCGGCCATCTCAGCGGTGCGGGTCATGAACACGTCCTGGACGACCATGACGTCGAGCTTTCCGAGCAGCCGGCGGGCGTGGTTGACATCGGCCTCGGAGTCGGCCGGATTCTCGCCGATGACCCAGAGTGCCTTGAGTTCGTCGCGACCCATGGCCTCGAACATCTCGGTGAGGTTCCAACCGTTCCCTGCGGGGATCGCTGTGCCCCAGACCGCCTCGAACTTCGCACGTGCCTCGTCGTCGTCGACATCCTGGAAGCCGGGCAGCTTGTTGGGCAGGGCGCCCATGTCCCCGCCACCCTGCACGTTGTTCTGGCCCCGCAGTGGGCAGAGGCCCGATCCCCAGCGGCCAACGTGGCCCGTGAGCAGGGAAAGGTTGCACAGCGACAGCACGTTGTCGACGCCGGTGTGGTGTTCGGTGATGCCGAGTGTCCAGAGGATCTGGGCCATCGGGGCCGTGGCGTAGGCGTGCGCCATCTCGCGGATTGCGCGGGCCGGTACGCCGGTGACCTCCTCGGTGCGCTCGAGCGTCCATTCGTCGACGTAGGCGGCGAACTGCTCGTAGCCGGTTGTGGCCCTGTCGACGAACTCACGGTCGACCAGGTCGGCGGCGATGATCTCACGGGCGACACCGTGGGCCAGGGCGATGTCCGACCCGACGTTCAGGCCCAGCCAGGCATCGGCGAACTTGGCCGACGACGAGCGGCGTGGGTCGACAGCCCACATCCGGGCTCCGTTGCGAAGGCCCCGCAGGACGTGGTGGAAGTAGATGGGGTGGGCGGCCCGTGCATTAGAGCCCCAGATGAGGATGACGTCGGTCTCCTCGACCTCCCGGTACGAAGAGGTGCCTCCGCCTGCTCCGAAGACCGTCGCCAGACCGACGACGCTGGGAGCGTGTCAAGTTCGATTGCAGCTGTCGATGTTGTTCGATCCGACGACAGTCCGGGCGAAGCGCTGGACGGCGTAGTTCACCTCGTTGGTCGTCTTCGAACAGCTGAAGATGCCGAAGGAGGTCGGGCCGTGGGCGTCGATCACGCCACGGAACCCGGCAGCGGCCCGGTCGAGGGCTTCGTCCCAGGTGGCTTCACGCAGCCGGCCGTCGTCTCGGACCATCGGTGTCGTCAAGCGTTGGCTCATCGTCTCCCCCATGCCTGGTCGTCTGGTGCTGCGCCACCGGTGCGGCGCCCGCTCGGAAACCTAGCGCCTCCGGTCCGGTTCCAATTTCCTGCGGGGAGGCCTATCGACCCTGCCAGTGAGGGTTGCGCTTCTCGGTGAACGCCCGGGGTCCCTCCTCGGCATCAGCAGAGACGAGCATCCGCTCGTAGGCGTCCAGTTGTCCGGACCGGAGGTGGGCGAACGCCTCATCGAGGGTGAGCGCCTTGGTCTCCCGGTCGACCGCCATGACCGCCTCGACGGCGAGTGGAGCCGCCTCCACGATGCGCCCTGCCAGCGCACGGGCCTCGTCCAGCAGTCGCTCTGCGGGGACCACGGCGTTGACCAGGCCCCACCGCAGCGCCTCGACGGCATCGAGCCGACGGCCGGCGAACAGAACCTCGTTGGCGACCGCCGGTGGCAGTATCCGCGGGAGTCGGATCGCCCCGGCATCCGGGATGATGCCGAGACCGGACTCGGGAAGGAAAAAGGTGGCGTGGTCTGCGGCGACCACCAGGTCGGCGGCCATGGCGATCTCGAAGCCACCTCCAGCGGCCATGCCGTTGACGGCGCAGATAACCGGCTTGTTCCTCCCCGGCAGTTCCGGGAAGCCGCCGAAACCGCCTTCGCCGTAGTCGGCCTCGAAAGCCTCGCCTTCGGCTGCGGCGGCGAGGTCCCAGCCGGCCGAGAAGAAACGCTCTCCGGCCCCGGTGAAGATGGCGACGCGCAACTCGGCATCGTCGCGAAACCCGGCAAAGACCCGTCCCAGTTCACGGCTGGTGACGGCGTCGATGGCGTTGGCCTTCGGTCGGTCGAGCACGACTTCGAGTACCCGGTCGTTGCAGATTGTGGTGACTGAACCGCTCATGCCCCTCCCTCCTCAATTGTGATGAGCACATCAGCGGCAACCGTCCCCGACGGTCGGGCCAGCAGCGGGTTGACCTCGACCTCTACGAGTTCCGGATGCTCGTACACGAGTCGCTGCATGTGTTCCACGACCTCGATGATCGCATCGATGTCGGCAGGTGGTCGACCACGGTGTCCGGCGAGCAGCGGTCCGACGGCGAGACCGCCGAGTGCACGACGTACATCACCCGGATCGACTGGGAGCAGCAGCGACACCGTGTCACGCACCACCTCGACGAGCGTGCCCCCCGTACCAAGCGTCAACAGCCATCCGACCGGAGGTTCACGGCGGATGTCGACCAGCAACTCGGCGACTGCATCGTCCACGAACTCCTCGACGAGGACCCTGGTGCCCAAGCGTCCGGCGGCCTCCGCCACGGCAGGTCCGTCGGCCAGGTCGAGGACGACACCGCCCACGTCGCTCTTGTGGACAACCCCGGTCGCCTTGACCACGACCGGGAAGCCGATTCGGCCGGCAGCGTCGGCCGCACCGGTCGCCTCGACCTCTCTGCCTGCGGGAACCGGGATGCCCGCCGCGGCCATGAGGCGCTTCGCCTCGAACTCCGGCAGCACCCGTAGCCCTCCGGTCGAACGGCGAACCGGGTCCGGGAGGCCCGACGGCACGTGGCGGCCCCAGCGGGCAGCTGCCTCGAGGCCGAGCAGTGCCGCATCTATGCCACGCACCGGCACCAGGCCCAGTTCCACCGCTGTCGCCTCGACCGGTGCGGGCAGGTTCTCGGCCATGGACCCGACCACCAGCCCCGGGGTGCCCGTGCCCCGTGCAGCCGCACCGAAGGCCCGAAGGGTCGGCCACCAACTCGAGTCGTCGAGTCCATCCCGGGGAAAGTCGAGCACCAGCATCGCAGCATCGAACGGTCCGTCGAGCACCGACGTGAAGCAGTCGGCCAGACGTTCCTCGTCGTCCCATATGAAGGTGTGGTAGTCGAGAGGATTGGTGACTGCGACGAACTCGGACAGAGTGTCGGCGATCCGCTGCGCCTGTCCGGCGTCGAACGCCGGGAATGCCAGATCGAGCGGCTCGGCCCGGTCGGCGACGACGGTGGCCTCGCCGCCGGAGCAACTCAGGCTCGCGATGCGGTTTCCCGGTATCGGCCCGACCGCATCGAGCACCTGGAGGGTGTCGAGGAGTTCGGGGATCGAACGGACCCGGTGGATTCCCAGGCGCTTGAACAGCGCCCCGTAGGCGGTGTCGCTGCCGACCATCGATCCCGTGTGCGAGACGGCGATCGCGGCACCGGTCGACGATGTCCCCGTCTTGAGGGCGACGATCGGCAGGCCCCGGGCCGCAGCCACAGCACAGGCCGACGAGAACCGTGCGACGTCGTGCAACGCCTCGATGTGGAGCCCGATGGCGGTCACCGACCCGTCGGAGGCCAACGCCTCGACACAGTCCTCGATGCAGACCGTTGCCTGGTTGCCGAGGGTGAACATGTGCGCGATCGGCATCGGCCGGGTCTGCATCGTCAGGTTGAGGCCGATGTTGCCGCTCTGGGTGACCAGGGCGATGCCACTGGCGGTGCGGGACAGGCCCTGCTGGTCGGGCCACAGGGCGGCACCCGTCGTCGCCGAGATGGTGCCGTAGCAGTTGGGGCCCACCAGCGGCATGTCGCCGGCGGCGACGACCAGGTCTTCCTGGAGAGCGGGGCCCTCGCCGCCCACCTCGGCGAATCCCGAGGCGTAGCAGACAGCAGCACCGGCACCCATCGCTGCAAGGCGTGCGACGACATCGATGGTGGCGTGCCGGTTCACGGCG
Organism: Actinomycetota bacterium; assembly: GCA_014381945.1. Taxonomy (GTDB): domain Bacteria; phylum Actinomycetota; class Acidimicrobiia; order Acidimicrobiales; family MedAcidi-G1; genus S20-B6. Next base: position 12,553 of record JACNKQ010000043.1, read on the forward strand.
ACGAGGACAGCGTCCGGTACTCCGGGGAGGTCGTCGACGCTCGGAAATGCCGGAAGACCGCACACCCGGGCCCTGGTCGGGTGCACCGGCCAGAGGTCGCCCTCGAAGCCGAGCGCCAGGCACTGTCCGATGGCGATCTCCGCCGGTCGGCCGCCGACGAATGCCAACGACCGTGGTGCGACCAACCGTTCGAGCGGCCCGGTCGTGGCCATCAGGGAATCACCGACGACGGGCTCTTACGACCCGAGGGGTCGGAGCAGTTGCCGGCTGACGATGTGCCTCTGGATCTCGCTGGTGCCGTCCCAGATGCGGTCGACCCTGGCATCGCGCCAGATGCGCTCGAGCGGCAGTTCGTCCATGAGCCCCATGCCGCCGAGGACCTGGATGGCCTCGTCGGCCACGAACTGGAGCATCTCGGTCGACGAGATCTTCGCCATGGCGGCATCGCCGTCGGTCATCCGTCCCTCGTCCATCAGCCAGGCCGCCCGGTAGGTCATGAGCTCTGCCTCCACGAGCTTGGTCTGCATGTCGGCGAGCTTGAACGACACACCCTGGAACCGGCCGATCTTCTGGCCGAACTGCTCCCGGTCTGCGGCCCACTCGAGTGCCACCCGGAATGCCCGGTCGGCCCGGCCCAGGCAGATGGCCGCCACCTGCAGGCGGGTCGCCCCGAGCCACTCGTTGGCCACCTCGAAGCCCCGGTGCTCCTCGCCGAGGACCTTCGACGCCGGAACCCGGCAGTCGTCGAAGTTGAGGATCATGTTGTGGTAGCCGCGGTTGGAGACGCAGTTGTAGCCGGGGACGACCTCGAGCCCGGGAGTGTCGTGATCTACCAGCAACGACGTGATCAGCTTCTTCGGGCCCCTCGACGTCTGCTCCTCGCCGGTGGCAACGAAGAGAATCGTGTAGTCGGCCAGGTCGGCGTGGCTTATGAAGTGCTTGGTGCCGTTGATGACGTAGTCGTCGCCATCCCGGGTTGCCCGACAGGTCATGCCGCGGACGTCGGATCCGGCCCCCGGCTCGCTCATGGCGAGACAGTCGACCCGCTCCCCCCGGATCGTGGGCAGGAGGTACTCGTCGACCTGATCGCCGGTGCAGGCACGGAGGATGTTGGACGGCCTGGCAACGATGTAGTGGAGGGCGTACTGCGTCCAGCCGAAGGCACGGTCGACCATCGCCATCGTGACGTTGTCGAGGCCCCCGCCACCGAGGTCGGCCGGCATGTTGGCGGCATAGATGCCGGCAGCCAGCGACCGCTCCCGAATCTGTTCGACGAGCTCCCGGGACACGTCGCCGAGCCGCTCGACCTCGTCTTCGTACGGAACGAGCTCACGCTCGACGAACGCGCGGACCGTGTCGACGACCATCTCCTGCTCGTCGGTGGGTGCAAACTCCATCGGGGCTCCCGTTGTCAGCCGAACGACATCACCCGCCCCACCTGGGGTGGGACGGGAAGGTCGGCGTGGGCGGCGGCAAGTGCAGCCAGGGCGGCTGCGGGTCGGTCGAGGATCGGAGCGGTCCGGCCGGCACCGGTGTCGACGTGGAGCAGCATCTGCTCGGTCGTGGCCAACAGGTCCCCGGTCCCCGCATGCTCCATCGAGTGGAAGATGTGGAGCCGTCTGGCATCGACGCCGAGCACCCGGGTCGAGATGCGTAGGGCGTCGCCGAGCGAAGCCTCCTTCATGTAGTTGATGTGCGTCTCGACGGTGAAGAACGTTCTGCCTGACGACCGGTAGTCCTCGTCGACGCCGATGAAGCGGAACAGCCTGTCCGACGCCCACCCGAAGGCGGTCAGGAACGCCCATTCGGACATGTGGCCGTTGTAGTCGACCCAGTCGGGCTCGACCTCGCCCCGGTAGAGGTCGAGCGGGGCAGCCACATCGTCGCCCTCGACCCATGGGGCCGTGAGCGACGCTGCATGGATGCGGGCCTCCCGCTCGGCGATGATCCGTCCCGCCCCGAGGTCGAGCGGGCGCAGGGAACGCATCACGTTGATGACATAGTCGTCGCGGAGGCGATCCAGGTCTTCGATCGAACGACCGTCGGCCTGTGCGAGGCAGCCGTCGGCCATCGCATCGACCAGTTCGTCGCTGAGGTCGGGAGCGACCAGCTTCGTCCACGGCAACTTCAGCGCCGGACCGAACTGGCGGAGCGTGTGCCGCATGCCCTGTTCGCCGCCGGCCAGGTGGAACGTGAGGTTCGTGCCCATGCCCGCCCAGCGCAGCCCCGGCCCGTAGGTGATGGCATCGTCCAACTCGGCCGTCGAGGCGACACCGTCGTTGACGAGGTGCAGCACCTCGCGCCAGAGCGCCTCCTGGAGACGGTCGGCGAGGTAGCCCTCGATTTCAGTGCGGACCAGGAGCGGGTACATCACGAGGTCGTCATAGTGGGCGAGCGCCGCGTCGACCGCCTCCTGCGAGGTCTGCTCTCCGGCGACGATCTCGACCAGGGGCAGCAGGTAGACGGGATTGAAGGGGTGGCCGATCAGGATCCGGCCGGGGTGCTCGCAATCCTCCTGGAGGCGGGTCGGGAGCAGGCCGGAAGAACTCGAGGCGATGACGACATCGGGGGCCGAGTTGGCGGCCAGGGCCTGGATGAGGGGCCGCTTGACCTCTTCGCTCTCGGGTGCGCTCTCCTGGACGAAGTCGACCCCGGCGGCCAGTTCCGCGGCGCTCGCCGCGAACTCGAGGCGGGACCGGTCGGCGCCGGGGAACAGGCCGAGCCTCGTGGCCGAGGGCCATGCCCGTTCCACGGCGGCACGCAGGCGCTCCTGCGCCCCCGGAGCAGGATCCCATGCCACGACATCGTGACCACGTGCCAGCGACCGGACCGCCCAGCCGGCGCCGATCACACCGGTTCCCACGACCCCGATGGTTCGCGTCAAGTCGGTCATGTGTGTGGTGCCCCTCCCCAACGTGGTGGTGCTGTTCAGCCCAGCCCGAGGGTCTTGCGGGCGTCGGCCGGCGTCTGGACCGAGGCGCCCAACAACCCGACGATCTTCACCGCCTTGTCCACCAGTTGGGCGTTGGTGGCCAGCACGCCCCGTTCGAGGTACAGGTTGTCCTCGAGGCCGACCCGCACGTGGCCGCCGAGCATCACGGACTGGGCAACCATCGGCATCTGCATCGCACCGAGGGCGAACGACGTGAACTCGGCCTCGGCGGGAAGGCGGTTCACCATGGCTATCAGGAGCCCGATGTCGAGCGGCGTGCCGTACGGGATCGAGAGACAGAGCTGGAACCAGTACGGGGCGTCGATCAGCCCTTCGCTGATCATGGTCTCGGCGAACCAGAGGTTGCCGGTGTCGAAGACCTCGAGCTCCGGGCGCACGCCGAGCTCCCGGACCCTCTCGGCCATGATGCGGAGCATGTCGGGGGTCGATACGTAGACCTCGTTGTGGTTGCCGAAGTTGAGCGACCCGCAGTCCATCGAGCAGATGTCCGGCCGGATCGCCTCGACGTGCGCCAGGCGTTCGATGCCACCCACCATGTCTGTGCCGTCCTGCCAGGCCATCGGATCGTCGTCGGGGCCGACCACGAGGTCGCCACCCATGCCGGCAGTCAGGTTGACGACCACCTCGTCGTCCTGTTCGCGGATGCGCTCCACCACCTCCCGGTAGTAGGCGACGGTCCGGGTGCCCTTGCCCGTCTCGGGATCGCGGACGTGGCAGTGCACGATCGCCGCTCCCGCCCTGGCGGCACCGAGCGCCGACTCGGCGATCTGCTGCGGTGTCACGGGCACGTGCTCGCTGCGTCCGGCGGTGTCGCCGGCGCCGGTCACGGCGCAACTGATGATGACGTTCCGGTTCATCCCACGCACCGTCATAACGGGCACCTCCTTGTCTCCAGACCGTTCAACGGCGGTGCCGCTGCATTCTCCATTGCCAGTCCGGGGCCGCCTGCGTAGGATTCGGCACCGGTCCGCGAAGGCTACCCCGGTGCCCGCATTCGAGATGCCGGCGTCGACGTGCCCAAGGAGCAACAAGATGAAGATCCTCTTTGCCGATTCCCTCCCCGACGAATTCGTCGACAGGTTGCGTGCCCGAGGGGACCAATGCGAGGTCCGGGACGACCTCACCGCCGACGACCTGCCCGATGCGATCAGCGGTGTCGATGTCCTGGTCGTCCGCAGCACCGGGGTCAATGCCGACACCATCGCCAACTCCGACTCCCTCGGCCTGATCCTCAGATCGGGGGCCGGCACCAACACAATCGACTGCGAGGCCGCAGCCAACGCCGGAATCTACGTCTGCAACGTGCCCGGCACGAACTCATTGGCCGTCGCCGAACTCACGATGGGCCTGCTGCTCGCAATCGACCGGCATATCGCCGACGCCACCGCCGACCTCCGCCACGGCACCTGGAACAAGAAGGTGTACTGCGAATCCGACGGGATCTTCGGCAGGACCCTCGGCATCATCGGAGTTGGAGCGATCGGGACGGCGGTGGCCGAACGGGCCCGCGGCTTCGGACTCAACGTCATCGCCGAGCGCAAGCCGGGCCGCTCGCCGGAAACCGAGGCCCGCATCCGGGCATCCGGCGTGAAGCTCGTCGACGGCCTGGACGAACTGATCGGTGCGTCGGACATCATCTCGATCCATGTACCTGGCGGCGACGCCACGGCCGGTCTGGTCGACGCCGACTTCCTGGAGCGGATGAAGCCGGGCGCAATCCTGCTCAACACCAGCCGCGGCGAGACGGTCGACGAAGCCGCCCTGATAGCCGCCATGGACGCCAAGGGCATCCGCGCCGGCCTCGATGTCTTCTGTAACGAGCCCGGTAGCGGCACCGCCGAGTTCACGTCGGCGCTGGCGCAGCACCCCAACGTGGTCGGCACCCACCACATCGGCGCATCCACGCAACAGGCGCAGGACGCCACAGCCTCGGGCTCGATCGACGTCATCGAGGCCTACCGGGCCGGTGACCTGCTGAACTGCGTCAACGTCTCCCCCACCCGCATCGGCACCTCGACAATCACCATCCGCCACTTCGACCGGGTCGGCGTCCTGGCCAGCGCCCTCGAGGTGCTCCGCGGTGCCGCCATCAACGTGCAGACGATGGAGAACCGCGTCTTCCAGGGTTCCAATGCCGCCATCGGCATCATCGACGTCTCGGGCGACATCACCGAGGAACTCGTCCGGGAACTCGCCGGTCTCGAGAACGTCATCCAGGTACAGGCCTCGGAACGCAAAGCATGAGCGACCAGGAGGTTCTCCGGCCCTTTCCCGGGCTGGTTGTACACCCCGACTGGGCGGACCGCGTCGTCTCCGGCCCGTACGACGCCTACTCACCGGCGCAGCGGGCAGCCATGGCCGCCGAGAACCCGTACAGCTTCCTCCACGTCACCCGCTCGCAGGAGGACGTACCGCCGGAGGAACGAGACGACATCGACGCCCTGATCGACTACTGCGCCGACTCGATGGACCGGCTCTACGACCTGGGTGCCTATCGAAGCCACGACGAGCCCGTGCTGTTCCTGTATCGCATGGGCATCGACACCCCGGAGGGCCGCCACGTCCAGACAGGGATCATGGGCCTCGTCCCGGTGACAGATGTCGACGACCCACGCATCCTGCGCCACGAGGCGGTCCGACCCGGTCGGACCGACCTGCTGGCCCGGCACCTGCTCACGGTCGGTTCCTCTTCGAGCCCCATCTCGCTCACCTACCGCTCCGACGGGGAACTCGAGGCGGCGATCGCCCGCTGCTGCGAGACCCCGCCGGTACTCGACGCACGGCACGAGGGCGTGGAACAGACAGTCTGGGCAGTCGGCGGCGATGACTCCGCCTCCCTGATCGCGGCCTTCGGAGGACGCTCGCTCTACGTGACCGACGGCCATCATCGCCTGGCGGCGGCCGTGGACGCCCGTTCCCGGGTTCCCGAACGACCCGACGACGGCCCCCTCGAGTGGATCCAGGCAGTTCTGTTCGCCGATGAGCAGATGCTCGTCCTTCCGTTCCATCGACGGGTGGGCGATAGCGCCGGACGCAGGGCCGACGAGTTGGCCGAGGCGCTCGGCGCCTGCGGACTCCTGGTCCCGATCGAAGCCGCCGACGCCGCACGACCGCAGCACCCGGGTTCTGTCGGCGTCTATCTGGGCGGTGGCTGGTACACCCTCGATCTGCCCCTGCCTGCAGGCGATCGTGCCGTGGACGCCCTCGACGTGTCCAGGCTCCAGGACGGCATCCTTGGGCCGGTCTTCGGAGTCACCGATCCGGGCAGTGATCCGATGATCGACTACGTCCCCGACCCCGTCGGCATGTCTGAACTGGTCAACCGCTGCGACGAGGACAACCGTGTCGGCTTCGTGCTGTACCCCACGTCGGTGACCGAACTCATGGACGTTGCCGACGATGGCGACCTCATGCCGCCCAAGTCCTCGTACTTCGAGCCCAAGCCCCGGTCCGGGGTCTTCATCCGCAGACTCGACCGCGAACTATCCACCCCGGCAGCACCCGGATCGTGAACAGGCCGGGCGTCCGTCGTGCGCTCCTCCAGTACCCACTCGGAGGCGAGCGTCAATGGGTGGCCTTCGATGCTCCCATTGACACGATCATCGCCGAGGAGTTGCGCGACGTTCCCGACGCCATGCTTGCCGCCGAGCAGGCGGCTGCCACGGGACGATGGGTCGTCGGGATGGTCTCGTATGACGCCGGCCCTGCCTTCGACGAGGCGGTCCGCTCAGCTCGGGTCCGCCGGGTGCCCCTGGTCTCGTTCGGCGTCTTCGAGGCACCGCTGCCCGCCACCAGGCCCGACATCAGCGGTGGCTACCACGTCGGCCCGTGGACACCGAATCGCTCGCATCCCGCCTACCTGACCTCGATCCGGACCATCCGGGAATTGATCGCCGCCGGCGAGACCTATCAGGTGAACTACACCATCCGGTTGCGCTCGCCGTTCAGCGGCGACCCGCTCGGACTGTTCGCCGACCTGGTCCGGGCACAGCGGGCGGACCACGCCGCCTACCTCGACCTCGGCGACAGGGCCGTGTGCTCCGCTTCACCCGAGTTGTTCGTCCGGCGCAGGGGCCGCCGGTTCGTCTCGAAGCCGATGAAGGGCACCATCGGGCGCCACCCGGACCCCGAATGGGACGCCCTGGCGGCGCTGCACCTGTCCCGTTCAGAGAAGGACCTGGCCGAGAACACGATGATCGTGGACATGGTCCGCAACGACCTGAGCCGCATCGCCGACCCGGGTTCGGTGAAGGTGCCGGCCCTCTACACGGTCGAGACCTATCCGACGGTCCACACCATGACCTCCACCGTCGTCGCCGACTCGGATGCCGGCCTCTGCGAGGTCTTCGACGCCCTCTTCCCGGGTGCCTCGATCACGGGTGCGCCCAAGGTCCGCACGTCCGAGATCATCGAGGCGCTCGAGGGCGACGGTCGTGGCATCTACACCGGGGCAATAGGCGTCGTGGCACCCGACGGCTCCATGGAGTTCAACATCGCCATACGCACCGTATGGGTGGACCGGGAACGGGGGCAGGCCGAGTACGGGGTCGGCGGTGGCATCGTCTGGGACTCCGACCCGCACGAGGAGTGGCGTGAGGTCGAGCACAAGTGCCGCGTCCTCGGGCGTGCCAGATCCGACTTCCGCCTACTCGAGACCATGGCCTGGACACCTGATGGTGGCGTCCACCTCCGTGAGCGGCACCTCGCACGGTTGGGATCGTCGGCCGACCACTTCGACATCGACATCGACATGCCTGCCATCGACACGCTGCTCGACGGCATCGATGCGGACGGGCCCCGCCGGCTGCGGCTGCTGGTGGCGCCGGATGGCACCGCCGGACTCCAGGTCCTGGATCAGCCTGACAGCGGCGACACGCCATGGTCGGTGCCACTCGACATCGAGCCGGTTCCGAGCGAACACGAGTTCCTGTTCCACAAGACGACAGTCCGGGAGGTCTACGACAACGCCCGGCAGCGCTTCCCGAATGCCCCGGAGGTCCTTCTCTGGAACGAGCGTGGCGAGCTCACCGAGACGACCACCGGCAACCTCGTTGTCGAACTCGACGGTGTGCTGGTGACGCCACCGGTCTCGTGCGGCCTGCTCCCCGGCACCCAACGGGCGGAGTTGCTCCACTGCGGGACGATCGTTGAACACGTCGTCCGACGCGAGGACCTGCTTCGCTCAACCGCCATCTGGCAGGTCAACTCGGTGCGTGGATGGGTACCGATCGAGGTGGACCGGGCCACCATGCCTGCCGGGGTCAGCCCCTCCGACGCCTGATCTCGTCGGTGATCGCCGGGATCACCTGGTGCAGGTCGCCTATCACCGCCCAGTCGGCCCGGGTGACGATGTTGGCTTCACGGTCGGTGTTGATGGCCAGGATGTGCTTGGAGGCCATGGCGCCGACCCAGTGCTGGATGGCGCCCGAGATGCCGCTGGCGATGTAGACCTGTGGGGCTATCCGGGTGCCGGTCTGGCCGACCTGGTCGGAGTGGGGCCGCCAGCCGTTGTTGGTGACTGCACGCGAGCAACCGACGACGCCGCCGAGTTCGCCTGCGAGCTCCTCCAGCGGTGCGAACGCCTCAGCGGATCCCACACCTCGGCCGCCGCCCACCACAACCGGTGCGGTCGAGAGCGTGATGCCCCGGGTGAGCACGACCCGGTCGGTCACGACCGTCCGGGCGAGTGCTGAGTCGAGGTCGGGCGAGAAGGCGACGACGGTCCCTGCGGCAGGTGTCGGCGCCGGGGCCGCCTCGACGGCGTGGTGTGCGAGGGACAGGATCCGGCACCCGGCGGTGAGGGTGGCGTCTTCCAGCAGGGAACCACCCCACTGGACCCTGGTCACCGGCCAGGCGTCCCCCGAGGGATCGACCTGGCGGCAGTTGGCGACGAACGGCTCGTCGAGTCGGGCGGCCACGTGGGCGAGGACCTCGTTGCCGCGGTCGGTGCCACAGGCGGTGACGATCGATGCCCCGGTCGAGGCCACCAGTTGGGTGAGGGTCTCGCCCCACGCCTCGGGTCCGAAGTCGGTGAGCACGTCGTGGGCAGCGAGGTGGACGACTTCTGCGCCGTAGGCGGCCAGTGGCGCTGCAGCAGCGTCGGCGCCACTTCCGATCAGCACCGCCTCGCAGGCGACGCCGGAGCGGGCTGCCAGGTCGCGGCCGAACGTGAGCGCCTCGAGCGAGGCGTCGGCGAGGGCACCGCGGTCGTGGTCGCAGAGGACGAGCATGGTCATGCCAGCACCCCCAGTTCCTCGAGCACGTCGACGACGGCGGCGGCGGCATCCGGGCCCTCGCCGAGGATGACGGTCTCGCTGACCTGTTCGACCGGACGGTGGAGACGAACCCGATCCTGGCCGCCTGCTTCGGCCGACTGCCCGACGACCACGACCTCGGCCTTTTTCGAGGCCAGCCGCCCCTTCATGGTCGGGTAGCGGGGCAGGTTGATGCCCTCCCTGACCCCCAGCACCGCCGGCGTCGGTACCTCGTAGACCTCGAAGCCGCCATCGATCTCACGGCGGGCGGAGACCGATCCGGCGCCGACGTCGATGCCCTTGATGCCGTTGACGACCGGTCGGCCGAGTGCATGGGCCACGCGGACACCGACCTGGAAGCCACCGGCGTCAGCGGACTCGTTGCCGAAGAGCAGCAGGTCGAAGGCCCCCTCGGCAGCCTCGATCCCGGAGATGGCGGCGGCGAGGGCGGCCGCTGTCCGTTGCGGGTCCCAGTCGACGTCTTCGATCGGCACCAGGACCAGGTTGTGGGCTCCGACGCTGGCCGCATAGCGAAGCTGCTCCTCTGCATCGGCGGGGCCGAGGGTCAGCACGGTGACCTCGCCTCCGTGCGCCTCGGCGATCTGGACGGCCTCCTCGACGGCGCACTCCTCGTGGGGACTGGTGGTGAACCCCAGGTGGGCTGTGTCGATGGCCTGGCCGTCGGCGGTGACGTTGATCCTGGCACCGGGTGCGGGCACGCGCTTGACGCAGACGAGGATTCTCATGTGGGGATTCCCTGCCGTGGGTTCACGGGGCCGACCGGGGTCAGCCCTTCATCCGTGAATCGTCCGGGTCGAACACGGCTCCGGTCGAGGCGACCTTCACCGGGTAGAGCTCGTTCTGATACATCACCTGAAGGTCGGTGCCGGGGGTGGCCAGCTCGGTGGGCAGGTGTGACATGAGCAGGAACCGGTCGACCGAGGGTCCGGGCCCGGCCGAGGTGACCCGGCTGACGCGGCCGTGCGAGTCGACGATGCGGTCGCCGTCGGGGGTCAGGATCGGCTCGTTGCCGCCCATCATGAACCTCTGGCGACCCTGGCCGTCGGTGTGGTCCTCGACCGTGAGGGTGCAGACGGCGATCTCGGGATCGCCCTTCTCGCGGGCGGCCAGGTAGGCCTCCCTGCCGATGAAGTCGGCGGCCTTGACCCTCGGTCGGGCGAGGCCGACCTCGAGCGGGTTGTACTCGCTTTCGAGTTCGGCGCCCATGAGCCGGTAGCCCTTCTCCAGGCGGCCCGATGAGCCGTAGACGCCGCCGCCCGTGGGCCGGATGCCGAGGTCGGCGCCGGCGAGCATGAGGCTGTCCCACAGTGCAGGGCCGTTGTCCCAGTCCGTGTATACCTCCCAGCCGGTGTCGCCGACATAGGAGATCCGGAACAGCGAGATGGGCACCTTCACGCCACCGCAGTCCAGGTCGATGTCGATGATCGAGCCGTAGGGGGAGCCTTCCTGGCCGAGGTCGTGGTCGGTCAACTGCCCCAGCACGGCCGGTGCGTTGGGGCCCCAGAGGCCGAGCGTGGTGATGTTCCTCGTGATGTTGCGGAACGAGACCGAGCCGTCGGTGGGCAGGTGCCGCCGGACCCAGAACGAGTCACGACCGCCGTCGAAGACGCCGGTGACGATGCGCACCCTGTCCTCGGCCATGCGCATCATCGTCAGGTCCGAGTGGAAGCCCCCGTCCATGGTCAGCCACGGCGTGTAGATGGACCGACCAACGGGTACGTCGACCCTGTTCACGGCGAGGTAGTCGGCGTATTCGACGGCGCCGGGACCTTCGAGTTCGTAGATCTGGAACGAACTGAGGTCGACGACGCCACAGTTCTCGCGCAGGTTGAGGTGCTCGCCTGTCGTGACGGGGCTCCACCAGCGGTTGTCCCATTCCACCTCGCGCTCTGCGAGGCCGTAGCGCTCGACCAGGTCGGCATTGGATGCGAACCACTGCGGTCGCTCCCACGATCGGGCCTGGAAGAACATGGCGCCCAGGTCCTCGTGGCGGGAGAAGTAGGGGCTCACCTCGAGGTTGCGCCGTTCCTCCCACTGTTCCTGTGGGTGGACGATGCCGTAGACCTTGTTGAAGCTTTCCTCGGCGCGGGACCAGATGTGCTCGTCGCTGCATTCGGCCTCGTAGAAGCGCGCTACGTCGGCGCCGTGGACGTCGATGACCCTCGGGTAGCCGTAGGTCATCCACTCGGCGACGACCTGGGCCATGCCCGGTCCCTCCTTTACCCACACGGCTGCGGCCGACCACAGGTTGCGGACCTCCGGGGTCTCACCGAGGCAGGGCATTCCGTCGGGGGTCAGCGAGAGGAGGCCGTTGATGGCGTACTTGATCTCGGCGTCTCCGAGCATGTCCATCAACTCGATGGCGGTCTCCATCTGGTCGTCGAAGTCGTCGGGGGTGAACGGCATCTCGGTGGGCGAGAGTGCCGCCTCTTCGTTCGAGGGGATCTCGTCCGGGTGGTGGAGGATCGGCCGGTGCCCGTAGGAACCGATCTCCATCGAACCGGCCGACTGGCGCTCGTAGCAGAAGGTGTCCATGTCGCGGACGATCGGGTAGCCGATCTCGTTGTTCGTCTCGGCGAGGATGTCCATCGGACCGACGTCGGCCATCTGGTGGACGGTGGGTACGAGGGGGATCATGGCACCGGCCATGTTGGCGATGCGGTTCGACCAGACGCCACAGGCGATGACGACGTACCCGGCTTCGATGGTGCCCTTGTCGGTGACGACACCGGTGACGGTCCTGTCGCCGGGGTTGGGGCCGTCCTCGGTGAGGATGTCGAGCACCTCGGTGTTGGCGAACACCCGGCAGCCGGCGGTTTCGACGGCCTCCCTGCGCATGGTGGTGCCGGTCTCGAGCGAGTCGACCACCGAGACGGTCGGGCAGTAGAAGCCTCCCAGGATCACGTCCTCGTTTACGAACGGGACGAGCTCTTTCACCCCGGCAGGGTCGAGCATGCGGGCTTCGATGCCCCACGCCTTCGCCGATGTCATGCGCCGTGCGAGCTCGTGCATGCGTTCTTCGGTGCGGGCCACCTCGATGCCGCCGGAGTCGACCGAGAGCTCCATGTCGCGGAACTGGTCGGCGCTCTGCTCGCCGAGCAGGGCCATCTCCTTGTTGTGGTCGACGGGGAAGATGAAGTTGGACGCATGGCCGGTGGAGCCGCCCGGGTTGGGCAGCGGGCCCTTGTCGATCAGCACCAGGTCGGTCCAACCCAGGCGGGCGAGGTGTCCGACCAGGCAGTTGCCGACGATGCCGGCACCGATCACTACAACGTTGGCGCGTTCAGGGAAGTCACTCATCGGGGTGCTCCGTTTCACAACGGTGGGCGGCCACATCGGCCGGCCTGGATGGGGGTGGAGGCGACAACTCGACCATCGTCGACGGACGGATGCCCTACGGGCGCGTAGGCTATCCACCATTCGGGAACCGCAACCGCATCGCGGGAACTCTTTTGGCCTGCTGCAACCCGCTCGGCATGCCCATAAGACAGGTGTGCCCATAAGAGGCGCATCGGCGTGGTCAGGTTCGAAACGTGGTGCGAAGGGACTCGAGGCCGCCGTCCACGGCAATGACCTGGCCGTTGACGTAGCGGGCGGCCGGCGATGCCAGAAACACCGCCATCGCAGCTATGTCGCGCCCATCGACGAAGGTCCGCATCGATACCTGGTCCTCGTAGTGGCCACGGATCTGCTCCACGCCGAATCCGGTGCTGGCCGACTCGGCGGCGATCACCCGGTCCATCCGATCGCCGCCCACCGATCCGGGGCACAGGGTGTTGATTCGTATCCCGAACTCGCCCAACTCCATCGCCAGAGTTGCTCCCAATCCGACGACCGCCCACTTGGAGGCCGCATAGGGAGCCCGCAACGGAAAGCCCACCACACCGGCCGTTGACGACGTGTTGAGGATCACGCCTCCTCCTGCCTCCCGCATCAACGGCACAACTCGACGGCAACAGAGAAACATCGACCGCACGTTCACGGCCATGGTCTCGTCCCACCCCTCGACGCCGAGTTCCTCGATCGGGCCGGTCGGGCCCGCTATTCCGACGTTGTTGCAGAGCACATCGACCGATCCGAGTGACCCCACGGCATCGTCGAACAGGCGATCCACGTCCGCCGCATCGGAGACATCGCCGCCGGTGAACCCCACGCCGTCCGGGAGGTCGTCGCCCTGTCCGGGAAGGTCCGCCACGTGTACCCGGGCGCCCGCAGAGACAAAGGCCTCGACCATGGCAAGCCCGATCCCGGACGCCCCCGCCGTGACCACCACGCATTGAGGCTCGGTGCGCTGCTCTACCGATGTTTGAACCATGGGCGAAACCTACTTTGCCCGGGTGGAGGCCGACTCAGCCCGTGACGATCAGGCCGACAGCAGTGACCGTCCCGCACAGACCAACCGCCTGCCACCAGAAGAGCCTCTCGCCCCGAAAGATGATTCCGAGAACGACGGTCACCGCTGCGTACTGGGTCCCTGTCACCGTGATCGGCGCCAGGTCGCCGTGCTGGATCCCGTAGACGAACGACAGCGCACCGACTCCGGTGCACGACGCCCCGAGTACGGCGGTGGCCAAGATGGCCCGGTTCGGGAACACCGACTCACGCCTCACCGTGCTGACCAGGGCAATGAGGCAGAACGCAACGGTCCGCTGGGCGACGACGGGCCAGAAGCCGCTCTCCGGGCTCAACTGGTCGAGGGCCACGAAGAGCGTCCCGTAACTGCAGCCCGCCCCGGCGCTGAAGATGAGCCCCCGGCGCAGGTCGCCGGCGAAGTGGGGCGCATACGAAATAGCCATGACCGACAGAACGCCGACGAGGACCCCGGCAACGATCCGTGGACCGGGGACACCGCCGACGGCGAAGTCCACGGTTACCGGGATGATCACGGAGATGACGGCCGCCGGAGGTCCGACCACCCCCGCCGTGGCCGAGGCATAGCCGAGGTAGAGGCTCACGAGGCCGAGAAAGGCGAGCAAGCCCGTGACCGCGCCCAACAGCATGTCGGCGGCCAACCACTGACTCGGGAAGACCAGCGCTCCGATTGTCGCAACGCCGGCTCCGGTCAGAAACGCCGCTGCGAGAGCCTGACGCAGACCACCCCGCTCTGCCGCCCCACGCATGATGTGGTCGCCGAGGCCGATGCCGAGCGATGCGGCGACTCCGTATCCGGCAGACACGGTTCAGGACTCCCGGTGCCGACGAGGGCGGTCGAGACAGCTCAGGACAGGTGGCCGAGGGCTTCGGAGACCGAGGCCGCCGTTTGAGCCACACGCTTGCCGATGATCTCGACCAGTTCATCCTGAGGGAACCGATAGCCCGGGCCGTGGCTGTGCAATGCGCCGACCACTGCACCCGTGCTGTTGAACAGAGGTGCCGCCACCGAGTTGATCCCCTCGGAGAACTCCTCGTACGCCCAGACGAAGCCATCGACCCGGATCTGTTCGAGGCGTTCCCGCAGTCGATCGGGATCGGTCATCGAGTTGATGGTGTATCGGTCCAGGCGTCGGGCGAGGAACCGCTCGACCGCCTCCTCCGGCCAATGGGCCAGTACCACCAGGCCCGACGGCACGACGTGCATCGGCAGCTTGGCTCCGGTCCAGTCCCGGACCTGGACCGGGTTGGCACAGTCGACCTGTCCGACGTACTGGATGTCGTAGCCGGCAGGAACGGCCAGGCCCACCGCTTCGGCGACCAGGTCGACCAGGTCGACCATGTGCGGCTGTGCCACGGCGAGGAGGCTCTGGGTCGGGTCCACGCTCACCGCCATTGTGACGATCGAGGGACCGATGCGATAGATGGTGCCGTCGGGGTCGCGCTCCACGGCATGGCACCCCTCGAGCGTGGCGAGCAGTCGGGCGACCGTGCTGGTCGGGAGGCCGACCTTGCGGGCCAGGTCGCTGATGCCGCCCGGCTGGAGCGCCAACTCTTCGAGCAGGCCGAAGGCCCGGTCGATGCTCTGGACCGTCGTCATCTTGTGCTCCGTTCGGTTGGAATACCGGTCTCCGGGGTGGTGGTTCGCGGTTCCCGCCGGCGATAGTATTTCACGATACAGGCCCTTCCCACATCCCGGGAAGGTCTTCACCAACATTCGCTTGGGGAAGCCATCCCGGCCAGTGGGAGCCACTACGTATCTCCGGTCAACGGTGACCGGGGACCAGACCCGCAACGGAGCGCGTGACGATGGCTGAGGAAACACCCGAAGAGGAGATCATCCTCGCCGACCTGTCCGACGAGGACCTGACGGCACAGATGCACGACGACCTCTACGACGGCCTCGCCGACGAGATCGTCGAGGGAACCGAGATCCTCCTCGGACGGGGATGGAGCGCCTCGCAGGTCCTCAACGACGCCCTTGTCGCCGGCATGCGCATAGTCGGGATCGACTTCCGGGACGGCATCCTCTTCGTCCCCGAGGTCCTGCTGGCGGCAAACGCCATGAAGGCCGGCATGGCCATCCTCCGCCCACTGCTCGCCGAGACCGGTGCGGAGCCGATCGGCAAGGTGGTCATCGGCACCGTCAAGGGAGACATCCACGACATCGGCAAGAACCTGGTCGGGATGATGCTCGAGGGCGCCGGCTTCGAGGTCTTCGACCTCGGCATCAACACGGACGTAGAGGAGTTCCTCGCCGCTCTCGACGAGCACAAGCCCGACCTGCTCGGCATGTCGGCCCTGCTCACCACGACCATGCCGTACATGAAGGTCGTCATCGACACCCTGATCGAAAAGGGCCTCCGCGAGGAGTACATGGTCATCGTCGGCGGTGCCCCCCTGAACGAGGAGTTCAGCGAGGCCATCGGCGCCGACTCCTACTGCCGCGACGCCGCCGTCGCAGCCGAGACCGCCGAGCGCCTCGTAGCCGAGCGCCGCGCCGCCGCCTGACCCCGATGCCCGGCCGAATCCACACGATGCCGGCAACCGGGCGGCAGGTACTCGTCATCGCCTGTGGCGCCCTCGTGCGGGAACTCCTCGAGGTCGTACGGGCCAACGGCCTGCACGGCATCGACATCGAGTGCCTGCCCGCCTCGTACCACAACACCCCCGACCTCATTCCCGATGCCGTTGCGGCACGGGTCCGTGCGGCCGGTGACCGGTACGACGAGGTCTTCGTCGGATACGCCGACTGTGGCACGGGCGGCCGCCTGGACGCCGTCTGCCGGGAACTCGGCGTCGAACGCCTGCCCGGCGCACACTGCTACCAGTTCTTCACCGGTGCCACAGCCTTCACCGAACTCCAGGACGCCGAGATCGGGACCTTCTACCTCACGGACTACCTGGTCCGGCACTTCGACCGACTCGTGATCGGGTTCCTCGGCCTCGACCGCCACCCGGAACTGCACAACGACTACTTCGGCAACTACACCCGGCTCGTGTACCTGTCCCAGGTCGACGACCCGGAACTCGTCACCGCCGCCGAAGCCGCCGCCGACCGCCTCGGCCTGCGCTTCGAACTCCGTCGCACGGGCTACGGCGAACTGGCGACCAGCATCGTCTCCCTGGGCGCAGCACCGGCCGCCACTCCCCTCCAACCGATCGCCTGATCCGTGGCCGCCAAGCTCGTCACCATCTACTGGCGCGACATCCCCGCCCAGGTCACCGCCCAACAGGGCCGGACCCGCGAGCGGGCGCTGCTCGAAGCCCGCTTCCAGCATGCCATCGACCGTGCAGCCATGGTCGCCGACTGCACCGACACGGACAGCTACGTCGCCGAATGGCGGCGCGAGGACGGCAACTGCAACGGCGACCTCGCTGCATCGGTAGCCGCCGAGGTGGCACGCATCGAAACCGAGTACCCGACCGAACGGCTCGAACGCCTGGTGGGCGCCGGCGGCATCGACCAGGCCGGCTGACGCCCGACGCACTCACATCCCTCTCAAGACCCAGGAGAACCCTCAATGACAGACACCGTGCTCAGCTCAGCCACCAGGGAGGTGGTGATCGGCTTCGGGCGACCCTTCGTCATGATCGGCGAACGCATCAACCCGACCGGCCGCAAGGCGCTCGCAGAGGAGATGAAGGCCGGCGACTTCAGCCGAGTAGAGGCAGATGCCCTCGCCCAGGTCGAGGCCGGCGCCCAGATGCTCGACATCAACGCCGGGATACCGCTGGCCGACGAGCCGGCGATGCTCGCCCGTGCCGTACAACTCGTGCAGTCCGTGACCGACGTGCCGCTCTCGATCGACTCGTCGATCATCGAGGCCCTGGAGGCCGGCCTCGCCGCCTACGAAGGCAAGCCGCTCGTCAACTCGGTCACGGGCGAGGACGAGGTGATGGAGCGGGTGCTTCCCCTGGTCGCCAGGCACGGGGCTGCCGTCGTCGCCATCTCGAACGACGACACCGGGATCTCCGAGGACCCCGACGTCCGCTTCGCTGTCGCCAGGCGGATCGTCGAACGTGCCGCCGACCACGGCATCCCGGCATCCGATGTCGTCGTCGACCCCCTGGTGATGCCGATCGGTGCCATGGGCACCGCCGGCCAACAGGTGTTCTCGCTCGTGCGGCGACTCCGCGAGGAACTCGGCGTCAACACCACGTGCGGCGCCTCCAACGTCAGCTTCGGCCTCCCCAACCGGCACCACATCACCGGCACGTTCCTGGCCATGGCCATCGCTTCGGGCATGACCTCGGCGATCATGAGCCCACTCCACGAAGAGGTGAAGATCGCCATCCAGGCCGCCAACGTCCTGGCCGGCCACGACGCCGACTGCGCCGCCTGGATCCGCGCCCACCGCGACCCGTCGATCGGTGCCGACCGCGAGCGCCGCCGTCGCCGCCCCCAGGCCTGAGACCCGACGCCCCGAACCCATGAGCAGCGCCCGATGAGCAGCGCAGACCACCTCGTGGTGTTCACGCCCTCGGGGCTCCGCGGCGACGTTCCATCCGGCACCACGGTGCTCGACGCCGCCCGTCGGCTGGGCGTCGACATCGACTCGGTCTGCGGTGGCCGCGGGATCTGTGGCCGATGCCAGGTCGAGCCGATGTTCGGCGAGTTCGCCAAGCACGGCATCACCGTCGAAGCCTCGCACCTCTCCTCCCGAGGAGCCGTCGAGGCGGGCTACACGGGGCGGCGGCCCCTGACCGGGGGCAGGCGCCTGAGCTGTTCGGCAACGGTCTGCGGAGACCTTCTGGTAGACGTGCCCGCAGAGAGCCAGGTCCACCAGCAGGTGATCCGCAAGGACATCGACCTGGGCGAAATCGAACTCGACCCGGTACTGGTGCTGCGACTGGTCGAGTTCGACGAGGGCGACGACCTGCTGTTGGCCCTTGACAGCCAGTGGGGTCTCACAGGGCTCCAGTTGCCGCCCGGCATCGAGGTCGAGGCCGACGGATCACGCCTTGCAACCGTCGCCGTCCGGGACGACAACCTGGTCGTCGCCGCATGGCCCGGACTCCGCGACCGGGCTCTCGGCGTGGCCATCGACATCGGTTCAACCACCCTGGCCGGCCACCTGTTCGACCTGGCGACCGGCGCAGCCCTTGCCACGGCCGGGGCCATGAACCCGCAGATCCGGTTCGGCGAGGACCTCATGAGCCGGGTCTCATACGTGATGATGAACCCCGGTGGAGAGGTCGAGTTGACCAGGGCCGTCCGCGGGGCTCTCGACGCCCTCCTCGGCCGACTCTGTGAACAGGGCGGGGCCGCACGCGACGAGATCCTCGAGTTGGTCTTCGTCGGCAACCCGATCATGCACCACCTCCTGCTCGGCCTCGATCCGACCCCGCTCGGCGTCGCCCCGTTCACCCTCGAGGTCTCCGAGGCGGTCGACCGGACAGCCACCGAACTGGACCTCGAAGCGCACCCGGCTGCACGGGTACACGTGCTGCCCTGCATCGCCGGTCACGTCGGCGCCGACACGGCCGCCGTGGTCCTGTCCACCGGGCCCCACGAAGCGGACGGTGTACAACTCGTGGTCGACATCGGCACGAACGCCGAGATCGTGCTCTCGGGCAACGGCCGCACCCTGGCCGCATCGAGTCCGACCGGCCCCGCCTTCGAGGGTGCCCAGATCAGCTCCGGCCAACGTGCGACGCCGGGCGCCATCGAGCGCGTCCGCATCGACCCCGCAACCGGCGAGCCCCGCATCCGTGTGCTCGGTGTCGAACCGTGGTCCGACGAGCCCGGCTTCGACGAAGCTGTGAGCGCAACCGGCGTCACCGGCATCTGCGGATCGGGGATCATCGAGGTAGTCGCCGAGTTGTACCTGGCCGGCCTCATGACCACCGACGGCGTCATCGGCGGGCTCGACACGCGGCCCTCGCTGCGGATCGAACCCGACGGCCGCACCTTCGCCTACCTGCTCCACGACTCGGGCGACGGTACCCGGATCCTCGTAACCCAGAACGACGTCAGGGCGATCCAACTCGCCAAGGCCGCCCTCTACGCCGGCATCCGGCTCCTCATGGACCACCTCGGCGTCGACCGGCTCGACGGCATCGCCCTCGCCGGTGCCTTCGGAAGCCATATCGACACAGTCCGGGCGACGGTCCTGGGCCTGATCCCCGACTGCACCCCCTCGGAGGTGGTCGGCGTCGGCAACGCCGCCGGCGCCGGTGCTGCCATCGCCCTGCTCTCCGGCAGCGCCCGCAGCGAGATCCAACGGGTGGTCGGCGAGATCGAGAAGATCGAAACCGCCATGGAGCCTGCCTTCCAGGCGCACTTCGTCGATGCAATGGCCATTCCGCATCGCACCGCCGACTATCCGGGCCTCTCGACGGTCATGACCCTGCCCGAGCGCAATTCGTCTGGTGCCGGATCCTCCGACGACCGGGGTCCCCGACGCCGACGCCGCCCGTCATGAGAGGAAGCAGTCAAGTGAACGACGCACCCCGCCGTCGATCCGGAGGCAGGGCTGCCCGTCAGGCCGCCCGTGCGGAAACCGCCGCAGCCGATGTCCATCCCTACCTGACGCGGACCATGTCGCCGTTCGAGGTCGTCTCCGAGGAAGGTCTGACCCTGATCGAGGACAACGCCGACACGATCCTCGAAGAGCTCGGGATCGACTTCCGCGACTTCCCGACCGCTCTCGAACTCCTGAAGTCGGCGGGCGCCGAAGTCGACGGCGAACGGGTTCGGTTCCCACGGGGCATGTGCCGTGAGATCATCACCGCAAGCGCCCCGGCGATCTACACGCACCACGCCCGGAACCCGGAGCGCAGCGTCCAGGTCGGTGGGAAATCGACGGTGTTCGTGCCCGCCTACGGCTCGCCCTTCGTCCATGACCTCGACAACGGACGGCGCTACGCCACCATCGAGGACTTCCAGAACTTCGTGAAGCTGGCGTTCCAGAGCCCCCACATGCATCTTTCCGGCGGAACCGTGTGCGAACCCGTCGACATCCCTGTCTCCAAGCGGCACCTCGACATGGTGTACGCCCACATTCGTTACAGCGACAAGCCGTTCATGGGGTCGGTCACCGCCGCCGAACGCGCCCAGGACTCCGTCGACCTGGCCAGGATCACCTTCGGTGAGGACTTCGTCGCCGAGAACACGGTGATGACCAGCCTGATCAACGCCTCGTCCCCGATGGCGTGGGACGCCACGATGCTCGGCGCCGCCGAGGTCTACGCCTCCAACATGCAGGCGACCATGATCAGCCCGTTCATCCTCGCCGGCGCCATGGCCCCGGTGACGGTTGCAGGCGTCGCCGCCCAGACACTCGCCGAGGCGTTGGCCGGCATGGCGTTCGTCCAACTGGTTCGGCCCGGGGCACCTGTGGTCTTCGGCTCTTTCGCCTCATCCATGTCGATGCAGTCCGGAGCCCCGACTTTCGGGACACCGGAACCGGCCCTTGTGCTCTACACGGTGGCGGCGTTGGCACGCCGGCTCGGAGTTCCCTTCCGGTCCGGAGGCAACCTCTGCGCCTCGAAGATCCCCGACGCACAGGCCGCCTCCGAGAGCATGGCGACCCTGATCCCGGCGATCATGGGCGGCGTCAACTTCATGCTGCACTCCGCCGGTTGGCTCGAGGGCGGTCTGGCCATGGGTTACGAGAAGTTCGTCATCGACGCCGACCAGTGCGGGCTGATGGGCAAGTTCGTCAACGGCGTCGACCTGTCGGAGAATGGCCAGGCAATGGAGGCCGTTCGCGAGGTCGGGCCCGGCCAGCACTTCCTGGGGACTGCCCACACCTACGCCAACTTCGAAACCGCATTCGCCCGGTCCGAGGTTGCCAACAACGACAGCTTCGAACAGTGGAAGGAGGACGGCAGCCTCGACGCCGCCCAGCGCGCCAACGGAATCTGGAAGCGGATGCTGTCGGACTACGAGGCACCCGCACTCGACGACGCCGTCGACGAGGCCCTGCTCGACTTCATCGCCCGCAGAAAGGACGTCCTGCCCGACGCATTCGTCTAGCAGCCAACCAGCCGACACCCGCCGTCGCACGGGTGATTATTTCCTGTTGGTAGACAGACCCGTCCCCCTTCACTACACTCGCCCCGGCCCGAGCCGCCCTCCCACCCGGCGGCCACCGTCGCCCTCCGTCAACCTCACCGTAAGAGAGCCCAACGATGTCCTTCCCCTCCGACCTGGAAATCGCCCGTGGCGCCAAGATCCTCCCCCTCGAGGAGATCGCCGACAACGCCGGCATCCCCCGCCAGTACCTCGAGCCCTACGGCGAGGGCACGGCCAAGATCAAGCTCGATGCCATCGAAGCAATGGGCGACCGGCCCAAGGCCCGCTATGTCGTCGTCTCGGCCATCACCCCCACCCCGCTGGGCGAGGGCAAGACCACCACAACCGTCGGCCTCGGCCAGGGCTTCAGCCACATCGGCAGGAAGGCCACGATCGCCATCCGCCAACCCTCGATGGGTCCCACCTTCGGCATCAAGGGCGGTGCGGCAGGCGGCGGCTACAGCCAGGTAGTCCCGATGGAACTGTTCAACCTCCACCTGACCGGCGACATGCACGCCGTCACCGCAGCCCACAACATGTGCTCGGCGATGCTCGACGCCCACCTCTTCCACGGCAACGAGCTCGACCTGGACCTCCACAACATCACCTGGCGCCGGGTGCTCGACATCAACGAACGCGCTCTGCGCAACATCGTGGTCGGCCTGGGCGGGCGCCTCGACGGCATCCCCCGTGAGACAGGCTTCGACATCACCGCCGCATCCGAGGTCATGGCGGCCCTCGCCCTGTGCACCAGCCTCCAGGACCTGCGTGTCCGAATGGGCCGCATCGTCGTCGGCTACAGCAAGGCGGGCACACCCATCACGGCCGAAGAACTGCAGGTAGCAGGCGCAATGACCGTGATACTGCGCGAAGCCATCAAGCCGAACCTCATGCAGACCCTCGAGGGCACTCCGGCGCTTGTGCACTGCGGGCCGTTCGGCAACATCGCCACCGGAAACTCGTCGATCGTCGCAGACCAGATCGGCATCCACACCGGCGACTTCCTGCTCACCGAGGCCGGCTTCGGCGCCGACATGGGTGCAGAGCGCTTCTTCAACATCAAGTGCCGCGCCTCTGGCATCGCCCCCGACGCTGCAGTCCTCGTCGCCACCGTGCGTGGCCTCAAGGCGCACTCCGGCAACCACAAGATCGTCGCCGGAAAGCCACTACCCGAAGCGCTCCTCGTCGAAAACCCCGACGAGGTCCACCAGGGCGGCGACAACCTGCGCAAGCAACTCGAGAACATGCAGATCCACGGCGTCTCACCGGTGGTTGCCATCAACGTGTTCCCGGGCGACCACGATGTCGACATCCGGGCAATCCACGAGATCGCCGACGAGTACGGCGCCCGGGCTGCCGTCACCACCCACTTCGCCGATGGTGGCTCCGGCGCCTCCGTGTTGGCGGAGGCGGTCGCCGAGGCAGCCGACGAACCGTCCGACTTCAAGGTGCTGTACCCGGACGAGATGTCGCTGCGCGACAAGATCCGCACCGTGGCAGACAAGGTCTACGGCGCCGACGGCGTCGAATTCTCGCCGGCGGCCGAAAAGCAGATCGACACCTACGAAGCCAACGGCTTCGGCCAACTGCCGGTCTGCATCGCCAAGACCCACCTGTCCCTGTCGTCGAACCCTGCCCTCAAGGGTGCGCCTACCGGCTGGACCCTGCCGGTGCGCGAGGTGCGGGCTTCGGTGGGTGCCGGTTTCGTCTATCCGATCTGCGGCGACATGCGTACGATGCCCGGACTCGGAAAGACCCCCGGAGCCGCCGGGATCGACATCGACGAGAACGGCGAGATCGTCGGCCTCAGCTGACCCCGAGGACCGTGTCGGAGGGATCGACCGGTCGAAGAAACCGTCCTGCACACCGGCCCGGCGACGCCCTGCCGCCCGGCCACGGCGCCACGAGGAGGTCGCGCCACGATGAGTGATGCCAACGCATCGAGTCCTTCCAGAAGGGGCCCCTCCCGTTCCAGGGCGGAGAAGGCCACCCACCGTCGCCTGCTCGAGGGAATGACCTACGAGGTGATCCCGCTCAAAAACGTCCACGACCAGACGGCATTCCTCCCGGCGAACTCCACGGTCTCGGTGACCTGCTCTCCCGCCAAGACCATCGACGACACGCTCGACCTGTGTGCAACGTTTTCCGAGGATGGCCACACCACGATCCCTCACCTCGCCGCCCGCATGGTCGAGGATGAGGCGCACGTCGACCGCATCGTCCGACGGGTCCGGAACCAGGACATCAGGAAGGTGTTCGTGATCGGCGGTGACGCCGACCCATGCGGTCCCTTCACCGACGCCGCCGGCTTCCTGCGGTCGTTCCTCGACCGTCGACCCGAGATCGACGTCGTCGGCGTCGGTTCGTACCCCGAGGGTCACGCCCTCATCCCCGAGCAGGCCCTGGTCGACGCCCAGATCGAAAAGCAGGAGATCATCGCCGAGGCCGGCCTCGACGGCTACATGGCCACCCAGATGTGCTTCGACGCCCGGAAGGTCCGCGACTGGTTGGAACGCCAACGGGCCGTCGGGGTGACGCTCCCCTGCCAACTCGGCGTGCCCGGTGCGGTCGACAGGACCAAACTGCTGACCATCTCGATCCGACTCGGGGTCGGCCACTCGGCCCGCTACCTGCGGAAGAACCGGACTTCCGTCATCCGCCTGCTCTCCCCCGGCGGGTACAACCCCAACAAGTTGATCGGCCCCCTTTCGGGCGCAGCCGACGAACTCGACATCGTGGGCATCCACTGCTTCACCTTCAACGCCGTCGACACCACCGAGGACTGGCGCCAGAAGAGCCTCAGGAAGCTCGCCCCCAACGGCACGAACTGAGCGCTGCGAACCTTTTCCTTCGCTCCAACCCGTTCATTCCCACCGTCAGCAACTGGCGTCCCAATGTCTGCGTCGCCGGGCCGGGTTTCGGCTCGCAAGCAGCGCCGAACTCCCGACCCGACACCGCTCGCTCGTCAACGAATGCTCACCGCCGCTGCGAACTGGCGTCACCACCCCTATTGGGTACTCCTCGTGGACCGGCACCTGCCAGGCGTGGCAATCTCCTCCATCGGTGTCCACCACGACGACGTCACCAACGGTCGTGGCCACCCCTCCTCGCAGGGAAATGGAGGTTGCCTGTCAGCGAGGTCGGCAAGGCCGGCGATCCGGGCTTCTCCGGGCACCCGACGGCAGATCGGAGCCTGGTGTGGCAATATGGACGCCGAAGCAGGCTCAGCAGAGCGATCAGCGGAAGGCGCCTGCATCCAGGGAGGAGCCACAAACATGCTCAAAGAGGCAGCCAGGAAGGCCTGGGCGTTCATCAGGTTGGTGCGAAACACCAGACCCGTAGATCAGCGGATTTGCGTCAGTGGCGAATCCAGGAAGTCGGCGCAGAGGTCAAGGTTGAAGTCGCTGGGCTGGTATCCGGGGTACCGCCCGGGGCCTCCCCGAGGGAGCAATTGAGTCGTGAAGGCCCTCAACAAGGCAGCCAGGAAGGCCTGGGCGTTCGTCCGGCTGGTGCGAAACACCAAACCTGCTCAGGACTCGTCGTGGAGGACATCGGCAGAACGCTCTGCGTACAAGGCCGCAGGCAGTTACCCCGGCCACTGGAAGAAACCCTCCCGGAAGGGCGACAAGCCGTGGGCTGCATACAACCCGAAGAAGGGGTCGTGAGCGCCGGGTCGGACTCCCCATCCGACGACGAACCAGCGGCTCCCACCACGTAGTTCACGACCACCGGCGACCACCCCCACAGAAGCGGCCCACGACACGCCCCCTCTGACCACCCCCACAGAAGCGGCCCACGACACGCCCCCTCTGAGCAGCGCCGAAGAAGCAGGCGCCCGGCGATGCCCGCCCCCCGTTGCAAAATGCGAACAACCGACAGACAGTGTCGGGTCTCCGAGGCATAGAAACTCGATGCATCGAGCCAGCAGAGGGTGCGGAAGGAGGACTGCTCCTCCCAGCCAAAGCGGGTCCGATGACGGTGATTCTGTGCGAACAGGCCCTTGGTGACAAGGTTGCAGAGGCACCCCCTCGAGTCCGAGAACGGCCAGTGTCGGGTGCCTGAGGAAGCGAGCGTGCAGCCTTCCAACGGACGATGCGGGAATGTCGCCGGGGTGGGGGCCCGGCGACGCTGCGATGAGCCCCTCGGGGCGAAGAGCCGAGAACCACGCCGCCCGGCGATGGCCCACCCCCGTGGCGAAAGTAGGTGAAGACCAGCAACGACCGCTCAACCAGAAGTTGTGAAGGATCTCCCGAACTCAACGCCCCTCGAACTCAGCCGGGCGCTTCGCTATGCCGAGGCACAGAACCTCATGCCGTCGTGTCACCGGAAGGTGCGGAACAAGAGCCCCTCCTCCCAGCCAGAGCGGGTCCGAGGAAACCTGTCTTGTGTAGACAAGCCCTTGGCGACAAGGGCACCGAGGCACCCCTCGAGTCTGGGAGCGGCCAGTGTCGGGTGCCTGAGGAAGCGAGCGTTCAGTTTGCGAGCGAGCAGGTGCCCGGCGATGGCCGCCCCCGGCGGTGGAGAAGCGGCTGGGACCAGTGAGAGGGGCACGGTTCCGAGTTCGAGACGCGACCGGTCTCAAAACCGTTCCGGCAGGCGACCACCGACCCCTTCCCCCAAAGAGTGGGGGCCTGAACACTCCCTTGGTGGGCAGCCACAGGGTCCTGCGCAGACCTGCAGAAGCGGCGCCCGGGTCTGGACCGGGCAGTGTCGGGTGCCTGAGGAAGCGAGCGTTCAGTTTGCGAGCGAGCAGGCGCCCGGCGATGCCCGCCCCCGGCGGAGATGCAATCCACCGATGGCCAGTAGCAGGTCCCTGAGGAAGCGAGCGTTCAGTTTGCGAGCGAGCAGGCGCCCGGCGATGCCCGCCCCCGGCGGAGATGCAATCCACCGATGGCCAGTAGCAGGTGCCTGAGGAAGCGAGCGTTCGGTCTGCGAGCGAGCAGGCGCCCGGCGATGGCCCACCCCCGTGGACAAAGGAATTGACAGACGCACTCCCGAGAAGGCCACGTGCTCCATGGTCCGTCATGATGTCTCTCGTGGCCATTTCGTTTCCGCATCTCCTCGCTTCCGGGCGGATCGGAGCGATGGAACTCCGCAACCGGGTCGTCCTGCCGGCGATGGACCAGAACAACTGCACCGAGGAGGGCCTGGTCACCGACGCGACCATCGCCCACTACGAGGCCCGGGCGAAGGGCGGCGTCGGGCTCCTGATTGTCGAGACGTCGGCCGTCTCATATCCGCACGGGGCGACCGCCCGCCACCAGCCTTCGCTCTCCCACGACGGCGTTATCCCCGGCCTGCGGCGGCTGGCCGACGCCGTCCACGCCCGCGGGGCGAAGATCGTCGTGCAGGCCTGCCACCACGGGAAAACGTCCAGCGTCGACGTCTCCGAGGGGAGGCCGGCGCTGATTCCCTCCGTCCCGCCGCCGCCGTCGGATCCGCAGGGGATGATGGCCGACACCACGATGGACGAACTGATGCGCATGGCGACGCTCACCGGCGGTCAGATGCCCACCTACGCCGAGGCGACGGTCGACCAGCTCAAGGGCATCGTCGGCGACTTCGCCGATGCCGCCGCACGCGTACAGCAGGCGGGGTTCGACGGGATCGAGGTCCACGCCGCCCACGGCTACCTGCTCTCCACGTTCCTGTCGCCGGCCTGGAACCGGCGTGACGACGCCCACGGGGGCTCGCTCGAGGGACGGACGCGGCTCCTTGCCGAGGTCGTCACAGCAGTACGCGGCCGGTGCGGCCCGGACTTCGCGGTCATCGTGCGACTCGACGGCCACGAGTACGGCGTCGAGGGCGGAATCACCATCGGCGACGCCGCCGACCACGCCCGGGCAGCAGTCTCTGCGGGCGCAGATGCCGTCCACGTGTCAGCGACGTCCTCGGCGGGAACGGGCGTCGGGTTCACCGACGCACCCCTGCCCTGGCAGCCCAACCAGTACGAGGGCATGGCCAGGGCCGTGAAGGCGGCGGTCGACGTCCCCGTGCTCGCCGTCGGTCGGATCCGGCCCATGGACGCAGAGCGCATCCTCGGCGACGGTGGCGCCGACTTCGTGTCGATGGGCCGACAGCTCCTTGCCGACCCCGACCTTGTCCGACGCCTCGGCGACGGCCGGCCCGACCTGGTGAGGCCCTGCATCAACTGCTTCGTCTGCGTCGCCCAGAACTTCTGGAGCGGCAGGCCCGTCTGCGCCGTCAACGCACGGCTCGGCCACTACGACGCCCCCGACCCGTCGCCGGCGGGTTCTGCACGCCATGTCGTCGTGGTCGGGGGTGGGCCGGGTGGCATGGAGTGTGCCCGGGTCGCCGCCGAACGGGGACACCGCGTGACCCTGCTGGAGGCCGCCGACCGGGTCGGCGGCACCGCCCGCTTCTCGTCGCTGACCACCCCCCTGAACGGCAAGTTCGTCGACTTCCTCGTTGCGACGATCGACGAGGCCGGCGTCGACGTCCGCACCGGAACAAGGGCCGATGCGGACACCATCGCCGCACTGGCACCCGACGTGGTCGTGGTCGCAACCGGTGCCCGCCGTGACCGGCCCGACCTTCCCGGAATGGACCTCGCCCATGTGCTCTCGGGCGACGACCTCCGGGCGCTTCTCACCGGCGACGGCGACCTCGGTGCGCGTCGCCCCGGGCTCCCGACGAGGCTGGCGCTTCGGGCGGGTCGGCTCCTCGGCCTCGCAAGCGACATGGATCGCGTCAGGTCCCTCTCCCGGATCTGGATGCCCATCGGTCGCCGGGTCGTGATCGTCCACGGCGACCTGGTCGGCACCGAACTGGCGCACTTCCTCGCCGAGCGGGGCCGCACGGTCCACGTGCTCGAACCCGGCCCGCAACCGGCGCTGGCCATGGCCCACCCCAGGCGGTGGAGGACCCTCCACGAGTCCCGTCGGGCCGGCGTCGTGTTCCACGCCGGGGCCGAGACGACCGCCATCTCCCCCACCGGGGTCGAATACCTGCAGGATGGGGTCACCCACCGACTCGAGGCCGACACGGTGGTCATCGCAGGAGGGGTCCGGGCCGACCGCACGCTCGCCGACACGCTCCTGGCCGGGGGGCACGAGGTTCACGTGGTCGGCGACGCCGACGGTGAGTGGTACATCGAGGGTGCGGTGCGCAGCGGCCACCGGGTCGGCGCCGCGCTCTGAGCCCCGCCTCGCTCCGGACAGGTGACCGTCGGTAGCGTCCGCCCCATGACCGATGTCCGAACCGCTCCGTCCTGGAACCCATTCGACCCGGAGTTCCTCGTCGACCCCTACCCCACCTATGCGCGGCTCCGCAACGAGGACCCTGTGCACCGGACGCCGGTCGGCACCCTCCTCGTGTCCCGCTACGACGACGTCCACAGCGTGTTGCGCGACACCGAGACCTCGGTTCAGCGATTCGATACCAGCGCCGAGGTCCCCGAACACATGCGCCCGTTGCACGAACAACGCAGGGAGCGGGCACCCTCGATCCTCGGGCTGGACCCGCCGGACCACACCCGGCTCCGTGGCCTCGTCCAGCGGACCTTCACGCCCAGGGCAGTCGGCCTGATGCGCGACCAGACCTCCGCAATCGTCGACGACCTGCTCGATGCGCTCTCCGGACGGGACCAGATCGACCTCATCGGCGAGTACGCCTTCGTCATCCCGTTCTCGGTGATCCATGCAATGCTCGGGTTGCCGGAGACCGACGTGTCGATGGTCCGCTCCTGGTCCCACGCCCTCACCCAGACCCTCGAGCCCTTCCTGACCCCCGAACAGGTGGATGCGGCGCTCGAGTCCAGCGAGCTAATGGACGCCTACCTCAGGGACGCCATCGAACAGAAGCGCCGCAAGCCGGCCGACGACCTGCTCACGAAGCTCATCGAAGCCGAGGAGGAGGACGACCGCATGACGGAGGAGGAGCTCCTCTCGATGGTCTCGCTCCTGTTCGTGGCCGGCCATGAGACCACGGTGAACCTCATCGGCAACGGGGTCCATGCCCTGCTCGAGCACCCGGACCAGATGGCCCTCGTGCGCGACGACGAATCGGTGGATGCCACCGTCACCGACGAACTCCTCCGCTGGGACAGCCCGGTGCAAACCTCGGGGCGGCGCCTCCTGCACGACACGGTGATCTCCGGCGTGGAGGTCGCCGCCGACGAGATGGTCCTGACGGCACTCGGCAGCGCCAATCGGGACCCTTCCTTCTGGGGTGACACCGCCGACACCCTCGACGTGACCCGTGCCGATGCCAACAGGCACGTGTCGTTCGGCAGCGGCATCCACCACTGCCTCGGCGCCGCCCTGGCACGCATGGAGGGCGAGATCGCCATAACCCGGTTCGTGCGTCGCTTCCCTGAGATGGCCCTGGCGAGCGAGCCCACCTTCAACGCCCGGATCATCCTGCGGGGCCGCGAGACCCTGCCGGTCCGCCTCGGAGCACCCGCCTAGGAGGCGACCGACGCCCGGCCCCACGCCGAGGCGTTCCGGCCGGGGCACGCCATCGCACAGAAAATCGCCCCGGCGAACTGGGTGAGGGACATGTAGGCCCATGCACGGTCGAAGGCCACCAGGGGACCGTGCGCAAGACCTGCACCGAACACGGCCACACCGATCGCCACCCCGGCGGCGAAACCGAGAGTCGAGGTCGTCCGGAGGGTGGCGCTGGCCGTCCCGAACCTGGCCGACGGCACGTCCCGTAGGCCGAGCGAACTGAAGGTGGCAAAGGTGCACGAAACGCCCACGCCCATCATCAACTGTGCCGGGAGGAAATCGTTCAGGTAGTTCGACTCGGGGCCCACCATCAGCCACAACCATGCCGGGCAGAGACCCGCTGCCGTACAGCCGAACACCAGCAGGTTCCGATGCCCGACACGGTCGGCGATCGACCCGACCGGGCCGCCGAGGGCCGCCGCCAGCAGGGGCCCCGGGACGACGCCGAAGCCTGCGGCCAAGACAGACCAGCCCCACAGGTCCTGCAGCAGAAGGGTGTTGAACAACACGATCGCTATGAACGACGTAGTGAAGAACACCTGACCGGCAGCGGCCGACCAGAACGAGCGGAAACGGAACAGGGCCAGGTCCAGCAACGGGTTCGGATGCCTGGCGGACCGCACAACCACATACACGAGCAGCGCCGCACCGAGCAGCGCCGCCAGGATCGTCGGAGCCGACGCATAGCCCCATCCGCCTCCCTGCACGATGGCGATCAGGACCAGCGCAACGCCGAGCGTGCCTGCCGGAACGCCCAGCATGTCGAACCGGCCGACGGCGTCGGGATCCCGACTCTCCCGCACGAACCGGGGGGTGAGGACCATCAGCAGGGCGCCGATCGGAACGTTGACGAGGAAGATCCAGCGCCAGGACAACAGGTCCAGGATCACGGCGCCGACCGACGGGCCCAGGGCTGCGCCGAGGGCCGCAGACGCACCCCAGATGCCGAGCACCATGGACCGGCGCTCCAACGGGAAGTCGGGAAGGACCATCGACAGGGACGTGGGCCCGATCACCGAACTCCCGATTCCCTGCAAAATGCGGGCAGCAATCAGGAGCCCGGTCGTCGGTGCAAGACCACTGCTCAGCGAGCCGACCACGAAGATGGCGATACCGATCAGGAACATCCGTCGACGACCGTGCTGGTCGGCAAGGCGCCCGGCGACCAGCAAAAAGGCACCGACCGCCACCGAGTAGCCCGAGAGGACCCACGACAGACCCGCTTCGGTGGCGCCCAGGTCCTGCCGGATGGAGGGGAACGCAACGTTGACGATGGACATGTCGATCACCGTCAGCAGCGCCGCCAGGGTCGACACAGCCAACGCCAGCCACGCCCGCCGATCCACCACCGTTCCCTGCTCCCCTTCCGTCACCCCGGGGACGCTACGGGCGAGCGTCTGCCGGGGACCAACCCTGTCCGATCGGCTCAACGGCCGGTGCGCACCGGGACCTTCGAATAGCCGGCCACGTTCGACATCTGGACCCGTTCGCACCCGTCTTCGTCCACGATGAACTCCGGCAGGCGTGCGGCGATCTCTGCGATCGCCACCCGGCTCTCCAGTCGGGCCAGGGCGGCACCGAGGCAGGCGTGCACCCCGTGCCCGAGACCGATCGCCAGCGCATGCTCCCGCCTGACGTCGAACCGGTCCGGGTCCTCGTAGGCACGTTCGTCGTGGGTCGCCGCTCCCGTAAGGAGGAACACCGGCTTTCCGGCGGGCACCGTGACCCCGTGCCACTCGCTTGCGACCGCCGAGCACCTCCCCTGGTACTGCGATGGGGGCCAGTAGCGGAGGGTCTCCTCGACGGCGCCGGCATGGAGCCCGGGGTCGCCTTTCACAAGCCGCCACTGGTCGGGGTTCCGGTGGAACAGGACTGCTGCGTTGCCGACCAACTTGGTGACGGTCTCGCTCCCCGCCGCACCGAGAAGGGTCCCGAAGGCGGCGATCTCGATGTCGTCGAGCGAGGCCGTTCCCCCGTCGTCGGTTTCGACCTCGGCTGCGACGAGCGCACTCAGCATGTCGTCACCGGGGCGGCGGCGCTTCTCGGCGACCAGGTCCAGGAAGTACATTGTCTGGGCGATCCCGGCCTCCCGTGCAGCGGCACCGCTGGTCGCCTCGCCCTCCTCGCGTCGCAGCATCGTGTCGGTCCAGTGGCGGATCTGCTGGCGGTCGCCCTCCGGTACCCCGAGGATCGCCGAGATCACCTCGACAGGGAAGGGGCCGGCGAACTCGCCGACGAGGTCGAACGACGGCTCGCCCACGAGCGGCTCCAGGTACCCGACCACGATTTCCCGGACCAGACCCTCCCATGAGGCCATCGTCGCCGGGGTGAAGGCCCGGCTGACGAGCTTGCGGTAGCGGGTGTGTTCCGGCGGGTCCATCATGATGAGCGACCCCCCAACGTCGGCGTCGGGGTCGCTGAGCTGTTCGTAGGTGAGCCCCCGGCTGGAGATGAAGGTGGCGTGGTCGCGATGGGCTGCCACGACGTCCTCGTAGCGGCTGAGGGCGTAGAAGTCGTACTGCTCGCTGTGGTAGCAGGGGGCCTCGTCGCGCAGTCGGGCATAGGTGTGGTACGGGTCGTCGAAGAAGTCGCGGCTGAAGGGGTCGAACTCGACGGTCATCGGGAGTCCTCCCGGCGCCCGTGGTCCTCGGCCGGCACAAGCGGCCGGATCATCGACTCCTGGGTGAACGAGGCGACCAGGCGGCCGAGGGCATCGAACACGTTGCCGGTGCCGAAGGCCCGGGCACCGGCGGCGACTGGGCTGCACTGGTCGATCAGGCACCAGTCGTCGAGCCGGAATGGCCGGTGGAACACGATCTGGTGGGCGGTCACCGCCGTCGCCAGGCGCACCGTCGAGTCGGCCTGGCTGAGACCCTCGTGCGGGCGCAGCGCCGTGCCGATCACCGTCAGGTCGGTGGCATGGGCGAGCAGCGCCTGATGGATGGCATCTTCGTCCGGGAGCGCCCGATCTACCCGGGTCCAGAAGCCGAACTCGGCCGGTCCGGCGCTGCGGTCCCGAAGGTCCACCCCACCGACGACGCGGCACGGCCACGGCACCATCGACAGGTCCGCCGGCTCTGCCTCTTCCGGTCGGCCGACGTCCGGTGGCGGGTTGCCGTGTTCCGGCCCCTCCTCTGCGACGTGCAGCGAGGCCTGGGCCACGAGGCACACCCGGTCGCCCTGCGTGCCGATGATCCGACGCGTGGCAAAAGACCGCCCGTCGTGCACGGTTTCCATTCGGTACCCGAGTGGTTCGTCGAGGCTTCCCTCGCGGGGGAACACGCACGACAGCGATCGCACCGTCTTGTTCGGCGCCGAGGCATCGGCCAGCACCAGCGCCTGTGCGAGCAGTTGGCCGCCGAAGATCCGCCGGTAGTCCATCTGGAGGTGCGGTGCCGTCCAACGGCCCTCCCCCAGGTCCTCGAACTCGAGGCATGCAAGCAGCCCGTCGAGGTCCACGAGGCCCATGGTGTCACCCGCCCGACTTTTCGAACAATCGGGACACGACGACGTCGGCGGCCTCGTCCGCAGGACCCTCCCAGGCCACGGTCCCCTTGTCGAGCAGCACGACGTGTTCACAGAGGGCGAGGGCATGGCCCACATGCTGCTCGACGATGAGCATCGCCGTCCCGGAGGCCCGGATCGCCTCGAGGGTCGCATAGATCTCGTCGGTGACTATCGGAGCCAGGCCGAGGGACAGCTCGTCGGCGACAAGCACCGATGGTGCCTCGACCAGCACCCGGGCCATCGAGAGCATCCTCTGCTCGCCGCCGGAGAGGGTGCCTGCGACCTGTCGCCGCCGTTCGCCGAGGCGGGGAAAGATCGAGTAGGCGCGCTCCAGACCATCGTCGAGGCCGTCTGAGCCCAACAGCCGTTGGAACGACAACGTCAGATTCTCCTCGACGGTGAACGTGGCGAACACCGAACGCCCCTCGGGGGCATGGGCCACGCCGGCGCGTGCAAACCGGAACGTCCGCTCACCCGTCAGGTCCCGGCCGTCCACCAGCACCGAACCGGCCGACGGCTCCAGCAGGCCGCTCGCCACACGGGCGACCGTGGTCTTCCCGGCGCCGTTGGCCCCCAGCAGGGCCACCGCACCTCCCGCCGGAACGCTGATCGTCACGCCGAACAGCGCACGGAAGGGGCCGTAGCCGGCCTCGACGTTCAAGAGTTCGAGGGCGGGCGTCACGATCTGCTCTCGCTGTCGATGTTGCCGATGTCGCCGAAGTACGCGTGGCGTACCAGTTCGTCGGACATGACCTCGGCCGTCGACCCCTCGGCGATGACATGGCCGAAGTCGAGTACATACGTCCGTTCGGTGAACGACGCCACCAACTCCACATCGTGTTCGACCAGCAGGATGGCGAACCCCCGTTCACCCTGGACCTGGCGCAGGGTCGTCGCCAGGGCATCGGTCTCCCCACGGTCGAGGCCCGACGACGGCTCGTCGGCGAGCAGCAGGCGCGGCTCGGTCATTAGCGCCCGCCCCACCTCGACCAACCGTCCCTGGCCGAGGCTCAACGCCTCGACCGGCTCGTCGGCCAGGTCTCCGAGGCCGAGCAACTCGAGCACCTCGTCGCATCGACGACGTTCGTCAGCGTTCGGGCCACCCCGCCCGAACAGGTCACGCAGGAGCGAGCCCTCGCCGCGGCGCACCCGTTCGGCCAGCAGCAG
Source organism: Actinomycetota bacterium (assembly GCA_014381945.1). GTDB lineage: Bacteria > Actinomycetota > Acidimicrobiia > Acidimicrobiales > MedAcidi-G1 > S20-B6. The sequence goes on from JACNKQ010000043.1 coordinate 47,320, forward strand.
GTGTTCCCGCACCGACATGTCGGAGAACAATTCGATGCGCTGGAACGTACGGCCGATGCCCCTCCGTGCCCGCCGATGAACCGGCAGGCCTCCGATGTCCTCACCGTCGAGCAGGACCTGCCCGGCGTCCGGCCGGAGCACGCCGAGCACACAGTTGAAAAACGTGGTCTTCCCGGCTCCGTTGGGTCCGATGAGGCCCACCCGTTCGCCAGCCTCGACCTTCAGGGAGACGTCCTCCAGGGCACGGATGCCGGAGAACGCCTTCTGGATCCCGGTCGCCTCGAACAGGACACTCATGGTTGCTTCCCCACGGCCGCGACCTTCGACGGGTCCGGCGAAGGCGGATCCTGCTGCGCGGTGCTCGACGCTGCCCCTGGCTCGGCCCGCTCCCTGCGGGCCGCCAGCCTGGCGTCCATTCCGGCCGTTGCACGCCGCTTGCCGTGCTCGACCAGGCCCTCGGGATGCCGGGCGAACTGGATCGACGCCAGCCCGAACAGGACGAACCGCCACTTCGGCGACAGCGGGAAGAACCCCGGCAGGTGGCCCCGCGTGATCCAGCCGATTCCGTCACCCCGCAGGATCACGGAGTTGAACAGCGAAAACGCCGCTCCGGCCTGGGCGGCACCCTCCACGGTCCGGGCGCTCAGGGTCACGACCAGCACCACCCAGAACAGGGCCGCCATCGGCGTGAAGTTGTTGCCGTAGTTGACGTTCTCCTGGTGGATCGCCAGCAGTCCCCCGCCGAGGCCGGCGATCGCAGCCGAGATGGCGAACGCAAGCATCCGTGCCCGGGCCGGCGACACGCCGACGGACTCGGCCGCCACCTCGCTTCCCCGCAGGCCGCGCAGGATGAGCCCGGTCGTCCCCTCCCGGATGCGGATGACGAAAACGCTGACCAGGGCGAAGACCACGACGACCAGGACGAGGAAGCGCCGGTCGTCGGCTAAGTCCCAAGGGCCGAGGACCGGCCTGGGGACGCGGTGCCCCTGCAGCAGGGCCGAGTCGCCGCCGCCCACCCAGGAGAACTTGAGCATCACGGCATCGAAGAAAAAGGCGAATGCCAGCGTTGCTATGGCCAACCAGATGCCACCGAGTCGCAGGACCGGGATGGACAGGAGTGCGCCGACCACGGCTGCGATCACGGCACCGACCAGGGCTGCGGCGAGCACCGAAACGTCCCATCGGTCCGCCAACTGGAACACGGTCAGGGCGCCGATGGCGGCGAAGGTCCCCTGGCAGAGCGAGATCTGTCCGGCCAGCCCGGTGATGACCGTGACCGACAGGAGGATGAGCGACATGATCGTGGCCTGGGTGACGAGGTGGACCCAGACGACATCGCCGCGGAACCAGACCGTCAGCCCGACCAGGAGCAGGAAGCAGACACCGAACACGCGGGCAGCCCTGGTCAGCACGGCGCTGCGGGTCGCCGAGACCAGCGAGGGTGGCGGCGGGTCGACCCCGGAAAGCGGGTCTGCGGCAGCCGGCGACCGGCGGATCGCCGGCCAGAGCACGAGCACGCCGAACAGGACCACGAACGGCATAGAGGGGGTGAGGTTGTTCTGGAAGGGTTCCAGCCAGGGATGGTCGGCCGACCATCTCGGCAGGAACGTCCGGAACAGGGCGATGAAGATGCCGAGCCCGAGGCCCCCGATGAGCGCCCGCGGGAGGCTCACGAGCCGTCCGATCGCCGCTGCGGCGACGGCCACCACCACGAGGTGGAAGAAGTCCGGCGCCATCAGGGTGTTGAACCGGGGGGCGATGAGAACGCCGGCCATGCCAGCGAAGAAGCTGGACAGCATCCATGCCACCGAGGACACACGGTCTGCGTCTATCCCGGCCAACTCGGTCATCCGGGGGCTCTCGACGACGGCGCGCATGGCGAGGCCGATCGAGCTGAACCGGAAGAGCGCACCCAGGCCAAGCATGCCGACGACCGCCACGCCGAGGGCGACCAGTTCGTCCCGGCTGAACGGGTAGACGCCGAGCGGGTCGTAGAACACCGTTGCGCCGTCGGGGACGAGGCCCTCGGGTGTCCTCCCGGCGACACCTGCGAAGCCGGTCAGGGTCTCGAACAGGCTCGGCAGCGCCACCGACAGCCCGATGGCGACAACCAGCTTCGAAACCGCCGAGGCGGTCCTGAGGTGTCGGAAGATGAGGCGTTCCATGAGCAGGCCGGTCAGGGGTGCCAACACGAACACCGCCAGGACCAGCGCCGGGACCGTCGACCATCCCCACTCGACGCGCGCCTGGAAGAACATGGCCGCCGACACGAACGCCTGCGCCCCGAAGGCCAGGTTGAACACCCCGGAGGTCTTGTAGGTCAGGACGAAGCCGAGGGCGACGAGGGCGTAGACCGCACCCGGCGGCGTCCCCTGCAGGATGGCACGTACCACATCGGTACCGGTTCCTGCGGCGAGCACCATGGTGGTTGGGCGTCGCCCTATCAGCCCCCGAAGGACATCTGCTGCGGCTCCGACCATTCCTGGTCGACGTTGTCCCAGCAGATCCACGGGGTAGCCGGATCGGCGACCGTCTCCATGGCCCCGCCGGTCATCCGCAGGGATGCGGCGCACTCGAGCCGGGGACCGTTGGACTGGTCGTCCGGGGTCGTGGGCACGTGCTGACGGGTCCAGTCGATCGGCGCGATGAGGCCGCCGGCGTCCCATGCGGTCCGGCTGTTCATGTCTGCGATCACCGACGCACGGTCGAACTCGGGGCCGGCGCCCAGCAGTGCCTCGAAGGCCGTGTGGGCGTTGATCCAACCGATCATCGCCAACTCGGACAGGTCCCTTCCCCCGGTCGCCATCTGTGCCTCGAAGGCCGCAGCCAACTCGTTGCCGCTGTCGGCCTCGAAGGGTTCGAACTGGGGCGCCACGTAGTCGCCCTCGAACAGGTCGCCCGCCTCGGCCACGAACGGGTGGTTGTAGGAGTTGGGGTGGTAGAGCACCGCATCCATGCCCTGACGCTTCATCTCCTGGGCCATCGACTTCATGCCGTTGAGGTCCATGCAGGTGGAGATGAAGTCGACGCCGGCCCCCATCATGGCAGTCACCTCGGGAGCGATCCCGTTGGGAAGGCCGAAGTCCAGGTCGTCGTTGAAGTAGGCCATCTCGGCGCCGATCTCGGCCGAGTAGCGGTCGATGGAGTCGGAAACCGACTGTGCACAGACCTTCGAGTTCTCGCTGATGCCGTAACCCAGCGAGGCCACCTTCGTGGCACCGGCGAGCTTCGCCAGATATGGCACGTGGCGTTGGGTGCACTCGGCGCACATCGCAGGGATGTGCCCGAAGATGTTGAAACGGTTGGCGGACTCGGCGGCGTGGATGTTCCAGACGAAGGTGGGGATGGCCGCCTCGTCCAGGTCACCCCAGCCGGTGGCGACGAGCGTGGCGCTGAAAGCCGCGAACGAGTCCTCTCCGGCGATCACCTCGAGGGCCCGGACCTGGTTCTGGAGCAGTTCGTCGTCGAGTTCCTCGTGGATCACCAGGTCGCGTCCGAACAGCCCGCCCTCTGCATTCCGGTACTCGAAGTAGGAGTTGATCCCGTCCAGGTAGCAGTCGAGGACGCAGGTGCCGAGGGGGTTGTTGGACCGGAGGCCGATCACGGCGAACCGGATCTCCTCGTCGGTGACGCCCGGGACGCCGTCCAGCGACACGAACTCGTGGCGCGGATCCGGAAGCGTCGTGGTGGTGGTTTCGGGCGGTGCCGTCGTGGTGGTGGATTCGGGCGGCGCCGTCGTCGTGGTGGTTTCGGGCGGCGCCGTCGTGGTGGATTCGGGCGGCGCCGTCGTGGTGGATTCGGGCGGCGCCGTCGTGGTGGATTCGGGCGGCGCCGTCGTGGTGGATTCGGGCGGCGCCGTCGTGGTGGATTCGGGCGGCGCCGTCGTCGTGGTGAGAACCGCGCCCCCATCCCCCGAGTTGCCGCAGGCACCCGCAGCGAGCGCCAGCAACACCACCACACCATGCAGGTGCTTCCTTGCTCGGACCATGTTTCCCCCGATCGGCTACGCGAAGATACCCCGGGGGACCGGCCGGTTCCCAACCGCGCGGCTGACTCCGATCAGTCCGCGTTGCCCGCGCCCCGGGGCTCTCCCCTAGGGTCTCGCGTACCGGACCTAACAGGGAATCCCACGTGCGACTGACTTTCGACGATGCGACCGAGGCCTTCCGCTCCGAGTTCGTCGCATGGCTGGACACAAACCTCCCCGATCCGACGACGACGGCGGTTCGGCCCAACTCGAGCGCCGACGTCCCGCAGTGGTCCCGGGACTTCCAAAGGCGGATGTTCGACGACGGTTGGCTGGTTCCCGGCTACCCGCCCGAATACGGGGGACGCGACGCGGGCCTGTTCGAGCAGATGGTGTACTTCGAGGAACTGGCCGACCGCCACATCAGCCGCAGCCTCAACCCGCAGGGCCTCGGCATCGTGGCCTCGTCGATCATCGAGTTCGGCAACGACGAGCAGCGACGCGACTACGCCGTCCCGATCCTGCGTGCGGAGATCACCGCTGCGCTCGGCATGAGCGAGCCGGGCGCCGGCAGCGACCTGGCCGGCCTCACCACGAGGGCCATGCCCGACGGCGACCACTTCGTGGTCAACGGCCAGAAGGTCTGGACCTCTGGCGCCCACGACGCCGATGTGCTTCTTGCGTTCGTCCGTACGGACCCCGATGTCCCCAAGCACCGGGGCATCTCGGCGCTGATCATCGACACCGACACGCCGGGCCTCGAGCGCCGGCCGTTCCCCGACCTGATGGGCCCCGACCACCTCGACTTCAACGAGGTGTTCTTCGATGACGTGGTCGTCCCACGCCGGAACCTGGTCGGCGACCTGAACGACGGCTGGCGGATCTGCACCGGGGCCCTGGCCCACGAGCGGGCGATGCTCTGGGTGCTGTGGTCCGAGGGCCTCGACACCTCGCTCGCCGACCTCGTGCGCCGTGTGGCCGACACGCCCCTGGCGCAGGACGATGCCTTCCTCGATCGCCTCGGCTCGTTGCTGATGGACGCCGAGTCGCTGCGCCTCCTCGGCCACCGGGGCCTGGCGCGCCAGCAGCGCGGCCTCGTGGCCGCCGAGCAGTCGCTGCTCAAGCTGATGGGCTCGGAGGGCCAGCGGGATGTCGCCCTCCTCGCCCTCGACGCACTCGGAGCCGACGCCATCGACCAGCGGGAGGGCACCTCGTCCTTCCAACCCTGGGGGGCCAACCGGGGCGACGCCAGTTGGTTCGACCGCTATCTCAACTCGTTCGCCGGCACGATCTCCGGCGGGACCAGCGAGATCCAGCGCAACATCATCGCCGAGCGCGTCCTCGGCCTCCCGAGGGGCTGAGACGCATGGACTTCGAACGCACACGGGACCGGGGCTGAGACGCATGGACTTCGAGTTCGACGACGACCAGCGGGAGTTGCAGCGGTCCGTCAGGGAGGTGCTCGACAACGAGTGCCCGCCGTCCTATGTGCGGCGGATCGTCGAGGACGGTCACGATCCGGCCGACCTCTGGGCCACGCTCACCTCACTCGACTGGCCGGCCCTCGCACTCGACCCTGAGGTCGGAGGCCTGGGCATGACCTGGGTCGAACAGGCGATCGTCCTGGAGGCGTCGGGCCATGCCGCTGCGCCGGGGCCGTTCCTCGCAACCACCACACAGTTCGCACCGGCGATCCGCGAGGTCGGTTCGGCCGACGAACGGTTGCGGTTCCTCGGTCCCGTGGCAAGCGGCGAGCGCACGGGAACGCTCGCCGTCGACGAAGGGTCGGGCACCTGGGACCCTGCCGACGTCGAGGCGACGGCGACGGCCGACGGAGGTGGCTGGGTCCTGACCGGCACCAAGGACTTCGTAGTCGACGGCGACACTGCCGACGAGGTTGCGATCGCCCTGCGCGTCGGCGACGAGTTGCGCCTGGCCGTCGTGCCCGGGACGGATCTGGATGCCGAACCACTGGACCCCGTCGACCCCACCACCAGGCATGCCCGAATCCATCTCGGCGGCGTGCGTATCGACGGCGACCGACTGCTGGGCACAGGTGACGCGACCGTGGCGATCCGCCGCTCCCTCGAGGAGGCCGCCACCGCAGTGGCGCTCACCACGGTCGGCGCCTGCCAGCACATCCTCGACCTGGACCTCGAGCACGTGAATGAACGCCACCAGTTCGGGGTGCCGATCGGTTCGTTCCAGGCCGTGAAGCACAAGTTGGCCGACATGTACCGGGATATCGAACGGGCCCGGGCGCTCGGCTACTTCGCCGCACTCTGCCTGGCCGGGGACGACCCCCGCCGGGAACGGGCCGCCTCAATGGCAAAGGCCTCCGCCGGTGAGTGCCAGCGGCGCGTCGTGCAGGACGGGCTGCAGTTGTTCGGCGGGATCGGCTACACGTGGGAGCACGACCTCCACCTGTTCCTGCGCCGCGCCAAGGTCGGCGACCTCCACTTCGGCACAGCGTCACACCACCGCCGTCTCGTAGCCCGCCTGACCCTGGACAGCGCCTACCCCGTGTAGGCGACTACGGCTGCGCGTCGAACACCACCGGCAGCGTCGCCGGGCCGCGGAAGGCGTAGCCCGAGACCTCCGGGACGGGCGCATCCTCGTCCAGTCGGACTCCCGGCAGCATGTCCAGCACCGCAGCCAGCCCAACCTCCATCTCGAGGCGGGCCAGGTGCATCCCCAGGCACAGGTGGGGCCCGCCGCCGAAGCCCATGTGTGCCCCCGACTCCCTGTCGAGGTCGAAGGCGTCGGGATCCGGCCACCGGTCGGGATCCCGCCCGGCCGAGCCGTTGAGCACCGTCACGGGTGACCCGGCCGGGATCGGGCATCCGGCCACCTCGGTGTCCACCGTGGTCCGGCGCATGATCATCGTGATGGAGGTCTCCCAGCGGATGGTCTCCTCCACGAGCCGTGGGATCAGGCTGCGGTCCTCCTCCACCCGCCGGCGGACGTGCGGCAGGGTCAACAGGGCGACCAGCGCATTGCCGAGCGCCCGGTAGGTGGTCTCCGCCCCGGCGGGCAGCAGGAGCCGCAGGAAGCCGAAGAGCCGTTCCTCGGAGAGGCGCTCACCGTCCACCTCGACGTTCACCAGTTCGGAGAGCAGGTCGCCGGTCGGTTCCGAACGCCTGGCCTCTACCAGCGGCGCCAGGTACCCGGACATCGCCGCCGAGGCCGCCATGCCCGCCTCCGGGTCCAGCGGCCCGTGGTTGATCTGCTCGGCCCAGGTCGTGAACTGCTCGTGGTCCTCGAGTGGAACGCCCACGATCCCGCAGATCACCTGCACCGGATAGTGGACGGTGAAGTCGGCCACGAGGTCCGCCCGGCCGGCCGGCTGCACCGCCCCGAGGAGTCGGCCGACGATCGGCTCGATCAACTCGGTGCGCCACCGGTCCAGGTTCGACCGGCGGAAGGCCGGCGCCACCAGGTTGCGGTAGTGGCGGTGCTCCTCGCCGTCGAGCGCCAGGATGAGGTCGCCCATGAAGGGACCCATGAAGTCGCCGTTTATGGTCGACGAAAAGGTCCGCCAGTCCCGCAGGACGGCTGCAGCGGCCTCGTGGCCCAGGACGTGGAACGAGCCGGAGTCCTCCCATGGCTGCGGCTCGACGGGCACCACCGGGCACTCGGCGCGGGCCTCCGACCACATCGCATGGGGCTGGGCGGTCTCCCACTCGTCTATCTCCGGTAGCCGGTAGTCCACGATCCCTCTCTTCTCCCTGTTCTCTTCCAGCTTCTCGCCGGCCGGCCCGTCTCGCCGACCGGCCCGTCTGGCTGTCCGCCACAGGCCCCGGTCTACCATCGATGCACACCAGGACAGAAAGGGAACCAACATGGAGGACGTGCTCCGGTACGAGGGAACCCGGGCCGTCGTGACCGGCGCCGCATCAGGAATGGGTGCCGCCACGGCGACGATCCTGACCGAACTCGGCGCCGAGGTCCACGGTCTCGACATCCAGCCCTGCGATGGAGCCGTCCACGCCTCGCACCTCGTCGACCTGTCGGACACCGGGCAGATCGACGCTGCAGTCGAGGCCATCGGTGGGCCGATCGACAGCCTGTTCAACTGTGCCGGCCTGCCGACCACAGCACCCGACCTTGCCGTGATGCTCGTCAACTTCGCCGGCCATCGCCACCTCACCGAGGCGGTCATCCCGCTTATGTCCGACGGTGCCGGAATCGCCTTCATCTCGTCGGTCGCCGGCATGGGCTGGGTGGCCAACGCTGCAAGGAACCTGGAGCTCGTCTCGACCCCCGACTTCGACGCCGCCAGGGCATGGTGCGAAGAGCACCCCGAGGCCATCGGCGGCATGGGCTACCCCGCCTCGAAGGAGGCCATCAACGCCTACGTGGCGTACCGCGGCTTCCAGTTGGCACCGTCGGGGATACGGCTCAACAGCCTCAACCCGGGCCCGACCGACACGCCGATGATGCCGTCGTTCATCGAACAGCAGGGCCAGGAGTTCTTCGACAACTTCCCGAAGCCGGTCGGCCGCAACTCCCGACCCGACGAACAGGCGTGGGCGCTGTTGCTCCTCAACAGCCCCCGCAACAGCTATACGACCGCCACGTCACACTTCGCCGACGGCGGGTTCACCGGCGGCCTGTTCACCGGCGGCATAGACATGGCCGTCCTGATGCCGCCCGAGTAGCAGCGCCAACCCTCTACAGGATCGCTCCGCTCTCCTTCATCGCCGCTATCTCGTCCCAGCCCATACCCAGGTCGAGGAGCACCACCTCGGTGTGCTCACCGTGCTCAGGGCCGCGTTCCACGGTTACAGGAACCTCGTCGAATGTGGCAGGGCTGGCCACCAGTTGGACCTCGTCGCCGTTGCCGGCGGTCATCGTCGGGAGGTAGCCGTTGGCGATCACCTGGGGGTCGTCGTAGAGCTCGATAAGGGACTGGAACGGCGCCCACACGCCGGTGAAGTCGTCGAGCGCCTCCTTCCAGTGAGACAGTGGCTGCGACCCGAACGCCTCGTCCATGATGGCGATGCACTCGGTGCAGTGCTCGGCCCGCGAGGCGGCGTCGGCGAACCGGGGGTCGGTCACCAGGTCAGGGCGTTCGAGGCGTTCCGCCAGGTCGGCCCAGAACTTGTCGGGCTGCAGGAGGATGAGCGTGATGAAGCGGTCGTCCGAGGTGCGGTAGGCGTTGACCCCGGGGTTGGCGGCCGTGGTGCGGTCCCTGGGCGGGAAGCTCCCGAGTCCGAACAGCTTTGCGGCTACGACCAGCGGGGAAGCCTGCCACATGGCGGTGGCCAGCAGCGAGACGTCGACGATGCTCGGCTCGCCGGTGCGTTCGCGTTTGGCAATGGCTGCAGCGATGGCGCCGGCGGTTGCGAGCCCGCCCATCACGTCGCCGAACGCCGGGGCCGGCTGCCCCTGCGGCCAGCCGTCTGCATCGCCCGGGAACAGCCCGGCGACGCCGCCCCTGGCCCAGAAGCTGGCACCGTCGTAGCCGCCCTTGTGGGCCTCGGGGCCGTGCACCCCCTGGCCGGTGCCGCGGGCCACGATGATCGACGGGTTGCGGGCCCGCAGGTCCTCGACCTCGATCCCCAGCTTGGTCCGGACGTGTGGCAGTGCGTTGGTCAGGAAGACGTCGGCGGTCTCGACGAGCCTCATCATGGCCTCGTGCCCGTCGGGATGGCTCAGGTCAATGCCGATCGACTTCTTGCCCCGGTTGGGCTGCTCCATCATGAAGTTGACGCCGCCCGCCATGCCCGGCATGAGGCCCGATGTGATCAACCCCCGCTGCGGGTCGCCGGTCACCGGATGCTCGACCTTGAGCACCTCGGCCCCCCAGTCCACCAGGACCGCTCCCCCGGCGGGGACAAAGGTCCAACTTGCGAATTCGACTACCCGGATGCCGTCCAGTGGTCCTGACATCTGACTGCCTCCTCGGTCGCCCCGCTCAGGCCACAGGCCAGGCGACGGTCTTGGTCTCGGTGTAGATCTCAAGCCCCTCGATCCCGCACTGGCGACCCAGCCCGGAACCCTTGTAGCCGCCGAACGGGGCGTCGGCGCCGTACCAGACGCCGTTGTTGATGCCCAGCGTGCCGGTGCGGATTCGCCGAGCCACGCCCTTTGCACGGTCGAGGTCCGCCGAGTGGATCATGCCGCTCAGGCCATAGTCGGAGTCGTTGGCGATCTGCACGGCATCGTCGTCGTCGTCGAACGGGATCATCACCAGCACCGGCCCGAAGACCTCCTCCCGGGCGATCGCCATCGAGTTGTCGACATCGGCGAACAGCGTCGGCTCCACGTACCAGCCCCGGTCGAGGTGTGACGGCCGGCCGCCACCGATGACCAGGCGGGCGCCCTCGTCGACACCCCCTGCGAGGTACCCGAGGACGCGTTCCTGCTGGCGCCTCGAAATCTGTGGCCCCTGGAGGTTGGCGGCATCCATCGGGTCCCCATACGACCAGCCCTCGAACCCCGCACGGACGACCTCGAGCGCCTCGTCGTACCGGGAGCGAGGGACGAGCATCCGGGTCGGTATTGCGCACCCCTGTCCGGCGTGCATGCAGCACATCACCGCCCCCGGCAACGCCGTCGCCAGGTCGGCGTCGTCGAGCACGAGGTTCACCGACTTTCCGCCCAGTTCCAGGAACACGGACTTGAGCGAGGCCGACGCCGCCTCCATTATCCGCCTCCCTGTCACCGTCGATCCGGTGAAGGCCACCATGTCGACATCAGGGGAGGTGCTGAGCACCTCGCCCACCAGATGGTCCGAGGACGTCACGACGTTGAGCACTCCCGGGGGGATGTCGGTCTTCTCAGCCACCAGGCGGGCCAGGCGGGTGGCGTTCCAGGGGGTGTCGGGGGCCGGCTTGAGGACGCACGTGTTCCCCATCGCCAGCACGGGGCCGATCTTGTTCAGGATGATCTCCATTGGGAAGTTCCACGGAACGATCACCCCGACCACTCCCACGGGCTCCTTCCACACCTCCCGCTCAGACTCGTAGCCGACGCCGAATGCGTCCTTGGGCGGAAGCGTCCGGGACCAGGGGAACCCGTCGATCATCTCCCGGGGCCAGCGCAACGCCTCACGCAACGGGGCGTCGAGCTGCGGCCCGTAGGTGAGCAGCAGCGGGCAGCCCACCTCGGCGACCAGTTCCTGGCGGTATTCCTCCTGCTCGGACTCGATGGCGGCCTGGAGCTGGTCGAGGCACGCCTTGCGCAGATCCCGATCCGTCGCCCAGCCGGTTACGTCGAATGCCCGACGGGCGGCAGCGACCGCCCGGCCCATGTCCGACGCGGACCCGTCGGCGACCGGTCCGAGGACCTCCTCGGTGGCCGGGTTCACGTTGTCGAACGTGGCACCCCCCTCTGCCTCGATGAGCTCGCCGTCGACGAGCATGCGCAGGTCTCCCATAGCCAGTTCCCTCCCCACTACCAGACGAGCGGCAGGTCGTCGACCTGCCGGAGATTCGGCGAATACAACAGTTCGGCTCCGTCGGCCAGCCGATAGTCGGGGATCCTGGCATGCCACTCCTCGAGGGTCACCCGCAGCTCCATCCGGGCCAGGTGGGACCCGAGGCAGCGGTGGACGCCACCGCCGAACGCCAGGTGCTTGTTGGCAGCCCGGTCGAAGTCGACCTCGTCGACGTCCTCCCACGCCGCCTCATCGGTGTTGGCCGATCCGATCATCACCGAGACGAGCGTTCCTGCGGCGATCGGGCAGCCCGAGAGCTCGGTGTCGCTGGTCGTGATCCTCGCCACCGAGGTCACCGGTGTCTCCCAGCGCAGCATCTCCTCGACGGCGTGCGGGATGGTCGTCGGGTCGTCGACCAGGCGCTGCCTCTCTGCGGGGTGCTGGGCCAGGCGCGCCAGCATGCAGTCGAGCGAGGCCGTCACGGTGTCGAGCCCGGCGAGGAAGAACAGGTAGCAGATGTCGATGACGTCCTCGGGGGTGAGCCGTTCGCCGTCGACCTCGGCGTCGAGGAACGCCGAGATGAAGTCGTCGCGGCGCTCATCGAGGCGGGCGTCGACCACGTCCTGGAGGACCGCGTAGATCTGCGAACCGGTGGCGGCGACCATCTCCAGACGATCCTCCCGGGACGAGGCGGGTGGTCGGATGATGCCGTCCTTGAGGGCGATGAACTCGGCGGCACGGTCGACCGGTAGGCCGAGCAGTTCGAGGAACACGGTCGAAGGCAGCGGCTCGGCAACGGCCGAATGGAAGTTGCAGCCCCCGTCGTCGGCCACGGCATCGATGAGGCCCGAGACAAGGACGCGTGTCCGCTCCTCGAGCGGGGCGATTCGGCGCGGGGCGAACAGGGGGTCGAGGAGCCTGCGGAACCTGGAGTGGTCGGGCGGATCGATCTGGAGCGGGATCAGCGGACGAATCTGGCCGATCTGAACCGCATCGGCCCCCGACGAGAACACCTCCGGGTTGCGCAGCACGGTGACCACATCCTCATGGCGGCTTACGAGGGTCGCTGAAACCGGGCCCATGTCGACCGCCATCACCGGGGCGCTGTCGCGCAGCATCCGGTACATGCCCTGGGGTGCCGCCAGCATCTCCGGGTCGTCGAACCCGAGTGGGCTCCCGTCAGAGCCGCCGGCGTCCACGGGGTCTGCGGGATCACCCATCGGTGTCCACGCCTGTGCCGACCGTGATCGCATCCTCGGGGCAGTTGGCGGACCCACGTTGCGCCTGCTCCAGCAGATCGGCAGGCACCTCGGTCAACTCGGTTGTGCAGTAGCCGTCGTCATCGGGCTCGAACACCTCCGGAGACAGCACGTAACAGCGGCCGTGGCCGGTACAGCGGGAACGATCCACGATCACCTGCACGGCGGACGATCAGGAGGCCACGCCGAGGAGTTGGCGCAGGTTGCCGCCCATGATGCGAGCCACATCAGCCTGGGCCAGCCCGTCCGGCAGGTCGTCGATGTAGCCGACCGGGTCGGCGAGACCCTCCGGGTGCGGGTAGTCGGAGCCGAACAGCACACGTTCCGAACCCAGCACATCGATCAACTCGGCCAGGCGGTCCTCCCAGAAGGGGTTCACGTACACACAGCGTCTGAAGGTCTCGACCGGATGCTCGGCGAACTCCTGGGGCATCTTCTTGTGGACCCCCTCGAACTCTCCCAGCAGCGGCTCGACCCACGTGCCGCCGTTTTCGATCGTGGCGATGCGGACATCGGGGAACCGGGTCAGCGCACCATGGCAGACGAGCGCTGCTATGGCGTCCATGATCGGCCGCCTGCTCATCACCATGGCCCGGAACGGGTTCGGCTTGAACGGCAGGAACTCGGTGTCGCCGCCTTCCCAGATCTGGGCCATGTCGGCGTAGCCGGAGTCGGAAGAATGCATCGACACGAGGACGCCCGACTCCTGGATGAGACCCCAGAACGGGTCGAACTCGGGCAGCCCCGGCGAACGGGGGCCTCGCAGTCCCCACGCCGGAGCCGGCCGGACCAGCACGCTGCGCGCCCCGTGGTCGAGGCACCACCTCAGCTCCTCGACCGCCTTGTCGACGATCGGCAGGGTGACGATGGGCGTGGCGAAGATGCGGTTCTCGTGGTCGAACGACCATTCCTCGTAGAGCCACCGGTTGAATGCGTGCACCGCCGCATGGGTGAGGTCGGGATCGTCTCGCATCCGTTCCTCGAGGAGGCTGGCCAGTGTCGGGAACATGAGCGCCGTCTCGATGCCGAGTTCGTCGAGGTGCGTCAGCCGGCTGACGGGCTCCCGTGCCCACTCCGGACAACGGATGGGCTTGCCGAAGATCTCGCGCAGAGAACGGCCGTCGGGGTTCCCGACGCGGAAGTAGTCCTCCTGCGCCCCGGGCGGGGCCACGACCTCGAAGGTGGGGTTGGGGATGTACTCGCTGATCAGGCCGTTGATGGCGATCTTGGTCCGGCCGTCCACCTGCACGTACCGGATCGCCCCCTTGTACCGCTCCGGGAGGTACCTCGTGAAGGATTCCTCGGTCTCGTAAAGGTGGTTGTCGGCGTCGCCTATCGGGAAGTCGATCGGATACCGGCTCATGTCTGCTCCACGAAGTCTGCCAGCGAGACGTTCTTATCGCCGTGTCGGCCCTTGTCGAGGGACTGGATCGAGACGTCGTGGTCGCCGGCCGCCGCACGCAGCGCCCCGACCGTGCATTCGGAACGGTCCCGGTCGGCGAACGGGTCGAACGAGTACCAGTCCATGGCGTTGAGGTGCGTGATCCGGTCGATGTCGTGGTCGGAGACCCCGACGAAGACCTCGGCCAGGTCCTCGGGGGACTCGGGCCAACTGGAATCGGAGTGCGGGTAGTCCATCTCCCAGCAGAGGTTGTCGATCCCGATCTCGTGCCGCAGCGCCACGCCGATCGGGTCCCTGATGAAACAGGTCAGGAAGTTTCGGCGGAAGACGTCGCTGGGGAGCAGGTCGCCGAAATCCTGGCCGGTCCATAGGTGGTGCATGTCGTAGGTCTTGTCGGCCCGGTCCATGAAGTACGGGACCCAGCCGGCGCCGCCCTCCGAAAGGGCGATCCGCAGGTCCGGATAGCGCCGGGGAACGGTCGACCACAGCAGGTCGGAGGCGGCGGTGCTGATGTTCATGGGCTGCATCTGGATCATCACGTCCATCGGGGCCTCAGGGGCAGTGACCACGAGTTGCCCCGACGAACCCAGGTGGATCGACAGCACCGTGCCGCAGTCGACCAGCGCCTCCCAGAGCGGATCCCAGTGGTCGGTGTGGAAGCTGGGCTCACCGTACGGCACCGGGTTCTCGGTGAAGGTCATGGAATGGCAGCCGAGTTCGGCAACCCGGCGGACCTCGGCGGCGCACTCCTCGGCCGACCAGATCATCGGCAGGGCCATCGGGATGAACCTGTCCGGGTAGGCGCCGGCCCACTCGTGGATGTGCCAGTCGTTGTAGGCGCGGATCAGGTCGGCGGCGAACGCCTTGTCGGGATGTGCGGCGAAGAGACGCCCGGCGAACCCGGGGAACGACGGAAAGCACATGGAGCCGAGGATGCCGCCTGCATCCATGTCCCTGATCCGCTCGTGGACGTCGTAACAACCCGGCCGCATCTCGTCGAAGGCGGTCGGTTCGATGCCGTACTCCTCCTTCGGGCGACCGGCGACGGCATTGAGGCCGACGTTCGGGATGACGGCACCGTTGAAGGTCCACACGTCGTTGCCTTCGTCGGTGTGGAGGACCCTGGGGGCCTCATCGCTCCACTTCGACGGCAGGTGCCCTTCGAACATGTCCGGTGGTTCGCAGAGGTGGTCGTCGACGCTCACCAGAACCATCTCGTCCATGTCCATGATGCACCTCCACTGCTCCGGCGCCGTGGTGGGACACGGCGCACATCCCTGTCGGGACTGTAGGACGCCTCCCATCGGCCGCGCCAAGGCGGCGAAACGCTGTCACCCCCTGCGGAAGACCCATCCGGGGGGCTCGGACCAGCCCGGCCAGACCCGGTCCTGGAGGCGGTGGAGCGAGGGCCCCACCACGAGGGCGAACACGACGGTGCCCACGCCCACCGAGCCCCCGAGGGCGAGGCCGCCGACCAGCACGGTCACCTCGAGGAGGGTTCTGGCCGTCCGCGTCGTGAGCCCGGCGTCGACCAGAGCCGTCATGAGGCCGTCACGTGGGCCCACCCCGATTCCTGCACCGAGATAGACCATCGAACCGAGCGCCACCAGAATCGGAGCGGTCGCAACCAACGCCACCTGCACGGCAACCGAGGACGGCGTCTCGAAGGTGTCGAGAACCAAATTGACGGCGCCCCCGATGATCACCACGTTGGTGACCGTCGCAGGCCCGATGGGCTGTCGGAACAGGACCAGCAGCACCAGCAGCAGGACGCCGATCCCGACGATGACGGTTCCCGGGGCCCAGCCGATCCGCTCGGCCAGGCCGTCGTGCAGCACATCCCAGGGACCGACCCCGAGTTCGGCCAGGAACAGCAGGCCGATGCCGATTCCGAAGCACACCTGCCCGACGACGACCAGGGCCAGGCGTGTAAGCGCGCCGGACGCGCCGGCGGGCGGGCGGTAACGGTCGCCCACCGGACGGGCGGTCCGACGCATGTGCGCCGGACCGCCCTGTGTCCGAGAGGGACGGGAGGCAGAAGAAGGGCTACTCGCCGCCCAGGTTGAGCGTGACGCTGACCCTCTGCCAGTTCTTGCCGGTGGAGTCCATACCGCGGCCGTTGAGCGAGGCAAGCGCCGATTCGACGTACGCCGTGGTGTACGAACCGGCGTCCGGTGCCGCTGCCAGGATCGACTCGCTGGTGGCCACGTTGCTGGTCTGTGCCCACAGGTCGGCGTCCATCATGCCGACACCGTCCGGCGACGGCCAGATGAGGCCGTTGATCTCGTTCATCTGCCACGCCTGGTGCGAGGCACCCAGGGCCGAACCGTTGGCGAGCACGATGTCGACGCAATCTGCGCTGTTGTCACGACAGTGCATCCAGCCCTCGAGCGAACCGGCGACGAAGCGCCTGGTCAGGTCCTGGTAGCCGGCATCGGCCAGACGGGCACCGTCTGCCCATATGGCGTCCTGGAGCATCGCCGTGCCCTCGTCGTTCCAGTTGATGACCGACAGGTCGTCGGCGGTGTACCGCTCACCTGTTGCCGGGTTGACGGCCTCGAGCACCTGGGCGTACTCGTTGTAGATCATCGCCTGCGAGGCGTCGATCTCGCCCTTGAGCAGCGCCAGCATGTCGAACGACTGCTGTACCAGTTCGAAGTCGGTCGACGGATCGAGGCCTGCCTTGCGGGCCCCGGCGAGGAGCTCAAACTCGTTGCCCCAACCCCAGTTGCCGACGACCTTTCCGGCCAGGTCGGCGGGGCTGTTGATCCCCGAGTCGGCCCACGACACCTGCAGGGTGCCGGACCGTTGGAAGATCTGGGCCACGTTGACGATGTTGACGCCCGACTCGCGCGACACGAGTGCCTTGGGCACCCACGACACGGCGAAGTCGACAGCGCCGGAAGCCAACTGTTGCTGCGGCACGATGTCGACGCCACCTTCCAGGACGGTCACGTCCAGGCAGTACTTCTCGTAGATCCCCTTGTCGACGGCAGCGAAGTAGCCGGCGAACTGGGCCTGGGTGACCCACTGCAGTTGCAGGCTGACGCTGTCGACCGTGTCGCAGTCGCCGGTGGCGGCGATGTTCTCGTCGGAGCCACAGGCCCCGGCGAGCAGTGTCAGCGCCATGACAGCGGCTGCCACCTTGGTGAACGCACGTGATTTCATTGTTTCCCCCTCAGGGTTTGGTTGTGGACTCGCTCTCCCCGCCGACGAGGCGCCAAGGCATACTGACACGTTCGAGGAGCAGGGCGGTAGCGAAGAGTGCCAGGCCCACCGCCGATGCGACGGCGATGGCGGCCCAGGCGGCGTCATAACGGGCAAATCCCGCATTCGACGTGATGACGTTGCCGATCCGATCCTGGGGGCCGCCGAAGTATTCGGCGACGATCGCAGCGATCACTGACAGCGGCGCCACCAGGCGCAGGGCATTGGCAAAAAACGGCAGGGCGTTGGGAATACGGACCTCGCGCAGGATCGTCCATTCGCCGGCAGCGTAGGAGTGCATGAGCTCGATCTCATCGGGGTGCACCTCGGTGAGTCCCTTGGCGGTGTTGATGAACACCGGGAAGAAGACCACGGCGACCACCACCGCCTGGTTGCTGAGCGTTCCCGTGATGCCGAACCAGGCGTTGAAGATCGGCGCCAGGGCGACGATGGGTGTGGCGTTGACCGCCACCGCCAACGGGGTAATGCCCTCGTTGACGGTGCGGAAGCGTGTGGTGAAAAATGCCAGCAGAACGCCGGCGATGATGCCGACGACGAGCCCGCTGACGGCGATACGACCGGTTTCCCAGCCGGCATGTCGGAGGGTCGGCCACTGGCTGGTGAGCTGCGCCCAGATCGACGTCGGGCGGGGCAGCAGGAACTCGCGGATCCCGAGCACCCGTACGCCGCCCTCCCAGGCCCCGATGAACAGGGCGCCGGTGACCAACGGGGGCATCAGGACACGGAGCCTGCCGGCATTCACGATCCGTCCTCCACTGCCCGCAGGGCCTCGCGGACCTCGGTCGACGCCTCGAAGAACCTCGGGTCCTCACGGGTGTCCTCGCTGCGCTCACCTAGGCCGATTTCGACGATCGAGTGGATGCGTCCCGGCCGGGGCGACAGCACGACGACCCGGTTCGAGAGGAACGCCGACTCGGAGATGGAATGCGTGACGAAGACGACGGTCGTGCCCGTCTCGTGCCAGATCCTCAGGAGCTCGCCCTGCATGTGCTCACGGGTCATCTCGTCGAGGGCACCGAAGGGTTCGTCCATCAGGAGCAGGCGGGGTTCGAATGACAGCGCCCGGGCGATGGCGACCCGCTGCTGCATGCCGCCGGACAACTGCCTGGGATAGTGGCCTCCGAAGTCCGGCAGCTTGACAAGGTCGAGCATCTCCTTCGAACGGTCCGACCGATCGGCCTTGGACCAGCCCCTGAGCTCGAGCGGAAGTTCGATGTTGGCCGCCACCCTGCGCCAGTCGAAGAGCCCGGCGTGCTGGAAGACCATCCCGTAGTCCTGGTCCATCCGGGCCTGGTGGGCCGACTTGCCGAAGACCTCCACCGATCCCGCCGTAGGTTCGAGCAGGTTGCCGATGAGGCGGAGGAAGGTCGACTTGCCACACCCCGAGGGTCCGATCAACGTGACGAACTCTCCGGGCGCGATGGTGAGGTCGACTCCGGAAAGGGCCGTGACCTCCTCTTCGCTGCCCCGGCCGAAGACCTTCTCGACTCCCATGACCTCAACGGCGGCACCGTTCATGTCGCGGCCTCCCCGGTCCTGCCGACGAACATCCGCTCGACCAGCGTGATGAGACCGAAAACCGAGAGGCCCAGGAACGCTGCACCGATCACCGAGGCGTAGAGGCGCTCAGGAAACACCGCATAGCGCTGGGCGAACTCGAGGATCGCCCGCCCGAGGCCGGTCTTGGTGCCGATGGAGATTTCGCCGACGATCGCCCCGACCACGCTGAGGGTGGCGGCGATCTTGAGCGCAGGAAACAGGTACGCCCGGGCCGCCGGAAGCCGCAGCTTGAACAGCGTCGTCCGCCAGGATGCCGCATAGCTGCGCATCAACTCCACGTCGGCGGCATCGGGTGACTGCAACCCGCGCAGGGCGCTCACGGCGACCGGGAAGAAGGTCAGGTAGGCGGCGATGAGCGAGATGCTGAACAGGTCGGGCATGTCGTTCAGACGCCCCCAGGTGACGATGATGGGTGCCAGGGCGATCAGCGGAATGGTCTGCGAGACATTGATCCAGGGCAGCAGGCCACGTTCGACGACCCGCCAACGAAGCATGAGCACCGCCAGCGTCAGGCCCACGACCAGGCCGAGGAAGAAGCCGATTGCCGCCTCCTGCAGGGTGAACCAGGCCTTCTTGAGCAGGTAGAGCGACATGGGAAGCGTGTTGCGTCCGTCGCGGATGTCTGACACGAGCTCGCCCAGGATGTCCTTGGCGTGGGGCATGGTCAGGTCGTCGGTCGTGACCAGGAGATCGATGTCGGTTCCGGGTATCTGGTCGCCGGTCTGCTGGCCGACCCACTTGTACCCCTCCCAGAGCAGGACGACCAGCCCGATGGCGACGAGCGTCGTCAGCACCATGCGCAGCGGCTTTGACACGTGAACCGACTGCGGCATTCCCCCGGGTCCCTCAGCCGCCGGCCAGCGCCGGGATGATGCCTCGACCGTAGGCCTCGAGTGTCTCGTCCTGCTGGTCGTGCATCAGGTATATGGCGAACTGGTCGACGCCGAGGCTGCGCAGTTCCTCCAGCCGGTCGATGTGGGCCGCCTCGTCGCCGAGGATGCAGAAGCGGTCGATGATCTCGTCGGGCACGAACTCGGTGTGTTCGGCTCCGGCGCGACCGTGCTCGCTGTAGTCGTAGCCCTTTCTGCCTTCGATGTAGTCGGTGAGCGCCTGGGGGATGGCCGTTCCGTCGGTGCCGTAGCGGCCGACCAGGTCGGCGACGTGGTTGCCGACCATGCCGCCGAACCACCGCACCTGGTCCCGCTGGTGGGCGATGTCGTCGCCCACGTAGGCCGGTGCCACGACACAGATCGTGAGCGAGTCGGGGTCGCGTCCGGCATCCTCGGCAGCACTGCGTACGGCTCCGATCGTCCATGCGGCGATCTGGGGGTCGGCCAACTGGAGGATGAAGCCATCGGCCTTGCGGCCGCAGAGGGCGAGCGCCTTAGGTCCGTAGGCGGCCATCCAGATCGGCAACGACCCGCTGTCGCACCACGGGAAGGTCTGGCGGGTGCCGTTGTAGTCGACCTCCCGCCCCTCGGCGAGGCCCTTGATGACACCCATGGCCTCCTCGAGGGTGGCCAGGTTGCACGACGGATAGCCGATCACCCGCATGGCCGAGTCGCCACGGCCGATGCCGCACACCGTGCGCTCACCGTACATCTCGTTGAGGGTGGCGAACACCGATGCGGTGACGGTCCAGTCCCGGGTGCCCGGGTTGGTCACCATCGGCCCGACGACCATGTCGCTGGTGGCGGCCAGCATCGCCGAATGGATCACGAACGGCTCCTGCCACAGTACGTGGCTGTCGAACGTGTAGGCGTGGGTGAAGCCCAACTCCTCGGCCCGCTGGGCGATCTCCACGACCCGCATCGCCGGCGGATCGGTCTGCAACACCACTCCGAAGTCCATGGCTCTCGCTCTCCCTGTTGTCCGGCCCGGGCCCGCTCAGTCGTTCTGCGGGAACCCGAGGTCGACGGTGCTGGTCGACGGGTCGGGCCACCGGCTGGTGACCACCTTGGGCCGGGTGTAGAACCGCAGGCCCTCGGGGCCGTACATGGTGGTGTCACCGAACAGCGAGTCGTTCCAGCCGCCGAACGAGTGGTAGCCCACGGGCACCGGGATCGGCACGTTGATGCCGACCATGCCCGCCTCGGCTTCCCGTTGGAACCGATGGGCCGCTCCCCCGTCGCGGGTGAAGATGGCAGCCCCGTTGCCGTATGGGTTGTCGGCGATCATCTGGACCGCCTCGTGGTAGGTGTCGGTGCGGACCACGGACAGGACCGGGCCGAAGACCTCGTCCCGGTAGACCTGCATGTCGGTGGTGACGTTGTCGAGCAGCGACACGCCCAGGAAGTACCCGTCGCCCTCGAACACCTTCTCTCGTCCGTCAACGACGACGGTCGCTCCCTCGTCGGCGCCACTACCGATGTAACCGGCCACACGGTCACGGTGCTCGCGGGTGATGAGCGGCCCCATCTCGGACGCCGGGTCGCTCCCGGGCCCGATCACGAGCTTGTCCATCCGTACCCGGATGCGTTCGACGAGGTCGTCGGCAATGTCGCCGACGGCAACGACCACCGAGATCGCCATGCACCGCTCTCCGGCCGAGCCGTAGGCGGCGGACACCGCTGCGTCGGCCGCCAGGTCCAGGTCGGCATCGGGAAGGACCACCATGTGGTTCTTGGCGCCGCCCAGGGCCTGGACACGCTTGCCGTTTGCCGTCGCCGTCGAGTACACGTGACGGGCGATAGGGGTCGAGCCCACGAAGCTGGCGGCGGCCACGTCCGGATGATCGAGGAGCCGGTCGACCGCCACCTTGTCGCCGTTTACGAGGTTTACGACACCGGGCGGGAAGCCGGCCTCCTGCGCCAGTTCGACGATGAAGCGGGGTGCCGAGGGGTTGCGCTCGGACGGCTTCAGGATGAACGTGTTGCCGCAGGCGACGGCATTCGGGAACATCCAGAGCGGCACCATGACCGGGAAGTTGAACGGCGTGATGCCCGCACAGACGCCGAGCGGATGGCGCACCGTGTAGACGTCGACGCCGGACGACGCCTGTTCGCTGTAGGAGCCCTTCAGGGCGTCGGCCAGACCACACGAGAACTCGATGTTCTCGATCCCGCGGGCGACCTCGCCCCGTGCGTCGTCTCCGACCTTGCCGTGCTCGGCGGTGAGGCGTGCGGCGATCTCGTCCACGTTGGCGACGACGACATTGCGGAAGTCGTGCAGGATCTTCGTGCGGCGGGCTATCGACACGTTGCGCCATTCGTCGAATGCCGCCTTCGACGAGGCGACCGCACGATCGACCTCCTCCACCGAGGCGAAGGCGACCTCACCGGTCTGCCCGCCGGTGGCGGGGTCGGACACCGGCCCGGACCTGCCGGACGTGCCGGCGACGTCCTCGCCGTCGATGAGGTGCTGGATCTGCTGCATTTGCGCTCCGGTCAGGTCAGGTAGGTCGACAGGCCACGGCGCAGGTAGGCCCCGTCGCCCTTCGTGCCGTGGTACGTGTCGTTGTCGATGAGGACCTTGCCCTTGGAGAGCACGGTGTCGACCTTGCCGTCGATCTGGATGCCCTCGTAGGCGGAGTAGTCCATGCTCATGTGGTGGGTGTCGACCGAGATGGTCGTAGTGCCGTCGGGGTCGTAGAGGACGATGTCGGCGTCGGCACCCGGGGCGATCACGCCCTTCTGCGGATAGAGGCCGAACATGCGTGCCGGTGTCGTCGAACAGGTCTCGACCCACCGTTCGAGGGTGAGTTCGCCCATCACGACGCCCTGGTAGATCAGGTCCATGCGGTGCTCGACGCCGCCGATGCCGTTCGGGATGGCCCGGAAGTCGTCGACGCCGAGTTCCTTCTGCTCCTTCATGCAGAACGGGCAGTGGTCGGTGGACACTATGGCCAGGTCGTTGGTGCGCAGGCCCTGCCACAGGTCCGAGTGGTGGTGCTCGTGCTTGGTGCGCAACGGCGGCGAACAGACGTAGCCGGCGCCTGCGAAGCCGGGGGCCCCGAGATGATCCTCGAGGTTGAGGTACAGGTACTGGGGGCACGTCTCGGCGAAGACGTTGTGGCCCTGGTCGCGGGCCTCGGCGACACGCACGAGGGCCTCGCTGGCAGAGAGGTGCACGAAGTAGACAGGTGCCCCGGCTACCAGCGCCAACTGGATGGCCCGATTCGTGGCCTCGCCCTCGAAGCGCGGGTGGCGCGTGATCCCGTGGAAGATGGGGTCGGTCTGGCCCCGGGCCGCCGCCTGCTCGCCGAGCACGTCGATGGCGATGCCGTTCTCCGCATGCATGCAGATCATGGCGCCGTTCTCGGCGGCGACCTGCATGGCCCGGAAGATCTGGGCGTCGTCGCTGTAGAAGACGCCCGGGTAGGCCATGAACAGCTTGAAGCTGGTGATTCCCTCGGAGACGAGGCTGTCCATCTCCTTGAGGGCGGCGTCGTCGACCCCGCCGAGGATCATGTGGAAGGCGTAGTCGATGGCGCACTCGCCCTCGGCCTTGGCAAACCAGGCGTCGAGGCTCTCGCGCACGTTCTCGCCGGTCTTCTGGACGGCGAAGTCGATGATGGTGGTGGTGCCTCCCCAGGCGGCTGCGCGCGTGCCGATCTCGAAGGTGTCGGACGCGAAGGTGCCGCCGAACGGCAGCTCCATGTGGGTGTGGCAGTCGATGCCGCCGGGCACGACGTATTTGCCGGTGGCGTCGATGATCCGGTCGGCGCCACCTGCTGCGGAGGCGGCAGCGTCGGTGCCCGGCTGGAGCACGGCCGCGATCGTGGTGCCGTCGATGAGCACATCGGCCTCGTGGCGGCCCGTGGAGGTGACCACGGTGCCGTTCTGGATCAGCGTCGTCATGACGACCCTCGCTTTCCTGTCTCTTGTGTGGTTCGCGTGCTTCCGGTGTTTACCGACCCGGCCTCAGTCGAGTCGTCCGATGATGTCGGACAGGATCTCGCCGGCCGTATCGATCTCGGCCTCGGTCACGGTCATCGGTGGAGCGATGCGCAGCACGTTGCCGTACAGCCCACCCTTGCCGATGAGGAGGCCGGCTGCACGCGCTTGTTCCATGATTCGGCCGGCAGCGTCCGTATTCGGGGCGATGCCGCCGGGCTGCACGGTCTCGAGCGCCAGCATCAGCCCGCGCCCACGCAGTTCGACGACGGTGGCCGAGGAATCGACGGCGGGTTGCAGGTGGCCGGCCAGGCGGTCGCCCATCCGCTTCGCATTGCCCTGGAGGTCGTGCTCGAGCATGTACCGGATCGTGGCCAGGGCACCCGCACTGCTCAACGGGTTGCCGCCGAACGTCGACAGCGAGTTCCCCGGCAACGAGTCGAGGAGTTCCGCCGAGGCGATCACGCCCCCGAGGGCGAGGCCGTTGCCGACGCCCTTGGCGAAGGTCATCAGGTCGGGGGTGATGTCGTGTGCCTGGTAGCCCCAGAAGTGGTCGCCGGTGCGGCCCCATCCGGTCTGGACCTCGTCGCTGATGAACAGGACGCCCCGGTTGTCGAGTTCCTTTTTCATGGCGCCGAAGAAGCCGTCGGGCGGGGTGGCGAACCCGCCGACTCCCTGGATGGGCTCTGCGATCATGGCGGCCACGTCGCCGGAGGTCATCATGTCGAAGACCTGTTCGAGGTCGGCGACGCAGGCGTCGGTGAACGCCTCGTCGTCGAGGTTCCGGAACGGACTCCGGAGTCGATAGCCGCCCTGCACGAAGTTGACCGACAGGCCGCTGATGCTCGTCGGCGACCAGGCCCGCTGGGCGGTGATGGCAATAGTGGTGAAGGACCGGCCGTGGTAGCTGTTGCGCATGGCCAGGATCTGGTTCGAGCGGCGGGCCGAGGTGGCGATCATGAGCGCCGCATCGTTGGCTTCCGAGCCCGAGGTCGTGAAGAACACCTTGGCGTCGGGTATGCCCGACAGTCCACAGACCAGTTCGGCCAACTCGATCATCGGCTCCGAGAGGTACAGAGTGGAGGTGTGCAGGACCCTGGCGGCCTGCTCCTGGACCGCTTCGGTGATCTCCGGGATGTTGTAGCCGACGCTGGTGGTGAGGATGCCGGCGAAGAAGTCGAGGTAGCGGTTGCCCTCGACGTCGAAGACGTGCCGGCCCTCGCCCCGATCGAGCGAGATGGGCGGGTCGTAGTACTGCGCCAGCCAGGAGGGCAGCACCGAGCGGTGCCGGTCGAGGAGCTCTGCGTTGGTGGTCATGTTTCCGGTGCGCTCTCGTCCAGGTCAGGGTTCAGGGTGCGACGAGGCCGTCGTACATGTCGGGCCGGCGGTCCCGGTAGAAGGCCCACTGGTTGCGGACCTCGTCGATCCTGTCGAGGTCGAGGTCGCGGATGATCAACTCGGGGTCGTGGTCGGAGCAGACGTCACCCACGTACTGCCCACGGGGGTCTACGAAGTAGGTGGTGCCGTAGAAGTCGTTGTCGCCGAGGTCCTCGATGCCGACCCGGTTGATCGCACCTACGTAGTACATGTTGGCGACGGCTGAGGCCGGCTGCTCGAGCTGCCAGAGGTACGACGAGAGGCCGCGGCTGGTGGCCGACGGGTTGAACACGATCTGTGCGCCGTTGATGCCCAGCGCCCGCCAGCCCTCGGGGAAGTGGCGGTCGTAGCAGATGTAGACGCCGACCCGGCCGACGGCGGTCTCGAAGACCGGGTACCCGAGGTTGCCGGGCCGGAAGTAGAACTTCTCCCAGAAGCCCTTGACCTGCGGAATGTGGGTCTTGCGGTACTTGCCGAGGTAGGTGCCGTCGGCGTCGATGACGGCAGCCGTGTTGTAGAGGTAGCCCTCCTGCTCCTTTTCGTACATGGGCAGGACCAGGACCATGCCGTACTGGGCGGCCAGTTCCTGGAACCGCTTCGTGGTCGGGCCGTCGGGGATCGCCTCGGCGTAGCTGTAGAACTCGGCGTCCTGGACCTGGCAGAAGTACGGCCCGTAGAACAGTTCCTGGAAGCACATCACCCGGGCGCCGGCCTCGGCCGCCTCGCTCAGGTACTTCTCGTGGAGTTCGATCATCGACTCCTTGTCACCGGTCCATGCGGTCTGGACCATTGCCGCCCGTACATCGCTCGCCATCGCTGTTCCCATCCCTCGATTTCTGATTGCTCCATTGCACGCCTTCGGGGACGGAGCCGTCTGGCGACGGGACCCACAGCCCCCGGTGCATCCGACAGTATGCACCCGATCGGGTCCTCGCCGACCCGGTCGTCGGCGAATCCGCCCGCCTTCTACCTGCACCGGTGGCTACCCCTACGCTCTGTCCCATGCGGCCGCTCCCGGAACTCACCCCGGAAAACGAGCACTACTGGATGGCAGGCGCCGACGGGGTGCTCCGGATCCAGTGGTGTGCGTCGTGCGACCTGGGCATACACCCGCCGTTGCCAGCCTGCCCGCACTGTGCGCAGGGCCTCGAGGTACGCGACCTGTCCGGGCGGGGAACCGTCGTCGGCGTCACTGTCAACCACCAGCAGTGGCTTCCGGACCTGGCTCCGCCCTACGCCGTCGTCGTCATCGCCCTCGACGAGGACCCCCTGGTCCGCATCACGTCGCTGATGGTCGAGTCCGATCCCGATTCGGTCGAGATCGGGCTTCCCGTCGAGATTCGCTTCGAACAGCATGAGGACGTGTGGCTCCCGCTGTTCGCCCCGACCGGTGAGGCCGTGGTCGAACGCGACGAGTGGCCCCAGCCGCCCCTTGCACCGGTACGGCCCATGCCCACGAAGCAGCGCTTCGAGGACGCCGTTGCAATCACCGGAATCGGGATGTCCGACGTGGGTCGCCGGCTCGACAGGGATCCGCTCTCGCTCGCCGTCGATGCCTGCAGGTCCGCTGTCGCCGACGCCGGCCTGGTCCTCGACGACATCGACGGCCTGTCCACGTACCCCGGGGGGATGGGAGGCGGCGGTGGCTTCTCGGAGGGCGGCGTCCACGCCGTCGAGGAGGCACTGCGCATCCACCCGACCTGGTTCAGCGGTGGCCTCGAGACCTCCGGGCAGAACGGCTCCATCGTCAACGCCATGCTCGCCGTGGCCGCCGGCCTCTGCCGCCACGTCCTGTGCTTCCGCACGGTATGGGAGTCGACGTCGGCGCTACGCGGCAACCGCCGGGGAACCGGTGTACCGGCGGCCCCGCGCATGGGGGGCGAGATGCAGTGGCGCCTCCCCTACGGGGCCATGTCGGCCGCCAACTGGATAGCCGTCAACGCCAGCCACCACTTCCGCCGCTACGGAACGACCCGGGAGCAGCTCGGCTGGATCCCGGTCACGCAGCGTCGGCACGCCGGCCTGAACCCCGCCGCCATCTACCGCGACCCGATGACGATCGAGGACTACCTCGGGGCACGCATGATCACCACGCCCTTCGGCCTGTACGACTGCGACGTCCCCTGCGACGGGTCGGTCGCCGTCGTGGTGTCGGCCCTCGACGCCGCCCGCGACCTCGCCCACCCCGCCATCCGCGTTGACGCCGTCGGCACCCAGCTGCGAGAGCGCATCCCGTGGGACCAGGGCACGCTGGTGCACGAACAGTTGGTGTGGGGGCCGGCGCAGCACCTCTGGAGCCGCACCGACCTCACACCCGACGACGTCGACCTGGCCTGCCTCTACGACGGCTTCAGCTTCAACTGCCTCACCTGGCTCGAGGCGCTGGGCTTCTGCGGGCGGGGCGAGGGCGGTGCCTTCGTCGAGGGCGGCGAGAGGATCTCGCTCGGCGGCTCCCTCCCCCTCAACACCCACGGTGGACAACTCTCCGGAGGCCGGACCCACGGCTACGGCTTCGTCCACGAGGCGGTGGTGCAACTCCGCGGCGACGCCGGCGAGCGGCAGGTGGCGGGCGCAGAGGTCGCCGTGACCAGTTCAGGCGGAGGTCATCCGGGCGGAGCGATCCTGTTCACCACAGATCGTGGGTGAGCCGACCGTGGAGCCCGATGCCCGCATAGACGTCGACCACCACGACCCCGGCTTCCTGGCGTCGCGCCACGAGCGCTACGCGGAGTTGCGCCGGCAGTGCCCGGTCGCATACAACGAGCGCTACGGGGGCTTCTGGCTGGTGACCGACCACGAATCGGTGGCAACCGTGGCCCGCGACAACGAGACCTTCGCCCACCGCTACGAGCCCGATCCCGACCCCGGGGACGGCTTCGTCTTCCACGGCATCTGCGGGATCCCACGCGTGGCGGGAGCACCGCGTCAGGGCGTGTCCGAGATCGACGGGCCGGAGCACGCCGACGTGCGCCGACTCCTCAACCCGTTCTTCACGCCGGCCCGCGTCGAGGCGCTCCGGCCCCGGATGGTTGAGATCTCGACGTGGTTCCTCGATCAGGTCGTCGGGGCAGGCGCCTGCGACCTGGTGCTCGACTACACCACCCCGGTCCCGGGCGTCCTCACCCTGGAGATGATGGGCCTGCCGAGCGCCAACTGGCGCCACTACGCAGACTTCTTCCACGCCACGGTGGCCTACGAGCCGGACAGGGCCGAGTTCCACGAGGCGGTCGGGCGCCGCATGGAGATGGTCGAGGAACTCCTGGGTTTCGCAGACCATCGCCGGTCGAACCCCGCCGACGACATCACCACGGCCCTGGTCACCGGGCACGTCCTCGGCGAGCCGCTCGACGACACGCAGATCCTCGACATCATGTGGAACCTGGTCGCCGGGGGCCTCGACACGACGACCTCCCTGGTCTCCTGGGCGCTCCACCACCTCGGCACGCACCCGGACGACCGCTGTCGGCTCATCGACCAACCGGACCTCATTCCGACCGCCATAGAGGAGTTCCTGCGCTTCTACAGCCCGAGCGAGACCCTTACCCGCACCGCCACATGCGACGTGGAGCTGGGTGGGCGCAACATCCGGCGAGGCGATGTGGTGATGATCGCCTGGGTGGCGGCCAACCGGGACGAAGGCGTCTTCGACCTCCCCGACAAGGTCGTGGTCGACCGGGAACCCAACCGGCACATCGCCTTCGGCCTCGGAGGGCACCGGTGCATCGGCTCACACGTGGCCCGTGTCGAGGCCGAGGTGATGCTCGCCGACGTCCTGGGCCGGCTGCCCGACTACGAACTCGACCTGTCCGCCTTCCGGCCGTACCCCGGTAACGCCCTCATGACCGGGGTCGTGTCGATGCCCGCATCCTTTGCCCCCGGCCCGACCGTCGGCCCGGCGGTCGCCCCCTTCTGAGATGACCCCGGCAGCCCTCACCAACGCCCTCGGCATCGACGTCGGACGCCTACGGGCCGAACGGCTCCAACGCCTGCGCGACAACATGACGGCGCAGGGCGTCGGTGCGCTGGTGCTGACGCATGCACCCCACGTCGGCTACGCAACGGGCCACGGCGTTCCCGCCGCCGATGCCTCGATGGGGAACGTGCGACGAGCGGTGGCCGTAATCAGGGCCGACGGGGACCGACCCCACCTCGTCGGCGGCGAACCCGACGGCCTGGACGTGATTGCCCACCCGGGATCGACGCCCGACACCGACGACGGGGCACGTGCGCTGGCCGCCGTCCTCGACGACGTGCTCGGCGACCTGTCCCCTGAACACGTGGCCGTCGACGGCTGGACCGGGCCGATGCTGCGTGCAGGCACTCCCACCCTTGTCGGATCCGCCGACGCCCGCCCGGTCATCACGGCCGCCACGATCTGCAAGACCGCCGACGAGTTGGCCTGCATCTCGGCCGCCCAGCGGATCAACGAGGAGGCGATGCTCGACGTGGTGGCCGGGTTGGCTCCCGGTGTCCACCGCTCCGACCTGGCGGCCACGTTCCTGCGGCGCATCCGTGAACTCGGCATCGACCGGTCGATGATCGACCCGATTTTCCAGCCGATGCCCCGATCGGTCGCCGACGGTCCCCGCACGACCACTGGCGACGTGGCGTTCCCGACCGGGTTGGGCGACCCCGCCTACAGCGAGGGCGACCTCGTCTGGGTGGACTCGGGGATCACCGTCCACGGCTACGCCTCCGACTTCGGCCGTACCTGGATCTGCGGTCGGGGCCCGAACGAGGCCGAGCAGGAACTCTTCGACCGCTGGCGGGCAGTCATAGACGCATCTCTGGCCGCACTCCGTCCGGGCGCCACCAGCGGCGACCTGTGCCGTGCTGCGACCGCCGCCAACGGGGGCGAACGGCCCTGGCTCCCGCACTTCTACCTGGCACACGGCCTCGGAATCGAGAGCGCCGAGATGCCTCTCATCGGAACCGACCTGGGCGAGGAGTTCGACGACGCCTTCGTGCTGGCCCCCGGCATGGTCGTGGTGCTGGAGCCGGTGATCTGGGTCGACGGCGTGGGCAGCTACCGGGCCGAGGAGGTCATCGCCGTGACCGACGACGGCTGGCGGGCACTGGGCGGCGAGCACCCGTACGACCCGTTCGTGGTCCGATGAGCACCCCTCTGCACGTCGAACGACGCGACCGGGTGCTGTCGGCGATGGCCGACGCCGACCTCGACGTGCTGGTCCTGGGCGAACAGGCAAACGTCGTCTACGCCTCCGGCCACCACCGCCTCTGGACCGCCGGCACCCGACCGCATGCACCCACCTGCATCGTCGTGCGCCGGACCGGCGCCACCCACCTCCTGTCCACCTGGGACGAGGGGGTCCCCGACGACGTGCCGTTCGAGCACCTGTTCGGGATCACATGGAACCCCGAGGTGATGGGCGCTGCCCTGGCCGCCATCCCCGGACTCTCCGATGCCCGGCGCCTCGGCGTCGACGGCATGACCGCCGGATTCCTGCGTGCGGTCGGGCGCCTGGCGCCCGGGGCGGAACTCGTCGTCGCCGACAACCTCATGGCCGACGCCCGCCGCACCAAGTTCGCTGCCGAGGTGGACCTGATGCGTGCTGCCTGCGGGATCGCTGCAGCAGGCCTCGAAGCAGTGGCAGCCGCACTGCCGGCAACCGACGCTGCGGCCACCGCCCTCGCCGTCGACGCCATGGCCAGGGCCGGCAGCAGCAGGCCGGTCGACGAGCCGTCGGTCCGCACCACCGGTGGCACGACCGTTGTCGACCTGGGCGTGCTCGTCGAGGGCTACGAGGGCGGCATCGGCCGCACCCTCGGCGCCGACGCCGCCGCTACCACCGTCCACGAACGCATCCTGGCGGCCTGCCTGCCGGGGGGCCCGCCACCCGCTTCGGTAGACGGCATCGACGTCGAGGTCCGGGGTGCCGGGCTCGGCGCCGAGCGCCCGGTGACAGACACCCTCGAGGCGGACATGGTGCTGAGCGTCACGACCACCGCCGGTGTGCACCGGTGGCGCGATCTCGTCCTCGTGGCCGACGAACCCCTGCCGCTCCTCGACCGGAACGGGTAGGCCCGCACATGTTGGACTCGGAAGCAGAGCGCACCCTGCAACTCGTCGACCCGGCCCGCCTCGGCGCCTGGCTGGACCAGCAGGGGCTCCCCGGCGGGGGCGAGCCCGTCCACAGCAGGTTCGTGACCGGCGGCGCCTCCAACGAACTGTTCGAGGTGACCCGCGGCGGGGAACGCTGGGCCCTCCGGCGGCCACCCGCAAGGGTCCCCGATGGCCGCAACGAGACGATGCTCCGCGAGTACCGGATCATCGAGGCCCTGGCCGACACAGATGTACCCCACGCTCGCGCTGTCGCCTGCTGCGACGACCCCGACGTGATCGGCGCCAACTTCTACCTGATGTCGTTCGTCGACGGCTGGTCGCCGATCAGCGAACCCGAATGGCCGGAGCCGTTCTTATCCGACCTCGACGCCCGGAGGGGCCTTGCCATCGAGTTGGTCGACGCCATCGCCCGCCTCTCCCGGGTGGACTGGCGGGCCGTGGGCCTCGAGGGGCTGGGCCGACCCGACGGCTTCCACGAACGCCAGGTCGACCGCTGGTTCGCACACCTGGAGCGGTTCCGGTTCCGGCAGATCCCCGGGTTGGACACCGCCGCCGACTGGCTGCGTGGCCACACCCCGGGTGTCTACGAGCCGGGGATCATGCACGGTGACTACCAGTTCGCCAACGTGATGTTCCACCACGGAGGCCCGGCCCGCATGGCGGCGATCGTGGACTGGGAGATGGGAACGGTCGGCGACCCGCTGCTCGACCTGGCCTGGGTAGTCATGGGCTGGCCCACCGGCGACGACGACGCTGCACGAACCGGTGGCTACGTCGACCTGACCGGCATGCCGGACCTGGGCGAAATGCTGGAGCACTACTCCACCGTGTCGGGGCGGCCGGTCGACGAGATCGACTACTACATCGTGCTGGCCCGCTTCAAGATGGCGATCGTGCTCGAGGGCGGCTACGCCCGATACGTCGCCGGCGGCGCCGACAACGAGAAAATGGAGGCCTTCGGGCCGATCGTCCTCGACATGGCGGCACAGGCAGCCGACCTGGCCCGGTCCACGAAGCTCTGAACCGCAACCCCTACAGATCCCACACAAGGAGCACCCAGCGATGCCGATCGACTTCGAGGTGGAACCGGAGTTCCAGGAGAAGCTGGACTGGATCGACGGGTTCGTCCGCGACGAGGTCGAACCCCTCGACCTGTACTTCCGGGGCGAGGTCTCGCCCTTCGACAAGTCCAACGAGACCGCACGGGCACTGATCGCACCGTTGCAGCAGCAGGTCCGGGACCGGGGCCTCTGGGCCTGCCACCTCGGGCCGGAGCTCGGTGGCAACGGGTTCGGCCAGGTCAAGTTGGCCCTCATGAACGAGATCCTCGGACGCTCACCGTTTGCCCCGTCGGTATTCGGCTGCCAGGCTCCCGACTCGGGCAATGCCGAGATCCTCGCCCACTACGGGACCGACGGGCAGAAGGACCGCTACCTGCAACCGCTGCTCGACGGTCTGATCTCGTCCACCTACGCCATGACCGAACCCCAGGGCGGATCCGACCCCGGCGTGTTCACCTGCAGGGCACGCCGCGATGGCGGGGAGTGGGTCGTCAGCGGCGAGAAGTGGTTCGCCTCGAACTACCGGTACGCCTCGTTCCTGATCGTCATGGTCATCACCGACCCCGACGTCGCCGTCTACCGGGGCTCCTCGATGATCCTCGTCCCCGCCGACGCCGAAGGCCTCGAGGTGGTTTCCAACGTCGGAATCGGAGGAGAGGCCATCGGCGAGGGCGACCACGCCTACCTGCGGTTCAACGAGGTCCGGGTACCCGCCGAGAACCTCCTGGGCGAGGAGGGATCGGGTTTCGCCATCGCCCAGACCCGACTCGGCGGCGGCCGCATCCACCACGGCATGCGCTCCGTCGGCGTCGCCCAGAAGGCCCTCGACATGATGTGCGAACGGGTGCTGTCCCGCGAGACGAAGGGCTCGCTCCTCGCCGAGAAGCAGTCCATGCGGCACTGGATCGCCGACTCCTGGATCCAGATCCAGCAGTTCCGGCTCCAGGTCCTGCACTGCGCATGGCTCATCGACTCGGTGGGCGACTACGCCCGCATCCGCCAGCACATCGCCGGCGTGAAGGTGGCGACGCCCAAGTTGCTGATAGACGTCGTCTACCGGGCCATGCACGCCCACGGTTCGCTGGGCGTGTCCAACGAGATGCCCCTGCTGGGCATGTGGACGATGGCCCCGATAATGGGAATCGCCGACGGACCGACCGAGGTCCACAAGGACACGATCGCCAAGCAGGTGGTGAAGGGCCACGAGCCGGCACCGGGCCTGTTCCCGACGGCGCACCTCCCCACGAAGATCGAGGAGGCGCGGCGCAAGGTCGAGGAGCGGCTCGAGCACGAGGTCGGCAACCTGTAGGCGATGTCTCCCGGGCCCCGGCTCAGATCACCCCGGCCTCGCGCAGTTCGGCCAGATCGGCGTCGTCGAGGCCCAGCAACCCACCGAGCACCTCGTCGGTGTGCTCGCCGAGTCGAGGCGCGCCGGTCGGTACCTCGGGCACGGAGCCGGCCAACCGCGGGTACGCCGCCTGCTGTAACACCCGGCCGACCACCGGGTCGTCGACATGTTGGAGGTCTCCCCGGGACTGCACGTGCTCGTCGGCTGCCAGGTCAGCCACGTCGTAGGCGGTCCCGACCGGCACGTCGTGGGCCACGCAGCGCCGCTCGACCTCGGCGGCATCGAGGCCGGCCGCCCAGTCGGCGACGATCCCGTTGATCTCGTCGTTGTTGGCGGCCCGGGCGGCGGGGGTGGCGTAGCGCTCGTCGGTCAGGAGGTCCGGTCGCTCCATCGCCTCGCAGATCCGTTCGAAGTTGACCTGGAGGGCCGCCACGATGCAGACGTACCGCCCGTCGGCGCTCCGATAGTTGTCGAGGGGTGCCGAGTTGGCGAGTCGGTTGCCGGAACGGTTCCGGACCAGCCCGAGGCGGTCGTAGGCGGCCACAGTCCATTCGAGGATCCGCAGCGATGATCCGTAGAGGCAGGCGTCGATGACCCCGCCGGTGCCGGTCCCGCGGGCGTCCCGCTCGTAGAGAAGGCCGATGGCGGCCTGGGCTGCGAAGACCCCCGACAGGTAGTCGGTGATCGTGACCCCGGGCCGCACCGGCGGCCGGTCGGGCTCGCCGGTGAGGTGCAGCAGGCCACCGAAGGCCACGCCGTTGCGGTCGAGGCCCGGCCGGGGTGACCGGGGGCCGTCCTGGCCGAAGACGCTGATGCGCACCGTCACGAGCCGATCGGGCAGACGGGTCGGGTCGATGCCCCAGCGCTCGAGCGTGCCGGGACGGAAGTTCTCGCACACGACGTCGGCGTGTGCGGCGAGGTCGCGGAACAGTTCCTGGCCGCGGGCCGTCCGCAGGTCGATGGTCACCGACTTTCGGCCGCGGCCCTCGACCGCCCAGTAGAGCGAGTACGGGCCCTCGGGTCCGTCGACGAACGGGCCGAGTTGGCGCAACGGGTCGCCGGTTCCGGGCTGTTCGACCTTGACGACCTCGGCTCCCTGCTCGCCCAGCAGGCCGGCGCAGAAGGGGGCGGCGATCCGGGTGCCGAGGTCGAGCACCCGCAGGCCCGCAAGGGGCCGTCGGGGCACGGCCTATTCCTCCCGGTGCTCGGCGAAGACCTCGCTCATCGACCCCTTCGCCCTGCGGGCCTCGAGGGCGCCGAGTGCCGTCGCCGTGTTGTGCATCCAGTGGTGGGCCATGAAGTGGTAGTCCCAGGCGTCGCGCTGCCCCATCAGGTCGAGCGTCTTGTTGATCGAGCGCTTGACCACCTGTGCGGTGGCCGGCGGCACCTTGGCGATCCGGTCGGCGAGTTCGTGTGCCTCGACGAGGAGGCGGTCGGCGGGCACAACCCGGTTGACCATCCCGAGGCGCTCGGCGTCGGCTGCGCTGAACTTCTCGGCGGCGAGGAGGAACTCCTTGGCCTTTCGTGCCGGCATCTCCCACGGTTCGACGAGGATCTCGACTGCGGCGCCGGTCATGCGCAGGACCGGGTTCGAAAACACGGCGTCGTCCGCCGCCACGATCAGGTCGCACATGCAGGCCAGCATCAGGCCGGCCGCCACACAGCTGCCGTTTACGGCGGCGATCGTGGGCTTGGGGAAGTCGCGGATGCGCAGGCACCGGTCGAAGTACATGACCTTTTCGTGCTCGAACTTGCCTTCCGGCGTCTCGCGCAAGAGGCGCCACCCGTCGGCTTCGACGTCGCCGACCAGCGCCTTGAGGTCATGCCCGGACGAGAAGTGCCTGCCGGCGCCGGTCAGGACCACCACGCGCACCTCGTCGTCTGCGCCGGCGGCGTCGAAGGCGGCGTCGAGGTCGTCGATCAGCTGTGTGTCCTGGGCGTTGGCCACCTCGGGGCGGTCCATCGTCAGGGTGCAGACGTGTCCCTCGACGGCGTAGCGCACGGTTGCGAGGTCGGGCATGGGGCAACCCTACTCAGGCGAAGTCAACCGGTCCGTCTCGGCTGGCGCGGCTCCCTCGGCAGGTCGAGCGTGCGCTCGCCGATGAGGTTGCGTTGGATCTCGCTGGTCCCGGCGAAGATGGTCGCCGCCCGGTAGTAGAGCCACGACCGCTGCCACCGCCCGTCCCCCGGGTTTCCTTCAGCACCCCGCCAGAGCGGCGCCGTGTCGCCGAGCACCCGGAGCACGAGCCCGTGGAGCCGCTGGCTCATCTCGCTCCATGCCAGCTTGGCGGTGGCAGCGACGGGACCCGTGTCCCGTCCGGAGGCCAGGCGGGACAGCACCCGCTGGTTCTGGATCCGGAAGAGGCGTACCTCGACGAGCGCCTGGGCCAGGTCGCGGGCCAGGCGCGGGTCGTCGATGGCGCCGTTGCGCTGCGCCAGGGCAAACAGTTCCTCGAGCAGCTGCGAATGCACGACCAGTTGGCGGGCGTTGGTGCCCCGCTCCACCGAAAGGGTCGATGCCGAGACCCGCCATCCGTCGTGGAGGTCGCCGACCAGCTGGCCGGCGTCGACCGGTACGTCGTCGAGGAACACCTCGTTGAAGTCCGACTCGTCGGTGATCTGACGCAGCGGGCGCACCTCGACCCCAGGAGCGTGCATGTCGACCATGAACATCGACAGCCCCCGGTTCCCGACCGAGTCGGGGTCGGTCCGCGCCAGGCAGAGGCCCCAGTCGGCGAACTGGGCGTAGGAGGTCCAGACCTTCTGGCCGGTGAGCAGCCAACCGTCGTCGGTCGGCACGGCCCGGGTGGCGATGGCGGCCAGGTCGCTACCCGCACCCGGCTCGCTGAACAGTTGGCAGCAGAGGTGGTCGGCGGGGAGGATCCCCGGCAGCCAGCGCTGCTGCTGCCCGGGGGAGCCGTGTGCCAGCAGGGTCGGCCCCACCAGGTTCACGCCGATGCGGCCGACCAGCTCTGGTGCCCTTGCCCGCGCCAGCTCCTCCTGCACCAGGAAGTGGTGCATCGGACCGGCGCCCCGGCCGCCGAACGCAACGGGCCAGGTGACCCCGACCAGGCCGGCCCCGGCCAGGCGGCGCTGCCAGTCGCGCAGGAAGGCCACCTCCGCTGCGAGGTCGTCGAACATCGGTGGCAGGCCGCTGCCGTATTCCCAGGGCAGGTTGTCGCGCAGCCAGCCCCGACACTCGTCGCGAAACGATTCCTCCTCGGTCGTGAGCGATAGGTCCATGGCCAGAGTCTTGCACCGCCACCGCCGGTCAGGAGCCGTCGGGAGGCCGTCGCTACAGTGCCACCCGATGGACTTCGACCTATCCGACGACCAGACCGCACTTCAGGACGCCGCCCGCAGCCTGCTCGACGACCGGTGCGATACCGGTCGGGTGCGTTCCGCCATGGAGGGCGCCGGCTTCGACCGGGAACTCTGGGGGTCCATGGCCGACCAGGGATGGCAAGGCATCCTCGTCAATTCGGACATCGGGGGCCTCGGGCTCGGGATCGTCGAGGCTGCCGTGCTCCTCGAACAGACGGGCAGCCACCTGGCGCCGGTGCCATTCCTGCAACAGCTCCTCGCCACCGCCGCCCTGGCCGGCACGCCCCACCTCTCCGGGCTTGTCGAGGGCTCCCTTCTGGGAACCGCCGCCCGGCGGCCCGTCACCCGCAACAGGGACGGCACCGTGAGCGGTCGGCCGGAACCCGTCCTCTACGGCCACGTCGCCGATGTCCTGGTCGTCCCCGCCGACGACGAACTCGTCGTCGTGGACCTCGCCGGCATCGACCGCAGGGCCGAGCCGGCCATGGACCTGACGAGGCGCCTCGCCTGGATCGACCTCGACCATGCGCCGGCCACCACGGTCGGCGGGCCTGTCGACGTCGCCCGGCTCCTCGACCTCGGCGCCCTGTTCCACTCCGCCGAACTCCTGGGTGGCGCAACCGCCGTGCTCGACCTGACGGTCACCTATGCACAGGACCGCGAACAGTTCGGCCGGCCGATCGGCTCGTTCCAGGCGGTCAAGCACCGCTGCGCCGACATGCTCGTCGATGTCGAGGGCATGCGCTCCGCCGTCTACCACGCTGCCTGGGTGCTCGGGGCCGACGACCCCGACGGTCCCATGGCGGCGGCCACCGCCAAGGTCTGGTGCAGCGACGCCGGCCTGCGGGTCGCAGAGTCTGCCCTGCAGGTCCACGGTGGGATCGGCTTCACCTGGGAGGCCGACGTGCACCTGTACCTCAAGCGGGCGCAACTCGACGGCACGGCCTTCGGGGACGCCGGCCACCACCGCACCCGGTTGGCGGCGATGGCCCGCGGGCGCCTCGCCGCCGGGGAACCGCTGCTGTAGGGGCTCAGTCCCCGGAAGACCGGTCGACGGGCTGGCCGCCGACGAAGACGATCTCCCGTTCGCGGAACCGCCACTCGCCGTCGTCGCCACAGACGAGGACATCGTGGTAGCGGCCGGACGACTGCACGGCCAGGTCCCGGCCGACGAAGGCGTAGTCGGTCGTCACCCTGGCGCGGTCGCCGTCGATCTCCATGAGGGGCTCGCTGATCAGGTGCCGTCCCCGCATGTCCTCGGTCTGGGCCGGTTCGATGAAGCCCCGCAGGGCGTCGCGACCCACGAGGCGCCGACCCATCACCCGGAACTCGCAGTCCTCGGTGAACAGGCTCGCCCAGTCGCCGAACCGTCCGTCGTCGAGGTACTGGCAGTACCGGGCGAGCGTGGTGCGAATCGCATCGGTGGGCGCATCGTGTGGCACGCTCGCTGACCGTAGTGGCTGGGCCGACGACAGGGGTCGCCCGCCGGGACTGTGCTACACCTCGGGCGTGGACCTCTCACTGTCACCCGAGGAGGAGGCATTCGCCGGCGAGGCGCGTGCCTGGCTGGCCGACAACGTGCCGGAGTTACCCGTCTTCGATTCCCTCGCAGAGAGCGTGGCGTGGGGCCGTGCCTGGCAGCGACGTCTGGCAGCCGACCGGTGGGTCGGCATCTCCTGGCCGTCGGCGTACGGGGGGCGCGACGCCACGCCGGTCCAGGTGGCGCTGTTCAACGCCGAGTATGCGCGCGCAGGTGCCCCGCAGCCGGTGAACCGGGTGGGAATCAACCTGGCCGGTCCGACCCTGCTGGCGCACGGCACCGGGGAGCAGCAGGCCAGGTGGCTGCCCCCGATCCTCGATGCCGCCGAGATCTGGTGCCAGTTGTTCAGCGAACCCGACGCAGGTTCCGACCTGGCGTCAATACGCACCGTCGCCGAACGGGTCGACGGCGGCTGGAGCGTCACCGGGCAGAAGGTCTGGACCTCGTACGCCACGGTGGCCCGCTGGGGTGTCGCCCTCGTGCGCACCGATCCCGAGGCGCCCCGGCACCGGGGCCTCTCCTATCTGGTCGTCGACCTCGAGGCCGACGGCGTCGAGGCACGCCCGCTCCGCCAGATTACAGGCGAGTCCGAGTTCAACGAGGTCTTCCTCGACGGGGTCTTCGTCCCCGATGACCACCTCATCGGCGGCCTCGGCAACGGCTGGGCGGTGGCCAACACCACGCTGGCCCACGAGCGGGGGGTCAACTTCCCGTTCAAGGAGCAGGTGGTCCACGAGGTGTACCTCGAGGAGTTGTTCCGGGAGGCCGAGGCGAACTGCGCCCTCGACGACCCGGTGGTCACCGACGACCTGGTCGACGCCCTGGTGGGGCTGCGACTGCTGCGAACCCACAACTGGCGCACCCTCACCCGTCTGGGACGGGGCGAGGAGCCCGGTCCGGAGTCGAGCCTCGTCAAGTTGTCGTGGACGTCGATGACGCAACGGCTCTCGACGGCGGCGCTCGCGGTCCTCGGTGACGAGGCCCCGCTGTGGCCCACCCCGACCGGCGACGAGGCGGTCGGGACCTGGCAGAGGCAGTGGTTGTGGAGTCGGGCTGCTGGAATCGCCGGCGGCACCTCGGAGATCCAGCGCACGATCGTGGCCGAGCGGATGCTCGGACTCCCGCGCGGCTGACCGGCCGTTGCCGGGCTGCTGCTACCCGAACTCCTCGACCAGCAGCCGCTGCACCGCCCGCCGGTCGATCTTGCCGGACTCGAGCCAGGGCATGTCCCCGGGCGTGGCGAACAGGGCGATGTGGCGCGGCACCTTGTAGGTCGACAGCGTCTGTCTCACGGCGGCACGCAGTTCGTCGGGCCCCACCTCCGTGTCGGGTCGCAGCACCACCGCTGCCGCCACGTCCTCGCCGCGGTCCGGATGGGGGATCCCCAGCACGAACGCATGCATCACCACGGGAAGCTCTTCGAGGGCCAACTCGACCTCACGCGGCGTCACGTTGGTGCCCGATGACTTGATGACCTCACCGAGGCGGCCCCGGAAGAACAGGTGCCCGTCCTCGTCCAGCCGACCGCCGTCGCCGGTACGCAGCCACCCGTCGGCCGTGAACACCTCGCTGTGATCGATCCCGAGGAGGCCGTCCATCAGCGGGTAGCCACGGACCCACACCTCTCCCATCTCGCCGACCGGGAGGTCCTCGCCGGTCACAGGGTCGACGATGCGGTGTTCGACGCCGGGAACCGCCCGTCCGTAGGTGCCGCGCTTGGCCTCGGGCCAGTCCACGTAGCGGTCCTCGACCGAGTGCGGGCCGAAGGTCTCGGTCATGCCCAACGAGTTGGAACGGAGTTCGGGGTCGGCGGGCCGCGATTCGGGGGGGAGCAGGTCGGGCAGAGCGCTGCCCCTGATCGACGAGAGGTCGGTGGAGGCAAAGTCGGGATGCTCGGCGAGCGCCTTTCCCATGTGGGGCCATCCGGTGAGGTGGGTGATGCGCTCGCTCCCGATCAGGTGCAGAGTGGCGCCCGGCTCGAAGCGTTCCTCGAACACCACGGCCGACCCGGCATGGATCGCTCCGATGAGCGTGTACGCCAGCCCGCCGACCCAGAACAGCGGCATCGGGGTGTACATGCGGCTGTCGGGTCCCAGGTCCCGGAACTGTCCGAGGTTGTGGGGATGGCGGACCACGGTCCCCTGCGTGTGCACGACCGCCTTCGGATCCGAGGTGCTTCCCGACGTGAAGATGACGACGGCGGGATCGGCCGGGTCGACATCTGCCTCGGCTGCGACGAGTGCACCGTCGGGGATGTCACCTGCCCGGTCGACGATCCCGGCACCGACGGGTGTGGCCCAGCCGGGTACCCGGTCCCCCCAGACGTGGACGGATCCCAGGGACGGGTGGCTGGGGCATTCGATCCTGCCGGGGGTCGACCCGTCGAGGCCCGGAACGGCCTCCTCGAGGCGTGCCACGTAGTCGTTGCCCAGGTGGCCACCGACTGTGAGAAGGCAGGCGACATCTGCCAGGCGGAGGTCCCGCCCCAGTTCACGGGCCTTGGCATAGGTGCTGTAGAGGACGGCGACTGCACCGATCCGGGTGATCGCCAGCCAGGCCACCACCCAGTCGGGGCCG
Organism: Actinomycetota bacterium; assembly: GCA_014381945.1. Taxonomy (GTDB): domain Bacteria; phylum Actinomycetota; class Acidimicrobiia; order Acidimicrobiales; family MedAcidi-G1; genus S20-B6. The sequence continues at coordinate 88,267 of JACNKQ010000043.1, forward strand.
TTCGGTGCCAGCAGGCCGATCCGGGTCCCCTTCCCCATGCCGACCGCCAGGAGGCCGCGGGCGAACTCGGCAGAACGTTCCTCGGCGTCGGAGTAGGTCAGCCGCTGCCGCCCGAGCACGACGAACTCCCGGCCGCCCCAGGTGGCGGCGGCGTGCCGGATCATGGCGTCGACCGTGTGCCGGTACGCGGGAAACGACGGCGTCCTCACCTCCGGTCCCTCGGACCTGCTCATCTCATTCCTCCCTGTCGCAGTTCGCCAGAATAGGACCTGGCCCGCATATCGGACCCGGCGGTGTCAACGCAGGTCGAACGCCACCTTCACGGCGCCGCTGCGTCCCTGGTCGGCGAGGGCGCCGAACGCCTGGCGCCACCCGTCCAGCGGGAAGGTGTGGGTCAGCATCGGCCTCAGGTCCACCCGCCCGTCGCGGACCAGGGCGAGGTAGTGATCGAAGGCGTGTCGTCGCACCCCCTCGACCTCCTCGACTCCGAAGGCGTTCGAACCCACCAGTCGGAGTTCCTTGAAGTACCACGGGGTCCACTCGAACCGGGCCGGGGAGGAGACGCCCATCTGGGCGAGGGTGCCCCGGCCGGCCAGGACCCGGATGGCCACCTCGATCGTCTCGGCGGAGCCGATTGTGTCGTACACGACGTCGACGGCGCCGGGGTGGGTGAACGGCAGGCCGCCCCAGGGGTGCTGGAGGCGGCCTCCGGACCACCCGGCAAGGGTCCCGACGACCGTGAGGGGATCGTCGGAGTCGACGACCTCGGCGCCCATCGCGGCGGCCAGTCGGGCCTGCGCCTCCCAGCGCACGACGGCGGCGATGTGCACGGACGGGTACAGGGCTGCCAGCACCGCCAGGGTCGACAGGCCGAGGGCGCCGGCCCCGTAGACGACCACGGTGCCGTCCGCCGGCGGCGGATTCCTGGTCACGGCGTGGAGGGCCACCGAGAACGGGTCGGCCAGCACGGCCACCTCGTCGTCGACGTCGTCCGGCACCGGGACCACCATCGACCGGTGGGCCGGGAGGAACTCGGCGAAGCCCCCGGTGGCGTCCGACGAGTTCCCGGTGTGGATGCCGGCCGCGAGGCGACCGTCGGTGAAGTGGTGGCAGATCGAGAAGTCGCCGGCGGCGCAGGCCGGACAGACCGGATCGATCCCCCGGGGTCCGCAGCCCAACGAGGGGTAGAGCAGGACCCTTTGGCCGGGTGCGACGCCGTCCACGTCGGCACCGACATATTCGACGGTGGCGACCACCTCGTGGCCGAGCACCTGGGGGAACGAGATCAGGGCCGTCATGGCGTTGTCGCCGTCGTCCTCGTAGTCCATCAGCACCTGTTTGGCGTCGGAGCCGCAGATCCCGCAGAGCCGGGTCCGCAGCACCATCCAGTCATCACCGGGCAGCGACGGTGCATCGATCTCCCGAAGTCCCATGGGGGTGGCAGCCAGGTTCCCGGCCAGCCCGCTGGCGGCCTGTTCATCACCGGTCACCTGCTCCGGTTCGACGCCGAAGACCAGCGCCTTCACATCGGTCTCCGGTCGTTCGATCCAGCCATGTCCGGACAGTAGCCCCGGGCTCGTGCGCCCGTCCCGGCGGACCACCCGCTGCCACTCCGGGTGGTCCGGGGAGGCCATGCTGGGGGAATGGACCGGATCCCGGGAATCATCATGGGACGGCGGGGCTTCATTGCCGGCGCCGGCGCCTCGGCGCTGCTGCTGGCCTCCGGGTGCGGAAGCGGCACCGGCCAGACGGTCCCGGCAACCGTGCCGCAATCCATTCCCGACCCTGTCGACTGGCGGATCACGCGCTGGGGGTCGGATCCCTTCGCCCGCGGCGCCTATTCGTACCTTCCTCCCGGCACGTCCGCGCGTTCCCGGATCGCCCTGCGGCGGTCGGTCGACCAGCTCCTGTACTTCGCCGGTGAGGCCACCGATCCCGACTTCCCCGCCACGGTCCACGGGGCCCACCTCTCCGGAATCCGGGCTGCCCGCAAGGTGCAGGAGGCCCACGGGGGCGGATCGATCGTCGTGATCGGTGCCGGGTCCTCCGGCCTGACTGCCGCCGGGCAACTCGTCGACGCCGGCTTCGAGGTCACCGTCCTCGAGGCCCGTGAACGCATCGGAGGCCGGGCGTGGACCGACGACGTAGGTGGTGCTCCGATCGACCTCGGCGGCTCGTGGCTCCACGGTGTGCGGACCAACCCGTTGGCCGACCTGGCCGGCGACCTCGGCATCAGCCTGGTGCACACCGACTACGACGACGCCGTGCTCCACGACACCGACGGCTCCCGGCTGGACTGGAATCGCCTCGGCCACCTCTACCAGGCGGTCGAGGGGGCCGTGTTCGGCCAGGCCTCGACCGGGGCGATGGGCCTGAAACTCGACCCGATCCGTGCCGATCTCTCGGAACGCGATCGCCGCTGGTTCGACTTCGTGGTGGTCTCGGAGGTCGAGCACTGGTGGCCCGCCCATGTCGACGACCTCTCCCTGGGCACCGCATGGGAGGGCGTTGAGCCGCTCGGCGGCGACTTCGTGCCGGCGGGGGGTTACGCCCCGATCATGGCCGAGCTTGCCGACGGGCTCGACATCCGGCTGGGCACGCCGGTGTCGGAGGTGCGGTGGTCCGCCTCGGGCGTCACGCTGCGTACCCCTGGTGCCACGTTCACCGCCGACGCCGTGGTCGTGACGCTCCCCCTCGGGGTGCTCAAGGCCGGCGACGTCGTGTTCGATCCGGAGCTCCCCCGCGCCCACCTGGAGGCGATCGACAGGCTAGGGATGGGAAACATGGAGAAGGTGGTGCTGCGCTTCCCGGAGGTGTTCTGGGATCCCGACGTGGACCTGTTCAGCTACATACCGGAGCAACGGGGGCTGTTCGTCGAGTGGTACAACGCCGTGCCCTGGACCGGGGCCCCGATCCTGGTCGGCTTCAACGCCGGACGGACGGCGCAGGACCTGCTGCACTGGTCCGACGACCGGATACTCGGGTCGGCCCTCGACACCTTGAACCTGATGTTCTCGTGAACCGTCGGCTGATGCGCGTCATGCTGGAACCGTGAACGAACCACTCCCCCTGGCCGGTTGGCGGGTCGGCGTGACCGCCGACCGGCGGGCCGACGCCCAACTCGACCTGCTCCGTCGCCGCGGCGCCGACGTGCTCCACGGGTGCACGATGAAGACGCTCGACCTGACCCGGGACAAACGCCTGGTCGAGGTCTCCCGCCTGCTCGCCGCCGACCCGCCCGACACCCTGATACTCGAAACGGGCATGGGCCTCACGATGTGGCTGGAGGCCATGGACGAGGTCGGCGTGGGGGGTGACCTCCGGTCCGCCCTCGCCGGCGTCGAGGTCGTAGCCCGGGGTCCCAAGGCGGTGAGCGCCGCACGGAGGGCCGGGCTCGAGGTGGCGTGGTCGGCGCCCGGAGAGCAGTTTGCCGAGATCGTCCGGCACGTGGCCGACACCGGCGGACGGCGGCGGATCGCCCTGCAGTTGGACGGCACCGACGAGGCCACGCTTGTAGCTCCGCTTGCCGCTGCCTGCGACGAGGTCGTCGCTGTCCCGGTCTACCGCTGGGCGCTACCCGACGACACCGGGCCGGCCCGGGCGCTGGTGGATTCGGTCTGCGCCGGCGAGGTGGGGGCGGTCACGTTCACGACCAGGCAGGCCGCTGTGCACCTCGTCGAGGTCGCTGCTGCAATGGGCCGGCGGGACGAGATGGTCTCCGTGCTGGACGGCGGGCGGGTGGTTCCGGTGTCGGTCGGACCGGTCTGTTCCACCGCCATGCGGGCGCTCGGCATGTCGGGGCTGGTCGAGCCCGAACGGGCCCGCCTGGTGGCGATGATCGACGCACTCGCCGACCACGCCGCATCGGGCGGCTCAGCCGGTTGACGACCCCGGGGCCTCGAAGGTCCTTTCGTCGATGCCGATTTCGCCGGCATGCCGGAGCGCCCACCGGCGGCTGACGGGGTCGAGGTGGTTGGCGCCTCCGGCGAACCACGCATAGGGCAGGTCGTCGTCGATCCATCCTCCCCGGACAAGCCGGTAGCCGCCGCGCACCCCGAAGCGCCCGTCGAGGAGGTAGAGGCCGGCGCAGCCTCCGTCGCCGTCGACGTCCACGAGGAAGGTGCGCTCGGGTGCCTCGGTTGGATGTTCTGACGCCTTCATGACCTGCTGGTACGCCGTCGCCGTGACGGATCCACAACCGCTACGGCGACTCAGGCCCCACCTGACAGGAACCAGAAGCCGGCGAGAACGGCGAGTGCCTGGTCCGATGCCACCCTCTTGATCATCTTCTTCCGGGTCCGGCTGGCGATCTTGCGGACGTTGGGTGGGTTCAGGCCGGTCAGCACGGCCGTTGTCGCCGACGGTGCCCGCACTCCATCGGCCTTCTGGAGCTCGAATTCGAGGACGACCTCGACGTCACGCTCGGACGCCTCTCCTTCGAGGACGCTCAGGAACAGGGCGAGCTCCGGGCGGCTTTCGGCCATCCGGTACAAGTCGGCGATCCTGGGGCTCCTGGGTACCGGACCTGCCACCGGGGTCCGTTCGCTGACCTGATGCCACTCTTCGAGTTCGGTGACACGGTGGCCGATGCCGGACCAGACCACCTCCTCGATCGCCTTGTAGGCCCAGGTCCACGGCAACGCGCCCCACGGCTTCCAGGTACCCGCGTATCCGACCACGATCAGGATTGCATCGATGGTGAGGCCGTCGATCTCGTCGCGGTCGTCGAGGACGTCGCGGCGCCCGGTCTTGCGGACGATGCGCCGCACAACCCCGCGTATGCGGTGTCCGTACGTGTCGGCGAGGTCGCCCATCGCCTGCATGTCGCCTTCGGCGAGGCGGGACATGATCTCGGCCAGGTCGGGATCGGCGGGCCTACGGGTGGTGTCGGTGCTCAACGTGAGGTGCTCCTGTTCGGCTGGAAGTCGGTCGTGCCGCGGTGCTCGGACGAGCTCAACGGCTGTCGTCGTCCCGCTCGGCGTCCTTGAGTCCGTCGAAGTAGTCGTGCTTGTGCATCAGGCGGTCGCGGCCCGTCTTGCCTCGCATGGAGGTGAGGCCTCTGGAGATGTCGGCGGATGCCGTGCGCATCCCCTGTGCGTCGCCACGGAAGTTCTGGGTGTTGGTTCCGTCGAACCCGAGTCCGCCGGCTTCCCCGTAGGCGTCCTGGTTCGCTCCGAGGAACACGAAGGTCCAGCCGTTCGCCTTCAGGCCCTCGATGCGCCCGAAGAGTTCGGCCCGGGTGAGGCGTCGGCTGGCGTTTTCGTGGCCGTCGGTGAACACGACTACCACCGGGTCGACGGTGCCGTTGGCCGGACCGTCGCCGAGGCGGCGTTCGGTGTCGTCGAGGAGGGCGCCGATGGCGTCGAGGAGGGGGGTCATGCCGCGGGGCCGGTACTGGTCGACGGCCAGGTCGGCGACCTGGTCGATGGGCCGGGCGGTCGCCAACACCTCGTACGGGTCGTCGCTGTCGAACTGGGCCAGGGTCACGGTGCACTCGCCCTCGCCGTTGCGCTGATCGCCGAAGAAGGCGTTGATGCCGCCCACCACGTCGCCCTCGAGGCCCCGCATGGAACCCGAGCGGTCGAGCAGGATCGAGACATCGACGGGAACGGCGGTGGCGTTGTCGGTCGGGTCCGCATCGGTCGGGACGGAGTGGGCGGTCGCGACCCAGGCGCCTGTGCTCCAGTCGAAGGTGCGGGTAGTCGTCGTCGGGCAGTCGGTTGCGTTGGTCATGTGGTGTTTCCTCCCGGAAGTGCAATATTTCTTGTCAGTACGACACTATACACGTTTGAAACCATTTATGTCAAATGCACTCTGATGAAAGTGCAGTATTTGTGTCGCATCCACATACATAGTACGGTCGGGGTGTGACAGCTTCCAAGAAAACAGCCCCCCTACCCTTAGGCCCTCCACACGACCCCTCCGACTACCCCCCCTTCGCCGTCACGGCCGACATCGCCTTGTTCACGATTCGGGATGGCCGCTTCCAGTTGCTGCTGATAGAACGCGGCCAGCCCCCCTTCCTCGGGCGCCTGGCCCTCCCGGGCGGCTTCCTGCACCCCGACGAGGACGCCGAGACAGCCGCCCGCCGGGAACTGTTCGAAGAAACCGCCCTCGATGCCGGGTCCGGACACCTCGAACAACTCCGGTCCTACTCCACTCCTGATCGGGACCCCCGCCAACGGGTGGTGACCGTGGCCTTCTGGGCGATCCTCCCGGCACTCGAACCGGTGCACGGCGGCACCGACGCCAGAGCCGCAAGGTTTGTTCCCGTTGAAGATCTCGAAGCCGACATCGCCGCAGCCGCCATTGCCGGCCCAGGCGGCCACCTGGCCTTCGACCACGACCGGATCGTGACCGACGCCATTAGCCGTGCCCGCTCCAAACTCGAGTACACGACGTTCGCCGCCCGCTTCTGCCCGTCGGAGTTCACCATGACCGACCTGCGCCTCGTGTATGAGGCGGTCTGGGGAACCGAACTGGAGCCGGCCAACTTCCGCCGCAAGGTCGAGGGAATCGAGGGGTTCATCCAGCCCAGCGGACGCTCCACCAGTGACCGCGCCTCCGATGAGCCGAGGCACTGGTCGGAACCGGGCGAGCGCGAATCATGGTCGGTGCAGATGCTCGCACACCGGTCCCAGAGCCCACCGGCGATGTCGGAGTCTCGCCTGCTTGGCGCCGCTCCCCCGGACCCTGCTCCTGCCCCCCCCATGCAGGGATCGTCCGACACCTCCGGCCGCAGACGAGGCCGACCAGCCTCTCTATACGAATGGGCAGGCGGCGAAGACCTCTTCCCGCCCTTCCGGAGACCCGGCACCTAACGGACCGCCCGGGCGCAGCCGTCGACGGCCATCCCGGCGAGCCGTCCCTGGATCCAGACGCAGTCGATGGGCAGGTCGGCCATCACCGCCGCTGCCAGGCACCGGTATGCACGGTCCAGGTCGGCTATCTGGAGCAGGTCGAGCCTTCCGGAGGCCTCCAGGAGGTTGCCGACCTCGTCGGGCAGGTCGCCGAATGCGACAGCGCCCGCCTCGGTGGCCTCCACCTCGGATTCGGATCGACCGAAACGTTCGGCAAACGCCACCCGATCAAGGCCCGCAACGCCCCGTGCCACCAACGCTGCCGCTGCCGCCACCGGGTGCGCACAGCCCCGGCCATCAAAGTCCTCGGCTGCCCGAATGCACAGGAGCATGAGGTCAGCCTCCGGTTCGCTGTGATCGTCGACGGCGGGCTCGACCGCCCTCATGCCGCCAACCACCAGAAGTCCCGCAGGGACTCGAGTCCGGGAACGTCGTCGACGAGACCCTGCATCCGCTTCCTTGCCCGTCGGTAGATCTGACGGACGTTGTCGGGCCTGAGAGCGTAGATCCGGCCGACTGTGTGCGACGGCGACGGATCGCCGAGCCCCTTCTGCTGGAGGTACTCGACGACGACCAGGTAGTCGCGCTCGCTGAGGTTGTCCTTGAGCGTGGTCAGCATGAGTGGGAGCCGGGCGTCGTCGCAACGGAGGCGTGTGAGGATGAGGTCCCCGCCGTCGTCCGTCGGGGACCAGGCCGCATCCTCCACCCCATCGGCCTCCATCAGCGGCGACGACCGGTGGCCCACGGCCTCGGAGACCCGGTGCCGGATGGCCAGGTGGGCCCAGCGCCACGGCATCGCCCCGTCCGGCGACCAGCCGCCGGCACGCTCGCGTACCACCAGCCATGCCTCGGTTACGAGGCCGCTCATCTCGTCGGCATCGGCGAGGATGTCCCGGCGACCCATGTCGGTCACGATCTGGAGCACGTTGTAGGCGACGCGGCTGTTGAACTCGAGCACGAGCGTGAAAAAGGCCGCATCGTCGCCCTCGACGATGCGGGCCATGAGGTCGGTGACCCGCTTCTTGTCGTCGCTGCGTCGGGAGCCATCACCACTGTCGTCGTGCGTGTTCTTCGGCATGCTGGGTCCTTTTCCGGGGGATGTGGCACCGGTAGTAACCGGCACCCACCAGCATGTAGAGGAGGTGTGACACTCCTTTCGAGATTGGCCCAAAAGAGGGTCCTGACCTGCGGTTTCACCGCCCGGGAGCAGAATCCAAACTGGGCAGGCGACCGCCACAGCCCTGAAACCGGGTAGCGCGGAGCGAAAGGGCTCAGGTGTCGGAACCCTCGACGGCCTCGGGCGTGCGGGGCAGGACCTCGAGCTCGGCCGGACTCTCGAGGTCGTCGGTACCCACTCCGAGTTCGGGAAAGCGCCTGAGCGTGACGAGAAGGCGCCCCTCGACCGACCCGATCAACTCGTTGTAGGAACGCACGGCCTGGTCCAGGCCCCGCCCGGTCTTCCCGAGGTGTTCGAGCACCTTGCCCATCCGGGCGTACAGGTCCTCACCCAGATCGGCGATATGGCGTGCGTTCTCGGCGATTCGGGCCTCCTGCCAGCCGCGGGCGACCGACCAGAGCAGAGCGAGCAGGTTCACGGGCGAGGCGAGCAGCACCCGCTTCTCCATCGCATCCTGGAGCAACGGGACGTCGGCACGCAGTGCGTCGGCGAGGAACGACTCGCCCGGCACGAACAGGACGACGAACTCGGGGGCCGGCCCCTCGTTCTGTTCCCAGTACTTCTTGGAGGCGAGGGCGTTGACGTGGGCACGCAACGCTGCGGCGTGGCGCACCAGATGGGCCTCGACGTCTGCGGGATCCGTGGCCGACTGGGCATCGAGGTAGGCGGACAGCGGCACCTTGGAATCCACCGCAAGGTACACCCCGTTGGGCATCCGGACCCGGACGTCCGGACGTCCCGCCACGCCTTCCCGGTTCTCGCCCGTTGCCTGTTCGTCGTAGTCGCAGTAGGGCGACATGCCGGCCAACTCGATCACGTTGCGAAGCTGGTTCTCGCCCCAGGCTCCACGTGCCGTCGGCGAACGGAGCGCCTCGGAGAGCGTCGTGGTCGAGGTGGTCAGTTCGCCGATCCGGCGGGCCATCTCCACGCTCATCTTCTCGACGGCGCCCTTGTCCTGTTCGTGGGCCGTGCGCAGCTTGCCGACGGTCTCGTCGATGGCCTTCATCTGGACCTCGAACGGGTCGAGGAGGTTCTTTGTCTTCTCGCGTTCGGCACCCAGGCGCTGTTCGGCCAGGGCCAGGAACTGCTCGTTGTTGGCTGCAAGGGCGTCGACGGCCGCCTCGCCCACCTGGGCACGGACCTCGGCGGCCATGCGTCGGGCCAGCGCCTCTTCGTCGACCGACGAGGAGGTCGACCGCCCGCTCCGGGTCGCCCAGACGACGGCGGCGACGGCCACGGCGAGGGAAACCAGGGCCACGAGAAGCATCACGACATCCATGTCATGCACCGTAGGCGCGGGCTGTGACACCTGGGAGACAGGCGCATGTCGGGCCTTCTGGTCAGGTCGCCCAGGTGGACGGGTCGATGGCGCAGGCGAAGCCCTGCAACACGTCGTCCGCCGCACGACGGTCGGCGTTGGCACGGGCGACCCCGGCGAGCCGGTCGATGGCCTCGACGCCCGACATCCCCACGGCGTCAAAGCCCCCCTGTTCGCCGACCAGTCGGGAGCGGAATCCCCGCACCAGGTCACCGTCCCAGAACGACACGTTCATCTCGGTGTCGCCCTGGAACGAGGTGAAGATCAGGTTGGTCGAGCCGATCGTCGCCCACACGTCATCGATGACAGCGACCTTGGAGTGGACGTACACCTCCTCGTAGCCCCACTGGCGGCGGGCCGCCGGGGCGGCCAGGCAGAACCCCTCCCGGCCACCGAGGTCGGCCAGGGCATCGAACCCGGCGGCGACCCCCGGATACACCCGGGCCTGGGCCAGCACCGGCATCGGGTCGCCGGGCACCATCGCCATGACGCGTACCCCCCGGTCGAGCGCCTCGCCGAGCACCCCCAGCACTGCCCGACTGAGCAGGATCTGGTGCTCGAGGTACACGTATTCGCGAGCAGCGGCCACCGCCGCCAGGTACTGCTCGCGCACGCTGTTCTCACCGTCGGGCAGGGCCTCGTACAACCCTGGGAGCACGCTGCGGATGACCTGCGCGCGGGTGGTGCCTACCGGCTCCGACCGGCCGGCGGGCGGTGGGAGGTCGTCGGTGCCGGACGGCGGCCAGGCCCCGTGCACGCGACCACGCTCCGAGGCCCCGTTCCAGCGCATCGTGAAGTTGTCGTGGACATCGGTGGCGGCCGGGCCGCGGACGAGGCAGTGGACATCGTGGATGTTGCCGTAGCGCCACGGCTCCGGCGCCTCGGCGTGGTCGGGCCCGGACATCGAGCCTGCGCCGATGTTGATGCCGCCCACGAACGCCACCTCGTCGGAGGTGCCGGCATCGACCAGCCACACCTTCTGGTGCTGGCACTGGCGCCCCACCGAGTCCCACCGTGCCTGCCAGGTGGTGGCCCGCTCTGCGAGCAGTTGCGCCGACGTTTCGTTGCCGGGAAAGACATCGTCGGCGTCCCCTCCCGTGAGCGACCCCTCCGGATGCCAGAACAGCACCCTCACGTCGAGGCCCCACCGGGCGGCACCGTCCATGAGGTCCAAGAACGTGCCCCGCCCTCCCGGGAACCCGGCATCGACCTCGACGAACGCCACGCACACCCACACCGAAGATGTCGCAGACTCGACAGCAGCTGCGATCCGGTCAAAGGCAACCCCGCCGTCCACCAGGGGCTCGACCAGGTTGCCGTCGCGAGGAGGAAACGACCCGGTGGACGGCGCTGGGATGCGCTCCGTGCCTTTTGAAGACATCACCACGCCGGCACGTTAGGGCAAGGCGCTGCATCGGTGTGTATGCGCAATAGGCAACGGCGTGCCAACCACGGCCGTCGGCTCCAACACCTACGTCCCGACCTTCACCCTGGAGGTCCCGGCCGAAGAGTACGCAGTCGCCTACACCGGCACCATCACCGTCACCATCGCCTCCGCCCCGTAAACCCCACCCCCCCAACCCACCCGGTCAGAACATCCCGGGCTCCTGGAAACCCAGGAGCCCGGGATGTTGCGCGTCCGGGCCCGGGTACCAGAGACCGAGTCGGTACTCAGCCTCCGGTTCTGGCCACCAACCTGCTCATGGCGTCCACGACCTGGTTCTGGGCGCCGGGCGGGATCTCGTGGCCCATGCCCTCGACCCACACCAACTCGGCGCCGTCGACCGCAGCAGCCGTCTCCTCGCCGCCCTCCGGGAGCACCAACCGGTCGGCGGTCCCGTGTATCACCACCGTAGGAGAGGCAACGCCCCGCAGACCTTCAGTGCGGTCGCCGTCGGCGATGATCGCCGCCATCTGGCGTGCGGTGCCCTCCGGGTGCCAGGCACGGTCCACGGTCACCTCGACGAACTCACGGAGCAGCGCCCCGTCGATCGGGAATGCGCCACCCGACAGCAGGTGGGCCCCTTCGATGCCCATTGCGATACGGCCTTCCCTCGTGCCGGGGTCGTCGCCCATGAGCGCACCCGTCACCTCGGGATCGCCGGGGATGAACCGCGGCATCGACATGATCGAACACAGGGAACTGGTGCGGCCGGGATGGTTGATCGCCACCCGCTGGGCGATCATCCCGCCCATCGAGGCGCCCACGATGTGCGCAGCGTCGATCCCGAGTGCGTCGAGCACGCCGACGGCGTCGTCCGCCATGTCGGAGAGCGAGTAGGGCGCCTCGACCGGCTGTCCGGCCATGGCCGCTCCGAACAGGGCCACCATGTCGGGCTCGCCGGCCTCGTCAAACCAGGTCGACAAGCCGACATCTCGGTTGTCGAACCGCACGACATGATGCCCGGCTCCGGCAAGCAGACCGCAGAAGTCCTCGGACCAGGCGATCATCTGGGCACCCAGGCCCATGATGAGGAGCATGGTCGGATCGGCGGAATCGCCAAACTCCTCGACCTCGATGCTGATCCCGTTGGCCTCGACCTGTGGCATGGCGCGCTTCTTTCGTCTCGTGATCCTGTCCTGTTTCAGGATCGCGCAACGGACAACGGACCATGTAAGCGGGCGCTACCCGGATTGCGCTCAATGCCCCGACCTGTTCCACTGGGCGCCATGAGCAACCAACTGTGGCAACGATCAGCAGGCCAACTGGCGTCGATGATCGCATCCGGGGAGACCTCCAGCCGTGAGGTGGTCGATGCCCACCTGGACCGGATCGACGAGGTCAACGGTGACCTCAACGCCGTCGTGCGGGTGCTGGCCGACGGTGCCAGAGCTGGTGCCGACGCCGCCGACGCCGCGGTTGCGTCCGGTGCCGTCTTGGGCCCGTTCCACGGTGTGCCGTTCACGATCAAGGAGAACCTGGACTGCACCTGCTCCCCGACCACCCAGGGCGTGCCGGCCTTCGCCGAGGCAATGCCGCCCATCGACGCACCGGTGGTCGAACGCATGAAGGCCGCCGGTGCGATCCCCCTCGCCCGCACGAACCTTCCCGAGATGGGCCTTCGGATCAGCACCAACAACCCGCTCCACGGCCTGACCCGCAACCCCTGGACGCAGGACCTCACCGCCGGCGGCTCGAGCGGCGGCGAGGCGGCGTCGCTGGCAACCGGCATGTCGCCGTTCGGACTCGGAAACGACCTCGGCGGCTCGCTCCGCAACCCGGCCTACTGCTGTGGCATCACCTCTCTCAAGACCTCGTTCGGTCGCTTTCCCGGCGCCGGCTCCCTCCCACCCTCCGATTCCCAGACACTGGGCTTCCAGTTGATGGGCGTCGAGGGTCCGATGGCCCGGCACGTGTCCGACCTGAAGCTGGGCGTCGAAGTCATGGCCGGCCGCCATCCACGCGACCCGCGCTCTGTCACGGTGGCCTTCGACGGGCCACAGGTCGCACGACGGGCGGCGATCCTCACCGAGGTGCCGGGTGGCCCGGTCCACCCGGCGGTGTCCGACGGGGTAGCGAAGGCGGCGCAAGCCCTCGAGGCCGCCGGCTGGGAGGTCGTCGAGGCGATGCCGCCCGAGCTCGACCAGTGCCAGGAGGTCTGGGCCCGGATGCTGAGCGCCGACATGCCTGCAGTGGTCGATGCCGCCGCCGAGATCATGAGTGACGGCGCCCTCGGGCTCCTCCGGAACCTGATCGAAGGCTTTGCTCCCGACGAGGTCCCTGCCTTCATGGTCCACACCGAATACCACCGCCTGGGGGCTGCATGGGCCGGTTTCTTCGCCGAGAACCCTGTACTCATCGCACCCGTGTGGACCCAGTTGCCGTTTGCCCACGATGCCGACGTGGGAGAAGGCGGGTTTGAAATGATGCTCGACATGATGCGCTGCATCACGCCCGTGAACCTGCTGGGGATCCCGGCGTGCGCCCTCCCGGTCGGGGTCGCCGACGGCATCCCCCAGGGCGTGCAGGTGATCGCCGACCGCCACCGCGAAGACCTCTGCCTGACGGCGGCGGGCGACATCGAGGCAGCCCTCGGCACGATCACGCCCATCGACCCGGTGACCTGACCCTCCTGTAGCGAATCCCCGATCAGGTCGGCTTCGTCGCCCGGATCAGCTTGACGGGCACACCCGCTGCCACAGTTCGCTCGCCGGTCGCTGCCAGTCCCAGGCCGGTAAGGGACGCAGCGATCACGTCCACGTCCACGATCGTGGTTTCGGCCTCGTGGTCGTGGTGCGAGGCGTGAAGGGAGTGGTCGGGGTGGGTGAAGTCCTCGTCCATGAGCACGATCCGGCCACCGGGGGCCAGCACCCGGGCGAGTTCATCGAAGGCGGCCTCGAGGTCGACCCAGTGGTGTATGGCGTTGACCGTCCAGAGGACGTCTACAGATCCGTCGGCAACCGGCAGGGACTCGGCCACACCGTCGGCCACCGTGATCCGGGACCTGGCCCGCTGGAACGGCCGCCGAATGGACAGGATCGTCCGCATGAAGCGGGAGGGATCGACGGCCGTCACCCGGGCACCCCTGCGGGCGGCCAGCACGGTCGCCGGGCCCATGCCGGCACCGATGTCGACGGCATGCTCGCCTGCTGTCGGTGCCGCCATCTCCAGCACCTCCCGGTTCACATCGGACTGCCAGAACTGCCGGATCTGGAACAACCAGTGGAGCTTGGCCCGGAGGCCCTTGTCCCGCTCGTGCCTGTGTGCGTCGTGGCCCATTCGGGGCATCCTGCCATGGGCCCGGCACACGTTGCACACCCGAACCCGTGCGAAACTGCGCGTCCGACCGACGGAGCACCCATGACCGACGCCTCCAATCCACAGCCGCTGGGCGGCAACGAGATGCCCCGTTACGGCGGCATCGCCACGTTCATGCGCCTGCCCGGCCGCACCGACCCGGCCGACCTCGACGTGGCCGTCGTCGGCGTACCGCTCGACACCGGCACATCGAACCGGCCCGGCGCCCGCTTCGGGCCCCGCGGCATCCGCGACGAGTCCGTGCTGTTGCGCCCCTACAACATGGCCACCCGGGCGGCGCCGTTCGACAACCTCCGCATCGACGATGTCGGCGACGTGGCGGCCAGCCCCTACGACCTGTTGGCCGCCGTCGACGCCATCGAGGCGTACTTCGACTCGCTGCTCGGACACGGCCTGGTCACCGCTGCCATGGGGGGCGACCACACGGTCGTCCTGCCGATCCTGAAGGCCATGGCCAAGCGGCACGGTCCCGTCGGCCTCGTCCACATCGACGCCCACACCGACATCAACGACACGATGTACGGCTCCAAGATCGCCCACGGCACCCCGTTCCGGCGGGCCGTCGAGGCCGGCATCCTCGACTGCGACCGGGTCGTCCAGATCGGCGTGCGCGGCACCGGCTACGCCGCCGACGACTTCGACTGGTCCCGCGATCAGGGCTTCCGGGTGGTCCAAGCCGAGGAATGCTGGTACCGCAGCCTCGAACCGCTCATGGCCGAGGTGCGCGAGCAGGTCGGCGGCGGGCCCGTCTACCTGAGCTTCGACATCGACGGCCTCGACCCGGCCTATGCCCCGGGCACCGGCACCCCCGAGGTCGGTGGCCTCACCATGCCGCAGGCCCTCGAGGTCATCCGGGGCTGCCGGGGACTCGACCTGGTCGGCTGCGACGTGGTCGAGATCGCCCCCATCTACGACACCAGCGGGATGACCAGCCTCGTCGGCGCCAACCTGCTCTACGAGATGCTCTGCGTGCTCCCCGGTGTCCAGACCCGGGGCTGAAACCGCACCGCCGGCGGTCAGCGGCGGACCGGGGCTGCTCCCCTACTTCCTGATCCTCGGCGGCATGTCGGCGGGCCTGGCGTCGATCATGACCCTGCTGGCCGAACTACGCAACGAGCTCGGCTTTTCGGAGGCAGGCATCGGCCTGGCCATCGGCTCCGGGTTCGGTGCAGCCTTCGTGGCGACCCTCGTCATGGCACCCCATGCAGACCGGGGTCGGGCCCCGGCGTTGCTACGGGCCGGCATCGCCCTCGGAATCTGCGGCATGATCCTGTTGGCCGTCGGAGATCAGCTCTGGCACTTCGTGGTGGGTCGGATCGTGTTCGGGTTCGCCCTGGGGACCGCCGGCCCGGGCGCCCGACGCACTGTCATCGTGGCCGACCCCGACAACCTGGGCCGCAACATGGGACGGCTCGGCGCCTGGGACGTCGGTGGTTTCGTAGTGGGACCCGTGGTTGCCGCCGGGCTGAACGAAATCGGCGGGTTTCGGCTGACCTTCTGGGTGATGGCCGGCCTGCTGGTCCTGTTGTTCCCTGCCTCGTTCCGGGCGAAGCCCGACACGGCAGCACGGGACACCGAGGGCCTCGGCCTGCGCGGGCTGATGCAGATCCGCCGCCTCGTCGGGGCCTTCTTCGTAGTTGCCGCCTATTTCGTGTTCATCGGAGCCATGGAGGCGGTCTGGATCCTCGAACTCGACACCCGCGGTGCCTCCAGCATGGCCATCGGCATCGGCCTCACGATGGCGGCCCTGCCGATCCCGCTGCTCTCACCCTGGGGCGGCACGCTGGCCCAGCGCTACGGTGCCCGCCGCTGGGCGATCGGCAGCCTGGCCCTGCTCTGTCCGATGATCATCCTCTACGGGATCGTGCCGGGGGTAATCGGTCTGCTGATCGTGACGATGCTCACCTCCGTTCTTGAAGGGTTCGGGTTCCCCTCGGCGCCGATGCTTGTGGCCGCTGCGGTGACCGAGGCGCGACAGGCGTCGGCTCAGGGCCTCATGGGCGCCGTCGAGTTGGCGACAGGAGCCGTCGCCGCAGTCGCCTTCGCCGCCCTCTACGGTGCCACCGACGACCTGACGGTCTGGATGGTCACCGCAGGTGTCATGGCCGTCCTCCTGGCAGTCGGTGCCGTCTTGACCCGTCCCCCGGATCGGCAGCCCGTGCGACCCGGCGTACCCTTCAACCTGATCAGGAGGCTCTTCGAATGACCAACGCCCTACTCCATCCCTTCTCGCCGCCGAGCATGCCCGAGCGTGATTTCCTGGACATCGTGCGCGGCGAGGGTTCCCTCGTCTACGACGCCGCAGGCAGGGACTACGTGGACGGCATCGCCAACCTGTGGCTCTGCCAGATCGGCCACGGGCGCACCGAGGTCATCGACGCAGTCGCCACCCAGATGCGCCAGATCGAGGCCTACAACACGTTCGCACCGTTCACAAACGGACCAGCCGCCCGAGTCGCCGAGATGATCGTCGAACGCTCGCCGCTTCCCGACGGCCGGGTGTTCCTCGGCTGCTCCGGTTCTGAGGCCGTCGACACGGCGCTCAAGGTAGCCCGGCAGTTCCAGCAGCGCCGTGGGCAGGCCGATCGCCAGGTGATCGTGCGCCGCACGAACGGCTACCACGGCACCAACTTCGGCGGCACCTCAGCGCAGGGCATCGCCCCCAACCGGGAGGGCTGGGGCGACCTGGTCCCCCACTTCATCGAGGTCCCCCACGACGACCTCGAAGCCGCCGCCTCGGTGTTCGCCGAACACGGCGACCGGATCGCTGCCGTTCTGACAGAACCCGTTCAGGGTGCCGGCGGGGTGTATCCGCCGGTCGACGGCTACCTCGAGGGCCTGCGTCGGCTGTGTGACGACAACGGCGCCCTGCTGATCTTCGACGAGGTCATCTGCGGGTTCGGCCGCACCGGCGAATGGTTCGGTGCCCAGACGTTCGGGGTCACCCCCGATCTCATCACCTTTGCCAAGGCCGTCACCTCGGGCTACCAGCCCCTTTCCGGTGTGATCCTGTCGAGAAGCGTCTGCGACGAGTTCGAGGAGCCCGGTTTCCTACTCCGCACCGGCTACACGTATTCCGGCCACAACGCCTCGTGTGCCGCCGGCATCGCCAACATCCAGATCATCGATGACGAGGGCCTCGTGGGCCGCGCCAACCACATCGGCGAACGCCTTCGCGAGGGCCTTGCCGCCCTCCAGGGCGACGGCCTCATCGAGTCGTGGCGTGGAATGGGAGCCATCTACGCCGCCGAGTTGGGCCGCGATGCCATTCCACCCCGCAATGCCATCCTCGAACAGGGTGTGATCATCCGGCCAATGGGCACATGCCTGGCCATCTGCCCGCCGCTGGTGATCACCGACGACGAGATCGGTCGCATCATCGACACCATGGCGGCTGCCCTGAAGTAGCGGCAGCTCCGGTCGGCGTCAGCCGGTGCCCCAGGAGAACGTGAGCTTCTCCATCTTGAGGATCGAGAAGACCTCGGTGGAGGTGACCCCCTCGATGGTGCGGACCCGATCGTTGACAAGTTCGAGCAGGGCGTCGTTGTCGGTGCAGATCAGCTCGGCGAGAACGTCGTAGCGGCCTGCGGTGATCAGCACGTACTCGGACTCGGTCATTGCTGCGATGTCGGCGGCCACCCGCCGGACATCGCCGGCGACGGTGATGCCGACCATGGCCTGTGTCGTCAAACCGAGGCTGAGCGGGTCGGAGACGGCCACAATCTGGATCACGCCGCGGTCGAGCAGGCGGTTCACCCGCTGTCGGACCGCTGCCTGCGAGAGGCCGACCTTCGGAGCCAGCCGGGCATAGGCCATGCGGCCGTCGACCTGGAGCTCGCTGATGATCGCCTTGTCGACGTCATCGAGAGCGAAGACCTCGCTGCGTGGCTCGGACACGGCGGTCAGACCTCCAGTTCCGCCATGGCTTCGGTGAGGGCCGTGCGCAGCTTGGCGTTGATCTCCTCGAACTGTTCCGGGCCGGCGATGAGCGGCGGCGAGAGTTGGATGACCGGTTCGCCCCGGTCGTCGGCACGGCAGATGAGTCCCAGCTCCAGCAGCCGGTTGGAGAGGAAACCTCGCAGCAGGTGCTCGCGCTCGTCGTCGCTGAACGATGCCCTGGTGTCACGGTCGCGCACCAGCTCTATGCCGTAGAAGAAGCCCTCGCCGCGGATGTCGCCGACGATCGGCAGGTCCATGAGATCGTCGAGGGCTGCCCGGAAGGCCACTTCGTTGGCCTGGACGTGCCCGACGATGTCCTCGTCTTCGAAGATCTTGAGGTTGGCGAGCGCCACGGCGCAGCTCACCGGGTGGCCGGCGAAGGTGATGCCGTGGAGGAAGGACTCACCGGTGCCGACGAACGGTTCTGCGATCCGGTCGCTCACGATCATTGCCCCGAGGGGCGCATAGCCGGAGGTGAGGCCCTTGGCCGACGTGATGATGTCGGGCTGGTAGCCGTAGCGCTCGCAGCCGAACATGTGCCCGATGCGACCGTAGGCGCAGATGACCTCGTCGGAGACCAGCAGCACGCCGTGGCGGTCACAGATTTCGCGCACCCGGTCGAAGTATCCGGGTGGCGGCACGAAGCAGCCGCCGGCGTTCTGCACCGGTTCGAGGAACACGGCGGCGATGGTCTCCGGGCCTTCGCTCAGGATGGCCTCTTCGATGGCGTCGGCGGCGTGCAGGGAGCAGTGCGGCTCGTCCTGGCAGGTCTGGCAACGGTAGTGGTTGGTCTCGGGCACCTTGACGGCGCCGGGCACCAACGGCTCGAACATGGTCTTGATCGACTCGAGGCCGGTGATGGAAAGGGCTCCCATGGTGGTGCCGTGGTAGGCGAGGTTGCGGCTGATGACCTTGATGCGGTCGGGCTGGCCGATCTGCTTGAAGTACTGACGTGCCAGCTTCCATGCCGACTCGACCGCTTCGGAACCGCCGGTGGTGAAGAAGACCCGGTTCAGGTCGCCGGGGGCCAGGGACGCCAACTTGGCAGCCAGCTCGATGGCGGTCGGGTGCCCATAGGTCCAGATCGGGAAATAGCCCAGGGTCGCCGCCTGGTCGCCGGCCGCACGGGCGAGTTCGGGCCGACCATGGCCCAGCTGGCTGACGAACAGCCCGGCCAGGCCGTCGAGGTAGCGGTTTCCCTTCGAGTCCCAGACGTAGCAGCCGTCGCCCCGCTCGATGACGTGCATGCCGTCGACCTCGTTGCCGAGCACGCTGAACTGTCCCCATAGGTGCCGTCTGGCCAGATCGGCCAGTCGTTGGTGGTTGTCGGTCATCGTCTCGTCCTCGTTCTGTGAATCCGGGCCGGGCCGGCCCCGGGGCGTGATGCCCCGGGGCCGGCTCCCGGAGGGGCCGTTGGAAAACCCTTTGGGCTAGCTGCGAGCCCTGGAAAGGGCGTCGGTGAAGTTGATCTCGAAGTCACCCGTATCTGAGATGAACTCGAGCTTCGACATGTCCGTCGGGTAGATGATCGTGTTGTCCAGGACCTCCTGGTCGATGAACTGTTCCGAAGCGGCGTTCGGGCTGGCATACCAGTTGAAGTTGGTCAACTGGGCGCCGTTCTCCGCATCGAGCAGGAAGTTCATGAATGCGAACGCCGTGCACGGGTGCGGGGCATCAGCGAGAACAGCCATGTTGTCCACCCAGATGGTGCCGCCCTCGTCAGGCACGAAGTAGTCGTATTCGCTGTCACCCTCCTCGAAGTCCCAGAGGAAGTTGCCGCTGTAGCCGTGGCCCACGATGGTCTCTCCGGTGACCATCAGGTCGCCGTACTGGTCGGAGTCGAACGCAGCCACGCGGCTGACCGCGTCAGCGATGACCTGTTCGGCTTCGGCCAACTCGGATTCGCTGGTCGAGTTGAGCGAGTAGCCCAGGTACTTGAGCGCAGCGCCCATGGTCTCGCGCGGATCATCGAGGATCGTGATCTTGCCCGCAAGCCCGAACTCCTCGGCCAGGCCAGCGTCGAACAGCAACCCCCAGGTGTGCGGGACCTCGCCGGTCACACCGATATCGACACCGATACCGGTGGTTCCCCACTGGTAGGCGGAGGTGTAGACGGCCCCCGGGTCGTACGGCGGGTCCTCGAACGTCTCGGAGACGTTCGGCTTGTTCGGTACCGCAGCTGCCTGAACCGGTTGGATCATCGCCTCGGAGATGAGTATCGAGACCATGTAGTCGGACGGGATGATCATGTCGTAGCCAGATGCCCCTACCTCGACCCTTCCGAACATCTCCTCGTTTGAGGGATAGAAGTCCTCGGTCACCGTGACGCCGAACTGCTCCTCGAAAGCGGTGATCAGATCGGGGTCCATGTATTCGGACCAGTTGTAGAAGTTGAAGTCGCCATCGGTTTCACCGACCTTGCACTGCTTGAATGCCGATGCTTCTTCGTCGCTGCCACATGCTGCGGCTGTCACGCTGAACACACATACCAGTGCGAACAGCCTCATCCATTTGTTCATCGGGTTTTCCTCCCCATTCTCCGGGTGCCCGGCGGTTGCCGGGTCACTTACCCTTCTGCGAGCTGGTCGCCCGCTCCAGGACCAGCGACGCGACGACCAGGGCCATCGACGCCACAAGAATGACAACGGACACTGCATTGATCAGGGGGCTGACCCCTTTGCGCAGCATCCCGAACACGTAGACCGAGACAGGGGTGGCGCCCACACCCGAAACAAAGCTGGAGACCACGACGTCATCGAGAGACAGCGTCACGGCCAGCAGGGCGCCACCGAGCACGCCCGGCATGATCTGCGGCAGCGTGACGCGCCGAAAGACCTGCCACCGGCTGGCGTAGAGGTCGGCAGCCGCCTCCTCCATGGACGCATCGAGGCCGGCGAGGCGTGCTCTGACTACAACGGAGACGAACGAGATGTTGAAGGCCACGTGGGATAGGACCAGCTTTTCGAGGCCGTCGGTGAGGTCCACTCCGGGGATGACGTTGAACAACTCTGCCGTCTCCCCGAAAAAGACCAGCATCATCACGGCCATCGTGACGTCGGGGATGATGATCGGCAGGTAGAGAACGGCGTCGAAGGCCTTCTGTCCCCACCATCTGAACCGCTCGATGGACAGGGCGGCAAGCGTGCCGAGCACCACCGAGATGACCGTCGAGGCGACGCAGACCTTGACCGAGATCCAGATGGACCGCTGGATGTTGTCGTTGGCGAGGAAGTCGCCGTACCAGGACAGCGAAAAGCCGGTCCACTTGCCTACCACGGCGCTCTTGTTGAACGAATAGACGACCAGCACGACGATCGGCGCATAGAAGAACACGAAGACCAACAGGGAATGGGCGCGCAGCAACCATCTGCTGTAACCCATCGGCTCGGCGGTCGACCGGGCGACGCCCTTGCCCATCAGCGGGTCCTCCGCTCCGGTGTCGTCTGGTCGATCACAGGGTCCTCCCGCCCTGGCGGAAGTAGATGAGCGTTCCGACCAGCATCACGCCGAGCACGACCACGGACAGCGAAGCACCCAGAGGGCCGTTTCGGGCATCCAGGAACTGATCGACGATGTAACTCCCCATCAACCCCTTCTTGTTGCCGCCGAGGATGGCCGGGGTGACAAAGGCGCCGAACGATGGGACGAATACGAGGATCGAGCCGGCGATGACCCCGGGCCTCGAGAGCGGCCACACAACGCGTCGAAACGCCATCCAGCCGCTGGCGTAGAGGTCGCGTGCGCCCTCGACAAGGCTCCAGTCGATGCGCTCGATAGATGCATAGAGAGGCAGCACCATGAACGGCAGGTAGCCGTAGACAAGGCCGAGGATGACCGCATTGCTCGTGAACAGGATCCGGCCGTCGCCGAGCCCCACTGCCGACACCATCTGTGTGAACAGGCCGTCGCTGTCGAGCAGCACCCTCCAGGCATAGGTACGGATCAGGAAGTTGGACCAGAACGGGATCATGACTCCGACGAGCATCATGTTGCGAACAGCAGGGCTGCGCGTCGAGATGAAATAGGCCAGCGGATAGGCCAACACCAGGCAGACAACTGTGGTGAGGACCGCTATCCACAGTGATCTGAATGCCACGGCCCTCACGACGTCCTCACCTAGACGCCGGTAGGCCTCGACGTTCCAGTCGTTGAGTTCGGTTCGGCCGCTCCTGGTCCGGGTGGCGAACGAGTAGGCGATGACTATCCCGAGCGGGATGACGAAGAAGACCAGCAGGTAGACGATCGCCGGGAGGCCGAGCAGAAAGCCCTGGCGGGACTTGGCCCGCTCGGCCTGGTGCTCGAGGCCCTGCGTCGCTACGGCTGGCATCAGCCGACCACCACCGAAGTGTGGCCGGCGTCGAACGAGACCGTGACCTCGTCGCCGGGTCCCCGGCGCTCGCCTGCCAACGACGCCGGGCACCGGACCTCGAGGTGCATCCAGTCGATGGAGACCGAATAGATGACGGCATTGCCGAGGTACACGACCGAGTCGACTATCCCGTCGAGGCGGTGGCGCCCGTCGGGGGCATGATCCCGATTGTGCACCGTGAGGCGCTCTGGCCGCACGGTGACCGCAATTGTGGTTCCGTCGGCATGGCCGGTCGACACACGTAGCCGGTCGCCGTTGGCGAGGACGATCTCATCGCCGCTGGCCACTGTGGCTTCGAGGAAGTTGGTGCGACCGATGAAGTCGGCGACGAAACGGGTGGTTGGCCGCTCGTAGATGGCCTCCGGCGTGTCGATCTGGAGTAGTCGACCCTCGTGCATGACCCCGATGCGGTCGCTCATGGTGACCGCCTCCTCCTGGTCGTGGGTGACGTAGACGAAGGTGATGCCGACCTCGCGTTGGAGGTTCTTGAGCTCGATCTGCATCTGTTGGCGGAGCTTCAGGTCGAGGGCACCGAGTGGCTCGTCGAGTAGCAGCACCTCGGGTCGGTTCACAAGCGCCCGGGCCAGAGCCACCCGCTGCTGTTGGCCGCCGGAGAGTTGGCCGGGCTTTCGGTGTCCCATCCCACCCATCTCGACGAGGTCGATGGCCCAGTCGATCAGGTCGGAACGCTCGTCCCTTACGACCTTGCGCATCTCGAGGCCGAATCCGATGTTGGCTCGCACGTTCATGTGCGGAAAGAGGGCGTAGCTCTGGAAGACGGTGTTGACAGGTCGCCGGTTGGGTGGGCGCAGTCCCATCTCCTCTCCGTGGATACTCAGAGAGCCCCGGGTGGGGAGTTCCAAGCCGGCGATCATGCGCAGGGTTGTGGTCTTGCCGCAGCCCGACGGTCCCAGGAGGGAGAAGAACTCGCCGTCGGTGATGGTCAGGTCGATGTTGTCGACGGCGACGACATCGCCGAAGCGCTTGGTCACGCCCTGCAGTTCGACGGCGATCGTTGCTTCGTCCATGGTGTGGTGGTTCCCCCTGGTCGTACCCTCGTAGCAGATCTTCACACAGGCGACGAGTGCCCGCATAGTAGTGATTCCGTTGCTTCTGCGCAAGATGACAACGGAATCGTTCTTCGACTACCTTTCAGTCAACCGATCCCATGGTCGCCAACCAGACCTTGCCAGGAGCCGACACATGCACCCCTCCCTCGCCGACACCCGTCCCTCGATCTTCTGGCTGGACCAGCCCGGTGCCTCCGAGCCGGCCGAACCGCTCACCGGTTCACACACGGCAGACCTGGTGATCGTCGGATCCGGATTCACCGGTCTCTGGGCGGCGATCCAGGCATCCGAGGCCGAACCCGGCCGCCACATCGTCGTCCTCGAGGCCGAAACGGCCGCATTCGGCGCCAGCGGTCGCAACGGTGGCTTCTGCGAAGCCTCGCTCACGCATGGCCTCGGCAACGGGCTCGCCCACTGGCCAGACGAGCTTCCCACGCTGCTCCGGATGGGCGACGAGAACCTCGACGGCCTCCTCGACACCATCGACCGCCACGCCATCGACTGCGACGCCGAGCGGACCGGCGCCATGGACGTCGCCGTCGAGCCCTGGCAGGCCGACGAGTTGCGCCAAGGTGCCGGAGAGTGCGACCGGCTCGGCATCGACGCCGACCTTCTCGACACGGACGAAGTTCGCTCCGAAGTCCACTCGCCCATCTACCTGGCCGGACTCTGGATGCGATCAGGTGCAGCCATGGTCGATCCGGCCCGACTCGCATGGGGCCTAAGGGATGCCGCCACCTCGCTCGGCGTGGTGTTCCACGACCATTCCCCAGTGCGATCTATACGCAGGACGGACAACGGGGTCGAGGCGCGTACCACCCGCGGCAGTATCACCGCCGACCGGGCGATAGTGGCCACCAATGCCTACCGGAAACCGTTGCCACGCATCCGACGCCACGTCATACCCGTCTACGACCACGCGCTCATGACCGAACCGCTCTCAGACGGACAATGGTCACAGGTCGGATGGGGCAACCGGCAGGGACTCTCCGACTCCGCCAACCAGTTCCACTACTACCGCCGGACCGCCGACGGTCGAATCCTGTGGGGCGGATACAACGTGATCTACCACTTCGGTGGGCGTGTCGGCCCCGACGTGGAACACCACGAACCCACCACCGAGACGCTGGCCCGGAACTTCTTCACGACGTTCCCCCAACTGGAGGGCCTCCGATTCACGCACCGCTGGAGCGGACCGATCGCCGCGACGACACGGTTGAACTGTGCCTGGGGAACCACACACGGTGGAAGGGTCGCCTGGGCCGCCGGTTACACCGGCCTCGGAGTCGGCGCCAGTCGCTTCGGTGCAAAGGTCGCCCTCGACCTCGTCGACGGCGGAACCACCGAACGGACAGAACTCGAAATGGTCCGCCGGCGGCCGTTTCCGTTCCCACCCGAACCGGCACGTTGGGCAGCAGTCCAGGTGACCCGGTCTGCCATCAAGCGATCAGACCGTCGAGAAGGTCGGCCCGGAATATGGCTCCGGACCCTCGACCGGTTCGGGATCGGGCTCGACAGTTAGCGTCGCCGATGTGACCGACGGATACCGCTCCCTCTCCCTCTGGCACGACACTGTCCCGGGACCGCTCGAACCAAGATCGGCGCTGCCCGGCGACCGCGACACCGACGTTGCGATCATCGGCGCCGGCTACACGGGACTGTGGACCGCCTACCACCTCGCACTGCTCGATCCGTCGCTGCGCATCATGGTCCTCGAACGCGAGATCGCCGGCTTCGGCGCCTCTGGGCGCAACGGCGGCTGGGCCCTCGGCGAGTACGGGATCAGCCCGATGGCCTTCGCCGCAGCCTCCTCGACCGACGCCGCCCTGCGCCAGACCCGGGCGCTCTACGACGCCGTCGACGCCATCGGCCGTGTCGCCGGCGACGAGGGCATCGACTGCCACTATGCGAAGGGCGGCTGGATCGACTGGGCACGCAACCCGGCACACCTCGAGCGGGCGAAAGCGAGCGTGGCGGCCCGCCACGAACTCGGCCTCACCGAGGACGAGGTCCGCGTGCTCGGTCCCGACGAGGCCCGGACGATCGGCAACGCCTCCGGGGTCCTCGGTGGCAGGTTCCTGTCCGCAGTGGCCGCCATCCATCCGGCACGGCTGGTCCGCGGCCTGGCCGATGCCTGTGAGCGCCGGGGGGTCGTAATCCACGAGGGCACGGCCTGCACCGGTTTCGAACAAGGGGTCGTCCGCACCGACCGGGGCGCCGTGCGCGCCGAGGTCGTGGTGCGGGCCACCGAGGGGTACACCCGCGACCTCGCCGGCCACCGTCGCACCATGGCACCGATCTACTCACTGATGATCGCCACCGCACCGCTACCCGACGCCGTCTGGGACGAGATCGGCCTCCACGACCGGCCGACCTTCAAAGACACCCGCCACCTCACCATCTACGGACAACGGACCGCCGACGGACGCTTCGCCTTCGGTGGGCGTGGCGCCCCGTACCGGTTCGGCTCACGCATCGACCCGGCCACGGAGCAGGCCGGCAGCGTCCACGACGAACTGGTCGCGACCCTGCGCGACCTGTTCCCCGTGATCGGCGACGTAGAAATCACCCACCGCTGGGGCGGCGTGCTGGGAGCCCCCCGAGACTGGTTCCCGGCCGTGTGCCTCGACCGTTCGACCGGCCTGGCGACCGCCGGCGGCTACGTCGGTGACGGGGTCGCCGCATCGAAGCTGGCAGGCCACACGCTTGCCGATCTGATCGTCGGAGTCGAAAGCGAGCGGACGGACCTGCCCTGGGTGGGCCACGTGTCGCCGAAGTGGGAGCCGGAGCCACTGCGCTGGCTGGGCGTGAACGCCGGACTCATGGTCGCTGCCGCCGCCGACCGGGCCGAGGCCCGCCGGGGTCGCATCACCTGGCACAGCAGCGTGCTCAAGCGCCTGACCGGCTGAGGCCGCCGCTACCCGGGCGGCCGGCGCGACGGTCTGCGAACATGGGTTCGTGACCTGCTCCCCCCGATGGTCCCTGGCGCTGCTCGTCCTGGTCGCCGCCTGCGGCGGTGACGCCCCCGGCCCCACCGCTCCCACCACAACCACAACGACCACCCTCGCTCCCACCACCACGACGACGACCACCTTCGCTCCCACCACCACGACGCCCGCAACCACCGTCGCTCCCACCACAACCACAACGACCACCGTCGCTCCCACCACCACGACGACCACCGTCGCTCCCACCACCACGACGACCACCGTCGCTCCCACCACAACCACAACGACCACCGTCGCTCCCACCACAACCACGACGCCCGCAACCACAGGCGACGACCTGGTGGCGGGCCTGCTTGCGGGGCTCGTCGTCGCCGACGTGGACGCGCCGCTCGACTACGACCGGGGCGACTGGGGGTCCGGCTGGTCCGATGCGGACGGCGACTGCCAGGACACCCGCCAGGAGGTCCTGGTCGAGGAGTCGGTCAGCCCGGTGATCCTCGAGGACGGTGGTTGCCGGGTCGAGATCGGGCTCTGGTACGGGGCCTTCACCGACACCTGGTTCGACGATCCCGGCGACCTCGACATAGACCACTTCGTACCGCTCGCCAACGCACACCGCTCGGGCGGCTGGGCATGGGACCGGGACACGAAGCGGGCCTACGCCAATGACCTCGAAGACCCCGGCCACCTCATCGCAGTCTCGTCATCAGCCAACCGCTCGAAGGGTGCAAGGGGCCCCGAGGAGTGGACCCCCGAAAGCACCGACTTCCACTGTGAGTACGCGACAACCTGGGTCCAGATAAAGGTGCGCTGGGACCTGACGGCCACAACCGGCGAACACGACACCCTCGAGCTGATGCTGGAGGGGTGCGACGGGTCGGTCAACCTCGGCACGACCCCGCCGGCGCCCACATCGGACTCGACGACTCCGCCCTCGACCACCGTCGAGCAGACGACGACAAGCACCGCCGGCGATACACCAGCCAACCCGGGCAACTCGAAGAACTGCTCGGACTTCGCCACCTACGACGAATCAAAGGCCTGGTTCGACACGTTCTTCCCCGCCTACGGGGACGTGGCGCTCCTCGACAACGACGGCGACGGCGAACCGTGCGAGTCGCTGCCCGGCGGCCCCTGAATCCGGACCTGACGCTGCCCCGCCCGTTCCCTCAGGCGCCGGCGGCGGTGAGGGCCCTTTCGGTGAGCACCCGGGCCAGGTGGGACCGGTAGTCACCGTCGGCGTTGTTGTCGGTCGGCGGTTCGGTGCCGTCGGCGGCGACGGCTGCGGCGTCGGCGGCTGATGCCCCACCGGCCACCGCCGCCCCCACCCCCGCCGCCCCCAACGGCGGGGAGCCCCTGGTCACGAGCGCCCCCCCCGCCCCCCCCCCCGCCACCACCCCCCCCGCCGTGGCCCCGGCCCCGGCCCCCCGGGTGGACCTCCGGGGGCCCCCCCCCCCCCCCGCAACCCGGACACCCACCCCCGCGAGGCGGTC
>JACNKQ010000027.1 GCA_014381945.1 Actinomycetota bacterium
CATCACAGCGGCACCCACAATGGCCCAGTCCTGTGCCCGTCGGTTGAACTTCTGGTAGCACCACCCGCCGGTAGCAACCGGAACACGCACCTCGGTGAGGAGTTCATCGGCGCCCAGCGCCGACTCGAGGAAGCCGGTGAAGAAGTCGGCGGCGGCGATCTCGCGGCTGCCGCCGGGACCGGTCGCCACGAGCGTGCCGCCCAGGGCCAGCACGGCGGCCGGCAGGTCGGATGCCGGATCGGCGTGGGCCAGCGAGCCACCCAGCGTGCCCCGGTGCCGCACGGCCGGATCGCCCACCTGCGCGGCCACGTGGGCCAGCAGCGGGCAGGCGGCAGCGAGGTCGGCCGAGTGCTCGAGGGCGCTATGGGTGGTCAGGGCGCCGATGCTCACGGTGTCGCCGTCGACGCTGATGCCCGACAGGCCGTCGAGCCTGCCGATGTCGACCAGCACCGTCGGGGTGGCAAGGCGCAACCTCATGAGGGGCACCAGCGACTGGCCGCCGGCCAGCAACTTGGCCTCGTCGCCGGCCTCGACCAGTGCGGCGATCGCCGCCTCGGTGGAATCGGCCCGGACGTAGTCGACCGCTGCGGGGATCATGCCGATCCTCCCTGCGCCGCCTCGATGGCTCGTCGGACGGTCATGGGAGATGCCGGCATCGTGATGTCGGTGATCCCCATGGGCCGCAGTGCATCGACCACGGCGTTCATTACCGCCGGCGTGGATGCAATGGTGCCGGCTTCGCCGATGCCCTTGACCCCCATCGGGTTGGAGGTCGACGGCGTGACCGTGTGGTCCAGCTTCATGTCGATGCACTCGGCCGCCGAGGGCACCAGGTAGTCGGCCAGGTTTGCGGCCCGGCACTGTCCGTCGGCGTCGTAGGCGGCGTCCTCCCAGAGGGCCTGGGCGATTCCCTGCACGATGCCGCCGTGCAACTGACCCTCGACGATCAACGGGTTGATCTGGTTGCCGCAGTCATCGACGGCCGCATAGTCGAGCAGTTCGACGGCGCCGGTGGCCTCGTCGACCTCGACCACGGCGATGTGGGTGCCGAACGGGAAGACGAAGTTGGACGGATCGAAGGTGACCTGAGCCTGCAGGTTGGGTTCCATCCCGTCGGGCAGGTCGTGGGCCGTGAAGGCGCCGAACGCCACCCCGGCCAGCGGGACCTCCTTGTCGGGGCTTCCCCTGACGGTGAAGTTGCCGCCGGCGAACTCGAGGTCGTCGGCGCTGGCCTCGAGCATGTGGGCGGCGATGGCCCGCGCCTTGTCGATGACCTGTTCGGTCGCCATCCAGATGGCGGTTCCACCCACGGCCAGCGACCGCGACCCGTAGGTGTCCATGCCGAGCGGCGAGATGGCCGTGTCGGAGTGGAGCACCTCGACGTCGTCGGGATCGATACCGAGTTGATCGGCCACGATCATCGACCAGCAGGTCTCGTGGCCCTGGCCGTGCGGTGTGGCGCCGGTGACGACCTGGACCTTGCAGGTCGGCAGGATCCGCACCGTCGCCGACTCCCAGCCGCCGGCGCCGTAGTTCAGCGCGGCGAGGGTGCGGCTCGGGGCCAGACCGCACATCTCGACGTACGACGAGATGCCGATGCCCAGATGGCTGGTCGAACCGGCGGCCCGACGTTCGGCCTGCTCGGCGAGGCGGCCGTCCCAGTCGACCAGTTCCTTGGCCCGGTCGAGGGTGGGCTGGTAGTTGCCCGAGTCGAAGATCAAACCGGCAGGTGAGTCGTAGGGGAACTTCTCGGTCGGGATGAAGTTGCGGGAACGGATTTCGTCCGGACCGACACCCACGGCCTGGGCCAGGGCGTCCATCGCACGTTCGATGGCGTACGTGGCCTCGGGGCGGCCGGCGCCGCGGTAGGCGTCGGTCGGGGTGAGGTTCGTGAACACGCTCTTGCAGGTGAACGAGTAGACGGGCACGTCGTAGAGCCCGTGGTACAGGAACGCCCCGAGCAGCGGCACACCGGGGGCGACCAGTTGCAGGTAGGCGCCCATGTCTGCCAGCAGGGTGGCCCGCACGGCGGTGAGCTTCCCGTCGGCGTCGGCGGCCAACTCGATGGTCTGACGCTGGGCGCGGCCCTGGATGGTGGACCCGGCCGCCTCTGTGCGTCCCTCGGTCCAACGAACGGGAACGCCGTGGCGTTGGGCGAGGGCCATGCAGATGATCTCCTCGGCGTAGACGTTGAGCTTGCAGCCGAAGCCGCCGCCCACCGAGGGTGCGATGACCCGCAACTTCTGTTCGGGCATGCCGAGTGTTATCGCCGCCATGACCTTGAGGACGTGCGGGATCTGGGTGGACGAGTAGAGGGTCATGTCGCCGTTGTGCGGTGCCGGTACGGCGGCCACGCCACGGGGCTCCATGGCCGTCGGGATGAGGCGCTGGTGCACGAACGTCTCGGTGACGTGGTGTACCGCTTCGGCGAACGCCGCCTCGACCGCATCCGGGTCGGGGATGAGTGGCCACTCGTAGGACACGTTGGTGCCCTCGGATTCGTGGATGACGATCCGGTCGGTCTCTGCGTCCTCGATCGTGACAACGGCTTCGAGCGCCTCGTAGTCGACGACCACGCCCTCGAGGCCGTCCGCCGCGGCATAGCGGGACTCGGCGACCACGACGGCGACGATGTCACCTGCGTAGTTGGCCTTGCCCTGCGCCACCGGATGGTGGGCCGGGTTCTTCATGTCGTCGGTGACCGGCCAGGCGCAGGGCAACGGTGCCGCCCAGGCGTCGGCCAGGTCTTCGCCGGTGTAGACGGCGACCACGCCGTCGGTGGCGAGTGCCGCCGAAGCGTCGATGCCGATGATGCGGGCGTGTGCGTGGGGGCTGCGCACGCAGGCCAGCCAGAGTGCACCCGGCAGGTTCAGGTCGTCGATGAACCTGGCCTCGCCGGTCAGCAGGGCCGGGTCCTCGCGGCGGAGGCGGGACTCGCCGACGATGCCGCCGGTGAACGGGGTTTCGGTAACAGTCATCGGTGCCTCCTCACTCGCCGGCGGCCAGGACGGCCGCAACGATGTTCTGGTAGCCGGTGCAGCGGCAGAGGTTTCCCTCGAGACCCTCCCGGACGCCGGCGGCGTCGAGGTCGTCGTATTCGTCGACCAGCGACACGGCGGCCATGACCATGCCGGGCGTGCAGTAGCCGCACTGCAGGGCATGGCACTCGTGGAACGCCTGCTGCATCGGGTGGAGGCCGTCGGCGCCTGCGAGGCCCTCGATGGTGGTGACGTCGGCGCCATCCACCTGGACGGCGAGCAGCGTGCACGACTTGGCCGAGCGGCCGTCGACGAGCACGGTGCAGGCACCGCACGAGCTGGTGTCGCAGCCCACGTTGGTGCCGGTCAGGCCCAGGACGTCGCGCAGGTAGTGCACGAGCAGCGTCCGAGGCTCGACGTCGGCGGATCGGACCGTTCCGTTGACGGTGACGGAGACCTCCATCAGGTTTCCCCCTTGGGTCTTGCCGGTGGGACGCCGCAGCGCCGTCGCCGCGAACACCCGTTCCACCGGGGTCGCGATGATGGCACAGAATTCAGGTTCCGGCCACGGGCCCTCGGTCGGCGGCCAGCAACTCCACGTAGCGGGTGAGGTCGTCGTCGGCGAATGCCACGAGGATCACCTCTTCGATGGTGTCCGGGTGGTCGGCGCCGAACGCCCGGACCGTATCGACGGCAATCCGGGCCGCCGCCGCCTTCGGGTAGCCGTAGACGCCTGTGGAGATGGCCGGGAAGGCAACGCTGCGGGCACCGAGGCCGACGGCCACCTCGAGGGAGCGCCGGTAGCAGGAGGCCAGGAGGTCTGCCTCGCTGTTGTCGCCGCCCATCCACACGGGGCCGACCGCGTGTATGACCCACCGGGCGGGGAGGTCGTGGCCGCCGGTGGGCTTCGCCTCGCCGGTGGCGCAGCCGCCGAGGCGGCGACACTCGTCGAGCAGCCCGGGGCCGGCGGCCCGGTGGATGGCACCGTCTACGCCGCCCCCACCGAGCAGCGCCTCGTTGGCGGCGTTGACGATCGCATCGACGGCCAACGTCGTGATGTCGCCCCGCCAGGCCCGCAGGATCATGATGGCGCCTCGACGACGATGACCTCTGCGTTGTGTCCGGGAGCCGTTGCGAGTCGGCGATCTGCGGTCAGCAACGGCACGCCTAGACGCTCGGCGAGGGCGACGTACGAGGCGTCGTAGATCGAGAGGTTCCGCCGAAGGTCCCACGCTCGTTCTGCAACATGGCGGTGGGCATGCCGGTTCAGGGGAAGCACGGCGAACAAGCCCCTCGCATCATCGACAACTCCGGCAGCCAACGAACGGTGCCGTTCGAGTCGGCCGAGCGCGTGGTCGATCTCATAGTCGATCAGGTACGGGGCGTGCAGTTCTCCCGCATCCGAGATCACCTCGACGGCCGGATGGAGGAGAGACGTGATCCCCTCGATGACCGCTGACGCATCGACGACGATCACTGCTCATCGACCTTCCCGGCCGGAGCGGATCGCGTCCAGAACCACTGACTCCGGCAATGGCTTGCCGGGAAGGCGGTCGGCGAACAGGGCGAACGCCTCGCGCACGGTCAGGCGACCGGCCAGCTGATCAAGCTCGGACCTCAGGTATTGGGACAGGGAGAGGCCGGCGGCCTCTGCTCGGGCGGTGAGCACCCGGTGGGTGTCATCGTCGACATCGCGGACCTGGATCGTCTTGGCCATGCCCGCAGGCTACCGGACGGGTGTTACTGCATGCAATCTGCATGCAGATTGTCAACATGCAGATTGTCAACATGCAGATTGTCAACATGCAGATTGTCAACATGCAGATTGTCAACATGCAGATTGTCAACATGCAGATTGTCAACATGCAGATTGTCAACATCCAGATTGTCAACATCCAGATTGTCAACATCCAGGCCGAACTCAGGCCGTCTCGAGGAACTTCTCCCAGCGCTCCTCGAGCAACTCGGCCGAAGGCTCTGCCGCCCGCTGCCTCGGCAACTGCATCCGTTGGCCGTGCACTCCCTGGAGCGAATGCCGCAGCGTGGGACCGTCCTCCTCGTCAAGAATGTCTCCACGGACCCGGATCTCGTGGTCGGGCCGGATGCCGATGATCTCGGTGTCGTAGGCCGCATGGTGGATCTTGCACATCGATATGCCGTTGGTGACCACCGGTTCACCATCTTCAGCATCTGGCCTGATGTGGGCAGCATCGAGCAGTTCCGTGTGGCCCAGGTTGCACAGTGCACAGCGACACCCATAGGCCTGCAACACCACAGAACGGAACACCGGCTGGTGCACCCGGACCTTGGTCAATCGCAGTGCATACCGTCGAACGGTGTCGAGGTCGATGACGTTCCGGTGCTCCCAGTGCCCGGCCGAGACCTCGTCGAGCGCCACGACGAACTGGAGTTGGTCGGGCTCCTCCCCCACGAGCGTCACCGGGAAGATCGGCTCGTAGAGGCCCTTGGCGATGCCCTTGAAGTAGATGAGCGGCAACCCGGCGTGCATCGCCGCACGTAGCGCCCTGTTGTCGGCGGCGTCGGCATCGGTCCCCTGCCACTTGTACCGAAGCAGCCCGTCTGGGCCCTCGACGTCCTCGTACGGCGCAACGCCGCCACCCGAGAACGTGGTGACGAAGCTCAGGGCTGCACCAAGTTGGCGGGGCTTCCAGATTCCGCTCCTCGTCGGCATGAGCCGGATTCGTTGGCCCTCGTGTTCGAAGCCGGCTACGTCAGCCTGCCGGACGGGGCCGCCGGTACGGAGCTGCACCGCACGCAGGTGCGCGAGGGCCCGCTCCCGGAAGCCCCATTCGAATCCAAGGTCCACGGCACCAGGATGACAGCTCCACCGAGGGCGTGCCGACAAACTCTCAGTGATCCAGATAGTTCACGGGAACGGGCACGCCGGCCGGCGGCATGACATCCTCGGGTCCGAACACGGTCAGCTGGTCGTCGGCCTCGAGCACCAGGTCCGGTTCGGCCGGCAGCACGACGCCGAGCCGGGTCACGGCCGCCACCTCGATGCCCTCGGGGAAGTCCAGTTGAGCGATCCGGTGGCCGATGAGGCCGGCATCGTGGCCCTCCGGCAGCAGGGCGTACTGGCACACCGACAGGCCGGGCAACAGCGCCGACTTGACGTCCGCCTCGGTCATGGCGCGCCCGACCCACCGGGCCCCGCTGTGGAGGAAGCCGGCCAACTCCCCCGCCAGGCGCAACGACCGGCCCGGGTTCGAGGTCGTACCGGCCAGGAAGAACAGGGCGTTGACCCGCTCCCCCGAACCGCCCCAGGCGATCGGGATGCTGATCCCCGCCGAGGCCCGCACGATCACGAGCAGGTCTTCGTCGATGGCCTCGAACAGGGCGATCGGCGTGGCCGTCGGGTGGTCGTCGGACGCCTGGATCCACAACGAACCCGTCTCGAGGAACCGCTCGGTCACGCTCTCGCGGGGAAGGCCGATGCGATCGGCCAGCACCGACGATGCCCGGTCCGCCGCCTCGGCTATGTCGGTCCCCTCGGGGATGCTCAGCACGGCTGCCCTGGCGATGAGCCCCGTGTAGTCGTCGCCGCTGCGGAGCCCGTGTCCAGCCATGGCAGCGCCCATCTCGCGGTCGAGGCCGGCATCGACATCCTCACCCCACCGTTGGAACACGTTGCGGATGGCACCGGCCCGCTTGGTTCGGCCCGTTGCGTACAGGCGGTGCCAGGTCCATCCCAGCGCCGACACGACGACGACGAAGCCCCAGGCCAGCGGGCCCAGTAGCGAGATCAGGGCCACCGACACCAGGATGCCGACGAACTGTGTGACCGGGTAGAGCGGGGTCCTGAAGGCCGGCGCGTACGAGGCGATCCGCGAAGCCCTCAGCACCAGCACGGCGAGGTTCACGAGCCCGAGCGTGAGCAGGACGAAGGCGCTGGCCAACTTCGCTATCGACTCGGCGTCGAAGGCCAGCACCACCACGGCGATGGCCACCGACGTGACAACGACGCCGGCAACCGGGGTTCCGCTGTCGCCGACCGACCCCATGCGGGACGGCAGCAGTCCGTCTCGGGCCATTGCCATCGGGTAGCGGGCG
Organism: Actinomycetota bacterium; assembly: GCA_014381945.1. Classification (GTDB taxonomy): domain Bacteria; phylum Actinomycetota; class Acidimicrobiia; order Acidimicrobiales; family MedAcidi-G1; genus S20-B6. The sequence continues at coordinate 7,053 of JACNKQ010000027.1, forward strand.
GCCGCCATGATCCCGGCGTTGACTGCCGAGGCGAATGCGGCGATGGCGGCCACCACGACCAGCCAGGCACCAACCGAAGGCATCACCGCCTTTGCTGCGGTGTGGATCGGCGCCAGGTCCTCGTGGAGTATCTCGGGCGGCACGACGGCGACGGCCACGAGCACCCCGAGCGTGTAGAGCACCGTGGCGACCAGCAGCGAGAGCCCCATACCCAGCGGAATGCGCTGCGACGGGTCCTCGACCTCCTCGGCAGCGCTGGCCACCTTGGTCAGGCCGCCGTACGAGACGAACACCAGCCCGACGACGGCGAACAGGCTGGACGAGCCCGTTGTGAAGAAGGGGTCGAGGTTCGAGCCGTCGAAACCCTGTGACTGCGTCTCGAGCAGTCCGTGGACGAGGAACCAGGTGAGGACGGCGAGGATGAACATCACCATCCAGAGCTGCACCGAGGCGCTGGCCTTCGACCCGACGATGTTGACGACCATGAACAGCCCGATGAGCACCAGGGCGAGGGACCGGCTGTCGATGTCGACGATCAACACCAGGTAGGCGCTCATGCCGACCATGGCGAATGCGTCCTTGAGAACCAACGACAACCACGTGCCGAAGCCGGCCATGGTGCCGACGGACGGGCCAAGTGCCCGTTCGAGGAAGTAGTAGGCACCGCCGGCCTTGGGTAGGGCCGTGGAGAGTTCGGCCACGCTGAGCATGGCGGGCACGGCGAGAACCCCGGCGATCAGGTAGGCCACGATGGCGGCGGGTCCGGCCTTGGCCGCTGCCAGGCCGGGCAGCAGGAACAGGCCGGAGGAGAGCATCGCCCCCGTCGAGAGGGCAAAAACGTGGCGCAGGGACAACGACCGGGTCAGACGGCCCTTCCCCCCGGCTCCCATCCGAACAACCTAGGCGCGCCCCGTGGGAAGCGGGAACCGACCCACGCTGTTGCAGGTCAGTCGGCGTCGAGGGATGCGAGGAAGTCGAGGAGTGCGGAGTTGACGCCGGGTGCGTCCTCCTGCTGCATCCAGTGGCCGACACCCGGGAGGATCACCGAGGCGTGCAGGTTCGGCAGGGTCTCGGGGTACCGCGAGATGCTGCCCGCCCCCCACATGGTCGGGCCGTCGGCCTCGCCGCCGATGAACAACGACGGCTGCCGGATCGGTGCACCGTGGAAGGCCCGCAGATCCTCCCAGTCGAGGTCGACGCAGCGATAGCGGTTGAGCCCGCCGCTGAACCCGGCCCGCTCGAACTCTCCGGCGTAAAAAGACAGGTCGTCTGCCGAGAGCCACGGCAGGTGCCCTTCCGGGTACCGGAAGCGGTCCCGCAGCCGTGCCCCCGGAGCCACCCACGCCATGGGCACCTCACCCTCGGACAGCGGGGGTGCGTCGCCCGAGGCGCAGAAGTAGAAGCCCTCCAGCCATCGCTTCGGGTCCTCGGCGATCTCGGCCTCGGCACGACCCGGTTCCTGGAAGTACTCGATGTAGAACTCCTCGTCGCCGCCGATGGCCCGGAAGACGTCGGTGGGCCGGTGCTCGTTGCGGGGTTCGTATGTGACCGACAGGAGCGCCACTGCGGTGAAGACATCCGGTCGGATCCGGGCTGCGGCGGCAGCGATCGGCGATCCCCAGTCGTGGCCGACGATCACGGCGGTCTGCTCGCCCAGGGCCTCGACCACGCCGACGCAGTCGCCGGCCAGGTGGATGATGCGGTAGGCATCGACCTCGTCCGGCGCCTCCGACGAACCGTAGCCCCGGACGTCGATGGCGACGGCCCGGTAGCCGGCGGCTGCCAGGGCGACAAACTGGTGTCGCCACGAATACCACGACTCGGGGAAACCGTGGACGAACAGGACCAGCGGTCCCTCTCCCGCCTCGGCCACGTGGATGCGCATGCCGTGGGCGTCCACGTCGTGGCGGCGGAGGCCGCTGATCTGCATCATGGTGGTCGCCCCTCTATGGCCTGCTGTCCGGGCGCCCCGGGTCCTCGACCGTGACGCCCCGCACCATCGTGCCGTGTGGCAGGGCCTCGGTCATCAGCCGGGAGCAACCGGAGGATGCGGCCGCCTCAACCACGAGGGCGTCGCGGATCGAGAGGCCGTGTTCCTCGGCAGTGTCCGCAGCGGCGAGGACGAGGTCGGCGTCGAGGGGGACGACGTGGAGTTCTGCAAGGTCGGCGAGCGCCCGCCGTGCGGTAACCGCCGGAAGGGGACGCACCAGACGCGTGGTGGCCACGTCGACGAACTCGGCGAGCACCTGTGCGGAAAGAACCAGCGCCGGTCCGGAATCTTCACCGGGCACTACACCGATGACAGCCCGTACCGCCGCCTGGCGCTCTGGCTCGTCGTCGTCGAAGAGCCGCACGAGCACCGGCGTGTCGAGGAAGACGCTCCCGTTCACCGGGCACCGTCCGGTGGGTTGGGGAACAGGTCCCGCCCCCCGGACCCGGCGGCCGACGAGACCGAAAGGGCGACCAGTCGGCGTCGCGCCGCGGCGGCACGGTCGCCGGCCGCGTAGGCAATGAGAAGGTCTCGGACGACGGCGTTGACGGATGTGCCCTGTTCGGCGGCCCGTACGCGGGCCCGGCGCAGGAGGTCGTCATCGAGGGCGAGGGTCAGGTTGGACATGGCAATATGTGTAGCACAGATACTGTGTTACACATATCTCTTGGGGATTGCCGATCTCAGCGGAACCTCGGAATCACGTGCTCGCCGATGTTGCGGACCGTTTCGAGCATGGCCGACTGGGGCACTGTTCCCATCTGGTTCAGGAACAGGATCTCGTCGGCGCCTGCCTCTACCAGGCGCTCGACGTAGCCGATGCAGTCGTCCACGGTGCCGTAGGCATGGTTCGGGTTGAGCAGCGACTGCCCCGCATCGGAGAAGTCCACGGTCACCATCTCCGCACCGAAGTGGGTGGCGACGATCTCGGTGCCGTCGCCGGTGGTGGCCGTGCCTTCGATCCAGGACCCGGGATCCGGCAGCGGCATCTCACCACCGGTGGCCCAGTGGCCCAGTGCCTCGAGGAAGAAGCGCTGTCCCCGCAGCCCTATCCGCCGGGCCTCCGCACCGTCCTCTAGGACGATTGCCGGACAGAGGGCGGCCAGGTGCTCGTTGGGCGCATACCCGACCTGATCCTCGGGGCGGCGTTCGGCGAACGCCCTGCGGTACGCCTCGTTCTTCGTCGCCACCTCGTCGGGTCCCCCGAACCCCAGCACCAGGGCGCCGATACCCCGCCGGCCGGCGTCGAGCAGCGTCTCGTGCCTGGTGCACGCCTGGTACAGCGGCGGGTGCGGGTCCTGGAGCGGCTTTGGGTGCACGGGTCGGGAGGGGACGTCGATGAACTCGCCGTGGTGCTCGACCTCGTCCTCCACGAAGAACCGCGGGATCAGGTGCATCGCCTCGTCGATCATCGGCGGCAGCGCCTCGAGTTCGTAGCCGAAGGTGCCGGCCTCCTGACGGGTGGCGCCCTTGCCCATGCCGAAGTGGACCCGCCCGCCGGAGAGGACGTCGAGCGTGGCGATCCGCTCGGCCACCTTCACCGGATGGTTCATCTGGGGCGGCAGGCATACCACGCCGTGGCCCAGCCCGATGCGGGTGGTCCGGCCGGCCAGGTATGCCAGAAAGGTCTCGGGTGCGCTCATGTGGGCGTAATGGGTTAGCGCCGTGTGCTCCACTGCCCAGATCACGTCGAAGCCCAACTCCTCGGCAAGCAGCGACTGCTCGACGATGTCTGCGAACACCTGCTGCTCGTTGGCCGGCGACGGATCGGACATCTGCGCCTCGTAGATCAGCGAGAACTTCATGCCCCCACCCTCGCGGCCAATGCATTGCACCGCGGCATCGGCGGGCTGGAGTACTGCCCGTCGAGCTGCCCGGCCATGCACGGGAACTGTCGCTGTCGTAGGTTCGGCGGTCGAGCCCCGACCCCACCCACCCCATGAGGACCCCATGGCCATCGGACCCGGACTGCACATAGACGACCCCAGCGACGCCAGCCTCAACCTGGCCATGTCGGACGGGGCCCGTCCCCTCTACGACGCCGTCGTCGACTTCATCGCCACCGAGGTCGAACCGGTCACCTTGGAGTACCACCAGCTGGGTGCCGTGCGCGAGGACCACTGGGGCTACCACCCCGGCCAACTCGACATCCTCGACAAGCTCAAGGCCAGGGCCCGTGAGAAGGGGCTGTGGAACTTCTTCCTCCCCGACGCCGAGACCGGCGAGGGCCTCTCCAACCTCGACTACGCCTACATCGCCGCCGAACTCGGCAAGAACCCGATCGCATCCGAGAGCCTCAACTGCTCGGCCCCCGACACCGGCAACATGGAGGTCCTCGAACGGGTCGGCACCCCGGAACAGAAGAAGCAGTGGCTCGAGCCGCTGCTCGCCGGCGAGATCCGCTCCGCCTATGCCATGACCGAGCCCGACCTGGCCTCCTCGGATGCCAAGAACATCGCCTGCCAGGCGGTGCGCGACGGCGACGAATGGGTCATCAACGGCACCAAGTACTACATCTCGGGCGCCGGCGACCCCCGCTGCAAGATCATGATCACCATGGTCCAGACCGACCCGGACGGACCACCGCACCGCCGCCAGTCCCAGATCCTCGTGCCCATCGACGCACCCGGACTCACCATCGACCATCCGATGCAGGTCTTCGGCGACGACGACGCACCGCACGGCCACATGCACCTGACCTTCGACGAGTGCCGGGTCCCCTACGACAACATCCTCCTGGGCGAGGGACGCGGCTTTGAGATCTCACAGCTACGGCTCGGTCCCGGTCGCATCCACCACTGCATGCGCTCGATCGGCGCCGCTGAAAGGGCCATCGAGCTGATGGTGCGTCGGGGCCTCCACCGGGAGGCGTTCGGAAAGCCCATCCTGAACCTGGGCAAGAACATGGAGGTCGTATCGAGGGCCCGCATCGAGATCGAGGCGATGCGCCTCATGGTCCTGCGGGCCGCCAGGGCCATGGACACCATGGGCAACGCCGAGGCCCGGGTATGGATCAGCGCCGTCAAGGCGATGGTGCCCGAGAAGGTCTGCCGGATCATCGACGAGGCCATCCAGATCCACGGTGCCACCGGCGTGTCGCAGTGGACGCCGTTGTCTCGGCTCTACACCAGCCAGCGCACGCTTCGCCTGGCCGACGGGCCCGACGAGGTGCACCACTTCGTGGTCGCCCGCTTCGAGGCCGGCCGCTACGGCGACGGCCCCGGCGAGATCCCGATGCTCGACCACACAGGACCGGTCTTCACCGGCCCCTGAGCCGGCGGACTATCCGAGGGACCTATCCGAACGACAGCGCCTGCTGGGTCGGCTCGGGCGGCGCCGGCACCATCTGGTCCGGCTGGGCCAACAGTTCGTCGATCGACTCGACCCGTTCGAGCGGGGTGGCTCCCCGCCTGGCCAACGGAGCGTTTCCCGGCCCTTCGCCGCTGCCCCGCCAGACGGCGACCCGGCCGAAGCCACCCCGCAGCGCCTCGATCGCCCCGGCCCAGGTGCCGCCGGTGCCCTCGTCGCTGGCGATCACCACCGTGAGGGTCGACAACGCGTAGATCAACTTGTTGCGTCCCATGGCGGTGCCGACGCTGAACGGTGCCTCGGGTCCGTAGGGCGTGCACAGCACCGTGTCCCCGCCGAGCACGGCCTTTCTGGTTGCCGCATTCGACACGGTCCGCATCAGGGAGTCGGCGAGTACGCCGGTCACGCAACCCCCGACCCCGTGGGCCGCTGTCATCGCCAACTGGTCGACGCCACGGGCTCCGCCCGACACCACCGGCAGGTCGGTCGACGCAGCCTTCTCCGCAACCTGCCGAGCCACCTCGGCGCCTTCCTCCGAGACACCGCGGCTCCCTACTATCCCGACCCCGGCTACTGACAACAGGTCGACGGCGCCCGCGACATGGAGCAACGGCGGGGCCTTGTCGTGGAGACGTTCGCGCAAGCGGGTCGGATAGCCCTCGTCGTGGACGGTCACGGTGGCGATCCCCGCCTCGCTGTAGCGCTCGAGCTCGAAGGCCAGCCCCACCGCCCGGTCGAGGAGTCGGGCCACGCGCTCGGCCAGCACATGGTCGAGCCCGAGGGCCACCAACTGGTCCACGGAGGAGCCGAGCATGCCGCCCGGTGAGTCGGCCAGCGGCCAGAACTCTGACGCCTTCAACGGATCGACGCCGTCGGCAGCCAGCCGGCTGACCAGCAACGCCGTCGCCAGGGCGTCGTCGGACAGTGTCACGCCGAACGACCGGACGTGTCGGCAAGGGCGAACGGGTACACCGGACCGGAACCCTCTTTTCGGAGGGCAGCCGCCACCACCGTCAAGGTCCAGCGCGAGTCGACCACGTCGTCAACCAGCAGGACCGGGTCGCCGGAAACCGGACCCTCCAATGCGAACGCTCCATCGACGTTGCCGAACTGGCTGGTGCTGTTGTTCATCGTCTTCTGCGGGACTCCCGGTCGAACTCGTTCGAGGACATCCTTGCAGGGAAGCCCGAGCCTGTCGGCGAGCCGGTGGGCGAAGTCGGCCACAGGATCACCGCTCGACGTCGATGGCACGTAGGTCACCCACATCGGAGCCGGGTCCGGTAGCCAACGCCCGCCGATCAGATCGACGGATGCCCCGAGCAGGTCATCGCCGAACCTGCCGGCCTCCTGCTTCGATCGACGGACATCATCACCCCATCCGCCGTCGCCCCAGCGGCTCAACACGCGACCCTCCTCGAGGCGGTGGTCTAGCGGGATGTTGCTGAAATCGGGCCACTTCTTCCGGGGCTCGATCGGCAGGAAGCCCGACCGGAGCGCCTCTACCGCAGCGGCGACAAGCGAACGGTCAAGGTCGAAGGTCAACGACGTTTTGACACACCTGTCGCAGACGCCGCAATCCTCGTCGACCCGGTCGTCGAGCAGACCACGGAGGTGCTTCATTCGACATCCCTCGAATGACGCGTAGTGGCTCATCTGCTCCTGTTCTTCCCTACGACGTGCTGTGACGGCCTCTGCCCGGTCGAGGTCGTAGGACCAGGGCCGGAGCGTGCGCCGCCACCGTGAACCGACCTTCTCCACCGCCCCTTCGACGTCGAGCGTCCGCAGCAGGTGGGTGAGCCGCTTTCGTCGCACGTTGAACTCCACCTCCAGTTCCCGCAGGAGAAAGCCCTCCCCCGCCTCCTCGAGGTACGCCACCAACTCTTCGGCGAGATCTGGCGGCGGGAACGCGTTCTCGATGAAGAAGTCCTGGATGTCGTCGTCCTCACGGCCCCTGAGCAGGACGCCCCACGACTCGTCCAGACGGCGGCCGGCACGGCCGACCTGCTGGTAGTAGGCGATCGGTGAGGCAGGGGCCTGGTAGTGGACGACGAAGCAGAGGTCGGGCTTGTCGAATCCCATACCGAGCGCAACCGTCGCCACCACGACATCGACCTCGTTGTTCAGTAGTCGAAGTTCGAGGTCCTCCTTTTCGTCTGTGGCGAGTTGGGCGTGGTAGGCGGCGGCGTTGAGTCCCTGTGACCGCAGCCAGTCGGCGACACGGCGGCTGTCGGCGACCGTGAGGGTGTACACGATCCCTGACCCCCCGAGCCGGGGAATCGCCGTGGCGAGCCAGGCCATCCGTTCGGCCGGGGCAGGCAGGTCGAGGACATGGAGCCGGAGGCCTTCGCGGTGCAACGATCCGCGGATGACCTGGAGCCGATCTCCGAGTTGGCCGGCCACGTCGTAGACGACCCGGTCGTTGGCCGTGGCGGTGCATCCCACGACCGGCACACCGCGCGGCAGCCGGTCGAGCACGCGTCCGATCCGCTGGTAGTCGGGACGGAAGTCGTGTCCCCAGTCGGAGATGCAGTGGACCTCGTCCACGACAAGCAGGCCTGCCGTGGATCCGACCTCGGGGAGGACATCCCGTCGGAATGCCTCGTTGGCGAGACGCTCAGGAGAGATAAGGAGGACGTCGACCTCGCCGGCATCTATCTCTTCCTGGACCTGAGCCCAGTCGTCGCTGTTCGTGCTGTTGATGCTGACGGCACGCACGCCCATCCGTTCGGCCGCAGCGATCTGGTTGCGCATGAGCGCCAGCAGGGGCGACACGAGCAGCGTCGGCCCGGCCCCCCGATCCCGGAGCATCCGGGTGGCGATGAAGTAGACGGCGCTCTTGCCCCAGCCGGTCCGCTGGACGAGAAAGACCCGCCCCCGGTCCTCGACCAGCGTTCGGATCGCCTCGAGCTGCTGGGGGCGGAACTCGGAACGATCGTCACCGGTCAGTTGCCGCAACAGGTCGTGAGCCTCAGCCTCGAAGTCGTCGCTCATCGTTCCTCCCGGTTTCGCCGGCTGTACCGACCATTGTCTCGCGGCCCTGTGACAGTTGTCCGGGACCCCGGTCAGGCACTACGGGCGCACGTGTGGTTCCCTTTCCCCGCACCCCGAGACACGGAGCGACGCTGCGATGGCCGACGACCCACATTCGCCCAAGCCGGCTGAGGCGCAGACGCGCTCCGACCTTGCGGCCTTTGCCGCCACCCTTCCGCCCGACGACGGCAGCGACGCCGCCAACGTGGCCCGCGGCTTCATCGCCACGCGCGTCGAACCGGTCATCGAGAAGCTGGTGCCCAACCCTTGGATGCCGATCAGCTGGGACCTCTCGAAGTCGGACTTCGTGCACGGCCCCTGCCCCGAAACCGTCAATCCGGCGCTGTGGCGCCAGGCCGGCTTCAATGCACAGCACGGCCTCTACGAGGTCTGCGACGGCTTCTACCAGGTGCGCGGTTTCGACACCTCGAGCGTCACCTTCATCCGTGGCGACGAGGGCTGGGTCGTGATCGATCCCCTGACCACCCAGGAGAGCGCAGCCGCCGCCTACGGACTCGTCACCGAGCACCTCGGCGAGCGCCCGGTCACGGCGGTGATCTACACCCACTCGCACCTCGACCACTACGGCGGCATCCTCGGGGTCGTCGACCAGGAGCGCATCGACGCCGGCGAGGTCCCGATCGTGGCCCCGGAGGGCTTCCTGCGCGAGGCCGTGGCGGAAAACGTGGTGGCCGCCCCCGTGATGGGCCGTCGGGCGATGTACCAGTTCGGGATGCTGCTGCCATGGAGCGAGCACCATCACGTCGACCAGGGGCTCGGCAAGGGCGTGTCGACCGGTTCGAGTGCGCTCGTCCCCCCGACGATCGACATAACCGAGACCGGCCAGGAACTGGTGCTCGACGGCGTGCGGATCGAGTTCCAGCTCACGCCGGAGTCCGAGGCGCCGGCCGAGATGCACTTCTACTTCCCCGACCATCGGGTTCTCTGCATGGCCGAGAACTGCACGGCCACGATGCACAACGTGCTCACCCTGCGCGGTGCGCTCGTGCGCGACGCCCTGCTCTGGAGCCGCTACATCGACGAGGCCCTCGACCGCTGGGGCGACGAGACCGACGTGGTGTTCGCCAGCCACGGCTGGCCGCACTGGGGCGGCGACGACGTGCGGGAGTACCTCGTCAACCAGCGCGACCTCTACCGCTGGCTCCACGACCAGGCAATGCGCCTCGCCAACCTGGGATTCACGCCCAACGAGATCGCTGCCCGCATCGACCTGCCGCCGGGCCTGTGGGCCGACTGGCGCTGCCACGGCTACTACGGCACGGTCAGCCACAACGTCCGGGCCGTCTACCAGCGGTACCTCGGCTGGTACGACGGCCACCCGTCGAGCCTCGACCCGTACGAGCCCACCGAGGCCGGCCGCCGCTATGTCGAATTCATGGGCGGGATGGACGAGCTGCTGGCCAAGGCCCGGATCGCCTTCGATGCCGGCGACCACCGGTGGGTCGCCGAGGTGCTGCGCCATGCCGTGTTCGCCGACCCCGCCTGCGAGGAGGCGCGCCTGCTCCAGGCCGATGCCTTCGAGCAGCTCGGCTACCGGGCCGAGTCGGGGCCTTGGCGCGACGTCTACCTGACCGGCGCCCAGGAGCTGCGCGAGGGGACCCTGGTCGTGCCCGCCATCCAACGGCCGCGGTTCGAGGTCGTCAGCGGAATGACGCTCCAGCAGGTGTTCGACCTGTTGGCCGTCAAGGTCGACGGGCCGGCAGCCACGGAGATCGGCCACCTGGCCATCGACTGGCGGCTGCCCGATGTCGACGAGGTGGCCCGGGTCGAGTTGTCGAACGGCACGCTCCACACCTCGCCGGGACGGACCCACGCGGCCCCCGACGCCACCGTCACCTGCGACCGGGCAGCGCTCAACGACATGGTCTCCACCGGTGGGACCCTGGCCGATCTGGTCGATACCGGTACGGCCACGGTCGACGGAGACGCCGACCGGGTGCTCGCCCTCTGGGACACCGTCACCGACTTCCCGCTGTTCTACGCCATCATCGAGCCGTAGGCCCGGCGTTTTGCAGCGGCTCTCCCGGGTCGCCGATGGCCACGCTCAGCCCTGGTCGGCGCCCACCAGGTTTCCGAAGCGGTGGAGCGTCCGGCTGACGGACTGCTCGCGGAGGTACCAGCGCAGCTCGAGGCGGCCGGAGGCGGTCACTGCCTCGTCGATGAGGTCGACCTCGTCGTCGATGGCGGCACGACGCACCTGGTCGCCGACGGTGCCGACGGCCCGGATGCGGCCGAACCGGTGGTCGGACAGGGAGGCAGCGAAGGCAGGGTCGTCCTCGTCCGCAAGGCGGCTCACCCGTGGCTCGACGCCGCAACGACGGGCGGCAGCGAGCACCCGGACGACCTCCGCCTCGGTGGCACCGTCGCCGATGCGGATGATCACGTCCGGGTGCGGGAGGTAGCGCAGCACGTTGGCCTCGGACACGAGGCCGCTGGGATCGTGTTCGATGCCGTAGTGCTCCGCCCACCAGCGGTCGTCGTCGGACAGGTGGCCGGCCAGGTCGGGAGCCGCTCCGTTCGGTCGCCATGTGCCGAGTTGGAGCAGGTAGTCGTAGCCGCCGGCCTTGGCGCCGGGCCCGATCGATGAACGCTTCCAGCCTCCGAACGGCTGGCGCCGGACGATGGCGCCGGTGATCGGACGGTTGACGTAGGCGTTGCCGACCGCGACCAGTTCGAGCCAGCGGTCGACCTGTGCAGGGTCGAGCGTGTGGATGCCGCCGGTGAGGCCGTAGTCGACGGCGTTCTGGAGTTCGATGGCGGCGTCGAGGTCGGGTGCGGCCATCAGGCCGAGCACCGGGCCGAAGCACTCCGTGTGGTGGAAGTCGGAACCGGGCGTCACGCCGGCCTTGATGCCGGGGGTCCAACAGCGGCCCTCGGTGTCGAGCCGGCGGGGTTCGAGCAACCAGCGTTCGCCGGGGGCGAGGGTGGTGAGGGCGTCGGCGAGCTTCCCGGTGGCGGGACCGATCAGCGGCCCGAAGGTGGTTGCCGGGTCGGTGGCGGGGCCGACGACCAGCGAGGCGGCGGCATCAACGACCTGTCGGAGGAACCGTTCGTCGTGGACGACGCTGCCGACGAGGATTCCGAGGCTGGCGGCTGAGCACTTCTGGCCCTGGTGTCCGAATGCGGACTTCACCAGGTCGGCGGCGGCCAGGTCGAGGTCGGCGCTGGGGGTGACGATCAAGGCGTTCTTGCCGCTGGTCTCGCCGAAGAGGGGCAGGTCGGGCCGCCACGAGCGGAACAGGTCGGCGGTCTCGACGCCGCCCGTGAGGACCACGCCGTCGGCGGCGGTGATGAGGCGCTGTTTCACGTCGGGCACGGCCGTGTGGACGAATCGGAGCAGGTCGGTGGGCACTCCGGAGGCCCAGCAGGCCTCTGCGATGATCTCGGCGCACCGGCGGGTCCGGGACGCCGGCTTGAAGACGACTCCGTTTCCCGCGGCTAGGGCAGCGACCACGCCGCCGCACGGGATGGCGACCGGGAAGTTCCACGGCGGGACCACGGCGACGACGCCGAGCGGTGTGAACTCGGCGGCGGTGATCTGCTCGAGTTCGGTGCAGCGCTCGGCGTACCAACGGGCGAAGTCGACGGCCTCGCTGATCTCGGGGACGGCCTCGGGCAGGGTCTTGCCGGCCTCATGCGCCATGGTGACGAGCAGGTCGTCGTGGCGGGCCATGAGCTCGTCGGCCACCCGGCGCAGGACCTGGCGGCGGTCGGATGCCGGTCGGGCCGACCAGGCCGTCTGTGCGGCGCGCACGCCGGCCACCGCTGATTCGATCCCGGTCACCGTGGTGACGGCCGGTGTCTGTGTGGACAGGACCTCGCGTCCGGACAGCGACGCCAGCCGTGTCCGGGCAGCGGCCATCGCCGGGTCGGTGTCGGGCTGGTTGGCGAAGCCGATCTCGGCCACCTCGACGGGATCGGCATCGCGGCGGGGCTTCGAACCGACGGCCCAACGCATGGTGACGGCCTCGCTGAAGCGGTCTGCCTGTTCGACGAACTCCGGCGTGCCGGGCTGGAGCGTGAAGAGGTGGCAGAGGAAGTTCTCGGGGGCTGCGTTCTCCTCGAGGCGGCGGAACAGGTAGCTGATCGCCACGTCGAAGTCGGCCCGCCCGACAATGGGCGTGTAGAGCAGCATTCCGCCGGTGGCGTCGCGCACGGACCGGGCCTGGGCGGTCGCCATGCCCTGGAGCATCTCGAACTCGACCCGGCCGGCGACGCCGCGCTGCTCGGCCAGCAGGTGGGTCCAGGCCACGTCGAAGAGGTTGTGGCTGGCGAGACCGATGCGCACGGCCCCGGCGTGGTCCGGGCGCAGCACCCAGTCGACGCAGCGCTTGTAGTTGGCGTCGACCTCGGCCTTGGTGGCGTAGGGGGCCTGTGTCCATCCGTGCACCTCGGCCTCGACCCGTTCCATTGCCAGGTTGGCGCCTTTCACCAAGCGGACCTTGATGCCTGCCCCGCCGGCGGCACGACGACGCCCCGCCCACTCGGTGAGTCGACGTAGGGCGTCGAACGAGTCGGGCAGGTACGCCTGCAGGACGATGCCGGCCTCGAGGTCGACCAGGTCGGGCTCGTCGAGCAGTTCGGTGAACGCCCGGATGGTGAGCTCGAGGTCGCGGTACTCCTCCATGTCGAGGTTCACGAAGGTGGGTGGCGACGACGCCATCGCCCTCTGGTAGAGAACACGGAGCCGGTCCTTGATGCGTTCGGTGGTGTGGTCGAATGCCCAGAGGTTGATCTGGCTGGCGATGGCCGAGACCTTGATCGACACGTAGTCGACCCCGGGGTCGTCGATCAGCCGGAGGGTCTGCTCGAAGCGCCGTCCGGCCTCACCGTCTCCGAGCACGGCCTCGCCCAGCAGGTTGACGTTGAGGTCGTAGCCCTCGGACCGGCGTTCGGCCAGGTGTGCACGACGTTGCCCGGGTTCGGCGTCGACGACCAGGTGGCCGACCATGGAGCGCATGCGACGTCGGGCCAGCGGCATGACGAGCCCCGGCAGCAGCGGTGCGAGCCGGGCGCCGATGTGCAGGGCCATGCGGTCGAGCGGGCCGAGGAATCCGGGAAGGCCGCCCTCGGCGACGAGGTGGGCCAGTTCGCGGGCGGCGGCCCGATCGTCGCGGTGGCGGGCCACCCGGTCGACGAAGCGCATCGTGAATGCCACGCCGTCGGGGTCGGCGATGAGCCCGGCGAGTCGGTCGCCGAGGGCCCGTTCGGCGCGGGTCTCGTCGGCACCGGCCAGGTTGATCCAGTGGGCTACGAGGGCGACGGCGTCCTCGGTGAGGCGGCCGGCGTCGTCAGAGGCGTCACCTGACATGGACGGACCGGCCATCTCGATCATGCGTCCAGTCTGAAGCAACGAACTTCCGGGGTCTTGTACGATCGGGACCCTGATGGCGTCCGAATCGGACAATTCGGCCCCCCACGCCCCCGACCACGGGCCGACCGGGGCGATCCAGCCCCTGCTGGAGCTGTTCGACTCGCTGCCCCTGGTCATGTTCTGCATGAAGGCCGCCGACGGCCGCTACCTCGCCGTGAACGACGCCTTCGTGCGCCGGTCGGGCCGACGGTCCAAGCGCGACGTCCTCGGCGCACGGGCGACCGACCTCTTCCCGGCACCCCTGGCAGAGCGCTACGAAGAACAGGACGGGCACGTGTTCGCCAGCGGCGAGGCCCTCCGGGACGAACTCGAGCTGATCCGCCGGCCGGACGGGTCGTTCGGCTGGTACCTCACGATGAAGCTGCCGGTCGAAAATGACGGCGAGGTCACGGCGCTCGTGAGCGTGAGCCGCGACCTGGCGACGCCCAGCGATGAGAGCATCGCACTCGAGGCACTCACCCGCGTCGTCGAACTCGTCCAGGCCCGCCTCGACGAGCCGCTGCGGGTGGCAGACCTGGCTGGGGCAGCCGACTGCTCCGAGGCGCAACTGGAGCGCCGCATGAAGAAGGTGTTCGGCCTGACGGCCACCCAGTACGTGCTGCGGGTGCGGGTCGAACGGGCCACCGAGATGCTCACAGGCACCGACGACCCGATCGCCGTGATCGCCACGAGTTGCGGGTTCTACGACCAGGCCGGGTTCACGAGGCAGTTCGCCCGCCTGGCCGGCGAAACTCCTGCCCGCTTCCGGGCATCACACTCGGGCTGATCGGCGGTCAGGTGCCGAGGGCGCCCCGGATCTCGTCGCCGTGTTCGTCGTTGCGGGGTGGCGGGCGCCGGACGCTGGTTGGCGTGGCGGACAGGCCGATCGGCGAGCGCACGGAGCGGAAGGCGCCATCGCCTTCTCCGAGCACGTCGACCGGGTCGAGTCCGAGCGCCTCGGCGGTGGCGAAGGCCGAACGCACGTCGTTGATCGGTCCGGCGGGGATGTGAGCGGCCTGCAGTCGCTCGACCCACTCGTCGACGGTGCCGTCGTACAGGACCGCTTCGATCTCGGCGGTCAGGGCCTCGACGTTGGCCACCCGGCCCTCGTTGGCGGCGAACCTCGGGTCGTCGCACCAGTCGGCCCGCCCGAGGACGTCGGCGAAGCGCTGCCACAGCACGGGGCTGGCGGCCGCCACGGCGACCATCCCGTCTGCGGCCCGGTAGGGCTCGTAGGGGGCGATGGACGGGTGGCGGTTGCCGTGCCGGCCGGGATCGACGTCGGCGGCGACGTGGGCGCTGCCCACGTTGAGCAGCCCGGCCAGGGCCGACTGCATCAGCGAGACCTCAACGTGCTGGCCGAGTCCCGTCTCCCGCCGCTCCTCGACCGCGGCGAGGATTCCGATGGCGGCGTAGAGGCCGGTGAGCTTGTCGACAACGGCCGAGCCGACCTTGGACGGCTCGCCGTCGACCTCGCCGGTGATCGCCATGAGCCCGCTCATGGCCTGGACGAGGAAGTCGTAGCCGGCCAGGTCCGCTCCCGCTCCCGTGCTGCCGAAGCCGGTGACGGAGCAGGTGATGACGCCCGGGTGTACGGCGGCCAATGACTCCCGGTCGAGGCCGAAGCGGGCCATCGTGCCGGGGCGGAAGTTGTCGACGACCACGTCGGCGCCCAGGGCGATGAGCCGGGCCACGGCCAGGTCGTCGGCCTGGCGCAGGTCGAGGGCGATGGACCGCTTGTTGCGGTTGAGGGTCAGGTAGTAGGTGCTGGTGGCGCCGTCGCCGTCGTCCCACCATGGCGGACCCCAGGTGCGGGTGTCGTCGCCGACCCCGGGCTGTTCGACCTTGACGACGTCGGCGCCGAGGTCGCCGAGCACCATCGCGGCGAGCGGTCCGGCAAGGACCCTGCTGAAGTCGGCGATGCGGAGGTGGCCGAGGGCGCCACGCGCCGCACGGTCGTCGAGGGAGGCCATTGCGCCAGTCTGCCGTGGTGACTCTCAGGCCCGGTCGGCCACGTCCGGGTTCCTCCACACGATCAGCACGGCGTTGTCCCCGACGGCGGGGTCGTCCATGTAGTCGGGGATGGCGCCAAGGGCCTCGAAGCCGTTCTTGAGTTGGAAGCTCAGCGTCGGGTCGTAGAGGTCACCGGCGACGACCTTGTCGATGTAGGCGTCGGCGGACATCTCGTGGAGGTGGTCCCTGTAGCCGGGGATCACGCCGCCGGCCACGATTCCCTGCTTGGCGAAGCGGCGCACCACGTCCTTGCGTCGGACGTAGAGCTGCTGGCCGATGCCGAGCCGGCGGTATTTGGGATCGACGGCGATGGTGACGCCGTAGTACCAGTCGCCGTCGGCCGAGTGGTTGCCGCACGAGTTCTCGCCTATGAGGTCGTCGAGCGAGTGGTGGGGGTCGTAGAAGTCGAAGTCGATGAAGATCCCGACGCCCATGCCGACGGGTCGGCCGTCGTGGAGTGCCACGAACCCGCCTTCGGGGAACGTGTCGCAGTAGACCTCGATCTCCTCGGGGACCAGCAGGTCCTCGATGCCGGCCGTGGGGAACGCCGCCCGCTCGATGGCCGCCAGTTCGACGGCCCACTCGGCGCGGATCTGCTCGAATGTGATGTCGTCGGCGGTAACGGTCACGGTGTCCTCCTCAGTCCGGGAACGGGACATGCACGTACTCGTTGTGGCTGGGCACGCCCCAGACTGCCCAGAAGTCGCGGGTGCGCGGGCGCATGACGACAGCGCCACTGGACTCGATGTGGTGGGCGGCGTCGGACTCGCGGCAGATGGAGTCGGGGTCCCGGGTGATCGCCATGCAGTCGTCGGCGGTGATGCCCTGGCGGTCGAGCAGGTCGGTCGCCCGCTCGAGCCGGCGGACGGAGTTGGCCGTCAGGTCGGCGGGCCGGGGGGCCTGCACGGCGCTGGCCTCGTTCCAGATGGTGTGGTTGGTGTGGACGAGTGCGTCGCCGTCGAGGCTCGACCACGGTCGGGCGCTCGGCATGCCCTCGACCATGTGGCCGGTACCGGTGGCGTCGAAGAGCAGGTAGCTGTGGGCGCCGGCCAGGTCGGCTTCGAGCACGACCTCGAGCGCCTCGTCGGCGGTGGACCGGAGGAGCGCGTCGCGCACGACCGTCGGCCAGGTCACGCCGTTGGTGCCGTCCATTCCGGTGAGGTTGTTGATGCCGACGCACACGCCGGCCTCGTTCATTCCGATCTGGCCGAGGCAGCCGGTGGTGCTGAACACGAGTGCCGCAGGCCCGTCATCGGGGGTGATGCGCAGCAGGACCACGTGCTCGGTGGCCGAGTCGTGCATGTCCCAGGTCTGGGCGGAGAAGCCGGAGCCATTGGCCCGGGTGTCGGGGACCACGAAGGCCGTGCAGTCGTCCTCGACCACACCGGCGGGGTGGCGGCCGCCGACGGCGGCTCGGACGGTGTCGACGAAGTCGGTGAAGCCACCGACGACGATCGCCTCGGCGAGCGTTATGCCGGCACCCTCGGCGATTCCGCACATCTCCTCGTGGAGGGCCGGCGAATGGGCGGCATGGGCGGGGATGCAGGCCTCGGCGAGCGTCAGGACACCCTCGCGGTCGAGTGCTCCACCGCTCCACTCGCGGGCGCCGGCCAGGTGGACGCGCTCGGCAGCGTAGGCGCGGATCTCGTCGGCATAGGCGGCCCCGTGGGCATGGCCCATGGCCGCCGGGCTGCCGGTCAGGTCCAGGATGCGCAGTGCGGGACGCTTCATGTCGGGCATTCTCGCGCGTCGGTCGATCAACTGCAAGGGAATCCGTTGCCATCTGTCACTAATGCAAAGGATTCCGTTGTGAACCATCTGCACACCGACGCTTTTCGTCGCTCTCCTGCGGTGTCGGACGGTCGCCCGATGCGGCACAATGAACCGGTGGACGATCCCCTGCGCATCGCCGACGAGGTCGCCGACGCCCTGGCGGACGGTCGTCCCGTCGTGGCCCTCGAGTCCACGATCATCGCCCACGGAATGCCCCATCCCCGAAACGTCGAGACGGCGCTCACCCTCGAGGCCATCGTGCGGTCCGGGGGCGCCGTACCGGCCACCGTCGCCCTGGTCGATGGTGCGCTCAGGGTGGGCCTGTCCGAACTGGACATCGAGCGACTCGGCACCAACAACCAGGTGGCCAAGGTCTCGCTCCGGGACATGGGCGCCGTGCTCGCCTCGGGCGGGCTGGGAGCCACGACCGTGGCCGCCACGATGTTCGCCGCCCACGGGGCCGGCATCCGGGTGTTTGCCACCGGTGGCATCGGCGGGGTCCACCGGGGCGACGGCCACGACGTCTCCGCCGACCTGACCGCCCTCGGCCGCTTCCCCGTGGCGGTGGTGTGTGCCGGTGCCAAGGCGGTGCTCGACCTGCCCCGCACCCTCGAGGCGCTCGAGACCCTCGGCGTGCCGGTCCTCGGATGGCGCACCGACGCCTTCCCCGAGTTCTGGACCAGGGGCGCCGACCTGACCGTGGGCACACGGGTCGATGGCGCCGACCAGGCCGCCGCGGTGCTCGACGCCCACTGGTCGGCCGGACTCACCACGGGTGCCGTAATCGGCGTCCCGATCCCGACGGAACACGAGGTCGACCGGGCGCTGATCGAAACGGCCATAGCCGACGGCCTGGGCGCCTCCGACGCAGCAGGGATCTCCGGCAGCGAGGTCACGCCGTTCCTGTTGGCCCACATCGCCGACGCCACAGGCGGCACCAGCCTCGACGCCAACGTG
This sequence comes from Actinomycetota bacterium, assembly GCA_014381945.1. Taxonomy (GTDB): domain Bacteria; phylum Actinomycetota; class Acidimicrobiia; order Acidimicrobiales; family MedAcidi-G1; genus S20-B6. The sequence goes on from JACNKQ010000027.1 coordinate 25,499, forward strand.
GCCCTCGTGCAGGAGAACACCCGCGTGGCCACCGAAGTGGCTGTCGCCCTCGCAGTTACCAGGTGACCTCGGCGACTCCGATGCCTGCTTCCCCGGCCACGGCGTAGAAGAGGAACGTCCGGCCACCGTCCTCGAACAGGGCCGGATCGCGCAACTGGTTGACCGGTCCGTCGGCCGCACCCCGGATCGACGGTGCGACCGGAAGGTCGGCACCCTCCCATGCCCGCTCCGGCCGCAGCACATCGACGGACCCGGATGCCCGCCACGTCGCCCAGTCGCCGGCGAGTTCGACCGTCGAGTGGAGGATCGCCTCCGGGGCGTCGCCGACCCGCGTCCAGAACACGTGCAACACGCCATCGCGCACAGACACGGCCGAGTGGCGCATCTCGGGTTCGAACAGGGTCGGCCCCTGTTCCCATCGCCCGCGTCCGTCGGCCGAGCGGTAGGCGACGCCGGGCATCGCGAGCGCATATGTCACCCCGTCGTGCCGGAACGCCCGGAGGTAGGTGTGTGGAATCTCCCCGGGCAGCACGCGGAACCTGACCCCGTCCGTCGAGACGGCCACCTTCGAGACCTGTTGTCCCAGCCCCGCGAGGCCGTGGAAGTAGCAGACCACCTCGCCTGTCGACTCGTCGGCGTGGACATCGGGCGAGGCCACGTGCGGGATGGTCAGGTCGCCACGCAGGTCGATCGGCATCCGGTCGATGCCGAGGGCGGCCTCGTAGCGGACCCGGATCGCCGCCAACTGCTCGTCGGTGACCTCGGGTGGTTCGGTCGGAAGCCCCGAGTCGGCAAGGTGGAGCGTCCCCGGCGGGTGGACGGTCCATGGGCCGGTGACCTCGTCGGCGAATGCCAGCCGGATGTGGGCGCCCTTGTGGTCCGCGAAGTAGAGGTACAGGCGCCCCAACGGTTCCTTGACCCAGCCGGGGACGCGCAGCACCGACGGGCCCTGGATGTTGGTGCCGATGCCCGGGTGGCTGTCCGGGCCGACGACCGGAGCGTCGACCAGTCGGATGGCCGAAGGCCGCCCTGTCATGCCTGGGCGATCGCGTATTCGGCCAGGCGGGCGTGGAGCGGGATCGCCGCCTCGAGCACCGGCCGCAGGTGGTCGGGCACGGTGGCGGTGCCCGGCTCCCATGGGCGGAAACCGGTGCTCGAGTGAGCCGCGTCGTACCAGTGCTTCGCCCAGACGCCGTCCTCGGGCTTGGGGCCTGCGGGCCACGACAGCATGGCTTCGTCGAAGTCGAGACCCAGGCGGCCACACAGTTCGGTCAACGCCGCACGCGGGTTGCGGCGCAGCACCGTGGCGTCGAGAACCACCGGCTCCTCCCCTGCAGCGAGGATCGAGTCGAGCAGCTCGACCTGCATCTCGAGGCCGATGTCGGCGAGGGTGGCGTCGTCGAGTCGAACCGCAAACGAGGCCAGCACCTCGGTCGGTTCGCGTATGAGCAGGATGTTGCGGCATTCGCCGAGGAAGGCCCGGTCGAGGTCGGCGATGTGGTGGGCCATCTGCTTGAAGAACACGACCGGCGTGTCGTAGTGGCCGAGAATCACATCGGCCACCACCCGGTCGCCGTCAGGATCCTGGGCTGCCAGCACCTCGTCCCGGCCCGGGTGCACACGACCGGAGACACGCAGGTAGTGGGCATACAGGGGCTCATCGAGTGCCGTCGTGTCCGATCGCTGGGCGAACGAGTACATGAGCACCGTCGAGATGTTGCGCGGCCCCGAACAGGAGTTGATGCGCAGGGTCATGCCCCGACGTCCCGGGCCACCGCCTCCCGGTAGAGGCCGCGGAGCCTCTGGGTCATCGGACCCGGCACGATGCCGTCGCCGATGTTGCGACCATCGACCTCGGTCACCGGGGTGAGGCCGCCGAACGTGCCCGTCACGAACGCCTCGTCGGCAGCGTAGACGTCATCGAGCGAATAGGGCTCCTGGTGGGTGCGGATGCCGGCGGCCTCGGCTTCTTCGAGCACGACCTGGCGGGTGATGCCGTTGAGGTTGTAGACGCCGGTCGAGGTCCAGAGTTCGCCGTCCCGCACGACGAAGAAGTTGGTGGCGTTGCAGGTGGCCACGGCGCCCGTCGGGTCGAGCATGAGCGCCTCGTCGGCACCGGCCTTCACGGCCTGGATGAGGGCGATGACCTCGTGGAGCTTCGAGTGGCAGTTCAGGCGCTGGTCGAGGATCTCGGGGCCCGGTCGCCGCACGGATGCAGTGAACAGGGTGATGCCCTCGTCGGCCACCGACGGGTCGGCCACCTTGTGCTCGGCGATGACCACCATGTTGGGTCCGCCGATGACGTTCGACGGGTGTTGCGACGGGGTCTTCTTGTCGCCCCGGGTGACCATGAGGCGGACGTGGGCGCCGTCGTGCATGTCGTTGCGGTCGACGGTGGCCTGCAGGACGGCGGCCACCTCGGCTCGCGACCGGCCGATGTCGAGGTCGATGGCGGAGGCCCCGGCGAACAGGCGGTCGAGGTGCCGGTCGAGGAACGCGAAGCGGCCGTCGTGGAGGCGGATGCCCTCCCAGATGCCGTCGCCGACGAGGAAGCCGCTGTCGAACACCGAGATCCTCGCCTCGGCCCGGGGGAAGAACTCGTCGTTGATCCAGATCTGCACCGATGCGTTGCGCTCGTCGGCGAGCGCCTGGTGGGTGCTGCGTGCCATGGCGGGGAACCTACCCAGTGGTCGCAGGGTCAGTCGCTACGGCGTCCGACCAGGAAGACCACGCAGGCGGCGAGGAAGAACAGGGACGACACGACGAACAGTGCATCGCGCTCCCGAACCGCCATGGCCGTGAACCCGATGGCGCAGGCGAGGAACAGCCACCAGCTGAGGAGCTCCGTGTCGATGCGCACGGCGGGCATCCTCGCACGGGTCGCCGCCTTGATGGAAGCCGACGCCCTCAGTCGTCGGTCCGCCGGGCCTGTTCGACGGTCAGTCGGGGGGTGAGCTGGTCGGTGGCGACGACGAGGTGGAGCAGCGCACCGGTCAGCGAGGCCATGGCCCGCTCGAAGGCCGGGGCGAAGTCTGCGGTCGTCACTACCCGCTCGGCGTGCATGCCGTAGGCGCCGGCGATCGCCACGAAGTCCGGGTTCACGAGGTCGGTGCCCACCACCCGACCCGGATGACGCAACTCCTGGTGCATCCGGATCGTGCCGTAGGTCGAGTTGTCGACGACCAGCACGATCGGACGGGCGTCCTCCTGGAGGCCGGTGCCCAATTCCTGAAGGTTCATCTGGAGGTCACCGTCGCCGGCGAAGCACACGACGGTTCGTTCCGGCTCGACCAGCTTGGCGGCAACTGCTGCCGGGAGGCCGTAGCCCATCGTCCCGTTCTGCGACGCCAGCAGCCGGGCCCGCTCTCCGTAGAGCAGGAACTTGTTGGGCCACACGCTGAAGTTGCCCGCACCGTTGGTGACGATGACGTCGCCGGGGAGGCGGTCCCGCAGCCAGGCCATGACTTCGCCCATGTCGAGGTCGCCGAGTTGGGGCGGGCAGTCGAGCGTGTCGAGGAAGGCGCCACGGCGATCGGCACGCCACGAGGCCCATCGGGAACGACCCTCGAGGTCGACCCCGGCAAGCGCCGCGGCCGTCTCGTTCGGGCCGGCGTGGACCGTGCGATCGGCGTCGACGACCTTGCCGAACTCTGCATCCGAGGCGTGCACGTGGACGATCGCCTGGCCGTCCGGTCGCTGCAACGGTCCGGCGCCGAAGAGCGTGTAGGCGTCCGTCGCCATCTCGCCGAACCGGGCGTTCAGTACGACCACCACGTCAGCCTCGACCAGGGTCTGCCGGACCACTGCCGGCATCGCCACCCCCGCCTCACCGACGTAGCGGTCGGCGGTGTTGTCGAACAGGTCGTGGCGGCGGAAGGTGACGACCACGGGGAGGTCATTGCGTTCGGCGAACGACCGCAGGTCGGCCCGTCCGGCGTCCGTCCAGCCACCCCCTCCGACCAGCAGGACAGGTCGCTCGGCGACTGCGAGGGCGGCGCACAATGCAGCCACGTCGGAGCCCGACGGCGCCCGCTCTACGACCTCGACGGGCGGTCCGGGAGCAACGGTCGTAGTCGCCTGCAGAACGTCCTCCGGGAGCGATACGACCACAGGGCCCGGCCGGTCCGAGCACGCCACGGTGAATGCCCGATCGACGATCGCCGGCATCTCGTCGGCCGACTCGACCTCGACGACCCACTTGGCGAGGTCATCGAAGAACGAGCGGTACTCGATCTCCTGAAAGGCCTCGAGGCCGCGGTGCTCCAGGCCGACCTGCCCGACGAAGAGCAGCATCGGCGTCGAATCCTGTCGTGCCGTGTGGACGCCTATCGAGGCATTGGTGGCGCCCGGGCCACGGGTGACGAAGCAGACGCCGGGCCGGCCGGTGAGCTTGCCGTAGGCCTCGGCCATGTATGCGGCGCCGCCCTCCTGCCGACATGCGACGAAGCGCAGCCGATCGGAAACGTCGTAGAGGGCGTCGAGGATTGCGAGGTAGCTCTCGCCCGGCACCCCGAATGCGGTATCGACCCCCTGGGCGAGCAGGCAGTCGACGAGCAGCCGTCCACCGGTCCTCTCCACGGGCGTTTCCATGCCGCGCATCCTCGCACGGCGCTGCCACCCCAACGAATACCGAAGCGCTACCGTCCCCGAATCGGATGAACCCCACGGGAGACCCCTATGGACCTCGGAATCTCTGGACGCACGGCACTGGTCACCGGTGCATCGACCGGGCTGGGGCTGGCATGTGCCCGGGCACTGGCCGCGGAGGGCGTGCGCGTGGCGCTGGCCTCACGTTCGCCCGAAAAGCTGGCCGAAGCGGCGGCGACTCTCGAAGGCGACCCGGCCACGCTCACCGTCGACCTGACCGACCCGGCGAGCGTCGACGCCCTGGTCGACGACGCCACGGCCGCACTCGGCCACGTCGACATCCTCGTCGCCAACGGCGGCGGCCCACCGCCCGGCACCTTCGCCTCGACCGATGCCGATGCGTATCAGGCGGCACTCCAGTTGAACCTGTTGTCGATGGTCGCCCTGACCAAGGCACTTGTGCCATCGATGCAGGAGCGGGGCTGGGGCCGGGTCGTCGCCGTGACGTCGGCGGCTGTGCGCCAGCCGATGGCCAACCTGATCCTGTCGAACACCGCCCGGTCGGGCCTGACGGCGTTTCTCAAGACCACGGCCCTCGAGGTGGCAGGCGACGGCGTCGTGGTCAACACGGTGCAGCCCGGCCTCCATGCCACCGACCGGCTCCACCAGCTCTACGACGACCTCGACGAGGTGGCCGAATCGGTGCCCACCCGGCGCCTCGGTGATCCGGGCGACTTCGGTCGCATCGTGGCGTTCCTGTGTTCGGAGTCGGCCAGGTCGATCATCGGGGCGTCGCTTCCGGTCGACAGCGGAGCCGTCAAGGGCCTGCAGTAGCCGCCCGCAGCAGCGGGCGACGGCTCAGACGTAGTCGCCGTACTGTTCGAGGGTGCGCACCGGGCGGGACAGGGCGTCCTTACGGAACGGGTCGCCCAGCTCCTTGGTGCACATGATCTCGATGACCGTGGTCTTGCCGTCGTTCATCTGGGCGTCGATTGCAGCAGCCAGGGCAGGGCCGACCTCTTCAAGCTGGTCGACGCGAATGGCCTCGGCTCCCATGGCGGTTGCGATGTCGGCGTAGCTCTCGCCGCCCTCCAGCTCACCGGCGACGAACCGTTGGCCGTAGAAGTCGACCTGGTTCTTCTTCTCGGCACCCCACTGGCGGTTGTGGAACACGATGGCGGTGACGGGGATGTCGTGGCGCACGGCGGTCATGACCTCGACCATGCTCATCGCCCAGGCGCCGTCACCGGCATAGGAGAGGGCGGGGCGGTCGGGGGCGGCGGCCTTTGCGCCGATGATGGTCGGCAGGGCGTAGCCGCAGTTGCCCCAGCTCATGGCGGCGAAGAAGGAGCGGGGCTCCTCGAAGCGCAGGTAGCTGTTGGCGACCGAGTTGATGTTGCCGATGTCGGTGGACACCATGACCCGGGGCGGCATTGCCTTCTCGAGCTCGCGCAGGACCTGGCGGGGGTGCAGCCAGTTGCCCTCCTCGTCGATGGCCTCTTTGATCATGTCGATGCTGAAGTCGTCGGTCTCGTGGGTCCAGTCGTCGAGTTCGGCCTCCCAGTCGGCCTTCTCGGCGGCGGTGGCTGTGGCGCGCTCGTCGCGGGTGGCGTCGCAGGCCAGCGTGCGGTCGGCCAGCCGGGCGGTCAGCGCCCTGGCAGCAGCTCCGGCGTCGCCGCATATGCCGACGGAGACCTTCTTGACGAGGCCGAGCATCTTGGCGTCGGCATCGACCTGGATGATCCTGGCGTCGGCGGGCCAGTAGTCCATGTCGTGCTGGGGCAGGGTACCGAACGGGCCCAGCCTGGTGCCGAGTGCGATCACGACGTCGGCGCGGGCAATGAGCTTCATGGCGGCCTTGGAGCCCTGGTAGCCGAGGGGGCCGCACCACTGCGGGTGGCTGGCCGGGAACGAGTCGTTGTGGAGGTACGAGTTGACGACCGGGCAGCCGAGGCGCTCGGCCAACTCGATGGCCTCGGCTACGGAGTCGCCCATGACGACGCCTCCGCCGGCGAGCAGCACGGGGAACTCGGCGGCGGCGAGCAGGTCGGCGGCCTCGTCGAGACTCTGCTCGCCACCGGCGCCGCGCTCTATGCGGATGGGCTCGGGGATCTCGACGTCGATCTGGCCGTAGAAGCGGTCACGCGGGATGTTGAGCTGGGTGGGGCCCATCTCGAGGATGGCCCGGTCGAAGCAGCGGGCGGTGAGCTCCGCAATGCGCTTCTCGTTGACGACGTGTCCCTGGTACTTGGTGAACTCCTCGAACATCGGGAGCTGGTTGGCCTCCTGGAAGCCGCCCAGGCCGATGCCCATGGTGCCGGTCTCCGGCGTGACGATGACGACGGGGCTGTGGGCCCAGAAGGCGGCGGCGATGGCGGTGACGCAGTTGGAGATGCCGGGGCCGTTCTGGCCGATGACGACGCCGTGGCGGCCGCTGACCCTGGCGAATCCGTCTGCCATGTGGGCGGCGCCCTGTTCGTGGACCACGGGCACGAGGCGGATGCCGGCAGGGGTGAAGATGTCCATGGCGTCCATGAACGCCGATCCCATGATGCCGAAGGCGGTCTCGACACCGTTGGCTACCAGGGTCTCGACGAAGGCCTCGCTGGGGGTCATACGGGTCATCTGTTGCTCCTAGGGAAAGGCGGGCGGGGGGCGGTCATGCGCAGTGGCGTGAGAGCCTATAACGCAATCGGAATAGTGTCTAGATGAATGTCCCGGGCAGGGGGCCCGCGCATCCGGATCGCTCAGCGAAGGCCGTCGCTGCCCTCGACCTCGTCGACGGTGAACCCGCCGATGCGGTGGTGGGGCCTCGGTCCGGTCGACATGCCGAGGGCGTAGACGACCTCGTCGGGCCGCGGTCCGTCCGGCACCACCACCGGCACCACGTCGTAGTGGCTGCGCAGGTAGCTGGCGTGCAGGTACACCAGCGGCAGGTCCAGTTGGCACCCCAGCACGCCGACCTTCTTCGCGGCCGGCACCATTGCCTTCGGATCGCCCAGCGCTGCCCGCAGGCCCGCCCCACCGGGGGCATGCCAGACGGCGGCCAGCTCGAGTTCGCCGTTCACGCCGGCGATGGCGCCCTTGCCGTAGCCCTCGATCTGCCCACCACCTGCGGTCAGGGCGTCGCGCAGCTCCTCAGCCATCGAGATCCCGAGGGGGTTGAGCGATTCCATGAACCCGCTCAGGTCGGGTTCGTGCCGGCCGGCGAACGGGTTGGCCAGCACGGCGGCGATCGTTCCCCGTCGCAGTGGTTCATCGAGGACCGGACCGCCGGCATGGTGGACGCGCTCGAGGGACAACTGGACCTTGCGAATGCGGAGGTGGTCCATGCCGTTCACGGATACATGTTGCCACGCTGGGCGTCGTGGTCCATCTCAGGCGGTGTGCAACCGCGAGCGGACGATCGACAGGTAGGTCGCCCGCAGCCGGAGGGTGAGTGGTCCGGGCTCGCCGTCGCCGACCGGCGTCCCGTCGATGGCGACGACCGGCTCGACATAGCTCGAGGCACCGGTGATCATCGCCTCGTCTGCCGCGAGGGCCTCGGCAAGCGTGTAGGTCCGCTCGCGGGACGGGGCGCCCTCCGCCTCGATGGCCTCGAGCAGTGTGCTCCGGGTGACACCCGGGAGGATGTCGTTCGACAGGGGGCGGACCAGCACCTCGCCGTCGACCACCGGGAAGAAGCTCACCGATCCGCCCTCGGTGACCGTGCCGTCGGAGGCGACCAGCAACGCCTCGTCGGCGCCCGCCGCAGCAGCCCCCCACTGTGCCAGCACCTGGCCGAGCAGGTTCGTGGTCTTGATGTCACGGCGGGCCCAACGCAGGTCGGGCTGTGACCTCATGGTCAGGCCGGTTGGTGCGGCGCCCGCCCCGTCGCCGTGGATCGGTTGGGTGAACCCGAACACGGTCGGAGTCAGGCCCGGGGCCGGCACGTAATCACGTTCGGCGACGCCACGGGTCACATGTAGGTACAGGAAGCCCTCGTCGACGCCGTTGCGCCGGACCAGTTCTCCCAGGATTTCGAGAAACCCATGTTCTGTGTGCGGTTCGGGTATCGACACCTCGCCGAGTGACCGCCGCAGGCGAGCCAGGTGCTTTTCGACATCGACTATCCCTCCGTCGAGGATGCCCATGCCCTCGTAGACGGCGTCGGCGAAGAGCAGGCCCCGGTCCATGATCGGGATGCGGGCCTCATCCTCGGGGACGAACTCGCCGTTCAGGTAGACGATGCGTGGGTTGCCTGCCCGGTGTTCGCCGTCTGCCATCGGCGGGACCCTAATGCGGTGCGGCAACCGGGTACCCGAGGATCCGGGTGGCGTCGCCGAGTCGTTCGTCGTAGGCAACGATGCCTTCGAGGTCGTCGCCTAGTTGTGACAACCGGGGACGTTGTCCCTGGAGGGATGGGGTGGTTGGGATTCACCTTCCCTGCCTCCAGCATGGGTCATGTCCGAACTCCGCCGGTTGGTCGACGCCAACCGCGAGTACGTCGACGACCACCTCGGGATCGCCGATGCCGAGCCCAGGCGCCACCTTGCCGTCGTAACCTGCATGGACGCCCGGATCGACGTGTTCGCCGCCCTCGGCCTCGAACTCGGCGACGCCCATGTGATCCGCAACGCCGGCGGCCGGGTCACCGACGATGTCCTGCGCAGCCTTGCGCTTTCGAGCCATGCCCTCGGCGTCGACTCGGTGGTCGTGATGCAGCACACCCGCTGTGGCCTGGCCGGCGTTTCGAACGCCGAACTCGAGGAGGTCACGGGCTCGGGCATCGACTTCTTCTGCATCGACGACCACGTCGAGACGTTGCGGACGGACCTGCAGAAGATCCGCGACACGCCGTACCTGTCGGTCCTCTCCGAAGTGGCGGGATTCGTCCACGACATCGACCCCGGCCACATCACCGAGATCGTGGAGGCCTGACCCGCCGCGGGCGAACCTCGCGACCGACTCGGCAGGCCCTCAGCAGCCGACGACGGCGAGGCCGAGCGACCGCGCCGCCTGCGCCTGCCGGATGTCGAACGTGAGCACGGTCGTCGTCGACCCGGCACGTAGTGCCGAGGCCAGGTGCAACGCGTCGAGTGAACGACACAGCGTCTGCTCGGCAATCCGAGCGGCCTCGTTGCAGACGGTGGCATCGAGCGAAATCAGGGCGAGGGCATCGAGGTCTACGGCGAGTTGTCGCCTCGCTGCCGTCAGGTCCGGCCCTTCGAGCAGACGGGACAGGTTGCGCCGTACCTCGACCTCGGTCACCCGGGAGGTTGCAAGCACCGGGTCGCCGGCCATGAGGGACATCGCCGCCTCCCGGTCGTGCTCGCGGATGTACCGCTTCAACATCGCACTCGAGTCGATGTAGAGGGTCACCCCCGGTCCTCGTCGAGGACATCGAGCGTGGAACGCTTGCTCAGGTACGGCTCGATCGGGTCGAGACCTGTCCGTCGGGGAGGATCGATCCAGCCCTCCTCGATGCCGCGCTGGATGGCCGAGCCACCGTCGATGGCGACGAGCCGGACGATCGGAGTGCCCCGGTCAGTGACGATGACGGACTCACCTGCGGCCGCTCGACCCAGGTACTCGGAGAGCTTCGCCTTGAGCTCGCGTACGCCAACGTTCATGTGGTCACAGTAGTTCCTTTCTGTGACTACATCAATAGAAGGACGCCCAAACGGCGGTGCCACGCACCCGGCGTCAGTAGGGACGATCGCCGACGACAGTGACGCGTTCGACGGTGCGGGTCTCGGGCCAGTAGTCGTCGGTGGCGTAGTGCTGGACGGCCCGGTTGTCCCACATGACGAACGTGTCGACCTCCCACCGGATGCGGCACTGCACGCTCGGGTCCATGATCGCCCGCTCGAGGCGACGGAGGATCTCCTCGCTCTCGTCGGCGTCGACGCCGCCGACGTGCGAGGTGAACTGGCGGTTGGTGTAGATGCCCCGGGCTCCGGTCTCGGGGTGGGTGCGGATCACCGGGTGGCGGGCCGGCGGGTAGGCGGACCGCATCTCGTCCAACTTCTCGGCAGGCACGCCACGGCCGAACGTGCGCATGAAGTCGTGGACGGCGAACTTGTCGTCCACCCGGGCCTTCCAGTCATCGGACAGGCGGTCGTAGGCGGCGGCGGTGTCGGCGAAGCAGGTGTCGCCCCCGACCTGCGGGATCACGACCCCCCGCAGGATCGACCCCATCGAGGGCACCTCCCGCCAGGTTACGTCGGAGTGCCAGGTGTTGGCGGCCACCAGGCGCTCGGGGGTGGAGGTGATCTGGACGATCTCCTCGTGGCCGCTGTCGCCGAGGGTGCCGGTGGCGAACGGGTGGATCTCGAGTTCGCCGAACAGCCGGCCGAAGGCGATGTGCTGTTCCCGGGTGATGTGCTGGTCGCGCAGGACGAGGACCTTGCATTCCAGCCAGGCCTTGTTCAGCGCTTCGAGCGTCGCCGCATCGACATCGGACAGATCGACGCCGGAGACCTCTGCACCGAGGGTGGCGGTGATCGGGCGGACCTCGAAGGACGCTGCCGTCGTCATGCGATGCCGAGTCTTTCGAACTGCTCGTCGGGCGCCTCCACCTCCCGCAGGGCGGTGTGCAGCAGGTCGAGCATCTCGGCCTCGAGCGTCTCGCCCAACCGGTTCTCCTGTTCGTCGGGGTCGACGTCGAGGTCGTAGAGGTGGTGCCGGTCGCTGTCCGCTCCGGCCACCCAGAACGGGAGCATGTCACCGGGCTGGAACGGCTGTCGGATGACCGGCACGGTCGAGCCGGGCATGCGGTCGAGCACCGCCCGTCCGTCGGGTGCCGGCAGTTCGTCGAATCCGGCGATGTGGACGGGCATGGTCGACCAGCGGTTCGACCACATCGACAGCGGGAAGTTGTCACCCGTCGAGGAGCGGGCGTACTTGGTGGTGCCGTCGGTGACCTGGACCCACCTGCCGTACATCCCGCCGATGGCCCATTCGCGCACCGAGTCGGCCCGTCCGGTGAGCAGCGGGACGAGGGAGCGCCCGTGGGTGCGGTGCCCGACGGTCACGCCGTAGATGTCGGCGATGGTGGCGAACAGGTCGACGTTGGTCGTGAGCGCATCGCAGGTGCCACCACCGCTGCGTCCGGGCCACGAGACCAGGAGCGGCGTGTGGCCGAGCGGCTCGAACTGGGGCACGTTGGGCTTGCCCCAGATGTCCCGGTTGTCCCGTTCTTCTCCCAGGTAGTGGCCATGGTCGGTGCAGACGACGAGCGCCGTGTCCTCCCACAGGCCGCCCTCGTCGAAGGCGTCGAGGATCCGGCCGAACCAGTGGTCGATCATCGAGAGCTTCGAGCCGTAGTTGGCCCGGATGTGGCGGCCCTCCTGTTCGGTGAGGTTCCCGCTGCTGATGGCGCCGTTGGCATACGGGGGCCAGATGATCCACTCGTCGTCCCACGGTTCGTCTTCGTAGCGGCCGACCCAGGGCGGGGGCGTGTCGAACGGCTCGTGGGGGTCGAACTCGTCGACGAACAGAAACCAGCGGTCGTGGTGCGGGGTGGCGTCGCGCAGGAACCTTGCCGCCTCGGTCATCGTACGCGGGCCGGGGTAGTCGGTCTCTTCACGGAAGAAGGTTCGGGAGCGGTCGTATGCCCGTTCGCCGGCGTCGAACCCGGTCAGGCTGTTCCACCACCAGCCGCCTCCACGGGCAGGCATCGCCGGTGCGCCGACCCACGACGGGTCGGGGTAGGTGCGCCATGGGTCGCCCTCGTGGCCACGGAGGTAGTCCCAGCCGGCGAAGTCGGTGTGGTAGTTCTCGCCGCCCGCCTCGAACAGGTGCGGGTGGTCGGTGACGAGCATGCTGGTGACGCCCTCGGCGGCCAGTGCCCGGGTGACGGGCTGTTCCCAGGCCTCGATCGACCCCCATGGCTTCCAGAGGAAATCGAGGGCGCCGACGAGGATGTCGTGGCGGGCGGGCATGCATGGCAGGGAGCCGGTGACGTGGCGGGTGAAGCGGGTGGCGTGCTCGGCAGCGAACCGGTCGAGGTTCGGGGTGGCGAACTCGGTTCCGCCGTAGCTGCCCAGCAGGTGCCGGTTCAGCGAGTCGAGCAGGACGACGCAGACGTTGGTCGGTCGTTCGACGGGTTCGGTCAGCGTCACTTCGGCTTCCACAGGCCTTCGGCGATGAGGTCGCCCTGGACCTCGATGATGCCCTCCCGGATCACGTCGACCATCCAGTCGATCTGGTCGGTCGTGAGGATCAGCGGCGGGGAGAGGACGTTGAGGTGGGCGACGGGCCGGACGATGAGCCCCCGCTTCTCGCAGGCGTCGGCTACCCGGTCTCCGACCCCGACGGACGGGTCGAAGAGTTCCTTGGTCTCCTTGTCGGCCAGGTTCTCGACACACAGCATGAAGTGGCTGCCGCGGACGTCGCCGACGATCGGCAGGTCGGCAAGCGTCGCCAGGCGTTGCTCGAAGTAGGGACCGACCCGGCGGACGTGGCCGCAGATGTCCTCCCGTTGCATGATCCGGATGTTGGCCAGGGCGGCTGCGCAGGACACGGGGTGGCCCGAGTAGGTGAAGCCATGGGTGAACACCGCACCGGATTCGCGGGGGGCGCTGATGACGTCGTAGATCTCGTCGGAGATGAGCGTGGCGGACAGGGGCGCATAGGCCGACGTGAGGCCCTTGGCCGAGTTGATCATGTCGGGGACGATCCCGAAGACATCCTCGGAGGCGAAGAAGTGCCCGAGCCGGCCGAAGGCGGTGACGACCTCGTCGGCGACGAACAGGATCTCGTATCCGGTGCAGAGGTCACGCATGCCGGTCAGGTAGCCGGGTGGCGGCATGAGCACGCCGCCGGCGCCCATTATCGGTTCGGCGAAGAAGGCGGCGACGTTTTCGGGCCCGATCGACTCGACCTTGTTGCGGAACTCGTCGAGTAGCAGTTCCGTGTACTCCTCCGGTGTCGTTCCATCAGGGCGCCGGTACATGTTGGGGCCGCTGACCCGCTGGATGAGCGGCTCGCCGATGATGTCGAAGCCGACGTGGTCGAACTCGATGCCGGTCATCGACATCGCCAGATAGGTCGAGCCGTGGTATGCGTCGTACCGGGTGATGATGGCTTTTTTGGTGGGCTTCCCGAGCCGGTTGAAGTAGTGGTGGATCACCCGGACGGCGGTGTCGTTCGCCATCGAGCCGCCGGTTCCGTAGATGACGTGGTTGAGGGACCCCGGCGCCAGGCGGGCGAGCTGGTACGACAACTCGGCGACCGGAATGTTGGTGTGGTGGCCGAATGACGAGAAGTAGTTCATCCTGGTGGCCTGCTCGGCCATCGCCTGCCCGATCTCAGCCCGGCCGTAGCCGACGTTCACGCACCAGAGCCCGCCGATGCCGTCGAGGTAGCGCCGTCCGTCGCTGTCGTAGATGTAGGCGCCCTCGGATTCGGCCACGACGAGCGACCCCTTCTCCTCGAAGACCGGAAAGTCGGTCCACGGGTGGATGAAGTGGTCCTTGTCCTTCTGCCAGATGTCCTGCGTGTCGTACTGGTCGAAGCGGGC
>JACNKQ010000045.1 GCA_014381945.1 Actinomycetota bacterium
GTGACAGGGCCCCGGTGACAGGGCCCCGGTGACAGGGCCCCGGTGACAGGGCCCGGTCAGCCCCCGGTCGATTCAGCCGGGCCTTCCCCGGCATCTGCCCTGAGCCGTTCCCACAGCAGCCGCCAGCGGGGGTCGTCGCCGACGGCCTCGTAGAGGAGCGCCTCGGCCGTGTCGGGCTCGCCTGCCGCCAGGTGGGCGAACGCCTCCCAGAAACCTGCCTGGGCGTTGCCGAGGTCGTGCTCGACCGCCGTATGCAGGGCAGCGATGGCGTCGTCGTGCCTGCCGGCGTATGAGGCGTTGATCCCCTTGCCCAGGAGGTCGTACATCCCGCTCAGGCGCAGCAGGCGCGCCAACTCTGCGACGGGCTCGGCGTGATCGTCGGTACGCAGGTCCACGAGCCGGGACCAGGGAGGGTCGTCGACGTTCCCGGTGACCGTCAGGACGGCCGCCGAGGTCGATCCCCGGAGGTCGCCGCCTGCACGATGGCCTGCCGTGATCGCACCGCAGAGCCTCTCGGCCAGGTTGCCCGAACCCGACTCGTACGCCTCGAGCATCGTCACCCAGACGTCGTCGGCCTCGACCATGTTGGCGAGGGCGACGACGCCGTCGCCGACCGCATGGCCCGACTCGGGAATGCACCTGTCTCCGGTGTGGACGGCCACCCGTCCGCCGACGTCCACCACGGCCACCTGGCGGGCTTCCCGGAGCGGGTCACGGCCCAGGAGGGTGTCGAGCGCCCGTCCGGGATCGTTCCCGGCGCGCAGCATTCCGAGTGCGCCGGGGCCGTAGGAGGCCTCGGTGATGGCCTGGGTGGCGACTGCTCCGACACCCGGTTCGGCCCAGGGGACCAACTGGCCGACGGCTAGGTAGCCCGTGTGGACGGCAACGCCCAGGTGACCCGTGTCGGGGTCGCAGGCGACGATCGAGAGCGTCATCGGGATCCTTTCCAACGAACAGGCAGGGGACGGCAGGCGGGCGACGTGAGACGCTAGCGGTGGGGATCGGCCGGTTCCTGCCACGGGTGGTCCCGGTAGTGTCCTGACCCATGGGCCGCCCACAGGATCGACGCTCGACCGGCCGGAGTGGAGGCTCCGGCCAGGCCGACAGGGGACGCGGTGGCCCCGGTCCCAAGGGCCGCGGCGGACAGGACTCCGGCGGGCGTGGCACGGGTGGCACGGGTGGCACGGGTGGCACGGGTGGCAGGGGTGGCAGGGGTGGCAGGGGTGGCAGGGGTGGCAAGGGTGGCAAGGGTGGCAAGGGTGGCTACGAGTCGAAGGGCAGCGGTGGCCGTCGATCCGACCGAACCGGCCGTCCACCGGACCGCCGACGCCGTCAGGATGGGGGGCCCGACCAGCGACGCCGGCAGCCGGACGATTCCGGGCCCAGGAACTGGGGTGGGGTGGCCAGGCGTGCCGCAGGCCGCCTCGAGCGTGAAGAGTCCGAGGATCAGGCGGGCCGCAATGAGAGAACGGCCGAGCGGTCGACCCGTGCCCGGTCACCCGAGACCGGCGACGACCGCCTCCGCCGCGAGGCGCAGGCGGCCGTCGAACGTGCCGGCACCACGGGGCGCCGGTCCCGTGCGAAGCCTCCCGTCGAACGGCCCCCGCTGTCCGAGGCGCCGGCACGGCTGCCCGAGCCCGCTGCAATGCTTGTTCGGGCGCTCGGTGAACGGGCAGGCCGACGGGCGGCCACGCGCCTGGACGAAGCGGCACGGGAGTTCGACCGGGAGAACTTCGACGAGGCCCGTCGCATCCTGGCGTCGATCGACCAGAGGGCGCCGGACGTCGCCGAGGTGGTCGAGCTCATGGGCCTGTCCCAGTACCGCCTCGGCCGGTGGCACGCGGCGGCCAAGACGCTGGAGCGGTTCCGGAGCCTGACCGGTGGCACCGAGCAGCATCCCGTGCTGGCCGACTGCTACCGCGCCCAGGAACGGTGGACGGATGTCGAGGCACTGTGGGAGGAGTTGCGGGAACGCTCTCCCAGCGCTGCGCTGGTCACCGAGGGCCGCCTCGTCGCCGCCGGTGCGCTGGCAGACCAGAACCGGATCGCAGAGGCCGTGCACCTCCTCGAACGGGGATGGGTGGTTCCCAAGCGTCCTCGCCCGCACCACCTCAGGCGCGCCTACTCCCTGGCCGACCTCTACGAGCGTTCCGGTGCGACCCCCCGGGCACGGGAACTGTTCGACTGGTTGCGTCGCCATGCACCCGACCTGGCCGACGTCGTCCAGCGTGCCGAGGCGCTCGGCTGAGCAGCACTCTTCATCATCTTCATCCTCTTCATCCTCTTCATCCTCTTCATCCTCTTCATCATCTTCATCATCAGCGCCCCAACCCGTCGCTACGATTCCAGCCGAAGCTTCCCCCTTCGACTGCTTCCCCCTTCGACAACCGTGCCGCCCGTAGGGCGCCACACCCACCGAAGGGAGCCCGACCATGGGCACCACCACCGAACAACCCGATACCGCTACACCAACCGGATCAGGTGCCTCCGACGACGGTGTGCAACACCTCCCGGCCAACCTCGTCGTCCTGGCCGGAGTCCTGAGCAGCGACCCGCGGCCCCTCGAACTGGCCTCGGGCGACACCCTGCTCCGCTACGAGGTAACGGTCCGCAACGACGGCGACCGGGCCGAGACCGTGCCGGTCGTCCGCTTCGATCCGATGGCCTCTGAGCGGGGCCTGACCGCCGGTGCACCGGTCGTGGTCGTGGGAAGGATCCGGCGGCGCTACTTCCAGGCCGGAGGATCCACCGTCAGCCGCACCGAGGTCGTCGCCGACAGGGTCGTGTCGGCCCGCCGGAGGGTGCAGGCCCGCCGGGCGGTCGAAAGGGCCCTGGCCCGCCTGCCCTGGTCCGCCCAGGGACGGCAATCGGGGCCCGCAGACCCGACCCGGGCGGCGTAGGGTGAAAGGAGCCGGCTTCGGACCGGCAACTACCACCCAGCCCTGACCGCTCGAGGAGTTTCCACGTGGACACCGCATCCCTGCTCGGCGACGACGCCGGCTACCTGCTCGACCACACCGCCACGGCCATCGCATCGTCGTCGCTGACGCTGCCCGGCCCTGACTTCGTAGGGGACGTCATGGCGGTGTCGGACCGCTCGCCGCAGGTGCTGCGGAGCTTCCAGTCCCTGCTCGACCACGGCCGCCTGCGGGGCACCGGGTACGTGTCGATACTTCCGGTCGACCAGGGGATCGAGCATTCGGGTGCGGCGTCGTTCGCCCCCAACCCCGCCTACTTCGATCCCGCCAACATCGTCGAGTTGGCGATCGAGGGCGGATGCAACGCCGTCGCCTCGACGTTCGGCGTGCTGGGTTCAGTGTCACGTCGCTACGCCCACCGCATCCCGTTCATCGTCAAGTTGAACCACAACGAACTCCTGACGCTGCCGAACAAGTTCGACCAGGTCATGTTCGGCTCGGTCGACCAGGCGTACGACCTCGGTGCCGCGGGTGTCGGCGCCACCATCTACTTCGGCTCCGAAGAGGCCACCCGCCAGATCCAGGAGGTGGGCGAGGCCTTCGCCCGTGCCCACGAACTCGGGATGTTCACCGTGCTGTGGTGCTACCTACGCAACTCCGGGTTCAAGGTCGACGGCGTCGACCACCATGCCTCCGCCGACCTCACCGGCCAGGCCAACCACATCGGCGTCACCATCGAGGCCGACATCATCAAGCAGAAGCTGCCCGAGACCAACGGCGGCTACAACGCCCTGCCGGGCTTCGGCAAGACCCACGCCCTCGTATATGACGAGCTCACCACCGACCACCCCGTCGACCTCTGCCGTTGGCAGGTGGCCAACTGCTACATGGGCCGCATCGGCCTCATCAACAGCGGCGGCGCTTCCTCCGGAGCCGGCGACCTGGCCGAGGCCGTTCGCACCGCCGTCATCAACAAGCGGGCCGGCGGCCTGGGCCTCATCTCGGGCCGCAAGGCATTCCAGCGTCCGATGCCCGAGGGCATCGAACTCCTCAACGCCATCCAGGACGTCTACCTGGACGAGTCCGTCACAATCGCCTGAACCGTCGGCCACCTCGGAACCGCAGGAGCACCAAGTGTCGTACGACGACGGACCAGGGGAATCTCCGACAGCGGTTCCCGAGGACCTGATCCTCGTAGACGAACCGTCTCCGGGAATTCGGCGAATCACGATGAACCGGCCGGAGAAGCGCAATGCGCTCTTCCACCCCCTCCGGGGAGCAATCCTCGACGCCCTGGTCGCCCACGACCGGGACGTGGACGTCCGGGTCACGATAATCCGGGGAGCGGGTCCTTCGTTTTCGGCCGGCTACGACCTCGGTGGCGGAAACGCCGGACACGACTACCCGTACTACACGCCCGCTGGCGAAGGGCAGTGGCCACGCCACGTGACCGAGGGATGGATGTCGATCTGGGACCTGGCCAAGCCGGTCATCGCCCAGGTGCACGGCTACTGCCTTGCCGGTGGCAGCGAGTTGGCCACCGGCTGCGACCTTGTCTACGTGGCCGAGGACGCCAGCATGGGCTATCCGGCGGTCCGCTTCGGGGTCCCCGACATGCACTTCCACGCATGGTTCCTCGGCATGCGCCGGGCCATGCAGATGATGCTGACCGGCGACTCCATCACCGGCCTCGAGGCAGTGGAGCTGGGATGGGCCAATGCGGCGTTTCCGGCAGAGGACCTCGACGCAGCCGTCATCGACGTGGCGCGCCGCATCTGCGAGATCCCGGCCGAGATCGTCCAGCTCAACAAGCGGGTGGTCCACCGGCAGATGGAACATATGGGGCTCCGGACGGGGCTCCGGGCCGGCACCGAACTCTGCGCCCTCGGCGTCCACACCGACGCCATGGCGGAGTTCCTCTCAGCCATCCGGAGCGACGGCCTGACCGGGGCACTCCAGCAGCGGGACGAACCCTTCGGCGACTACCGCACGGGCCACGAACTCTCTGCCGACCGGGATGCCTCGGACGACCAGGACGCCCCGGCGACAGCGTGACCCATTGCACATCAAGAACCTTCTGTCGGTCACCTTGTCAGCGGCCACACACGATTAGGGTCGGGGGTCAGACGATGGATCCGGCAACGGCGCCGGCTCGGAGGTGGAGCAAGTGACGGAGACGTCCGCGGGGTCGCTGGTCCCTGAAGTCGGTCGTCTGGTCATCCGGTTCGCCGGCGACTCCGGCGACGGCATGCAGCTGACCGGAGACCGGTTCACCTCGGCGAGCGCCCTGTTCGGAAACGACCTCGCCACGCTTCCCGAGTATCCCGCCGAGATCCGGGCACCGGCAGGCTCGCTCGCCGGCGTCTCGGCCTTCCAGGTTCACATCTCGGACCACGACATCTTCACGCCGGGCGATGCCCCTCACGTGCTGGTCGCCATGAACCCCGCTGCCCTCAAGACCGAGCTGGGCACCCTGGTCGACGGAGGAACGGTGATAGTCAACGCCGACACCTTCAACGACCGAAACCTGGCCAAGGCCGGCTACGACCACGATCCCCTGGAGGGCGACGACCTGTCCGCCTATCGGCTGATCAGCGCGCCGATGACCTCACTCACCAAGGAGGCCTGCAAGGACCTGGGAGTCAAGCCCCGGGACGCCGAGCGTTCCAAGAACTTCTTCGCACTCGGCCTGCTCTCGTGGATGTACAGCCGACCCGTCGAGCCCACCCTCGAATGGATCGACGCCAAGTTCAAGGGCCGCGACCTGATAGTCGCCGCCAACAGGACCGCTTTCAATGCCGGCCACGCCTACGGTGAGACCGCCGAGTTGTCCGACCACAAGGTGATCGTGCGCCCCGCCGAGATGCCGGCCGGGACCTACACCAACATCAACGGCAACACGGCGCTGGCCTGGGGCCTGGTGGCGGCCGGTCAGCTCTCGGGCCTGCCCCTGTTCCTGGGCTCCTATCCGATAACGCCGGCGTCGGACATCCTCCACGAGCTCTCCAGGCACAAGCAGTTCAACGTGGCGACCTTCCAGGCCGAAGACGAGATAGCGGCCATCGGCTCTGCGCTGGGGGCGGCCTACGGCGGGCACCTGGGGATCACCACGACGAGCGGCCCGGGCGTAGCCCTCAAGGGCGAGACCATGGGCCTCGCCGTCAGCCTCGAACTGCCGCTCATCATCGTCAACATCCAGCGCGGCGGTCCATCGACGGGCTTGCCGACCAAGACCGAGGCGGCCGACCTGCTGATGTCGATGTACGGACGCCACGGCGAGTCGCCCATGCCGGTCATCGCCGCCCGGACACCGGCCGACTGCTTCGACCAGGCCATCGAGGCGGCCCGCATCGCCATCAAATACCGCACCCCGGTGATGCTGCTCTCCGACGGCTACCTGGCCAACAGCTCCGAACCCTGGCTCCTCCCGGATGTCGAGGATCTCGAGCCGATCCCGATCGAGTTCGCCAGTGGCTTCAACCAGGTCGACGAGAACGGAGACGAGGTCTTCTGGCCGTACCTGCGTGACGACAACTTGGCCCGACCGTGGGCCATTCCCGGCACTCCTGAGATCATGCACCGCATCGGCGGCCTCGAGAAGCAGGACGGCTCGGGCAACGTCTCCTACGACGGCGCCAACCACGCACACATGATCGCCCTGCGTGCCGAGCGGATCGCCCGCATCCCGGTTCCCGACGTGGAGGTCAGCGGCGACGCCGACGCAGAACTGCTCCTCGTCGGCTGGGGTTCGACCTGGGGCGCGATCGCCGCTGCCGTCCGTCGGGTCCGCGACTCCGGTCGCAAGGTAGCCCATGTACACCTGACGCACCTCAACCCGATGCCGGCGAACCTGGGCGAGGTCCTGTCGGGTTTCCCGAAGGTCCTGGTCCCGGAGATGAACCTGGGTCAACTCGTTCGGATCCTGCGAGACGAGTTCCTGGTCGACGCCCGGCCCGTGAGCAAGGTCTCGGGCCAGCCCTTCACGCCGGGCGAACTCCAGCAGGTGATCCTGACCGAGACAGGGGACGACTCCTGATGACCGACACGCTGCTACCCGACGGAGGCACCGAGGACGTGCCTGTCACCAAGCGGGCCGACTGGCAGAGCGACCAGGAGGTCCGGTGGTGCCCGGGATGTGGCGACTACTCGATCCTGACGGCCCTCCAGCTCCTCATGCCCGACCTCGGCGTCCGCCGCGAAAAGACCGTGTTCGTGTCGGGTATCGGTTGCGCCGCCCGGTTCCCCTACTACATGAACACCTATGGCATGCACTCGATCCACGGTCGTGCTCCGGCGATTGCCACGGGCCTGGCCCTGGCGCGCCCGGACCTCGATGTCTGGGTGGTGGGCGGCGACGGCGACATGCTCTCGATCGGCGGCAACCACCTCATCCATGCCCTGCGACGCAACATCGACATCAACATCCTTTTGTTCAACAACCAGATCTACGGCCTGACCAAGGGCCAGTTCTCGCCGACCAGCGAGCGGGGCAAGGTCACCAAGTCGTCTCCGATCGGGTCATGCGCAACGCCTTTCAATCCGGTGAGCCTGGCGATCGGTGCCGAGGCCAGCTTTGTCGCACGTACCCACGACATGGACCGGCACCACATGCAGGAGATGTTCCGACGTGCCTACGAGCACCCGGGCGCATCCATCGTCGAGGTGTACCAGAACTGCAACGTGTTCAACGACGGAGCCTTCGAGACCATCACAAAAAAGGACGTCCGGGACGACATGCTGATCCCGTTGCGCCACGGCGAGCCGATCCGGTTCGGAACCGAGGGCCAGTTCGGCGTGGCCCGCCACGACGGCGGGGTCGAGATAGTCGAGGTGGCCGACGTGGGCGTCGATGCACTGTTGGTGCACGACGAGGCCCGGACCGATCCGTCGACCGCCTTCGCACTGTCCCGCCTGGCCGAAGGCCCCGATCGGCCGACGCCGGTCGGCGTGTTCCGTGCAGTCGACCGTGGCGAGTACGGCGAGGCCATGCGCGGTCAGGTCGATCAGATGGAGAGCGATCGCGGCAATGGCGACCTCAGGGCGCTGCTGCACTCGTTGCCCACCTGGACCGTCTGACGCCGCTTTCCGCTCACCGGGCGTCAGACTGCAGGCATGGCCTGGGCACTCGACCTCGACGGCGTGGTGTGGCTCGGCACCGAGGACATTCCCGGTGCTGCCGACGCCGTGGCCGCTCTCCAGGACGCCGGCGAGACGGTGCTCTTCGTCACCAACAACTCCGGCCGCCGGGTGGTCGACGTCGAGGCCAAGCTGGCCGGCCACGGCATCGACGCCCGTGGCGGTGTCATCACCTCGGGCATGGCCGCTGCGGCCATGGTGCAGCCGGGCGAGGTGGTCCTCGGAATGTGCGGTCCCGGCGCCCGCGAGGAACTGGAGGCGGTCGGGGCGATCGTGGTCGGCGAAGGACCGGCCGACACCGTCGTCGTCGGCTTCCACGAGGACTTCGACTACCGGGGGCTCACCGCCGGCGTTCAGGCGATCCTCGGTGGTGCACGGCTCCTGGCCACAAATGAGGATGTCACCTATCCGGCGCACGACGGCATCCGGCCGGGCGCCGGATCGATCGTGGCGGCTCTCGTTGCGGCGACGGGGGCGACGCCGGAGGTGGCCGGCAAGCCGCACCGGCCCATGTGCGATGTGGTGCTCGGCCGGGCCGGCGAGGGGGGCGGAGTCGCGGGGGGCGGAGTCGCGGAGGGAATCGTCGTGGGGGACAGGCCGGACACGGACGGCCTGCTGGCGCGGGCCCTGGGATGGGAGTTCGCCCTGGTCCTGACCGGTGTCACGTCCGAAGCCGACCTTCCGACAGATCCGGAACCCGACCGGGTTGCGGCCGACCTGGCATCGTTGGTGAAGGCGCACCTGGGGTGAACCGACTGTGAGCGCCCGCCGCCGGCTCGACCGGGAGATGGTGCGCAGGGGTCTGGTGGACAGTCATGACCTGGCGCAGGACCTGATCCTTGCTGGGCGCGTCACCGTCGATGGGGCGACCGCCGACAAGGCGACGCGCCAGGTCGGCGCCGGGCAGGCTGTAGTGGTCTCGGGGCCGCCGCCGAGGTTCGTGGGCCGCGGCGGCGAGAAGTTGGATGCGGCGTTGTCCAGGTTCCCGGTCGAGGTCGCCGGTCGCCGGACGGTCGACGTCGGCTCCAGCACGGGTGGCTTCACCGACTGCCTGCTTCAGCGGGGTGCTGCGACCGTCGTTGCGGTCGACGTGGGTCGGGGCCAGCTCCACCAGGGCTTGCGTGGCGACGACCGGGTCACCGTCCACGAGCGGACCGATGTCCGGGGCATCGATCCTGCCGAGATCGGGGCGCCCTTCGACCTGCTCGTCGCCGACGTGTCGTTCATCTCGTTGGCCACGGTGATGCCGAACCTGCTTTCCCTCGTTGATGCGGGGTCGCCGATGGTGCTCCTGGTCAAGCCCCAGTTCGAGGCGAGCCGGCACGAGGCGGACCTCGGGCGGGGGGTCATCCGGGACCCCGAAGTCTGGCAAAGGGCGCTCGCCGGGGTCCAACTGTCGGTTTGCGACGCCGGAGCCGCCATCATGGACGCCATGGTGTCGCCGATCACGGGTGCCGGGGGGAACGTCGAGTTCTTCGTCCACGTGATCGTCGGCGGCGTCTCGACACCGTTGGACTTCACCGCACTTGTTGCATCGGCTGTTCCGCCAGACGGGGGCCGCGGCTGATGGCGACGCTCGGGTTGGTGGTCCACGAGGGACGTGAGGCGGCGGTCGTGCAGGCCGATGCCCTCGGCACACGCCTCTCCTCCGAGGGGCACGAGGTCCGGAGGCTGACCGAACGTGGCGGGGCAGACGACCTGGACCTGGTTGTGAGCCTCGGCGGCGATGGCTCGATCCTGCGGGCCGTGAACCTCCTCGACGGCCGCCCGGTGCCGGTGCTGGGCGTCAACTTCGGCCAACTCGGCTACCTCACCGCCTGCGAACCTGAAGACGTCGAGGCCTCGGTCGGCCGCATGCTGCGTGGCGAACACGGGATCGAGGAACGCATGATGCTGAGCGTCGAGGTCAGGAGGGCCGACGGCACGGTCGTCGGCAGCGACCACGGCCTGAACGAACTGGTGGTCGAACGGACCGGACCCACCATCCACCTGGGTGTGTCGTTCGACGGCTCCTTCTTCACCTCATACGCCGCAGACGGGCTGATAGTGGCCACGCCCACCGGCTCGACCGCCTATGCCTTCTCCGTGCGTGGCCCGATCGTCGATGCCCTGCACCGGTCGCTCCAGCTCACGCCGGTTTCAGCCCACATGCTGTTCGACCGGACGCTGGTGCTCGGCCCGGAGACCGAGATCACCCTCGAGGTCCTCGGCGACCGGCCGGCGACGTGCACGGTCGACGGGCGTGAGGTGTCGCCGCTGGGCGAGGGCGACATGGTGGTGTGCACCGCCAGCGACCGGACGGCGAGGCTCGTGACCTTCGTCGAGCGACAGTTCGAACGGGTCCTGAAGACCAAGTTCGGGCTCGAGGACCGCTAGCGAAGCCGCCTGTCCAACACGGGTGTCACACCCCCGTGGGAGGATGTCGACGAGGCCGACGGCCAAAGAGCGATCCAGGAGGCGATCAACGTGCTGCTCGAGTTGCAGGTCACCAACCTCGGCGTGGTCGAGGAGATGTCGCTGCTCCTCGGTCCGGGCCTGACCACGGTCACCGGCGAGACCGGGGCGGGCAAGACCATGATCGTCACGGCCATCGACCTCCTCATGGGTGGTCGTGCCGATCCGGCCCTTGTCCGTCCCGGCGCCGACGAGGCAACCATCGAGGGCCGGTTCGCATCGGGCCCTCCTGAAGGCGCATCCGCTGACAACGACACGGCCGAGGTCGTGTTCCGCCGCGTGGTCCCCCGGGAGGGACGCAGCCGCGCATACCTCGACGGCAACCTGGCCGCGGCGGCGGCGCTTGCTGAACGCGGTGCGGGGCTGATCGACCTGCACGGCCAGCACGCCCACCAGAGCCTGCTGTCGCGTTCCGTCCAGCGCCGGGCCCTCGACCGCTTCGGAGGCATCGACCTGGGACCACTCGGCGACGCCGATGCCGAGCTGGCCCTCGTCGACGCCGAGCTGGCCGAGTTGGGGGGCGACGAACGCGCCCGGGCCCGCGAAATCGACCTCCTGCGCTTCCAGGTGGCCGAGCTCGACGAGGTGGGCATCGAGGACCCCGGTGAGGACGACCTCCTCGCTGCCCACGAGTCCCTGCTGGCCGACGCCGCCGCCCACCGGGAGGCAGCGGCCGGTGCACTCGACCTGCTCGACGGCGACGGTCCGATCTCCGATGCGTTGGCCCGCGGAATCGGGTTCCTCGAGAACCGATCGCCGTTCGATGCGGAGGTCGGACGGCTGCGGGGCATCGTGGCCGAGGCATCCGACCTGGCTGCCCGACTCCGAACGGTGGCCGACTCCGTGGAGGAGGATCCGGCCCGCCTCGAGGAGATCGTGGACCGGCGCCATCTCCTGGCCGAGATGCGTCGCAAGTACGGCGCCGACCTGACCGCCGTCGTCGCCTACCACAGCGAGGCGTCCGATCGCCTGGCGGGCCTGCTCGACCACGATGCCCGGGCCGTGTCGCTTGACGCGCGCCGGGTCGCCGTCGAGGCTGCACGACGTGAGGCCGCCGCTGTGGTGCTCTCCGCACGTCGGCGTGCCGGCCCCGAGATGGCGGCCCGGGTCGAGTCCCACCTCCGCGAGCTCGCCATGCCGGCGGCTTCGGTCATGATCGAGGTCGGTGGCGAGGCAGGCGACGAGGTGGCCATCCTGCTGTCTCCCAACTCGGGTTCGCCCGCCGCACCCCTCGCCAAGGTCGCCTCCGGTGGCGAGCTGGCCCGTGCCATGTTGGCCGTACGGCGTGTCGTCTCCGAATCGCCTCCGACGCTGGTATTCGACGAGGTCGACGCCGGGGTGGGCGGACGCGCCGCCCATGCGGTCGCAGCGGCCCTCGCCGCTCTCGCAGTCGACCGACAGGTCCTGGTGGTCACCCACCTGGCACAGGTCGCCGCATGCGCCGACCGGCAACTGGTCGTCGAGAAGGTCGACGACGGCACCTCGGCCCGTGCCACCGTGCGTGGCCTCGACCACGACGAGCGTGTCATGGAGGTGTCGCGGATGCTGTCGGGTTCCCCCGACAGCGAAACGGCCCGCGACCACGCCGCCGAGTTGCTTGCCGAAGCGGCAACACGACGGGATTGACCGCACGCGTGGCCGCACTCCGCGCGTGTCGGCCGCGCGACCGGTAGGTTGGCGACCCGTGACCAAACACATCTTCGTCACGGGCGGCGTGGCCAGTTCGCTCGGCAAGGGCCTGACCGCCGCTTCTCTGGGCCGGCTCCTCAAGCAGCGGGGGCTCCGGGTCCTCATCCAGAAGTTGGACCCGTACATCAACGTCGATCCGGGCACCATGAACCCGTTCGAACACGGCGAGGTGTTCGTCACCGACGACGGCGGTGAGACCGACCTCGACCTCGGCCACTACGAGCGGTTCATCGACGAGAACCTCACCCGCGACTCGAACGCCACCACTGGTTCCATCTACTCGCACGTCCTGGCAGCCGAGCGTCATGGCGACTACCTGGGCAGGACCGTGCAGGTGATCCCGCACATCACCGACGAGATCAAGCGCCGTATCCACATGCTGGCCGGCGACGACGTCGACGTGCTCATCACCGAGGTCGGCGGCACGGTCGGCGACATCGAGATCCTCCCGTTCCTCGAGGCCATCCGGCAGTTCCAGCTCGATGTCGGCTCCGACAACGTCTGCTACATCCACCTCACCCTGGTGCCGTACATCGCACCATCGGGTGAGCACAAGACCAAGCCGACCCAGCACTCGGTCATCGAACTCCGAGGCCGCGGCATCCAGCCGGACGCCATCGTCTGCCGCAGCGACGAGCCGGTGGGTGAGGCACTGTGCCGCAAGATCTCGAACCTGTCGAGCGTGCCCCTGGCGGCCGTCGTCAGCGCCCCCGACGCCGACAGCCTCTACGAGATCCCCCTCATCCTCCACGACGAGGGCCTCGACAACGTGGTCTGCGACCTGCTGCACATCGATGCCGGTGAGCCCGACCTCGATGACTGGAAGGCGCTCAACCGCCGGGTCGAGGCCGCCACCATTCCGGTGCGCATCGGCCTCATAGGGAAGTACGTCAGCCTCGTCGATGCATATCTGTCGGTAGTCGAATCGCTCAACCACGCGGGCATCCACCACGGCGTCGACGTCCAGATCGACTGGATACAGGCCGAGGACGTCGAGGGCCTGCTGGTCGCCGACCGGCTGCGGGACCTCGACGGCATCGTCATCCCGGGTGGCTTCGGTTCGCGTGGCATCGAGGGGAAGATCGCCGTAGCCGGGTACGCACGCGAACACGGGATCCCCTGCCTGGGCCTCTGCCTGGGCCTCCAGTGCATGGCCGTCGACTTCGGGCGCAACGTCCTGGGCCTCGAGCGGGCGCACTCGTCCGAGTTCGACCCGACCTCGCCGCACCCGGTGATCGACCTCATGGAGTCGCAGCGCGACGTCGACGACAAGGGCGGCACCATGCGCCTCGGTGCCTACGTAGCCCAGTTGCGGCCGGGCTCGAGGGTGCACGAGATCTACGGCGAGGAGGTCGTCTCCGAGCGCCACCGCCACCGCTACGAGTTCAACCCCCGCTACCGGCAGCGATTCGAAGAAGCCGGACTCCGCTGCTCGGGCGAGTCGCCCGACGGCCGTCTGGTCGAGTTCATCGAACTCGAGGACCACCCGTTCTGGATCGCAACCCAGGCCCATCCCGAGTTCAAGAGCCGCCCGGACCGTCCGGCGCCCCTGTTCCGGGCCTTCGTGGAAGAAGCGCTGCGTAGGGCCGAGGGCCGCAACCCCCAGCTCCTCCAGGTCGACGCAGGCGCCGAGGGGTGACCCCGGCCGGCTTCCGCAAGACGGCGGAGCGCCTGCTCCACGACGGCTACATCATCAGCCTCTTCGAGGCGGAGTTCGAGGGCCCGGCCGGTGAGCGCATCACCCGTGACGTGGTCCGCCACCCCGGAGCCGTGGCCGTCGTCGCAATCGACGGCGACGAGGTGGTGCTGGTCCGGCAGTTCCGGGCCGCCCTCGAGGCAGAGATGCTCGAACTCCCCGCCGGCAAGCTCGACGTACCAGGTGAGCCGCTCGAGGTCGCCGCACGACGCGAGCTGGTCGAAGAGGCCGGCCTCGATGCGCCGCACCTGGAGGTGTTGGCGACATTCCACAACTCGGGCGGCTTCTGCGACGAGGTGACCACCGTTTTTTTGGCCACCGAACTGGTCGAGGCCACAGCGGAGGCGTTCAGCGTCGAGGAGCAGTACCTGACGGTCGAACGTGTCCGCCTCGACGATGTCGGCGGCATGATCGTCGCTGGCACCATCACCGATGCGAAGACCGTCATCGGACTGTTGACCGCCCTGCGGCGCCTCGGGCGCTGATGCCCGGGCGGTCGCTCCACCTGGCCCGGCGGTTCGTCGGTTCGCTGCGGCGCGGTGGACCGGCCCCACCGGACGCCGAGTGGGCGAGCCGGCACCTGCTCGAGGGTGAGGCCTACCTCTGGCAGCGGATGTCGGACGCCGACCGTAGACACGCCGTAGGTGTCGCCCGCAGGGTCGACGAGCAGATCCCCGGGACGCAGCGCCCGGTGCTGGCGGCAGCCCTCCTGCACGACGTGGGCAAGGTCACCAGCGGGCTCGGCACGTGGGCACGGGTGGTGGCCACCCTGGTCGGTGCCGTCACGTCGTCGGAACGGCACGAACGCTGGGCGGTCCGGAACGGGGTGCGGGGGCGCCTGGGCCGCTACCTGCGGCATCCGTCGGAAGGTGCGGCGCTGCTGGCGGCCGCCGGGAGCGATCCGCTCACCGTCGCCTGGGCCGCAGAGCACCACCTCCAGCGCGAGCGCTGGACGGTTGACCTGAAGGTCGCCGAGGCCCTCTGGAACTCCGACGACGACTGACGGCCCGGTGCTAGACGCCGAGCAGGCCTATGTTGCCTCGGGCGCGTTCCAGGGTCGCCGATGCCACCTCGGCTGCCTTGTCGGCACCGACGGCCAGCAGCCTGGAGGTCTCGGCGGGATCGGCGGCCAGCTCGTGGTAGCGGGCCTGGATCGGTCGGAGCATCTCGATGACCGCCTCGGCGGTGGCGGCCTTGAGGTCGCCGTAGCGGTCGATGCCCCCGGCGGCCTCGTCCGGCCTTCGACCGGTGGCAGCGCCGAGGATCGACAGCAGGTTCGAGACGCCGGGCTTGACCGCAACGTCGAAGCGAACCTCGCCGTCGCTGTCGGTGACGGCCCGTTTTACCTTCTTTTCGATGGCTGCGGGCTCGTCGAGCAGTGAGATCGATCCCTGGGGGCTGTCCTCGGACTTCGACATCTTGTTCCCGGGCTGCTGGAGGTCCATGACCCTGGCGCCGGCCGGTGGCACGACCGCCTCGGGAACCACGAAGGTGTCGCCGTAGCGCGAGTTGAAGCGTTCGGCGATGTCGCGGGTGAGCTCGATGTGCTGTCGCTGGTCCTCGCCGACAGGGACCTCGTCGGTGTCGTAGAGGAGGATGTCAGCGGCCTGGAGTGCGGGGTAGGTGAACAGGCCACCCGACACGAAGCCGGCCTGGTCCGACTTGTCCTTGAACTGGGTCATGCGGCGCAGCTCACCGAAGGCGGCGGTGCACTCCATGAGCCAGGCGCATTCTGAGTGCTCGTGGACATGGCTCTGCACGAACAGGGTGCAGCGTTCGGGGTCCAGCCCCACGGCTATGAGCATCTGGGCAAGCGACAGCGTGGAGGCCCGAAGCTCGGCGGGGTCCTGCGGGGTGGTGAGGGCGTGGAGGTCGACGACGCAATAGACGGCATCGGCCCGTTCCTGGAGGGCCACCCAGTTACGGAGCGCCCCCAGGAGGTTTCCGAGGTGTACAGAACCGGACGGCTTGATGCCGGAAAAGACGCGTGACATGGCGGGCAGGGTAGCGGGAGGCCCGTGGCCGGGTGGGGAGAAGGTCGTCGACCGTTGCCGGTTCCTGAAGGAAGTGGGGAGGCCCGTGGCCGGGTGGGGAAAAGGGTGCGATCCGGTCCACGGCGGGCTCCGTCCCATACACCGCGGCCTGTCGCCGACTCCCTAGTGTCCTGTGTCGTGAGCGTCAAGGTTTCCACGTCCGTCTACGAAGGCCCCTTCGACCTGTTGCTGCACCTGATCCTGAAGGAGGAGGTGGAGCTCTACGAGGTCCGGTTGTCGACGATCGTCGACGAGTTCATCGACGAGCTGGGCCGCCTCGAGGGCCTCGACCTGGAGGTGGCCACCGAGTTCCTGCTGATCGCAGCGATCCTCGTCGAGCTCAAGACCCGACGGCTGCTTCCCGGCAACAACGACCTCGACCTCGACGAGGAGCTTGCCGCCTGGGAGGAACGGGACCTCCTGCTGGCCCGGCTGCTCGAGTGCAAGACGTTCAAAGATGCTGCGATCGTGCTGCGCCGCCTGTCCGCCGCGGCGTGCCTCTCGAGGCCACGGCGGATGGGGCCCGACAACCACTTCATCGACATGACCCCGGACCTGCTCGAGGGTGTGACGCCCGACGACCTGCACAGGGCCTTCCTGCGGGCATTCGAACCCAGGACCGTCGAACGCATCGACACGTTCCACATCGCTCCGATCCGGGTCAGCGTCGCCGACGCCGTCACTGAGCTGGTTGCGACGTTGCCGACCTCGGGGCCGACGACCTTCCGCCGCATGACCGGCCACCTCGACGAACAGTTGGAGGTGGTGGTCCGGTTCCTCGCTGTCCTCGAGCTCTACAAGCAGGGCGTTATCGACATCGACCAGGTCGACACCTTCGGCGACATCCACGTCCGGTGGAAGCCCGGAGCCGAACCCGCCGACGTCGAGCTCGTCGACGCCTACGAGGGCTGACCGGTGGGTGGTTCGTCGGGAGAGAATCAGGCTGATGGCGACGCCGAGGTGCGTCGGGCCATCGAGGCAATGCTCATGGTCGCCCTCGAACCGGTCCCCTCCAACCTCCTGGCGCAACTCCTCGAGGTCCCGACCGACGAGGTCGAGCGGGTATGTGGAGACCTGGCCGGGGCCTACGAGGAAGATGGACGCGGGTTCGCCCTGGTCCGGGTGGCCGGCGGCTTCCGCTTCCAGAGCCACCCCGACCAGGCGCAATGGGTCGAGCGGTTCGTGCTCGAGGGCCAGAGCTCGCGGCTCACCAGCGCAGCGCTCGAGACGCTGGCGATCGTCGCCTACAAGCAGCCGGTGTCCAGGGCCCAGGTGTCGGCCATACGGGGCGTCGACGTCGACGGCGTGATGCGCACGCTCCAGCACCGTGGCTACATCGTCGAGTTGTCCCGCGACCCCGGCCCCGGCAATGCGGTGCTGTTCGGCACCACCTCGTTCTTCCTCGAGCACCTCGGCCTCGATTCGGTGCACGACCTGCCGCCGCTGGGCGAGTTCGTGCCGGGTGCCGAGGTCGTCGAGGCCCTTGAACGGGGCCTGCGGGGCGGCACGGACCTGGGCATCGACGGGGAACCGATCGAGGAGCCCGTCGATGACGACGAACCGTCGGTTGCCGAAGTGCTGGGCGTCGACGGCTCCGTCGAGGCCTGATCGGCCGCATGGGGTGACCGAACCGGTCGAAGGGGTGCGCCTCCAGAAGGTGCTGGCGCTGGCCGGATTCGGGAGCCGCCGGGTGTGCGACGACTTCATCGCCGCCGGTCGGGTGCTGGTCGACGGCGAGGTGGCCCAACTCGGTCGACGCGTCGATCCCGAGACGGCCAGGATCCTGGTCGACGGCGCCCCTGTCGGGGTCCGGCCGGGGCTGGTCTATTACCTTCTCAACAAGCCCGCCGGCGTCGTGACCACGGCTGACGACCCTCAGGGACGTCCGATCGTCGTAGACCTCGTGCCCGACGAGCCGCGGGTGTTCCCCGTCGGGCGCCTCGACCTCGACACCGAGGGCCTGTTGCTGCTGACCAACGACGGTGAACTCGCCAACCGCATCACCCACCCCTCGTACGGTGTCGAGAAGGAGTACGTGGCGCACGTGGAGGGTGAGCCCAGCCGGTCCGCCCTACGGCTGCTGCGCGAGGGCATCGAACTCGACGACGGCATCACCGCCCCGGCGCGGGTGACCCCGGTCGAGCCGAACGTCCTGCGCCTGGTGATCCACGAGGGCCGCAACAGACAGGTGCGGCGCATGTGCGAAGCCATCGGACATCCGGTCATCCGGTTGGTCCGGACCCGTATCGGACCCCTGGCCGACCGTTCGATCCGGCCCGGCACCTGGCGCCACCTCGAAACCGACGAGCTGAGGGCGATCGAACGGGCGGTCGCCGAAAGTACCTGAGGGATGGCCCTTCGGTCCGGAAACCATCGGTCCGCAGAAGGGCCGGCCGGTAGCATCGGTGTCATGGCACGCCCTTCTCCTTCCCTTCGGGCACCGGCGCGTCCCGGGTGGGCCGTCCGATGAGCCGGCGGGCCACTGTCGTGGGCGTCGGCCTGATCGGCGGTTCGATCGGGATGGCGTTGCGGGAGGCGGGCTGGCACGTCAGCGGCGTCGATGTCGACGAGGCATGTTGCGCCCGCGGGCTCGAGTTGGGTGCCCTCGACGCCATCGGCTGGGATCCGGCAGCCGAGGTCACCTTCGTGGCGGCCCCGGTGGGCATGGTCACCGGTCTGGTCGGTGAGGCGCTGGACGCCTCTCCCGCCGGGTTCGTGACCGACGTGGGCAGCGTCAAGGCGGCGATCGTCGCCGCCGTCGACGACCCCCGGTTCGTCGGTGGCCACCCGATGGCCGGATCGGAACAGGACGGGGTAGAGGGAGCCGATGCGTCGATGTTCCAAGGGGCCAACTGGGTGCTCACCCCGGGGGCGGCGACGGCGGACGGTGCCTTCGCGGGGGTGCGATCGATCGTGCGGTCGCTCGGCGCCGAGGTGGTCACCCTCGCTCCCGAGCGCCACGACGCCCTCGTGGCCATCGTCTCCCACGTTCCCCATCTCACAGCGGCGTCGTTGGTCGGCCTCGCCGCACGGAGGTCCGAGGAGCACTCTGCGGTGCTGCGCCTGGCGGCAGGCGGCTTCCGTGACATGACCAGGATCGCCGCCGGACACCCCGGGATCTGGCCCGACATCTGCGCCGAGAACCGGACTGCCATCACCGAGGCCCTCGACGACCTGATAGGGGCGCTGGGGGAGGTGCGACGCGAGGTGGTCGAGTCCGACGACGCATGCCTGCTCACCCGCCTTGAATCTGCACGTGCGGCCCGCATGAGCCTGCCCACCGGTGCGCCACAGCCGTCCGACCTGCTCGAGGTCCGGGTTCCTGTGCTCGACCGCAAGGGCGAGATCGCCTCGATCGCCGCCCTCGCCACGGACCTCGACGTCAACATCTACGACCTCGAGATCGCCCACTCCGCCGAGGGCGACAGGGGTGTCATCGTGCTGATCGTGGATGCTCATCTGGCGGACCGGCTCACAGAGGGCCTCGAGGGGCTGGACTACCGGCCCACCTCGCGTCCGTTGATGCAGGGCTGAGCCGTGTCGGTGCTCGTGGTCGATCCGGGCGGTCCTCTCCGGGGAAGCGTGCGCGTACCGGGCGACAAGTCGATCTCCCACCGTGTGCTGATGCTGGCGGCCCTTGCGGACGGCACTTCGGTGATCCGGGGGCTGAGCGACGGCCAGGACGTCCGCTGCACGCTGTCGATCGTCGGGCAGCTCGGCGCCGAAGTTGACGAAGGTGCCGACGGGACCCTTCGGATCAGGGGCGGACGGCTGCACGGGCCCGACGCCGTGCTCGATGTCGGAAACTCGGGCACCGCCATCCGCCTGCTGGCGGGGATGCTCGCAGGGTTGCCGTTCCGGTCGGTCCTCGACGGCGATGCCTCGATCCGGCGGCGCCCCATGGACCGGGTGCTGGTCCCGCTGGCGCAGATGGGTGCCCGGGTGTCGGGGGTCGACGGATCGACGACGGCGCCGTTGACGATCGAGGGTGGCGGACTGTCCGGCATCGACTACGAGCCGCCGGTGGCCAGCGCCCAGGTGAAGGGGTGCGTGCTGTTGGCCGGGTTGTCCGCCGACGGGCCCACGACGGTGGTCGAGCCGGTTCCGACCCGGGCCCACACCGAGGAACTCTTCGTCGCCACGGGTCTCGAGGTCGTGGCAGAACCCGGGCGGGTCACGGTTGCGCCGGGAATGCCACGGCCGTTCGAACACGATGTCGAGGGCGATCCCTCACAGGCCGCCTTCTGGGCGGTGGCGGCGTCGATAGTCCCCGACTCCGAGATCATCGTCCGGAACGTCTACCGGGGTCAGGGCCGCAACGGCTTCGTGGACGTCCTGCAGCGGATGGGCGCCGACGTGGTCCACGATCCGGTGACCGGTGACCTGACGGTGCGCGCCGCCACCCTCGACGGCACGGTCGTGGGCGCCGACGAGGTGCCGGGGCTGGTCGACGAGATTCCGGTCCTCGCCGTTGCGGCGGCGTGCGCCGGGGGAGAGACCCGCTTCGAGGGCGTGGCGGAGCTCCGGGTCAAGGAGAGCGACCGGCTGGCCACCGTCGAGGAGTTCCTGGGGGTTATGGGGATAGCGGCCCGGACCGGGGGCGATGTCCTGGTGGTCGAGGGGGGGCGCCTGCGCGGCGGCTCCGCCGACTCGCACCAAGACCACCGGATCGCGATGGCTGCAGCCGTGGCGGCGCTGGTGGCCGACGGCCCCACCACCATCGACGGTTGGGAGTCGGTGGCGACGAGCTATCCGGGTTTCGCCGACGACCTGTCCTCCCTGCGCCTCGGGGGAGGCTGAACGCATGCCCGGCCCAGACGTGATCGCCATCGACGGCCCGGCCGGCTCTGGCAAGACGACCATCGCCCGGGCGCTGGCCGACAGGCTGGGGCTGGCGTACCTCGACACCGGCGCCATGTACCGCGCCGTCGCCTTCGCGGCCCTGCAGGCCGGAATCGACCTCCAGGACGAGGTGGCGCTGGCCCGGACCGCCAGGGCCATGGACCTGCAACTCGACCGGACCTCCTGCCTCGTCGACGGGGTCGACGCCACGCAGGCGATCCGGGGTCCCGAGGTGACCTCGGCGGTGAGCGTCGTGGCTGCGGTCGCCGACGTGCGCATCGACCTGGTGGAGCGCCAGCGGGACTGGGTGGGGGAACGTGGAGGAGGGGTTGTAGAGGGCCGTGACATCGGCTCGGTCGTGTTCCCCGATGCCCGCCTCAAGGTGTACCTGACGGCCTCGCCGGAGGTTCGTGCACGACGTAGGGCCGGCGAGACGGGAGACATCGACATCGAGGTTGTCGCCGCCGACATCCGTCGCCGCGACGCAGCCGACAGCGGCCGCGAGGTCAGCCCCCTGGTCGAGGCGGACGGGTCGGTCACCCTCGACACATCCCACCTCACCGTCGACGAGGTGGTGGAGGCGATCGTGGCGCTGCTCACATGAGCGACTCGGATCTCGGACGGGAGATGGGCCGGGTCGACCGGTTCGCCTACCGCTTCTTCTGGTCGCTGCTGTGGCTGGTGCTCAAGGCATGCTTCCGCTTCCGGGTGGTCGGCGGAGAGCACCTGCCGAAGGAGGAGCCGTACATCCTCGCTCCGGTCCACCGGTCGTACCTCGACACGCCCGTGGGTGGCATGGTCACGGCCCGGCGCCTGAGGTTCCTCGGCAAGGAGTCACTCTGGAGGTCGAGGCTCGGTGGCCGCTTCCTCACGATCGTCGGCGGCTTCCCGGTCGAGCGGGGGACAGCCGACCGGGCGGCGCTGAGGGCCTGTCAGGAGGTTCTCGAGCGTGGCGAGCCGATGGTGATGTTCCCCGAGGGCACCCGGCGCTACGGCCCGGTCGTGCTGGCAGAGGAGATGCACGCCGGTCCTGCCTTCGTCGCCACCCGGGCGGGCGTGCCGATCGTGCCGTTGGGCATTGCGGGCACCGACCACGCCATGCCGGGCGGGTCGCCGTTCATCCGGCCCACCAGGGTGTTCATGGTGGTCGGCGAGCCGCTGAGGCCCCCGGTGGTGGCGGGACGGGTGCCGCGTCGTGT
This sequence comes from Actinomycetota bacterium, assembly GCA_014381945.1. Classification (GTDB taxonomy): domain Bacteria; phylum Actinomycetota; class Acidimicrobiia; order Acidimicrobiales; family MedAcidi-G1; genus S20-B6. The sequence continues at coordinate 21,968 of JACNKQ010000045.1, forward strand.
CGTAGACGAGCTCACCGTGGAACTGCGTCAACGGATGCAGGCGGTGTTCGACGAGGCGCAGAGGCTGGCGGGACGACCGGCTCTACCACGGCCCCTGCCTCCGGATCAGGCCGAGGGGGGCTGAGCCCTCAGATCCGGTCCAGGGCGGCCAACGCCACAGACGCTCCGACGGAGCGGTCGTCGAAGTGGGTCACGCTGGGTGGGGCCCCGAATCCGAAGCCGGCGAACCCGCGGATTGCGGCCAACAGGTCGCGGAGGTTGCGGGGAGGGGGGAAGTACTCGTCTTCCTCGGTGTGGCGGACCACCTCGATCCCGTTGGCCGGGTCGAGCGTGGCCAGCACCGCCTGGACGACCTCGTCGGGGGCCGAAGCGCCCGCGGTGACACCGACCGTGCCGGAGAGGTCGTCGGGCAGTTCGTCGGCTCGGTTGATCCAGACGACCTGTTCGCAGCCGGCCTCTTCTGCAAGCTTGACGAGGGCCCTTGTGTTGGAACTGTTGGTAGAGCCGATGACGACGACGGCGTCGCAGCGGTCGACCAGGTCGAGCAGTGCCCCCTGGCGGTTGGTGGTGGCGAAGCAGAGGTCGCTGCGGCCCGGCGACCACAGGGTCGGCCAGCGTTCGTGGGCGGCATCGAGGACACCGGACCAGTCCCGATGGCTGAGCGTGGTCTGGGCGAGGACCGCCACGTCGTCGCCGAGGTCCGGGAGCGTGTCGATCTCGTCCGGATGCTCGACGCGGTGCATGGCCTCGGGCGCGACGGCGATGGTGCCGACCGCCTCCTCGTGGCCCTCGTGGCCCACGTAGACAACCTGAAAGCCCATGCGGGCACGGGTCTTGACCTCGTGGTGGACCTTGGTGACGAGCGGGCACACGGCATCGACCGTGTAGCTGCCGAGGTCGTGCGCCCGCCGGACGACGTCGGGGGCCGATCCGTGGGCGGAGAGCATGACCGGGGCACCGTGCGGGACGTCGTCGATGTCCTCGACGAACACCACGCCCAGCGCCTCGAAGCGTTCGACCACGAGCTTGTTGTGGACGATCTCGTGGTAGCAGTAGACGGGCTCGTCGAAGGCCCGTACCAGCCAGGTGAGGGCCTTGATCGCCATCTCGACGCCTGCACAGAATCCCCGGGGTTCGGCGAGCAGCACACGGGCGACCTTCACGGTTCGGACCCTAGCCCTCGGGTGGTGGCGCACCCCTTCGGTAGCCTTGGGGCCATGTCGGCCCCCGTGGTGGTCGCCGTCGCCCCCGATTCGCCTGCACAGCGGGCCGGGGTCGCGCCCGGTGACCGCATCCTCGCAATCAACGAGCAGGTCCCCCGCGACGTCATCCAGTACCAGCTGCTGGTCGACGAGCCTTCGCTGCTGCTCGACATCGACCGCGGAGGGCTGAGTCGGGAGGTCGAGGTCGAGAAGGCGGCCGGCGCTCCACTGGGCATCGAGGTCGACAGCCCGCTGTTCGACCGGGTCCAGACCTGCGACAACCACTGCGAGTTCTGCTTCATCTACCAGTTGCCGCCGGGGATGCGCCGCAGCCTCTACCTCAAAGACGACGACTACCGCCTGTCGTTCCTGTACGGCAACTTCACGACGCTGACCCGGTTCACCGAGGCCGACCTCGAGCGGGTCGTCACCGAGCGGCTCAGCCCGCTCTACGTGAGCATCCACGCCACCGATCCGGGCAAGCGCTCCGAGATGCTGCGCAACCGACGGGGTGGCACCAGCCTGCGTTGGCTGCGGGTGCTCCTCGACCACGGCATCGAGGTCCACGGCCAGGTGGTGGTGTGCCCCGGCGTGAACGACGGCCTCTGGCTCGAGGACACGCTCGCCGGCGTCTGCGAGCGGTTCAGCGACCTCGCCAGCCTGTGTGTGGTGCCGCTCGGTGTGAGCCGCCACACCAACGAGGAGCGGATGCGGCCGCACACGGCCGCTGAGGCGGCGTTTGTGGTCGACACGGTCGAGGCCTGGCAGGGGATCTTCCTCGCCGCCGACGGTCGCCGGATGGTCTTCGCCGCCGACGAGTACTACCTGCTGGCCGGCCGCGGTTTTCCGCTCGCCGAGGCCTACGAGGGCTTCCCGATGCACGAGGACGGGATCGGCATGGCCCGCTGTTTCGAGATGGACTTCCTGGGTGGGGGATCCGATGGTCCCGGGCCCCGGGCATCGGGTTTCTTCCAGGCTGTCGACGGGGCTCCGGCTGTGGGCTTCCGGGCGCCCCGCACCGACGGCCGTGTTCACCTGAGGCCCCGGCGAGACGCCCCGGTCGCAGTGCTGACCGGCGAGCTGGGTGCACCGGTGCTCGGGCCGCTCGTGGACGGCCTGGACCGGCCGGACGTGCGCGTGCTGCCGGTGGGGAACAGCTTCTTCGGGGGCAACGTCGGCGTAACCGGGCTTCTCGTCGGCGAGGACCTCGCCCGGGTGCTCGGCGGCGAGCCGGAGGGCCACCGGTACCTGCTCCCGGATGTCTGCCTCAGCGGAGGCCGGTTCCTCGACGGCCTCACGCCCGACGACCTCCCACGTCCCGTCGAGGTCGTGGCTACCGACGGGGCTGCGCTCCGGGAGGCGCTGGCATGAGCCCCGTCGTTGCGATCGTCGGGCGGCCCAACGTCGGCAAGTCGACGCTGCTGAACCGGATCATCGGCCGGCGCGAGGCGATCGTCGAGGAGCGCCCCGGCGTGACCAGGGACCGCAAGCAGGTCGATGCCTCTTGGCAGGGCCGTCCCTTCACGCTCGTCGACACCGGTGGCTGGCTGACCGGCGGCGACTCGCTCGACGAGCAGGTCAGCCGGCAGAGCGAGAAGGCGATCGCCGATGCCGATGTCGTGCTGTTCGTGGTCGATGCGACCGTCGGGGTCACCGAGGACGATGACCGGGTGGCTGCGCTGCTGCGTGGCCGTGCCGATTCCGTGATCGTCGTCGCCAACAAGGTCGACGACCGGGTTCACGAGGCGGCCAGCTGGGAGCTGCTCTCACTGGGCCTGGGCGATCCGGTACCGGTCAGCGCCCTGCACGGGCGGGGGACCGGCGACCTGCTCGACCGCCTGCTCGACATGCTTCCCGAGGAGGCAGCGGCGGGGGACGGGGAACTGTCCGGGAAAGACGAGGAAATCGCGCCGCGGGTGATGGGCGTTTCCATCGTCGGGCGTCCGAACGTCGGCAAGTCGACGCTGTTCAACCGCCTCATCGGCGAGGAGCGGGCCGTCGTGCACGACCGCCCCGGCACCACACGCGACTCGGTCGACACCATCGTCGAGACGGAGCACGGCCCGGTCCGGTTCATCGACACAGCCGGAATGCGTCGCAGGGCGAGGATCGACGAGGACACCGAGTACTACTCGCTGGTCCGTGCGCTCAGGTCGGTAGACACATCGGATGTGGCGCTGCTGGTGATCGATGCCACGATCGGCGTCACGCACCAGGACCAGCGCCTCGCAGAACGGGTCGATGCTGCCGGGTGCCCGATCGTGGTTCTGCTCAACAAGTGGGACCTGTGCGACACCGATCAGCGGGCGGACGTCACCGAACAGGTGGGGCAGCGCCTCCACTTCGTCGGCGACGCTCCGGTCCTGCGGATCAGCGCCCTGACGGGCAGGAACGTGGGGCGCCTCTGGCCGGCGCTGGCCGAATCGATCGAGGACTACCGCACTCGGATCCCCACCCGCCGGGTCAACGACGTGGTCCGGGCGGCACAGTCCGAGCACCCGGCGCCCGGGGGTGCACGGGTCCTGTACGCCACCCAGGGCGCCACCGACCCGCCGACGTTCACGCTGTTCACCAACCGGGAGCTGCCCAGGACGTGGATGCGCTATCTCGAGCGCCGTCTGCGCGACGACCTGGGCCTGGGCTCGACGCCCATCAAGCTACGGGTACGTCGCCGTTCGGAATAGGCGGTTTCGGGGGACCTGATCCCGCTGACGGCACGGATTCGACTGCCCTTCTGGTGGCGGTCCCGGACAGGGGTTACGATGGGCGCGAATGCGCACTCCGGTACTCACCATCGTGGGCCTCGTGTGCCTGGCAGCCACGTTCAGCTGGGCACGTTCGGCGCGCCACCGCTATCGGCTGATCCACCGGATCGACGCCGAGGTCTCGCCTGACGCCTACACGCTGGCATGGTCGAACTTCCGCAAGGAGTCCCACGCAGCGATCCTCTACGGGTTGTTGGCGGTCGCGTCGTTCGTAAACGCCTACTTCGACCCGGCCAGCGTGTCGATCGTGTTCGCCCTCGTCGGCCTGCCTGCTCTGGTCTCCACGGTCTGGGCGCGCAACGCCGTGCGCGAGGCACGTATGGCACGTCAGAGGATCGACATCGAGCGACGTGCCCAGGAAGCGCTCGACCAGGAGGACCTGGCCCCCAAGGCGTGGGCGGCCCGCCTCGCCCCCGAGGACCTCCCCGAGTTCTCCGGGTTCGACGTGGGGCGTGTCTACCAGGCGGGCACCGGCCTCATGGCAGGCGACTTCTTCGACGTGTTCAAGGCGTCGCCGACCCGACTGGCTGCAGTGATCGGCGATGTGTCGGGCCACGATATCGAGGCGTCCATCACCGCCTTCCAGGCCAAGTACCTGCTGCGGTCGTTCCTCGCCCAGTTCCGCGACCCGGCACAGGCGCTGGAGGAACTCAACCGGCAGATGGCTTCGGTCGAGCGGGGCGAGGAGTTCATCTCGCTGGTCGTGCTGGTCTTCGACACCGAGGCCGAGACGCTGCGGTATGCATCGGCGGGCCACCCGGCCACGTTCCTGTTCCACGAGCGTGAGGTGCGCCCGTTGAAGTCGACTGGCCCGTTGCTGATGCTTGATCCGGCCGGCACCTACTTCAGCCGCGAGATCCCGCTCGAGCGCGACGACATGGCGCTGCTCTACACCGACGGGCTGGCAGAGGCCCGGACCGGAGACGAGCAGTTCGGCGAGCAGCGGATCGGCGATGCCCTGCGTCGCAACCCTGGCATCGCTCCCGACGTGCTCTGCAAGCAACTTCTCGACTCGGTCAACGACTTCAGCCACGGAATCGTCGAGGACGACATCGCCATCCTGGCGATCCGCAAGACCTGACCATTTCGTCGGGAACCCCACTGCCATGCCCTGGTGCGCCTCGTGCGACAAGTACCTCAGCCCGAACGCCGTGTCGGTGGTCGGCACCTGTCCCACGTGCGGTGACCGGGTCGAGGACTCGGACGGCAGCCCGGCGAGGTCGCAGAAGATCCCGTGGCACTTCTGGGTGTTCGCCTCTGCTGCGGCGATCTACCTGGCATGGCGCCTCGTCGAGGGCCTCGTCAAGCTGGTGACCTGAGGACCGTTCAGCCGAGATCCTCTACCCAGACAAGGACCAGTCGGTCCGTCAGGGGAGTCGCACCAACGACCAAGTAATCCTCGTGGACGGCGGTGTCAGACAGAGTGACCGACCGTTTGTCGATCACAGTCCGCCACTCAATGGTGATTCCTCGTTCTGCAGCAACGACTCGGGTTTCATTCGCTGGATGACCGAGGAGTCGTAGGCCATCAAACGCTTCGCCGGGATCGAATGCGTTTCCCGTAGAAACGTATGCTTCGCCGTCTCGGGCCGGACGCCCGAGGGTCACCGATGTCGAGCCGCGGTAGTCGAGCGGAATCCGAAGCCCGATCGGGCAATCGGGAGCGTCGAGGCACGGCCCATCGATCAGGGTGAACAGGCTCGACGTTCCATCATCGACGATCGTGACGATCGTCCCGATCCTGGAAGGTGAAACCGGAACGAGCCGCAGGCTGATGTCGAGACCGTGTTTCTCGAAGGTGGCGGACAGGCGTGCCCAATCGACGAACGGGTCGGTCACGGTTGCCGTAAGTGAGCCGTTGACTCGGGCGATCTCGACTCCGGCCGCCGCTGGTGGCTCGTCGAGGACGAGTGTGCTCAGTGCCAGAGCGACGGCGGCGGCGGCGACCAGCATGATGAAACGCTTCGGTGAACGCCGCTGCGCCGCTCCGTCCGCGATTTCCGAGAGCAACTCCTGCCGCATGCGGCGTTGGCTCTCCGGACTCAGTTCCCTGTCTGGCGGAAGCGACCTCGAGAGACAGTTCCAATCGTTCATGCGACGGGGTCCTCAGACGTTCGGCTCGCTTCGACCGGTGATTCGAGCGGCTTGCAGCTCCATACACACGCTATGTCCACTCCGTGGCTCCAGTTCGATTGCTTCCATAATCCTGCGTACGGAGCCGTTCTCGTGCTCTGGCCAGTCGTGAGCGAACCGTCCCGAGAGGTATTCCAAGCACGTCCGCCGCATCCTGGTATGACAGGTCACCAAGGACTACCAGTGCGACCGTGTCGCGTTCGGCGCGGGGCAGTGCCCTGATCTCGGAGAGCACCTGCGCCATTTGCCGCTCATCATCGAGGAGCGCTACAAGGTCGTCGGAGGCGTCTACCGGTGGGTTGTAGTGGACTCGGGCGATAGCCGCCTTGAGTCGTCGCGCGGAGCGCCAATGGTTCCGGGCGTGATTGTGGACGATGCTGAACAGCCAGGGCCGCAGCCTGTCCCCGGCCGGATCAAGTGTTGCGCGGCGGTGCCAGGCGGTCAGAAATGTCGCTGCGACCAGATCCTCGGCATCCGCCCACGAACCGGTGAGGCGGAACGCGTAGTTGTACACGGCGCCGTTGTATCGATTGAACAGGACACCGAAGGCGTGTTCATCTCCCAATCGGACACCCGCCCAGATGTCGCTGTCGTGACCTGGGTTCCCGCTAGGCATCACCGGTCACACTAGGGCTGGCCCGTTCAAACCGACTAGATGCATCCCGGACCGGCATTCAGCACGTCCAGACCACGGCGAAGTCGGCTTGCGGGATCCCGACGAACCGTCCAAGGAGATGCGCCCGAGTTCGAAGAATGGACTGGACGGATTGCTCGGCCATTCTGCCACTTTCGCAGATTCACGAACTCACATCGCCAACCGGACATGAGAGAGGCAGACGGGCCACAGATGCGTACGGGGGTCAGCGAGGTGTCATCGAGGTTGAGGATCTGGTGGGTCTTGGGTTTCGTGTTGGCCGTCGCGGTCGTAGCGGGTGGTTGTGTCCGACACTCCTCGGGTGAGGGCGATGAGCCAGGCACGATCACGAGCGAAGAACGCACTGCTGATGATGGGTCGTTCGAACCGCTGCTGCTCCCTTGGGAGCAACAGCGGTTTCTCATCATCGCCGAGGAGACACTGATCTCTCGCTGCATGGGGGAATCCGGATTCGTCTACGAAGTCATCGAACCTCCCCTGGTGATGCCGGCGCGTGACGCACGCGGGAGGGCGTTCGGATCGGACGATGTAGGAGAGCTCAAGCTTGAGGGTTATGGACTCTCGGCGGCGGCCACCGATTCACCGGTTGATGCCAACGCCGTTTATGTGCAGGCGTTGTCGGAGTCCGACCAGGTGCGGTTCGGAAATGCCCTGTTCGGCAGCGACGCAGACGCTCAGACGGTCGAGGTCGGTGGTGGGATGGCCCTGTCGATCAGCATGGGGGGGTGTGTCGCCGAGGCGCGGGTGTCGCTGTTCGGTGATCAGGTCGAGTGGATCCGGCTCTTCTTCAGTATCGAGAACCGTTCCGGCGAAGTGACCAGTCGAGTACTCCAAGACCCCCTCTATATGGCTGCACTGACCAAATGGCAAGCCTGTATGGAAAGACGAGGGTTCGCTGTCCGTGACCCGGGATCTGCTCGAGATCTTGCCGCACGCCAGTACAGCCATCTGGATTCGGTCGATGCTGCCGTGGAGGAGCGACGAATAGCGGCCGCTGACGGCGAATGCGTCGGTGAATCCAAGTTGCTCGAGGCGGCTGTCGGACTTGAAATCAGCTACATGGCCGCGCTGCTCGAGGAGCGTGCTGGAGAACTGGTCGCGTACCGGGAGTTGTTGGATGGTGCTGTCGATCGCGCAACGGCGGTGCTCGGTGGCTGACCGGCGCTTCGTCGCTGTCATCGGATTGCTAGCCCTTGTCGGAGCTGTTGCGCCCAGCTGGTGGTTGGCGGCTCGAGTTCATGCACCTGCTCGGACCGCGACGGCTGCCTGGACGCCGCCACCTGCGATCGTGACGGCAGAAGTCGTGCGCGGACCACTGACAGCGTCCATATTCACCCGCGGGATCGTTGCTGCGCCTGGAGCTGTCGAGGTCGAGGCCGACCTCCTCGCAGGCGGTTCGCAACCGGTTGTCACCGCCACCCCCTTCGGAGTCGGAGACGAGATCCGCGAAGGCATGGTGGTGCTGGAGGTCTCTGGGCGACCGCTGATCCTGCTACAGGGTGAACTGCCCATGTGGCGAGACCTGCGCCCGGGGATGCACGGACCCGACGTAGAGCAGCTCAACAAGACTCTTGCCAGGCTCGGCTTCCTGGGCGAGGTGGCCAGTGCGGATGCCTATGGGCCTGAGACGGCGGGCGCCGTCGGTGCGATGTACGCGAGCGTCGGGTACAGACCGGTACTGATCGGGGAGATCGACTCTGCAGGGGTGGGAACCTCCCTTGATCTGCGTGGGCGATCGGGGTCGGGAGAGGCCGTCGATGACGAAGCGATGGTGCTTCTCAGGTCGGAGATTGTTGTTGTTCCCTCCCCGAGCGCCATCCTGCTCAGCCTCCGCTATTCCAGGGGTGAGTACGTCAGTGGTCACCTGCTGACCGTCGCATCGCTGCGTCCGATCGTCGAAGTGCACGTGGCCGAGGATCTTGTGCAGGGACTCGAAGTCGGTGCCAGATCTCGGTTCTGGAGCGAAGCGGTGCCGACGGTCGTGCACACGGGACGCATCGCCGAGATCCTTCCGGCGCTGACGACCGATCAGAAGACGGGGATAATCGGTCGCCGGGTCATCCTGCAGCCCGACGAGCCGATACCGGAACATCTGTTCTCAGGGTCTGTCACCGTGTCCGTGGAGACAGCCTCAGTTCCGGAAGCCCTCGTCGTTCCGATGACGGCTGTCAGTTCGGATGCAGCCGGCGATACGTACGTGCTTGTCGCAACGGCCGATGGTGATCTTCAGCGTCGCCCAGTCCACGTCGAACTGGTTGCAGATGGTCTGGTTGCCGTCTCCTCGCCTCAGCTCTCGGAACTGGAGCAGGTGGTGGTGAGCCGATGACCACCGTCATCTGCCTCCACGGAGTGTCGCGAACCTTCGAGGGTGAACCGCCAGTCGAGGTACTCGTGAACTGCGATCTCGAGGTCCATGCAGGGGAATCGGTAGCAGTCGTCGGAGCGTCAGGCGCAGGGAAATCGACCCTCCTCAACGTCCTGGGTCTGCTCGACCGGCCGACGATCGGAAAATACTGGCTCATGGGAAGAGACACGACGGCACTACACGATCATGAGAGGTCACGCTTGCGAGCGCACTGTGTGAGCTTCGTCTTCCAGGACTCGATCTTGCTACCCCACCAGTCCGTGCAGGAAAACGTGGAACTTGGCCAACTTTACAAAGGCATAGGAAGGCGAGAGCGCCGCGGTAGAGCACAAGCGGCACTGGAATGGGTCGATCTCGGCCATCGAAGGACGGCGATGCCCTACACCCTTTCAGGGGGTGAACGTCAGCGTGCAGCGATTGCGAGAGCGCTCGCCACTGTGAACCCGGTGATCCTCTGTGATGAGCCGACTGGCAATCTTGATTCGGTGGCAACCGAGCGCGTTCTTGAACTCCTCGAGAAGGCCCGGGTTCATCGTGGCGTAACGGTGGTCCTGATTACCCACGACGCCGAAGTAGCAGGTCGCTGCACTCGGCGCGTACACATTCGAGATGGCCGCCTGATCAACGATGATCGCCGGGAGTGAACTTGGACGGATGCTCATCGACCGTGGCAATTCGCGAGTTGATTGGCGAGGCCATGGCAGGGGTCTGGCGCCGACCGATGCGATCCGCACTGACGGCAGGCGGCGTGGCGCTTGGTGTAGCCGGGGTCGTCGCGACCATTGGGCTGGCGCTCACGGCGTCAACGCAGGTCTCGTCGAGCCTTGATCGGCTGAGGGCTACTGAGGTGTCGGTCATCGACATGAGGCCAGAACTCGGTTCTCCGTTCGGTGGCGATCTCCAGAAGCGGCTGTCCATCCTGAACGGCCTCTTGGCGGGAGGAGAGTGGTGGCGGGCCGAGGATCTTTCGGGGGGCCGAGTGCGCGCGTTGGCGACTGGGCCGGTTGCGGATTTTCCGGTGGTCGCCGTCGGGCCTGGAGCGCTCGAGGCCATGAGGCCTCAAATGTTCGCAGGTGGCGTGTTCGAGACGTGGCATCACACGGCGGGAGCACCAGTGGTCCTCCTGGGCTCGGTGGCCGCGACCAAGCTGGGTATCGGCCGTCTCGACGCTCCAACGGCGATCTGGCTCATGGGAAGGCCGTTGACAGTTGTCGGTGTGATTCAAGATGTCGAGCGCCGTCCAGAAATCCTGCTGGGACTCGTCATCCCGGCATCGCTGCAACTCGTCGGGTGGTCCGGAGGTGCGCACGACACCCGTCAACTTCTCATCGAAACCGACCTTGGAGCCGCGAATCTCGTGGGTCGGCAACTCCCGTATGCATTGCTGCCAGCTGAAACGGATCGTCTTTTCGTCACGGTCCCCCCGGACCCCGTCGGGCTTCGAGAATCCATTCAGTCTGAATTGGTCAGTGTGCTGTTGGCCCTGGCAGCAATGTCCCTGGTGGTTGGAGCCGGGAGCATCGCTGTCACGGGCCTGGTGAGCGTTGGCGAACGGGCCAGCGAGATCGGCCTCCGTCGTGCCCTCGGGGCTCGTCGTGACCACATCCTCGTTCAGTTCTTGGTCGAGTCGTCGGTCGTCGGCACTTTCGGAGGCCTCGTCGGCTGTCTCGTTGCCCTCGGCGCTGTCTCGGTGGTGTCGCTCGCTCGTTCCTGGGTCGTGGCCATCCCTGTGGCGGTCGCACTTGTCGCGCCCCTGGTTGGTACCGCTACCGGACTCGTTGCGGGGATCCAGCCAGCGGTGCGCGCATCTCGCATCGAGCCGGTCGAGGCTCTTCGTCGATGAGCAGCCAATGGCGGCAATCGTCGGGTGGGCTTCTTGCGCGATCTGTCTCGGGTTGTCTCTTTGGACGCCGTGTCGGTGTGCTGGTCGCGGCCGATCCGAGGAGGCCCGATGAGCGGATTGCCCAGGATTTGGCAATGGCAACTCTGGCGTACTCACTCCGAGGTGCAGTCGATGAACGCTGTTCGAGTGAGGTGATGTTCGTAATCGGGATCCGAGACGCTGCGTTCGGCGCCGGTCACGGAGCAGGCATTCCGCCCATTCAGTTGGTTGGCGATTCCATCGTGGAAACCGCGCTCGCCATTGACAGGTTCGCCCGAGGAGAGGTGTCGTGTGCCCTGTGCTTCACCGATATCGCTGAGCTCCTGTTCGCTGCTCTGGGGTCGGTGAGCCTTGGCCTTCGGGTTACTTCGCCGCAGGTGACCAGATTGGCTCAGCAGGCCACAGATATCGACCGTCGCCGAATCGCGACGCTCCACCTTCTTGCCAGCGTTAGGTCCAACGCCTCAATGGCCCGAGACATGAATGTCTCAGTCTCGACGGTCAAGAGAGAGATCGCCGAGTTATTTCGAAGCTTCGGAGTTGGCTCAAGGGCAGAGCTTGTCGCATACGCGGTCTCAGCGGGACTTGTTGCTCAGACCCATCGATCGGGGGGGGGGGGTGATCAATGACGCCCCTCCAGAGCCTCGGCGAACCTGGCTCACAGTTGAGCCACTTGGGATCTTGTGGTGAACCCATCGGCATCGTCATCCTTGCCTCAAGACAATGCGAAGGGCACAGGTGCCCGCGCATTGACGGACCAGAGGAGGATTCAAATGTGGAAGATGCGTTTCACCTGGGTTCGTGTGCTCTCTGTGGCAGCGCTCATTGGCGTACTGCCCGTCGTCGGACCGCAGGCGGCCAGTGCACATGAGGCGGGTTGGGCGTTTTGTCCATACGGTGCATTGTGCGCCTACTGGGACAGTCACTACAGCGGCAATCGCTACCAGTTCTTCGGAACCAACTCGAGTTGGCATTCGTGGGGGATCGCAGACGACGATTCATCGTCTCGGAACAATGGTACGACTGGGATGCGAGCGAGAATATGGGAGCACACGAACTACGGGGGTCGTCAGATCGTCTGTCTGCCGAAGGGCACGAGGGTCGCCCACCACTCGCCGAACGACAAGGGTTCCTCGAACGATTGGCAGTGGTTCTGCTGAGGTCCCGCTGACGTCTGCCCGGGAACAGTTCCGAGATCACAGCACCTACCTGGCGCCTCGTCGAGGGGCTCGTCGAACTGGTGACCTGAGGCGGGTTCAGCGCCAGGGGGAGACCGCCTTTTCGGCGATCGGGAAGATCAGCTCGTCGGCGCCGACGTCTTCGGCAGCCGCCGACCGCTCGTTGTCGGAAAGCGGGGTGTAGCCGGCTGCTGCGGCGATGGCTCGTCGTGCCGTGGCGGGGTCGCTGGGGGTGCAGAAGGCGTGGACGCCGGGGGTCGACAGTGCGAACCGGACGCCGCGCCCGATGCCCTCGTCGGTGCGCTGGGGTTCGTACCAGGTCATGGCGTCGGGCCGGCGGTCGCCCCAGGGCCGCCACGCAACGGCCTTGATGGCCATGACGCCGACATCGCGGGCGGCGCATTCGGTCAGGAGCGCCTCGGCGTCGGCCCGGTAGACGGGGTCGGCCCAGACCCGGGGATACACGGGGAACATGACCGTGTCGACGTCGTAGCGGCGGATGGCCTCGAGGTGGGCCCGGGGGGCGCCGAGGTCGTGGCCGGTGATGCCGATGAACCGGGTCAGGCCCTGGTCGCGTGCGTCGATGATCACCTCGAAGGCCTCGGCCCTGCGGTCCAATTCGTCGATCGAGGTGACCCCGTGGGCCTGGTAGAGGTCGAGGTGGTCGATCTGGAGGCGGGTGAGCGTCTTGTCGAGGCGCTGCTGCGCCCAGCTGCGCTCGGTCTCGCCGGTCTTTCCGGCGAGGAACAGCCGGTTGCGAAGCGCCGGCAGGTGGGGCCCGACGGCCCGTTCGGCGAGTCCGTAGCCGGGGGCGATGTCGAGGTGGTTGACGCCGGCGTCGATGGCCCCGGCCATGAACGGCCCGGCGTCCTCGGGGGAGTCGGTGGCGAAGGCGGCGCCACCCAGGATGGCGACGCTGCTGTGGTGCCCGGTGCGCCCCAGCCGTCGGGTCTCCATGGCGGTGCTTTGGTCGTTCACCGCTGCATGCTCGCACGGTGATCTGGAGGCGTTGGCAGCGGGCCGTCGCCGGTAGGGTTGCGGCTCCACAGCGGGCTGTGGCGCAGCTTGGTTAGCGCGTCGGTCTGGGGGACCGAAGGTCGGAGGTTCAAATCCTCTCAGCCCGACAAACAAATACCCTGTTTGAGCAGGTGTTTCATTGCCGCTGGGGTTTCTAGGCTGACAGCGGGAGTTCTCTCAGGCCGCGTACAGGCCGCGAGATTTCGGAAATGGCCTTCTGGTACTGCGTCTCCAGCCCGTCGGTCAACGCTTCGTCGAGAGCGGGGAACAGGTGCCCGTACGTGTCGAGGGTGACTTTGATTGATGAGTGGCCGAGGCGCTCCATGATTGCTCTCGGGTGAGCCGCATCAGAAATTAGCATCGCGGCGCAGGTGTGGCGAAGGTCATGGAATCTGAATCCGTCTAACCCGAAGTCCTCTACTGCAGGTTTGAAGTAGCGCCTGTAGAAGTTCGAATGGCGAAGCACCGAGCCATTTGGGGATGTGAACACAAGTGCCGTCTGGTCCCGTGCGGCGCCCCGTCCCTCAAGGTGGGTGGCAAGTAGGTCGCGGAGGAAGGTGGGGATCGACACTGACCTAGTTCGATGGTTCTTGGTGTCAGTGAACAGTGCTTCGCCACGAACCTCTGAGACCGACTGCCGCACCGTCAGACGGCCCCTGAGCAGGTTCAGGTCACCTACCCGCAGAGCAGCACATTCGCCCGCTCTAAGGCCCGTAAACGCCGCAAAGAGGACAAGCAGACCCGATTCCGCGTCCATGGTCTTAGCGAGAGCAGTAATAGTCTCTGCTGACTCAAACTTGGCTACAGATGACGCAGCGACCTTCGGAGACTTCACATCCCGGGCGGGGCTGGTTACGAGTGCTCCGTCTCGGACTGCGAGATCAAGGATCGGACGCAACACGTTGAGAGCGTTCTTGACTGTCTGTGGCGACCGGCCAGCGTTCAACATCTCGGCTTTGAACCTCTCGATCGTTGACCAAGAGATCTTCTCGACAGGCCGATTACCAAATGTTGGCATAATCCATCGTTCCAGAATCGACTCGTAACCGGCACGCGTCTTTGGCTTGCAGTCCAGCGTTGACATCCTGATCGCCGCGTACTCAGAGAATAGTTGTCGCCCACGATCTGGCGAGACCCATGTCCCTCGGGCCATATCAGTCTCAACACTGGCAGCAAACCGGTCTGCATCGTTCTTCTTCTTGAAGGTCTTTGATCGTTCCTTGTTGTCTGGGTCCCGGTACCGGACCCGGTATCTTCCGGGCGAGCGTTTTTGAACATGCGCCATTAGTTCTCCTTGTGAACGCTCATCGAATCCGGTAGCGCGCGATCGTCGAAAACGAGAGCACGTTCGTTATTGGTCAGTCTGGCGTAGGGGCCGTGGTGTTGGCCAGTGTTTCGGGGTGGCGCGTGCGGCGGGTGCGGGTCTTCGCGTCGTGTAGCCGGTAGGACTCGCCTTTGGTTTCGATGATCCGGCAGCGGTGGGTGAGCCGGTCGAGGGTGGCGCCGGTGAGGCGTTCGGAGCCGAGGACTTCGGTCCACGACTCGAACGGCAGGTTGGTCGTGACGATCATCGAGGTGCGCTCGTACGCGGTCGAGATCACGTCGAAGAGCAGCTCGGCGCCGACCTTGGACGCGGGCACGTAGCCCAGCTCGTCCAGCACGAGGAGGTCCAGTTTGGCGAGCTGGTTCTTGACTCGGAGGAAGGTGCGTTCGTCGCGGGCTTCGATGAGGGTGGTGATGAGTTCGGTGGCCCGGAAGAACCGCACCTTGTAGCCGCGCCCGCATGCTGCTGCGGCGAGCGCGGTGGCGAGGTGACTCTTGCCGGTGCCGGGGTTGCCGACCAGCAGCACGTTCTCGCGTTTGTCGATGAAGTCGCAGCGGGCCAGTTCGGTGATGAGCATTTTGTTGACGGAGGGTCGGGCGGTGAAGTCGAACGTGTCGAGCGACTTGAACGTCGGGAACCGGGCGGCCTTGAGCCGTCGCTCCGCGGCGCGCTTCTCCCGCTCGAGCAGCTCCAACTCGCAGAGCCGCAGGAGGTAGGTGAGGTGGTCGGCGTTGTCGGTCGCTGCTTGGGCGGCGACCTTCTCGGCCTCGGCGCCGATGGTTGGCAGGCGCAGCGCTTTGAGGTGGTGGTGCAGCAGCACCATCGATTTCGTTTCGAGGGTCTTCATGCGGTGTCTCCTATGGGTGTCAGGGCGCGGTATGCGCCGAGATCGATGGCGTCAACGACGACGCTCTTGAGATGGGGGTGGCCGTCGAGGCTGAATAGTCCGACGGGGCGTTCTTGGGAGTGCGCCAGGATCAGGCCGACGGCGTCCGCGCCGGTCGCCCCGATCCTCAGCGCTTGGCCAACAGCACTGGTGAGCTCACGCAGCGACGCTCGTTCCATGAGGCGCAGCACCTTGATGAACTCGCGTGTGCCGCCCGAGGCGAGGTCGGCTTCGAGGCGTCGGCGCAACAACGCGAAACACGGGGGCAGGTCCCAGTCTTCGAGGGGCCGGGCGGCGTCGAGGGCGCCTGGCTTACGTTCCAACAGGGCCAGGTAGTGCACCGGGTTGAAGAAGACCCGTTCCCGTCCCCAGTGACGCAGGTGGGTTGCGACGATCTGGGGGCCCGCCGCGATGGTGAGGTGGTCGACGCCACCCAGCACGGTGAGGTCGTGGTGCGCGTACGCGGTCGGCACCGAGTAGTCGTTGCGGTCGAACCGCACCAGCGACAACGTGTTCGCCCGGCGCTGCTCGACCCGGCGCGCTTCGAACGACTCGGCCGGCAACGCCAACATCGCGGCCAGGTCCTCGGCGAGACGTTCGCGTTTCGTCGTGCCCTTGCCCCGCACCCGCCGGTCCAAGTCGGCGTCGCAACGCCGAGCAAGATGGGCGTTGAGGTCGGCGAACGTGTCGAACGCTGGGACCGGGACCAGAAAGTTCCGGCGCCCGAACCCGACGAGGTTCTCGACGTGGCCCTTCTCGTTGCCCCGAGCCACCCGGCAGAACCGATGCGTGAACAGGTAGTGCGATTCGAGGCGTAGGAACTCGCGGGTCAACTGCCGTTGCGATCCGCCCATCACCTTCGACACGGCGATCGTCGTGTTGTCATACGCGGTCTTCGTCGGGACACCACCGAAGTACTCGAAGCCCGACACGTGGCCCTGCTGGAACGTCTCGGTGCACTCACGCGGATACGCCGACACGAAGAACGCGTCGGAGTACGGCAAGCTCATCACTGCCAACGCCGCCTTCATCCGTTCGCCGGCGATCTCGACGGTCGCTTCACCGAAATCGAACTGGGCTTCGCCGGGCGGATGCGACAACGGCACGAACACCTCCGCCTGCGTCCGCCGGCGCTCGGCGATGTAACGGCGGACTTGGACCTCGCTGCCCGAATAGCCGTGCTCGTCGCGCAGCCGCTCGAAGACCCGCTTCGCCGTGTGACGTTGCTTGCGCGGTGTCGACGGGTCAGCGTCGGTCGCCAGGATCTCGTCGATCACACCGGTGAACGGACCCAGCTTCGGTCTCGGCCGCTGCCCCGTTGACCGATAGCCCGGCGGCTCAGCGTGGGTGAGGATCTTCTCGAGCGTCTCCGACCCCAGCCCGTACTCGCGACGCGCCGCCCGTTTCGACAGGCCCTCGACGAGCACCCTGCGCCGGACCTCTGTCCACATCTCCATATCGGTGTGCACCCTTCCCCCGTCCTGCTCGCCGAACCTTCCGAGCAAGCCTCGGGCGGGGTCCGCGAACGAACGGGGATGTCAGGTGCTCCCGCTTTCGACGATCAAGAACCGATCAGGAGTGCTCCCGTTTTCGATGAGCGTTTACAGTGCCCGAACAGCCGGGAGCGTTCCTCAATTCGCGACACCGTCGAAAAAGAAGCA
>JACNKQ010000049.1:0-31686 GCA_014381945.1 Actinomycetota bacterium
CACCCGCACACCCGCACACCCGCACACCCGCACACCCGCACACCCGCACACCCGGGCGCACCCTGAGCCTCCCCCGCACACCCGCACACCCGCACACCCGCACTCTTGGCCACCTGCACTACCCGCACACCCGCCCCAGATTTCACCCTCAGCCAACGAGTCAGCCGAATCCCCGGTCCACCCGATCCTGGCGATCTGGCCGACGAGATTCAGCCGGCGAGCATGTCTCGGGCCACGTCTTCGTAGAGCGCCGTTGTGAGGCGCAGCGACTCGATGTCGATGCGTTCGTTGTTGCCGTGGAACCTTCGACCGAACTCACCGGCGTCGATCTCGGGGCTGAGGAGGCCGGCCCCGTACGCCACCGCGCCGAGATCCCGATAGACGCGGGCGTCGGTGAACCCCACGATGAACTGGGCGCTCAACCTGGAGTCCGGGAAGTGGCGGGAGGTCGCACGCTGGAGCGAGTCCCAGAGCGGCGTGTCGATCCGGCTCATCGAAGCCATATCGTCGATGATCGACTCCACCTCCACATCGGCGGCGAGGTCGCCCAGCGCCAGGTCGAGGTGGGCCTGAACGGCGGCGGCGTCCTCGCCGGGCATGGTCCGGATGTCGACCTCGAGCACGACCCGGTCCGGGATCACGTTGGTCTTGCCGGTCATCTCGGCTGCGTTGACCGAAAACGTCGTGTGTGTGCAGGCATGGAGGTGGCTGGCGGCGCCCGCGCTGGGAAACTCCGACAGGAACTCGTCGATCCGGTCCGTGTCGAGCAGTTGGTCCTCCATGTCGTCCGGCAGGCCCAGGTTGGCCACCTGCGCACGCCACAGTTCGTGGAACCGGGGCGGCGGACGGTAGTCGGCAAGGCGTTGTGCGACCGCTGCGGCCTTCACCAGGGCGTTGTCGGTCCGGAACGGCATCGAGCCGTGGCCGGGCGTGCCCCGCACGGTCAGGCGCCGCCACGCAACGCCCTTTTCGCCGACGTTCATCGTGATGGCCGGAGACTCCGGCGTGCCGCCATGGATCCCGCCGTTCTCCGTCAGCACGTAATCAGCGCGAATGGCATCAGGCTCGTGCTCGGCCATCCAGCGGGCACCGTGGGCGCTGCCGTGCTCCTCGTCGGCCACGGCGAACAAGATCAGGTCGCCGCGGGGTCGGAAGCCCGAATCGGCGAGGCGGCGAAACGCCACGGCCTGTGAGGCGGTGAGGTTCAACATGTCGACGGCGCCACGCCCCCAGACCTCACCGTCGACCAACTCGCCGCCGAACGGGTCGCGGGACCAACCGTCCGGGTTGACAGGCACAACGTCGGTGTGGCCCATCAGGCACAGCGAGGGCGCATCCGGGTCGGAGCCCTCGATGCGGGCCACCAGCGAAACCCGCCCCGGCGTGGGTTCGAAGCGCTCGAGGGCGAGACTGGTTCCCTCGAGAAAATTCTCCAGCACGTCCACGTTGCGGAACTCGTGACCGGACTCCGGGGTGCCGTCGTTGACGCAGGAGTTGCGGATCATGACCTGGAGCAACTCGATCGTGGCACCAGGCGCTGTCGTTGAATCAGCGCTCACTTCAAGAACCTACGCCAGAGCCCGCTACCACGCCGCGCCGCTAGCCTCGGGCTTTCATGCCGGAAGATCCAGCCAGCCAGGTGCCCACCACGATGGAGTCGCCCAGGATTCCCGAGAAGCCCTCGCTCGAGGGCCTCGAAGCGCGCTGGGATGCCGCCTGGGAAGCCGCAGGCACCTACCGGTTCGACCGCAGCAGGCAACGCGACCAGGTCTTCTCGGTCGATACACCGCCGCCCACGGTCAGCGGCTCGCTCCATGTCGGGCACGTGTTCTCGTACACCCACACCGACACGATCGCCCGCTATCAGCGGATGGCCGGCAGGGAGGTCTTCTACCCGATGGGGTGGGACGACAACGGCCTCCCCACCGAGCGACGCGTCCAGAACTACTACGGCGTGCGCTGCGACCCGAGCCTGCCACACGACCCGGCGTTCGTCGCCCCGGCCGATGCCGGTGACCCGAAGGCCATCAAGAAGCGTGGCGAATTCGACATCAGCCGCCGCAACTTCATCGAACTCTGCCATCGCCTGACGCTCGAGGACGAAAAGGCGTTCGAGGCACTGTGGCGGCATCTCGGCCTGTCGGTCGACTGGTCGCAGACCTATGCCACCATCGACGAACGCTGCCAGCGGGTCGCCCAGAAGGCGTTCCTGCGAAACCTCGAGCGCGGCGAGGCATACCAGATCGAGGCACCGTCGCTCTGGGACGTCACGTTTCGCACCGCCGTCGCCCAGGCCGAACTCGAGGACCGCGAACGCCCCGGCGCCTATCACACGCTCGCCTTTCACCTGCCCGACGGCTCCGGTGACATCCATATCGCCACAACGAGGCCTGAGCTCGTTGTGGCGTGCGTGGCGCTCGTGGCCCATCCGGATGATGCGCGCTACCAGCCGCTGTTCGGCACGACCGTGACCACCCCTGTGTTCGGCGTCGAGGTTCCGATCCTGGCCCACCACCTGGCCGATCCCGACAAGGGCACCGGCATCGCCATGATCTGCACGTTCGGCGACACCACCGACGTCACCTGGTGGCGCGAGCTCGACCTTCCCGTGCGGGCCGTCATCAACCGCCAGGGCCGCTTCCAGGCGGACGCGCCTGCAGGCCTGGATTCCGATGCCTCTCATTCCGCCTACGCCCGCCTCGCCGGCAAGACCGTGTTCTCCGCACAGAAGGAGATGGTCGAGATCCTGAAAGAGACCGGCGAACTGGTCGGCGAGCCCGAGCCCATCACGCACCCGGTCAAGTTCTTCGAAAAGGGCGACAAGCCCCTCGAGATAGTCACCAGCCGCCAGTGGTACATCCGCAACGGCGGCCGCGACGCCGAACTCGGCGCCAAGCTCGTGGCCCGTGGCACCGAGATGCAGTGGCACCCCGCCTACATGCAGACCCGGTTCACCAACTGGATCGACGGACTCAACGGCGACTGGCTGATCAGCCGGCAGCGGTTCTTCGGGGTGCCGCTCCCCCTCTGGTACCGGCTGGACGAGCAGGGAGATCCCGAATGGGACCGGCCGATCACGCCGGCAGAGGCCGACCTGCCGATCGATCCCACGGCGGACGCCGCCCCCGGGTTCGACGAGTCACAGCGCGGCCGACCCGGCGGCTTCGTCGGCGACCCCGACGTCATGGACACCTGGGCCACGTCGTCGCTCACGCCGCAGATCGCCTGCGGCTGGGAAGAGGACGACGACCTGTTCGTCCGTACGTACCCGATGGACATGCGCCCACAGGCCCACGACATCATCCGGACCTGGCTGTTTTCGACGGTGGTGCGCTCACACTTCGAACACGATGCGGCGCCGTGGCGCCACGCAGCCCTGAGCGGCTGGGTGCTGGACCCCGACCGCAAGAAGATGTCGAAGTCGAAGGGCAACGCCGTCACGCCGATGGGCCTGCTCGAGCAGTACGGCTCAGATGCCGTCCGCTACTGGGCGGCAAACGGCCGTCCCGGCACCGACACCGCCTTCGACGACGGCCAGATGAAGGTTGGTCGACGCCTCGCCATCAAGATCCTCAACGCCAGCAGGTTCGCTCTCGGGTTCGGGGTAGAACCCCCGCTCGACGTCAACCCGGCTCTTGTCACACACCCGCTGGACCGGGCCATGCTCGCCCGTCTGGCGCATCTAGTCGACGAAGCCACGGCCGCCTTCGACAACTTCGACTACGCCCGGGCGCTCGAGCGCACCGAGGCGTTCTTCTGGAACTTCACCGACAACCACGTCGAGTTGGTCAAGGCTCGCGCCTATGGCCTGGGGGAAGATTCCGGTACCGACGAAGCAGCCGGGACCGAATCCGCCCGCCATGCGCTGCGGCTGGCCCTCTCGACGCTCCTGCGGCTGTTCGCACCGTTCCTGCCGTTCGTGACCGAAGAGGTCTGGTCCTGGTGGCAGGAAGGTTCCGTGCACCGTGCACAGTGGCCCGATTCGGTCGAGCTAATCGCCGCTGCCGCACACGGGGGCGAACCCGGTGATCCGGAGATAGCCCAGGTGGCCGCCGACGCACTGGCAGAGATCCGTCGCCACAAGACCGACGCCAAGCGCTCCGTCGCCACGACGGTCACCTACTGCCTGCTGTCCTGTCCCGCTGATCGGATCGGACAGTTACGCCTCGGTATCGGCGACGTTGCTGCTGCCGCACGTGCCGACACGATCAGCCTCGTCGAGGGCGACACCCTTTCCGCCCAGGTCGAACTCGAGGCACCAGCCGAATAGGGCACCGAGAACCGTCTCGGGCGAAACTGTCGGGATGGAAACCAACACCTCCGCACCTCCTGAGTTCGCTCACCTTGTCGTCGCCTGCGATGGCCGCCGGGGGACGCTCACGTTGAACCGCCCCGAGGCGCTCAACCCGCTCTCGATGCAGATGATGTCCGACATCATCGACGCCGCCCGGTGGTTCGACCAGCAGCCCGACCTGCGGGTCGTGGTGGTACAGGGAGCCGGGCGTGCGTTCTCCGCCGGCGCAGACATCACCGCGTTTTCCGACTCCGGGCCGTCGCCGGCCGGTGGGCGCCTTCCCGCCGACACCGGTCGCCTCATGGCCGATGCCCTCGAACACATGGGTCCGGTCACCATCGCCCGGCTCCACGGCCATGTGGTCGGCGGCGGGGTGGTGCTGGCCGCCGCCTGCGACCTGCGGGTCGCCACCGACGACGTCCGCTTCTCGATCCCCGAGGTCGACCTCGGCATCCCGCTCGCCTGGGGTGGCATCCCACGCCTGGTCCGCGAGATCGGCCCGGCGCTCACCAAGGAACTCGTCATGACCTGCCGTCCGTTCAGCGCCGAAGAGGCGCAGGCGGCCGGGTTCCTGAACCGCGTGGTGCCGGCAGGGCAACTCGACGACGAGGTCGAGGCGCTGGCCGAAGCCGTGGCGTCACGTCCCCGTTACGCCGTGCTGGCGACCAAGGCCCATACCAACGCCGTCACCGAGCAGATGGTCGGCCTCGCCCGGTCTTGGTCCGACTCCGAGGGCCTGGCCGTCGGGCTCAGGGACCCAGAGGGGCGCAACTCGCGCGAGCAGTACCTGGACCGGGTCCAGAACAAGCGCTCTCGTTAGGGTCGGTACACCCTCTGCCCGCAAGCCGACAAGCCGATCGCCAACCAGTCAGCGAGTCAGACGGCCGAGGTCGAAACAAGCCCGCCGGCGATCCCAGCCAAAGTCGGCGATGAGTACGAGTTGGCCGGTCGGATCGGCGCCGTCCGGTCGGGGATCGACGGTGACCCTGCCCGCTGCCAGGTGCACCACGCCGTCGGCGAACACCCCCTTGGCACGCAACAGGGCCGGTTCCGACGACGCGACCTCGGCCAGCGCCGCGGCGACGGCTTCCGCCGCCACCGGGTACGAGGGCGACCAGAGGGTGGCGTCCAAAGGGAAATCGAGCGGCTCAGGGGGCTCGTGGTGCGAGATCTCCGCAGCATCCAGTCGCTCCATGCCACCGAGGACCAGGTCCACCCATGAGCCACCTTCCGATCTGAGGACAGGCGAGGTAACCACGGGCGCTTCCGTCTCGCCCTGGCACCACGCCAGGGCCGCCGCACCCCCGTCGTCGGCCAGGTCGCACTTGGTCAGGATCAGCAGGTCTGCGGCCGCCACCTGTCGATGGACAAGCCGGCCGGTGAGCCGGTTTCCGGCACAGCGCACGACATCGGTCGCATCGACACAGACGACGATCCCATCGGGGCGGATGCGCCGACGGTCGCCGTAGGCGGCCACCCGGTCGGGCTCGGCGACGCCGCTGGCCTCGATCACGATCCGATCCGGCGGGTCGGGGCTGAGCACCTGGTCGCGCAGGGCAGCGCCCAACGAATCGCCGATCGAGCAGCAGGCGCAGCCGTTGGTCAACTCGACCGTGTCGCCGGAACGGGCGGCGATCAAACCGGCGTCGATGTCGACCTCGCCGATGTCGTTGACGAACACGACGATGCGTTCGCCGCCGGGCGCCTCGGCGAGCAGTCGGTTGACGAGCGTCGTCTTGCCCGAGCCCAGCCAGCCGCCCAGCACGAGCATCGGGATGCGCTGCGAGGCTTCCGGGGGGCAGGTCTCAGTCACACGGATACACCTCGCCGCCCAGGACCGTGGCCCGGATGGGGATGTCCGGCCAGGCGGTCGGGTCGAGTTCAAACGGATCACCGTCCAGGACGACGAGGTCCGCCTGCTTGCCGGCGGCCAGGGAGCCGATCTCGTGGTCGAGCCGCAGTTGCCACGCCGCCTCGATCGTGACGGCAGCGATGGCGTCATAGGGCGAGAGGCGCTCTTCGAGGCCCAGGATCTCGCCGGACAGGGTCAGGCGCGTTGACATGTTGGACGCCGCCTTCATCGGGAGCAGAGGGCCCATCGGGAGGTCGGAATGGAGCGCCACGCTGATGCCGTTGCGTCGTGCGGACCCGACCCTGGTGATCTGCGATGCCCGCTCGGCCCCCAGCCAGCGGTCGACGAAGGCGTCGCCGAACAGGTTCAGGAAGTAGCCGTTGGCCTGCACCGACACGCCGAGCGCCGCCATGCGTCGGCTCTGAGCCTGGGTCGACAGGCCGAAGTGGTGGATGACCGTGCGGTGGTCGAATCGGGGTATCTCGTGGAGGAGCATGTCGATGGCGTCGAGCGCTGCGTCGAGGCCCATGTCGCCGTTGACGTGGATGTCAATCCGTCGGCCCTGCTCCCACGATGGTCGAATGTGGTCAGCGATCCGGTCGGGGTTCGCCATCCACGCTCCCTCGTGGCCGTCGATGTAGCCCGGCGGCCCGACCTGCATGAGTTGGGCGATGAACGCCCCGTCGGCGAAGAACTTGGCGGCATGGAGGAACCGGATGCGATCCGTGGCGAGTGCCTCGTGCTGGGCCAGCTTCTCGGCGTGGTCGGCTCCGAATTCGAGCCGGTACCGGAAGATCGCCGGGATCAGGTACTGGCGGAATGGCACGTTGGCGCCCTCGTGGACGCTGAGCAGCGCGTCGAGGTAGTGGTCGAGGTCGGCCATGGCGTAGCCGGGATCACCGATCGTGGTGACACCGCCCCCGTGGACCATCCTGATCATCTCTTCGAGCCGCTGGCCCAGGTGCTCCCCGCCGATGAGGTGCGGGTTGAGGATTCGCAGGCCGAAGCCCATGCCCGACTCCCACATCCGGCCGGCCTCGAGGTCGATGTGGGGATCCCACTCGGCGCCCTCCTCTGCTTCGAGCCAGGCGAGTGCCGGTGTGTTGCAGCGCAGTTCATGGAACGACCGTTGCCACAGGACGATCGGACGGTCGGTCGAGATGGCATCGAGGTCGTCGCGGAAGAGTTCCCCGTGGAACTGGGCGTGCCAGCCGTACACGACCAGCGGCTCACCGGCCGGATGGAAGGCCTCGAGTTCGTAAAGCCGGGCGACGAACGCCTCCCGCCCGACCGTGGCCGGAACGTGACGACCGGGCAGGTCCCATGCCTCCGGGGTAACCCACTCGCAGGCCAGCAGCAGTGCGATGAGTCCGGGATGCACATGGGGGTCGATGAGTCCCGGCAGGATCACGGCGTCCGCGAAGCCGTCATCGACCACGTGGTCGTGGCGGCTCAGCCACGGCTGCAACGAATCGAGCGAACCGACCTCGATGATGCGTCCGTCGAGCACGGCAACGGCGGTGGCCTCGGGCAGGGACAGGTCC
Organism: Actinomycetota bacterium; assembly: GCA_014381945.1. Classification (GTDB taxonomy): domain Bacteria; phylum Actinomycetota; class Acidimicrobiia; order Acidimicrobiales; family MedAcidi-G1; genus S20-B6. The sequence continues at coordinate 7,691 of JACNKQ010000049.1, forward strand.
ATCGTGTGGACCCTGCGTGCGGTGAAGACGGTGATCATGATCGTGGTACCAGATTTCTCAGCGTCAGGAAGCGTCAGGAAGCGTCAGGAAGCGTCAGGAATGTTCGATGGCTGCGTGATCGGGGGATCTGTCGGGGCCGGGCGGTGGAGGACACCACCGGTCACCGAGATCACTGCAACGTCACCGTCGGCTCTCCCGGTTCCATCCAGGAGCATGCTGTGGGCGCCCGGTGTCGGACCCGGAAAGACGAGGGTCACCGGACCGCCTTCACCTCCATGGATGTCCGCGCCCAAGTTGGCGAGAGTGCCCCTGCCCGGCGTGCAGCGCAGCACCTCGCCGTCCCAGGCCACCGGCACGTGCACTATTTTCGTCGAACTGCAACCAGCGTCATCGGTACCTACCGTGGCCAGGAAGCACACCCCTCCGTATTCCTCGAGTCGGGCGGCCAGGTCGTCGGCGGTCACGGGAATGCTCATGTTCGGAAGCGTAGCGCTTGGCGAGTGCCAGTTTTTCCTCTAGATTTCCTTGTATGAGCCAGTTCAAGATCGGAGAAGCAGCGCATCTGTTGGGGGTGAGCACCGACACCGTCCGTCGCTGGATCGACGCCGGACGGCTCTCCGCCCGAAGAACCGACGGCGGGCACCGGCTCGTTGCAGGACCTGACCTGGCTGCCCTCGCCCAGGAGTTGGCCGAAGCGCCCGAGGGATCCCCCGAAGATGGAAGCGCTGCACTGTCAGCCCGCAACCGCTTCACGGGCCTCGTCACCCGGGTACTGCGCGACGGCGTGATGGCCCAGGTCGAAGTCCAGGCCGGACCCCACCGTGTCGTCTCGCTGATCTCCGCAGAGGCGGTCGACGACCTCGGCCTCGAACCCGGGGTGCTCGCCGTCGCAGTGGTCAAGGCCACCAACGTCGTCATCGAACGGCCGCGCTGACCCGCACGCTCCGGATGCCACGTCGCTCTCTACTTCTCCGCCCACTCGTCGCCTTCTTCGCCCTTCTCGCCCCTCTCGCCCCTCTCACCCTTATCACCGGATGTGGAGGCGCCCCCGACCTCACCGTCCTCGCCGCCTCGTCCCTCACGGACGTGCTGCCCGAGTTGACCCGGGCCTACGAGAGCGAAACGGGCCAGGGCGTGTCGCTCGTGTTCGGTGGATCGAACCACCTTGCCGCCCAACTCCACGACGGTGCTCCCGCCGACGTGTTCCTGACGGCCGACACGGAGCTCGTCCCCGAGGGCGTCAACGGTGTCCGCATAGCCGCCAACCATCTTGTCCTCGCCGTCCCATCCGGAAACCCGGGCGGAGTCTTCGGCCCGGAGGCCCTCGTCGACGCGGAGCTCAGGGTGGCCGTCTGCGCCGCCGAGGTGCCCTGTGGCGCAGCGACACTCACCCTCGGCCTCACCCTCGGCCTCACCCTCGCTCCCGACACCGAGGAGCCTTCGGTCAGGGCTGTCGCCTCCCGACTGGCACTCGGCGAAGCCGACGTCGGTGTCGTCTACGCCACGGACGTACTGGCTGTCGACGGAATCGAGCCGGTGGCCGGTGTCGACCTTGCTTCTGCGGGCGTCGAGTACCTCGCCGTTGCGCTCACCCCGACGGGAGCCCCGTTCGTGGCATTCCTCGCATCGAACCCGGCACTCGCGACCCTCCGCAACCACGGGTTCAGCGAATGAGACGCTTCCTCCTCGTACTAGCCGGGCTGGCCGTGGTCCTGTTGGCGCTGCCGATCGTCGGCCTGCTCCAACGGATGCCGTGGACCTCGCTTCCCGAGTTGCTCGGCGACGACGTCACCCTCGATGCCCTGCGGGTCTCGTTGGTGGTGAGCCTCGCCGCCGCGCTGGTCGTCCTCGTGCTCGGCACGCCCCTGGCGTGGGCGCTCGGACGGACTGACCTGCCCGGCCGTCGGATCGTGCGGGCACTGGTGGTGCTGCCGATGGTGCTGCCGCCGGTGGTCGGTGGCACGGCGCTGCTGTTCGCCCTCGGCCGGCGGGGGCTCGTCGGCCAGTGGCTGGAACGGTGGTTCGGGCTCACGCTCCCGTTCACGCTCGCCGGGGCGATCGTCGCCGCCACGTTCGTCGCACTCCCCTTCTATGTCATCGCCGTCGAGGGCGCCCTGCGATCGGCCCGAAGGGAACTCGACGACCTGGAAGAGGTCGCCGCCACCCTCGGCACCCCACCCCACAGCGTCCTGCTGCGCATCACCCTGCCCCGACTGCTTCCCGCCATGGCCGCCGGCCTGGCCCTGGCATGGGCACGGGCACTCGGCGAGTTCGGCGCCACGATCACGTTCGCCGGCAACCTCCCGGGCCGCACCCAGACGTTGCCGCTGGCGACCTTCCTCGCCCTCCAGTCCGAGCCCGAACGGGCCCTGGCCCTGAGCCTCGTGATGCTCGTCGTGGCGCTCGCTGTGCTCCTGCCAATGCGCGACCGCTGGCTGCCGGGCCGATGAGCACGCTCTCGCTGGCCGGCGCTACCCACATCGGCGACCTCCCCCTGAACATCGATCTCAACATCGAGACCGGTGAGACCGTCGCCGTGCTCGGGCCGAACGGTGCCGGCAAGACGAGCCTCCTCCGACTGATCGCCGGGCTCCTTCCCCTCGACACCGGAACGCTCACGATCGACGGCACCACCGTCGACGACCCGGCCAACGGCGCCTGCCTCCCTCCACACCTCCGTCGGCTCGGCTGGGTACCTCAGGACCGACTGCTGTTCCCGCACCTCACGGTGGCCGCAAACGTGGGTTTCGGCCCCCGAGCCGACACCGGTCGGGTCGACTACCTGCTGGACGCCCTCGACCTCACCGCACTCGCCAACCGCCGGCCCGATGAGTGCTCGGGTGGACAGGCCCAGCGGGTCGCCCTTGCACGGGCGCTCGCAACAGACCCGGTGGTCCTCCTCCTGGACGAGCCGTCGGCGGCCCTCGACGTCGATTCCCGTCACCTCATCAACGGCGTGCTGGCCACCGCCGATGCTCCGGCGACGCTGCTGGTGACCCACGACCCGGTCGAAGCGGCCACGCTGGCAGACCGGCTCATCATCCTCGAGGACGGCACAATCACACAGGCCGGAAGCCCTGCCGGGGTCCGGAGCCGGCCGCGCACGCGCTACGCCGCCTCGCTGGCCGGCCTCAACCTGCTCGACGCCGAGGCCGACGGCACCGAGGCGGTGACCGGTACCGGCGCCAGGGTGGTGCTGGCCGAGCCGGCCAACGGTCCAGTGCACCTCGTGGTGCCACCCGCATCCGTGGCCCTCCATGCCACGCGTCCCGAGGGCAGCCCGCGCAACGTCTGGCAGGCGACCGTCGCCGACCTGCAGCCAGCCTTCGAGCGGGTCCGGGTGGTGCTGGACGGCCCGCTGCCGGTCGTCGCCGAAGTGACCCCCTCGTCGGTCGAGCGACTGGGGCTCACGGTCGGATCCGCAGTCTGGGCCGCCGTCAAGGCCACCGAGGTCGCCTGCCACCCCGCATAGGATCGGCAACCATGGCTCCTCCTGACTCCACCCCCGAACACGCTCTCGACCGGTTCCGCCTCGACGGACGGGTCGTGGTCATCACGGGCGCCAGCAGCGGCCTCGGCGAACGCTTCGCACGGGTGGTCGCCGGGGTGGGAGCGAAGGTCGTCCTCGCCGCACGCCGTGTCGACCGACTGGAGGCGCTCGCAGCCGAACTTCCCGACGCCCTTGCCGTCGGGTGCGATGTCGCTGCTCCCGACGGTCCCCAGAACCTGGTCGATGCCGCGGTCGACCGCTACGGCCGCCTCGACGTGCTCATCAACAACGCCGGCATCTCCCGGGTGGTTCCGGCGGTCGACGACGACCTCGACGGCTTTCGCCATGAACTCGAGGTCGACCTGATCGCCCCCTACGAGTTGGCCCGCCGTGCTGCCCGCTGGTGGATCGACAACGACCACCCGGGCGTGGTCGTAAACCTCGGCTCGATCCTCGGCGAGGTGTCGGGCGGAAAGATGCGGGTGCCGGGCTACACGGCGGCCAAGGGTGGCCTCCACAACCTCACCCGGGAACTCGCCGTGCAATGGGCCAGAAAGGGCATCCGGGTCAATGCGCTGGCCCCCGCCTGGTTCGAGACCGAGATGAACAGCGACGACATGTTCCACACCGACTCGGGCCGGGCCTTCGTGGATACCGGTACCCCGATGGGACGTGGCGGCGCAGCCCACGAACTCGACGGCGCCCTGCTCCTGCTGGCCTCCGACGCCGGCTCCTACCTCACAGGCCACATCCTCCTGATAGACGGCGGCTGGACAGCGCTCTGACCCTGCGGCCCGCAACCCGAAATCCACCACCCCTGATTCGTGCCTAGGATCGCGTCCGTGGCGAGTTCGAGGACCAGTCGGTACCTGCCTGCAATCCTGTTGGCGTTTTGTGCGCTGGTTGTCTGGGGGTGCGGAGGCGACAGCGACGAAACGAACGCACCCGCGACCAGAAACGCCGCCTTCCCCGACGAAGACACCACCGAGAAGTCTGCAACCTGCCCGAACGACAACGAAGGCACGGACAATCAAGACGCGGACAATCAAGGTACGGACAATCAAGGCACGGACAATCAAGACGCGGACAATCAAGGCGCGTGTCAGCAGCACGCCTGTGACGGGGATACCTACAGCGAATACGACGACAAGGCCATCGACGCAGCCGAACTAGACAAGTTCAGCGACCTGGCAGACGAGTGCGCTGTCGATTCCTACTATCAGGACAGTGGAACCGGCAAGGGCGACGACGAAAACGACAGAGACAGCGACCAGCGAGAACAGCCCGACGAGTACGACCCTGTTGCAGATGGTGCCGTCATCCTGGGCCGGCTCATCGAGGTCGACCAGACAGAGGAGTTGATCCTCGACGACGAGGACCCGCATGCGACGGTATGCCAGCCCGCCCCGTGCCGGCCTGGCGCCGTCGACTGGGCCACCTCCTCCGCACCGGATCTCGTGGTCGTGGCCTTCGGAGACTCATACGCCTCCGGCGAAGGCGCCCCGTTTCGAAATCACCGCAGGGACTGGGACACAAACATTGTCCCGGACGACCCCCAATGGCCGGCTTCCCTTGCCAGCAGGGACGCTCTCTGGGGTCCCGACTACTGCCATCGCAGTCCGAGGTCGGCCTTCGCCTTGGCAATGGTCGATGTCCAGGAGGCCCTTCCCCACGTCCGCCTTGCATGACGGTCCTTCGCTTGTTCTGGCGCCCTGACTACCAACCTGATGTACACGAATCAGGTGATCACGGGTGTCACCGGGTTCGACGGAGATAACACCGCAGTCTGGTCCTATCGGCCGCAGTTGGATGTCGCCAGCGACTGGCTGACCTGGCTCGTCGGCGGGCGCGGCCAGATTGCGGAACGGCAGGCGAGCGTCGCCTACATCAACATCGGTGGGAACGACGCTGGGTTCAGTTCCGCAATCAAGCAATGCGTGCTCTCTTGGGAGTGCCATCTGCCCGACGAACACCTGGGCACGAACGAACATGAGGTGCTTCTCGGTTTCGCCCAACAGGCGGCCCAAGATGTCCCGCGGCTGCTTGCTGACCTCGACGACAACCTGACACGACGCCCCTGGTTCGACGGTCAAGTCGTCTATTCAGTTGCACCCGACCCACTCCATTTCAACGGAGACGTACCCTGCGGTGAGACCGGAGAGATGTGGGGCCCCTACCCGAACGACCCCGGTACCAAGATGCAGGACTTTCCGGAAGACGAACTTTCCCCCGCCGAACTGGACTTCCTCTGGGAGACGATCGGAGTGCCACTGACCGAATCCATGCGCACCCAGGCTGCGGACAATGGATGGTCAATCGTGGAAACCGACTTCACCCAACATGGCATCTGTGCCCGCGCCCCATGGATCAACAACAACACCACCGCCGTCAACCAGCAGGGCGCCGACCTTGCTGGAACGCCGGATCTCTCCATGGGAAACTGGCACCCCAACCAAGCCGGATACAGGAATTGGTCCACTGCCCTTGTTCCCCAGATCATCGACGCTGTGCGAGAACAACTCAGGGCCGACACGACAATCTCGCGCCTGGAGGTCCACGGGGGAGTGGTCGAATTCGACTATGAGATCGAGCCCCGGAGCGATGTCAACTACGACGCCTACTCCGGTCGGTCCATGAACTACCTGGGAATCGAGGTCTACTGCATGGTCGAGGGTGCTCCTGTCTACTCAGCGGTCGGAGCGAGCTATGTCCACAGGCCACAAGACGGTGGTTCCATGGAGACGATCTCCATCCGGCCATGCGACGGCGATGTCGACTCGGTCTCCGTTTCGCAGACGAACTGCTTCACCGACCTGCAACCCATGTGCGGAGAAAGCACATCTGCCCAGACGGACAACTGGCCGCACTGATCAGAGAGATCAGAGAGACCAGAGAGATCAGAGAATCGCCATGAGCACCCCGAGCCCTCGGAAGCGACTCAGCGAGCGTCACAACGGCTGAAAGGCAACAGCTCCGACAAGTGACACGAAGCCCGTCCCCCGATCACTTGTCCCCCGATCACTTGGCAACAGCTCCGACAAGTGACACGAAGCCCGTCCCCCGATCACTTGTGTCGGGTGCCTGAGGAAGCGAGCGTTCGGTTTGCGAGCGAGCAGGCGCCCGGCGATGGCCCTCCACGGTGCAGAAAGGGGGTGCAGAAGCGAGAGCTACAACCCCAACGCCTCCCGAAGAAACCCAAGTTGCAACAGCAGGAGGTTCTCGGCGACCTCTTCCTGGGGGGTCATGTGCGTCACACCCGACAGCGGCAGGACCCGGTGGGGGCGGCCGGCCTCCAGCAACGCCCGTGAGAACTGCAGCGTGTGGGCGGCGACCACGTTGTCGTCGGCGAGGCCATGGATCAGGAGCAGCGGCCGGGTCAGCGAGGCCGCCTCGGCGCACAGGTCGATGCGTTCGTAGTTGAGCGGCTCCTCGTCGGGGTGGCCCAGGTAACGCTCCGTGTAATGCGTGTCGTAGAGCCTCCAGTCGGTGACCGGGGCACCGGCGATGGCGGCGTGGAACACGTCGGGTCGGCGCAGCACGGCGAGGGCGGCCAGGTAGCCGCCGAACGACCAGCCACGGATTGCTACCCGGGCCAGGTCGAGGCGGTCGTCCACCTCAGCAAGGGCGTGAAGCGCGTCGACCTGGTCGGCGAGCGGGGGGCCGGCGAGGTCGCCACGCACCGCCCGCTCCCAGGCGGGACCGCGACCTGGCGTGCCACGGCCGTCGATGACGACCACGGCGAACCCCTGGTCGGCGAACCACTGCGAGGTGAGGAACTGTCCCCGGATCCGCTGTACACGTTGGGCGTGCGGGCCGCCGTAGGGGTCGAGCAGAACCGGGAGCGGCGAGGCGTGGTTGCCAGAATGCTCTGAGGGGAACAGCACTGCAGCCTGCAGGTCCCGCTTCCCGACCACATGGAACGTCGGGTTCGGGTCGACCACGGGTTCCTCGACGAAGGAGGCCACAAGGTGCTCCCCCACAGAAAGACGCGACCCTCCGAGGCCTGCGATCGAGACCGCCAAAACGCCGCCTCCTACGGCCGCCGACCGTACGCCGCCGCCCGACGAGAGCACCTCGACCGAGCCGTCACGCTCCACGGCCACCACGTCCACGTCCAGCGGACCAGTCGAGGCGCAGACCACGATCCGGTCGCCGTCGACGCCGACGATGCGCCTCACCTGCAGGCCGTCCGGCGAGACATCCTCGCCGTCGACGACCAACCGGCGTGTCCCGTCGCGGTCTTCGACGGTGACGAGGGCGCCGTCCCAGCGGCAGGGCGAACCCGGCACCAACTCGACCCAGGAGCCATCTTCGATCCTGTACACCTCCACCGTCGAACCGTCCCTCACGTCGACCTCGACGACGGCGAGCGTGCGCTGGTCGCGCGCCTGGACCACGAGCACCGGCGGCGCACCCTCAACCCACTGCACATCAGCCAGGTACTCGAACTCGCCGTCCCGGCCCCAGTCGACGTCGACGTCGACGTCGACGACCGTGCCGTCGAGGGCCACGACCCCCAGGGCGACATCGGCATTGGCGGTGCCGGCCGCCGGATACCTGATCGCCCGTGGCGCCGACCACGGCTCGACAGGCGAAGAGATCCACCATTCGGCCACGGGCGCCACATCGACCCGGGTGACCAGGAGACAACTGCCGTCGGGCGCCCACCAGTGGCCACGCATCCGACCCATCTCCTCGGCGGCCACGAACTCAGCCGAACCCCACGACACGGTGTCGGTCGTGCTGCCGATCAGCCGCCGGTCACCGCCGGCACCGGTGACCCGGACGCCCCGTCCGGACACGTATGCGACCGAGGACCCGTCCGGGGAGAGCCGCGGGTCGAAGGCGTCGCCTGTCGACGGGAATTCGACGACACGGCCTTCGTCAACATCGGCGAGAAACACCCGTCCCGCCAGCACGAAGCACACCCTGGAGAGGTCCGGGAGACCGTCGTAGGCGACGATCCCCTCCCCGACCTCCCGTGCCCGCTCCCGGCGGGCCCGTTCCCGCTCGGAGTCGTTTCCGGCACCGGCCAACAGCACGCCCGGATCGGCAACCAGGCGCTCCTCCCCGGTCGCAGGGTCGAGGCGCCACAGGGCGTTGACCGGGTCGTCCCCCGCCGCCGACCGGAGGAACAACACCCTCGAGCCATCGTCGGCGACCGACACGGAACGCGGCGCACCACACGTGAAGCGGCGGGTTCTGGCGTGCTGCCTCGGGAAGCCTTCCATCGGCGGGAGGCTAGGGCACGAGGACGCGTCGGGCGGCTTGCTCCGGAGACCCGGCCACTGCGACGATGCTGCTATGCAACTCGGACTGACCCTCGGCTACTGGGGGGCGCAACCGCCAACCGACCTGCTCCCGCTCGTGCAGGAAGCCGAGCGGCTCGGTTTCGACGCCATCTGGACCGCCGAATCGTGGGGATCGGATGCCTTCACGCCGCTGGCCTACGTGGCCGGCCGCACGAAGCGCATCCGCCTTGGCACCGGCATCGTCCAGATGTCTGCCCGCACCCCGACGGCGACCGCCATGCACGCCGTCACGCTCGACCACCTCTCGAACGGTCGCCTCATCCTCGGACTCGGCGTGTCGGGACCGCAGGTGGTCGAAGGCTGGTACGGCCAACCCTCGAACCGGCCGCTGGCCCGCACCCGCGAGTACGTCGACATCCTTCGCCGTGCCTTCGCCCGCGAAGAGCACCTGCGCAACGACGGCGAGTTCTGGCCGCTCCCCTACACCGGCGACGGGTCGACTGGCCTTGGCAAGCCGCTCAAGGTCATGACACATCCGCTGCGCTCCGACCTGCCGATCTTCCTCGGCGCCGAGGGACCGAAGAACGTCGCCCAGACCTGCGAGATCGCCGACGGCTGGCTGCCCCTCTACTATTCGCCTTGGCGACCCGAGGTGTACGCCGACCAGATAGCCGGCCGTAGGGACGGCTTCGAAATCGCCGTCAACGTCTCACTCAAGGTGACCGACGACGTCGAAGCCGGCCTGTTCCCGGTGCGGGCCAGCCTGGCCCTGTACATCGGCGGCATGGGCGCCAAGGGCCAGAACTTCCACACGAAGCTCATGTCCCGGATGGGCTTCGAGGACGAGGCCCTGCGGATCCAGGACCTGTTCCTCGAAGGCCGCCGCGACGAGGCGATCGAGGCTGTGCCCGCAGACTTTGCCGATGAGATCAGCCTCGTCGGGCCACCGGAACGCATCCGGGAACGCCTCGCTGCCTGGGAGGACAGCCCGGTCACCATGCTCAACGTGGGGGTGCGGTCGCCGGCCGACCTGCGTAACGCCGCAGATCTCATTCTCGGCTGAGCACGTCTTCGGCTTAGCACGTCTTCGGCATCGGGGTGCTGCGGAGCCACAGGCCTCCAACTAGCCTGCGCGCCGTGTCGGAGGGGACCACGATCCGTGCGGCCGTCTGTCGCGGCGTCGGTGAACCCCAGCGCGTCGAGGAACTGCAGCTCGCCGCACCCGGACCCGGCGAGGTCCGCGTCCGTGTCGACGCCTGCGCTGTCTGCCATTCGGACCTCATGTACGTCGATGGGGACTGGGCCACGGACTTCCCGCTGGTGATGGGCCACGAGGCCGCCGGGTGCGTCCTCGAGATCGGTTCGGATGTCGATGATGTCGACGCCGGCGATCAGGTGATCGTCTCCCTGGTCCGCAGCTGCGGCGGATGCCCGGCCTGCCGACGCGGACACCACGTGGCCTGCTCCGGGGAGTTCGCCATCGATTGCGCCAGCCCGCTCACCGACGCCTCGGGCTCACCGGTAGCCCAGGGACTCAACACCGGTGCGTTTGCCGAACAGGTCGTCGTGCACCGTTCGCAGGTGGTGCCGTACCCGGTCGACATGCCAGCCGCCTCAGCCTCACTGCTGGCGTGTGGCGTCCTCACCGGCGCCGGCGCCGTGCACAACACGGCGCAGGTGCAGGCAGGTGACGCCGTGGTGGTCGTCGGCTGCGGCGGGGTCGGTCTCGGTGCCATCCAGGGCGCACGCCTCGCCGGCGCCGACCCGATCGTGGCGGTCGACCCGCTCCCCGACAAGCGGGAGTCGGCGCTGGCATTCGGCGCAACCCATGCCGTCGACCCGACCGGTGGCGGCGCGGGTGCAGCCATCAGGGAGTCCACGAGCGGACGCCTCGCAGACCACGTGTTCGTCACCACGGCGGCACCGGCCGCCCTCCAAGGCGCCGTCGACCTGCTCGCCCCGATGGGTGCACTCGTCCTCGTGGGCATGCCCCCCGACAGCGTCGTATTCGACATCGACCCCACACAGTTGTCGGCGTCCAACCAGCGGATCCTGGGCTCCAAGATGGGCACGGTCCGGCTCGACGTGGACATCCCGCGCCTCATCGGCCACTATCGGTCGGGCAACCTCGAACTCGACGCCCTCGTGACCTCCACCCACCCCCTCGAGGACCTCGACGTCGCCTTCGACGAGGTTCGGCGCGGCGAGGTCCTGCGAACCGTGATACTGCCCAACGGAACCGACCCGGGAGCCCGCCCATGAAGATCAGCCAGGTCGAGACGTTCGTCGTCGGCAACCCGCCTCCCCGTCACGGTGGCCGCTACTTCATCTTCGTCACGCTCACCACCGACAGCGGCGTCAAGGGCGTAGGCGAGGCATATGTGGCCACCGTCGGACCGCACCTCGTCGCCCGGATGATCGAGGATGTGGCCGACCGCTGGCTGGTCGGGCAGAGTCCGTTCAACGTGGAGGCCTTCTGGCGGCGGGCCTACAGCGGCGGCTACTCGTCCCGTCCGGATCCGACACTGTGCGGGGTCATCAGCGCCCTCGAGGTCGCCTGCTGGGACATCATCGGCAAGGAGACCGGCCGTCCCGTCTACGACCTGCTGGGCGGTCGTGTCCACGAGACCCTGCGCTCCTACACGTATCTCTATCCGGGTCTCTATCCGGGAGACGAAGACGCCTACGCCCCCAAGGACGGGCCGAACCTTTACACCGACCCGGCGCTGGCCGCTGAGGCCGCAGTGGCCGCCGTCGAGCAGGGCTTCACCGCCGTCAAGTTCGACCCTGCCGGCCCATACACCGCCTTCGACGGCCGCCAGCCGTCGCTGGAGCGCCTCGACCTCTCCGAGCGGTACACCGCCGCCATCCGTGAAGCGGTCGGAAACCGTGCCGACCTGCTGTTCGGCACCCACGGCCAGTTCACACCCTCCGGGGCCCTGCGCCTGGCCCGTCGCCTCGAGGCCTACGACCCGCTGTGGTTCGAGGAACCTGTCCCTCCCGACGACATCGAAGGCATGGCGACGGTGGCGGCCGGCACGACCATTCCGATCGCCACCGGCGAGCGGCTCACGACGGTCTCGGAGTTCGCCGCAGTGCTGCGGGCCGGCGCCGCCCAGGTCCTCCAGCCCGACCTCGGTCGCAGCGGCGGGATCCTGCAGGGGAAGAAGATCGCCTCGGTCGCCGAGGTGCACCACGCCGTGATCGCACCGCACTGCTACTGCGGTCCGGTGGTCGCCGCCGCCAACATCGCCCTCGCCACCTGCACACCCAACTTCCTCATACTGGAGTCGATCGGGACCTGGGACGGCTTCCACGCCGACCTGCTCGAAACGCCCATTCGTTGGGAGAACGGGAACGTGATCCCCTCCCGGGAGCCCGGCCTCGGCGTGGTGCTGGACGAGGACGTGGCCAGGGCCCACCCGTACAAGGGCGACGAACTCCACCTACTGCCGGAACCCGATCCGATGCCGTTTTCCGAGGGGCTCGGATGAGCAAACGCCGCGGCCGGCTCAGCGGCCGAGCCAGGACACGCGACGTCGTCGCCGAACAGCCGCCCTGGGAACAGCCCCGCATGCGACTCGAACCGACCCGGGCCGTCTCCGACGACGAACTCGAGGCCATCCACCAGGCGTCCCTCCGGGTACTGCAGGAGACCGGCATCGACTTCCTCGACGACACCGCCCGTCGCCAACTGGCCGACGCCGGGGCCGACGTCGACGGCGACCGGGTCCGCTTCGAACCGGAACTCGTCGAACGGCTGATCTCGACGGCCCCCGCCCAGTTCACACTCCACGGCAGGGAACCCCACCGCAACCTGACCCTCGGCGGCGACCACATCGTGTACACCTCGGTCGCCAGCCCCCCGTTCGTCACAGGCCTGGGCCGCGACCGCCGCGACGGCAACCGGGACGACTACCGGAACCTCGTCAAGATGGGCCAGGTCCTCAACGCCATCCACTGCGTGCCCGGATACCCAGTCGAACCCATGGACATCCACCCGTCGATTCGCCACCTCGAGGCCACCCACGACCTGCTCACGCTGTGCGACAAGTTCGCATTCGTCTACAGCCTCAGCCGGGAACGCAATCTGGACGCCATCGAGATGGTGCGCATCGCCCGTGGTGTCGACGAGGCCACGATCAACGAGGAGACCTCCCTCCTCTCGGTGATCAACGCCAGCACGCCGCTGCGCTACGACACCGTGATGCTCCACGGCATCCAGGAGATGTCGGCCCGCAACCAACTCATCGTGATCACGCCGTTCACGCTTGCCGGTGCCATGGCCCCAGTGACCGTTGGCGGTGCACTCGTCCTGCAAAACGCCGAGGCGCTGGCGGGCATCGCCTACACGCAGGTTGTCCGGGCCGGCGCCCCCGTCGCCTACGGCGGCTTCACCTCGAACGTCGACATGCGCTCCGGCAGCCCGGCGTTCGGCACCCCCGAGTACTGGAAGGCCTGCCTCGTAGGCGGCCAACTGGCCCGACGCTACGGCGTCCCCTACCGGTCCTCGAACGTCAACGCATCGAACAGCGTCGACGCCCAGGCCGCCTACGAGAGCGTGATCGCCATCTGGGGGGCCGTCATGGGCGGCGTCAACCTGTTGTTCCACGGTGCCGGGTGGCTCGAGGGCGGGCTCCTCACCTCGTACGAGAAACTGGTCATCGACGCCGACCTGCTCAACATGGTCACCGAAATGCTCAAGCCGATCACCATCGACGACGCATCGCTCGCCATCGAGGCCATCGCCGAGGTCGGCCCCGCCGGCCACTTCTTCGGCACCTCCCACACTCAGGAGCGCTACGCCACCGAGCACTTCCAGCCAATGGTGTCGTCATGGGCCAACTTCGAGAACTGGGACGAGACCGGTCGCCCCGAGGCCCACCAGCGGGCCGAAGGGCTGGCCCACCTGATCCTCGCCGCCCACGAGGATCCACCCATGCCCGACGACCGCCGGGCCGAGCTCGACGAGTTCGTCGAGCGCCGCGTCGCCGAGGGCGGCGTCGAGACCGATTTCTGAGTTCCAGCGACCCGACCATCGAGATTCCTGACCCACAGCGAGGCACAACCATGAAGTCCCACGTGCAGGCCGTCGTCATTGGCGGGGGCGTCGTAGGCGCCAGCGTGCTCTACCACCTGACCGAGGCCGGCTGGACAGACGTGGTGATGCTCGAGCGCAGGCACCTCACCGCCGGCTCCACCTGGCACGCCGCCGGCGGCATGCACACGATCAACGGCGACCCCAACGTGGCGGCTCTGCAGCGCTACACCGTCCAGCTCTACAAGGACCTCGAAGAACGTTCCGGCGAGTCATGCGGAATCCATCTCACCGGCGAGGTCATGCTGGCCGACAACAAGGACAGACTCGACTGGCTCCGCATGACACACGCCCGCGGCCGCTACCTCGGCATGGAAACAGAGATGATCTCGGTCGCCGAGGCCAAGGAGATGATCCCCTTCATGGAGGAACAGCACTTCGTGGGTGCCCTCTGGGACCCCATCGGCGGCCACGTCGACCCGACCGGGGTCACGAAGGCATACGTCGAAGTCGCCAGACAGGCCGGCGCCGAGATCCACCAGAACACCTGGGTCCACACCATCGAACAACGTGCCGACGGGACCTGGGACCTCCACACCGACAAGGGCACCATCAACTGCGAGCACTTCGTCAACTGTGGCGGCCTCTGGGCCCGTGAGGTCGGACGCATGTGCGGCCTCGAGCTGCCGATCCTCGCCATGGAGCACATGTACCTCCTGACCGAACCGATCCCCGAGATCGCCCCATGGTTGGAGGCAACCGGGGGCCACGGCTACGGGGCGGTCGACTTCGGGGGCGAGATCTACCTGCGCGTCGAAGGCCAGGGGCTGCTGCTCGGAACCTACGAGCAGGCCTGCGTCCCCTGGTCGGTCAAGGAGACCCCATGGTCGTTCGCCGACGAGCTCCTCACCCCCGACCTCGAACGCCTCGCCCCTTCCCTCGAACTCGGCTTCGAGCACTTCCCCATCTACGCCGACGCCGGCATCCAGACCGTGGTCAACGGCCCGTTCACCTTCGCACCGGACGGCAATCCGGTCATCGGCCCCGTGCACGGCCAACCCGGACACTGGGTGGCCTGTGGTGTGATGGCAGGGCTCAGCCAGGGCGGCGGCGTCGGCCTGTCGATGGCCAACTGGATGACCAACGGCGACCCCGGCTTCGACATCTGGGGCATGGACGTGGCCCGCTTCGGCGACTGGACCACTCCCTCCTACACCCGCACGAAGGTCATGGAGAACTACAGCAGACGGTTCAGCATCAGCTTCCCCAACGAGGAACTCCCGGCCGGCCGGCCCCTCTTCACCTCGCCGATCCACGGGCGGCTCGACACCGCCAACGCCGTGTGGGGCGCCCACTACGGCCTCGAGACCGCCCTCTGGTTCCAGGCAGAAGGCGAGGAGCCGGTCGAGGAGGTCACGTTCCGCCGCTCCAACTCATTCCCCCGGGTCGCCGAAGAGGTACGGGCCGTGCGTGAAGGAGTCGGGTTGTTCGAGACAACCGGGTTCGCCAAGCACGAGTTCACCGGTCCGGGAGCCCGAAATTTCCTCGACCGCGTCATGGCCAACCGCATACCCGCACCGGGCCGCATGGCACTCACCCCGATGCTCAACCACCAGGGCCACCTCATCGGCGACTTCACCGTCGCCACGCTCGCCGACCCGTTCGACGGCAGCGAACGATTCCTGGTGCTCGGCTCAGGCGTGGCGGAGGGCTACCACGACCGCTGGTTCCGCTCTCTGCTTCCCACCGACAGGTCCGTGGCGTACCAGCCCCTCGGCAACGACTTCACGG
This sequence comes from Actinomycetota bacterium, assembly GCA_014381945.1. Taxonomy (GTDB): domain Bacteria; phylum Actinomycetota; class Acidimicrobiia; order Acidimicrobiales; family MedAcidi-G1; genus S20-B6. Next base: position 23,262 of record JACNKQ010000049.1, read on the forward strand.
GGCTGTCGATTGCCGGCCCCAGGGCACGCGACGTGCTGGCCGTCCTGACCGACGACGACGTGTCGAATGGGGCGTTCCGCTTCCTCGACATCCGCCACCTCGACCTCGGCATGGTCGACACGCTCGTGGGGCGCATCACGTTCACCGGCGACCTCGGCTACGAGATGTGGGTGCCCGCCTCGCTGCAGCCCCGCCTGTTCGACCTGCTCATGGAGGCCGGCGAGCCCCACGGCATCCGACTCTTCGGCCTCCAGGCGCTCAACTCGATGCGCTTCGACAAGAACTTCGGTTCCTGGGGCACCGAATACCGACCCATCTACACACCGAACGAGGCCGGCCTCGGCATGTTCGTGAAGCCCGACAAGGGCGACTTCATCGGCCGCGATGCCGTGCTGACCGAAGGCGAGCAGGGCCCGCAACGTCGCCTCTACGCCTTCACGCTCGACGAGCCGGCCGACATCGAGGCCGCCGACGTGCTCGGCGACGAACCCATCTGGCACGACGGCGAGGTCGTCGGCTGGGTCACCTCGGGGGGCTATGCCCACTGGTCGCAGGCGTCGTGCGCCCTGGGCTATCTTCCGGTCGCCGTCGCCGACCGGACCGACTTCGAGATCGAGGTCATGGGCGTGCGGCGAAGCGCCCACCGGTTGGACCAGCCCCTGTTCAACCCCAGCGGCTCACGCATGAGAGGCTGACTGCCGTTCCCGGCGGACAGCGGCGATCCCGGGAGGAGCAGGGATGACCATGGATGCGCCCACCGGGGCACGTGCAAGGATCCAGGCGAGGTTCGACGACCCACTGGTCCAACGGGCCGCCACCGAAGGCCACCGTGTGGTCCTCGGACCCGGAGAGCCCGCCCTTTCCGAGTGGGCGGCCGCCGGCCTGCCCCTCCCCGACCTCGACGCCATGCAGCGCTACCGGGTCGGCCGCATCCGCGAGCAGTTGACGGCCAGGGACCTCGCCGGCGCCCTGCTGTTCGACCCGATGAACCTCATGTACGCCACCCATGCGCCGAACATGCAGCTGTGGTTCCTCCACAACGAGGCCCGCTGGCTCTGGGTCCCGACCGAGGGCCCGATCGTCCTGTTCGACTATCCGGCCTGCGAATTCCTCTCCGCGCACAACCCGATGATCGCCGAGGTGCGGCCGACCACCTGCTTCACCTACTTCCTCGCCGGGGAACGGGCAGAGGACAACGCCCGGCAGTTCGCTGCGGAAATCGCCGAACTGGCCCGTTCCGACGGCGGAGGCAACATGCGCATCGCCTGCGACCCGATTCCCGTCACAGGCGTCAACGCACTTCTGGACGAGGGCATCGTGCTCAGCGAGGCAATGGCGATCATGGAGCCGGCACGATCGGTCAAGGGCCCCGACGAGATCCTCGCCATGCGCTGTTCCGTCGAGGCCTGCCGTGTGGCCTGCCGCAAGACATTCGAGGCCATGCAGCCCGGTATGACCGAGCAGCAACTCTGGGGCGTCATGTGGGCCGAGATGTTCACCCGCGGTGGCGACTGGATGGAGTGCCGCCTCCTCACGGCCGGCAAGCGCACCAACCCCTGGTTCCAGGAGTGCAGCAGCAACGTCATCCAGGAGGGCGACCTGGTCGCCTTCGACACCGACATGGTCGGCGCCTACAGCATGATGACCGACATCTCCCGCACCTGGATCGCCGGCGGCGGTCCGCTAGACGCCCGACAGCAGCACGTGTTCTCCCTGGCCCGCGAGCAGATGGAGCGCAACGTCGAACTCCTGCAACCCGGAATCACGTTCCACGATCTGTGCCACAAGGCCTGGAAGCCACCCGTCGACGAATACCGACACTATTCGGTGCTCTTCCATGGCGTCGGCCAGTGCGACGAATGGCCGTCGATCACCTTCCCGGCTTCCTGGGAAAGGGTCGGTTACGACGGCGTCGTCCAACCCGGCATGGTCCTAACAGTCGAGGCCTACGTGGGCGCCTACGCCGGCGGGCAGGGCGTCAAGCTCGAAAACCAGGTGCTCATCACCGAGAACGGCCACGAGAACCTCTCGCCCTGGTCGCTCGAGCCCGACGCATTCGACCTGATCTGAACCCCGGCGCCGACTCGGAACCGGTGGCTACCCACCGGTAATCTCAGGGGATCAATCCGAACACGCTGGAGCAACCATGAGCGAATCCAACAACCGCCTCTGCGAGGGCCGCGTCGCCATCGTCACCGGAGCCGGACGCGGCATCGGACGCGAACACGCCCTGATGCTGGCCGAACAGGGCGCCAGGGTCCTGGTCAACGACCTGGGCGGTGACGAGGCCGGCGGTGGCGCCGACCTCACGCCTGCCCAGGAGGTAGTGGCCGAGATCGAGGCCATGGGCGGCGAGGCGGCCGTCAACGGCGGCAACGTAGCCGACTTCAACGCTTCCGGTGCGATGGTCCAGCAGGCGCTCGACACGTGGGGGCGCCTCGACATCCTCATCAACAACGCCGGCATCCTGCGCGACCGCATGGTGTTCTCGATGAGCGAGGACGACTGGGACGCCGTCATCGCCGTGCACCTCAAGGGCACATTCGCCCCGTCCCACCACGCCGCCGTGCACTGGCGCAACCATGTCAAGGGCGGCGGCGAGCCGTTCGGTCGCATCATCAACACCGCCTCCCCCTCGGGTATCTACGGCAACGTCGGCCAGACCAACTACGGCGCCGCCAAGGCCGGAATCGCCTCATTCTCGCTGATCGCCGCCCAGGAACTGGTCCGCTACGGCGTCACCGTCAACTGCCTCGCCCCGACGGCCGTCTCCCGCCTCACGATTCCCCTCATGGGCGGCGAGGAGAACCTCTCCGATTCCGCCATAGAGGCCATGTCGCCCCGCTGGATCGCCCTGGTCTCCACCTGGCTGTGCAGCGCCGAGGCCCAGAACGTGACCGGCCGCATGTTCGACATCCGTGGCAGGCACCTCGGGATCGCCGAGGGCTGGCACCTCGGCCCCACCGCCGAACAGCCCGACGAGCCCGGCGAGTTGGGATCGGTAGTGGAGTCGCTCATGCAGCAGGCGCGCCTCAACGCCGACATGTCCGGTGGCGATCACGAAGGGCCCGGTTTTCCTTCCCAGGGTCTGTAAAGCATTTATTGCAACGGGGGCGGGCATCGCCGGGCGGCGTGGTTCTCGGCTCTTCGCCCCAAGTGGCTCTTCGCTGTGTCACCGTGGGCCCCACCCCGGCGACCTCTCCACATCTCGGGTCGGCAACAGGCACGCTCGCTTCCTCAGGCACCCGACGCGGACCGTCACCAGACTCGAGCGCAGCTTTCGTACCCCCCGGCCTCTGATGCCTTTCACCTTGAACCGTTCTCCTTGGACCCGTTCTGGCTAGGAGGAGGCATCCCCCTTCAGCGGAACGGAGCACCCGTGGACAACGGAGCAGTATCGACCAAGGGGAATCAGACGGGGTTCAGGTGGCGGGTGAGGTCGGTGACGTCTTCGAGGGATTCGAGGCCGAGCAGGGCCTGCCTGAGGGCGACGGCGTCGCCCTGTGCAAGTACCCCCTCCACGCACGAATCGAACTTGGCGACGAGTTCATCCTCGGTGAACGGGATCGCCGCCGACCCCCGGGGATGCTCGACCGTGCGATCCAGGGTGCGGCCGTCGCCGAGGCGGACGACCACGCGGACATGGGCTGTTGGCTCGCCGAGCGCCTCCATCCGTACCTTCGACATCAGCGCCCGAACCTCCTGTTGTGCAATGGCCACCGGAGTGAAATCGGCAACGACGACTGCTCCCCGGTGCAGGGCCACCGCCAAGCAGTACTCCATGCTGAAACGTGCCTCGAGTTCGTCCGCCGGATCGGGAAACTTCAGGAACCCGATGTGGCCGGCCGGGAGGTGGGCGATCACCTCATCCACCTCGTCGGGGGTGAATCCGTGCTCGGACCGCAGGGCAAGCAGGCCGTCGATGATGGGGGTCGTGTAGCTGCAGCACGGATAGGGCTTCACGCAGAGGCCGTACTCCACGATGGCGAGCGGATCCCCTAGCTTCGCCAGGGGGCCGTCGAAGCCGGGGGCATCGGCATCCGCCATGATCCGCAGGATTCCGAACTCGCCGTCGAGGGCGTCGACCGACCCGGTGGCACCCGCGGCGGCCAGCGATGCAGCCAGCACGCCATTGTGGGCGGCCAGGCCGGTGTGCAGGTGGATTGTCGTGGTGCCGAGTTGGCACTTCGAGCCGGCCGCAAGGCTCGTCGCTATGGAGAGGGCGTGGCCCGTGGCGACGGCATCCAGACCGATCAGGCGTGCGCAGGCGACCGAGGCGGCGAGGGTGCCGATGGTGGCCGTCGGATGGAAGCCCTTGTGGAAGTGCGACAGGTTCAGGGCCTCGCCCAGACGCAGCTGTACCTCGATGCCCACTATGTAGGCGTCGAGCAGCGACCGTCCCGAGGCGCCGCGTTCCTCGCCGAGCGCCAGGAGGGCAGGCACGAGAACTGCGCTGGGGTGGCTGGCGGCAGGAATGTCGTAGTCGTCGAAGTCGAGGGCGTCGACCGCCGTGCCGTTGGCCAGCGCCGCCCAGGGCGCCGGTCTGCGTTCGGAGTCCCCCACAACCGTCGCTACCCCGACGCCCCATCCGGCGACGGCCCTACGTGCCGCGATGCTCGCCGGGTCCCGGGCGCCGGCGACCAGGCAGGCGACGGTATCGATGCACCCGGACCGGGCTCGACGATAGGCCAGGGCCCCGTGGTCGTCGGAGACTCCGGCCGACCATTCGGCGATGACGCTAACGGCGCTCACGGCGTCAGCCCCAGACCTGTTGGGCGACCCGGAGGAAGTTGCCGCCAAGGATTCCGGTCACCTCGACGTCGGAGAGCCCCCTGGCAAGCAGTTGTTCGCAGATGCCGTGTGCCTGCTCCGGGTGGGCGAAGGTGATTCCGGGGGTGTCGTACTGCTGGCCGGGCGGCCAGTAGTCGGGCCGGTCGCTGACCTCGTCGGCCAGGTCGAATGCCACGTGGACGTGATCGAGGCCGATGCCCACATGGTCTGGCCCGAGGAGGTCGACGTAGTGGCAGATGTGTTCGACCAGGCGCTCGGTCGAGCTGTCGTTGTCGCCGAGGAAGATGCCGACTCCGGTGACACCAACCACGCCGCCGGTGGCCGCGCACGCCAGGGCCTGATCGTCGTGGATGTTGCGTTCGTGGTCCCACATTGACCGTGCGTTCGAGTGCGAGAAGACGACGGGGTCGGCCGAGATCTCCATCGCCTCCATCGTGGTCCGGTAGGCCGAGTGCGAGCAGTCCACGATCATTCCGACGCTGTTCATCTCGTGCACGACCGCCCGACCGAAGTCGGTCAGGCCCGTGTCCTCGTCGTGGCAGCCACCGCCAGCCTCGTTGTTCAGGTTGTATGCGAACAACGCCTGGCGCACGCCCAACTCGTGGAAGAGAGCGACCATGCCTAGATCCCCGTCGAGGGCACACATCCCCTCGAGGTCGAAGGCCACCGCCAGCCGCCCCTCGGCCTTCGCCCGACGAACGTCGTCGACCGTCCCGGCGATGAGGTAGCGGTCGGGATGCGACCCGATGAACCGGCGGTAGGCGGCGAGCACGCGAAACGCCTGCTCCCACGACGGAATGTCGTAGGCGACGTTGATCGAAACGAAACTCACACCGTTCTGGCGCCAGTTCTCCAGTCCGGATAGGTCGGTTCCGGGGTCCGGATACACCCCCGCATGCGCGTCCCAGACCAACGCTGAGTCGTAGACCTCGTCGGTGTGTGTCCGATTGGCAGTGTCCGACATCGCGGCACACTAGCCAAGGGACCCGATCTGCATTGGCCCGTGCCGAGGCTCGGCTCGATGCCCGCCCACCGGACAGACGGGTCCACGACCCTGCGAGCGGCCCGTCACCAAGGCGCGGACGCGACCGGTCTCGAATCCGTTCCAGCCTGTAACCACAAGCCCCCCCCTCGAACAAGAGCGGGGCCGGAACACACCTCTTGTGAGCAGCATTCGGTTCTGAACAGCCGCATAGAAGCGGCGTAGGTGTCTGGACCGGGCACAGTGCCGGGTGCCTGGGGAAGCGAGCGTGCCTGTTGCCGACCCGAGATGTGGAGAGGTCGCCGGGGTGGGGCCCACGGTGACACAGCGAAGAGCCACTTGGGGCGAAGAGCCGAGAACCACGCCGCCCGGCGATGCCCGACCCGTGCAGAAAGGAAGTGAAAACCAGAAACAGTTCGTGAACCGCCACCGGTTGTGGAAGATCCCCCGAACTCAGCGCCCCTCGAACTCTGCGGGGCGCTTCTCGATGTCGAGGTCGGGAGGCGCGGGGCATCGAATCAGGGAGAGGCGCAGAAGCAGGACCCAACCCTCCCAGCCAGAGCGAGGACGAAGAATGCAACCCTGTGCGAACAGGCCCTTTGGTGGCCGCGGGCACGGAAGCGACGCTGGAGCCTGGTGACGGCCAGTGGCGGGTCTCCGAGTAAGCGAGCGTGCTCTTTGCGAGCGTGCGGAGGCCCGGCGATGGCCCACCCCCGTGGAGAAAGGAAGTGAAGACAGAAGTCCTACTCCACCGCCACGGGGTGTGAAAGATCCCCCGAACTCAGCGCCCCTCGAACTCTGCGGGGCGCTTCTCGATCCAGGCCAGGCCTGCTTCGCGCACGTCACTGGTGGCGAAGTTGGTGGCCTGGGCCTGGGCCTCGGCCTCGAGTGCCTGGCTCATCGAGGTCTGTGACCCGTGGTCCAGCAGTGCCTTCGACATCGACAGCGCCAACGGTGGCCCGGCGACGATGCGAGCGACCACGTCATCAACATGGGCGTCCAGGTCGGCGGCGGGAAGGATCCGGTTGACGAGGCCGATGCGGTCCGCCTCGGCTGCATCGATCACCTCGGTCAGCAGCACCAGTTCCTTTGCACGATGCAGACCCACCCGTCGCGGCAGCAACCACGATCCGCCGAAGTCGATCGACAGGCCCCTCCGGGCGAAGATCTCGGAGAAGCGGGCATCGTCGGACGCATAGACGAGGTCGCAGCCCAGCGCAAGGTTCAGCCCTGCACCGGCGGCCACACCACGCACCTTTGCGACCGTGGGGTGTTGGAGTTCGTGGAACGCCAGCGCCGACTCCCTGATCCGCCTCATGTTCCGGAGCGGGACCATCGGCTTCGCCCCGGTGGCCCGGGCCGCCTGCGGTCCGACATCGGCACCCGAACAGAAGTTTCCCCCGGCGCCCGTCACAACGACGGCCCGCACGGTTTCGTCCCGGTCGAGGTCGCGACAGAGGTCGCCGAAGTCAGCGAAGTTCTGCGATGTCATGGCGTTCATGACCTCGGGTCGGTTCAGGGTCACCGTGACGACATCACCGTCACGTACGACGAGGAGTTCAGCGCTTCCATCTGACATGCCCGGGACCCTACCGGGGCCCCGGTTCCGGAGCCGTGGCGGGCCATCGGTAGGGTCAGGTCGTGGACCTCGCCCTCACGGCCGACCAGGAGACCATCCGCGAGGTCTTCGCCGACTTCTTCGCTGTGGAGGCGGGCCCGGATCATGCCCGCGCCGCCGAACCTTCTGGCTTCGACAGAAGTGCCTGGGTGCGCCTTCTCGAAACCGGTGCGCCCGGAATGGGCGTGCCGGAGTCTGGGGGCGGTGGCGGTGCCTCGTTGGCAGACCTGGCCGTCGTTGCCGAGGAGCTCGGTGCGGCGATCGCACCGGTCCCCTTGCTCGAGCATGCGGTCGCAGCCCGGATCCTTTTCGCCTCCGGCGCATGCCCTGACGCTGTGGTCGGGGGAACCGAGATCGCAACCCTGGCACTGCAACCAGCTCAGTACGGCACCTGCCGGCTGGTTCCCGCCGGGGCCGTGGCACAACACGTCGTGGCGCTAGACGGCGACCGGCTGATGCTGACATCTCGTGACGCGCCCGGGGACGCCCTCGGCAACCACGGCTGCCTACCGCTCGCCGACCGTGCGCTCGGGGACGCCACGGTTCTGCTTGAAGGCCCCGGGGCCCGTGTCGCCTACGCCCGTGCGCTCGACGAGTGGCGCACCCTCACTGCCGCAGCACTCGTCGGGATTGGGCGCAGCGCACTCGAACTGGGGGTCGGGTATGCGAAGGAACGACACCAGTTCGGGAAGCCCATCGGCTCCTTCCAGGCAGTCCAGCACCTCCTCGCCGACCTCCCCGGGCTCGTAGACGGCGCACGCCTGCTTGGGGCAAAGGCGGCCTGGGCCGGGGACGGCGCCCTCGATGACAACGGCGACAACTCCATCGACGACAACTCCCTCGGCGACAACGGCGACAACGGCGACAACTCCCTCGGCGACAACGGCGACAACTCCCTCGGCGACAACGGCGACAACTCCCTCGGCGACAACGGCGACAACTCCCTCGGCGACAACGGCGACAACTCCCTCGGCGACAACGGCGACAACTCCCTCGGCGACAACGGCGACAACTCCATCGCCGACAACGGCGAC
>JACNKQ010000049.1:31692-38858 GCA_014381945.1 Actinomycetota bacterium
CAACTCCCTCGGCGACAACGGCGACAACTCCATCGCCGACAACGGCGACAACTCCCTCGGCGACAACTCCCTCGGCGACAACGGCGACAACTCCATCGCCGACAACGGCGACAACTCCATCGCCGACAACTCCATCGCCGACTTCGCCACCCTGGCCGGCATGGCGCTGGTGTTCGCCGGAGAGGCAGCCGCAACTGCCACCGACCGTTCACTCCACGTGCACGGCGGCTACGGGTTCGCCGAGGAGTACGACATCCAACTCTTCTACCGGAGGGCCAGGGCGTGGGCACTGGTCCTGGGCGATCCTGCACGCGAATGCCGCCGAATCGCTGACCTGCTTCTGGGGCCATCCGGGAACACCGCCTGATGGACTTCGCTCTGTCGCCCCGGGCCGAGGCCTTTCGAAGCGAGGTCCGGGCCTTCCTCGACTCCAACCTCACCGACAAGATCGTCGACACGATGCATCGGACAGGCACGTTCAACGACAAGGACTTCAACGCCGCCCTGGCCGAAGCCGGCCTGTTGGCCGGGGCGATCCCCGGCTACGGCGATCGCGACCCGATCGAGCTCTACATCCTGTTCAACGAACTCGAAAAAGTCGGGGCTCCCTACGACGGGCTCGCCGTCACCATGCTGGTGGCCGGCGTCGTCAACGCCGTCGGCACCGACTTTCACCGCGAGCAGGTGCTCGACAGGCTCCTGACCGGACGCTTCAACTGCTGCCTCGGCTACAGCGAACCCGACCACGGGTCCGACGTGGCCGCCATCACGACCCGGGCGGTGCGCGACGACAACGGGTGGGTGATCGACGGCCAGAAGATGTGGACCACGATGGCCCACGAGTCCGACTGGGTGATTCTCCTCACACGCACCGATCCCGACGTGCCGAAGCACAAGGGGCTCACCATGTTCCTCGTGCCGATGGACACCCCCGGCATCGAGGTCCAGCCGGTACCGACGATGGCAACCGAACGCACCAATGCGACCTTCTACGACGGGGTCCGGATCGGAGACGAGTGGCGCCTCGGCGAAGTCAACGGCGGCTGGTCGGTGATGGGCGTGGCACTGGCCTTCGAGCGCGGTGTCATGGGCGGCACCAACCCTGCAGTCCCGCTCCTCCGACATGTCCGGAACTGGGCGGCCGGTGCACCGTCACCCGACGGTGGAAAGATGATCGACGACCCGCTGCTGCGCGAGCGGATCGCACGCACCGCAATCGCCAACCAGGTCGGCCAGCTCCTGACACTGCGGGCGGCGTGGATCGCCGCCACGGGAGGGCTGCCAGGCCTCGAAGGCTCGATGGCCAAGCTGTACGCCACCGACCGCTACCAGCAGGCCGTGGGCTGGTTCCAGCAGATGGCAGGAGCCGAGGGACTGCTCGGCTTCGATACCGCCGGGGCAGCCGCAGACGGCTGGATCGACTATGACGCCCGCCACGCACCTGTGACCACCATCTACGGCGGCACCACCGAGATCAACCGCAACAACGTCGCCGAGCGGCACCTGGGCCTGCCCAAGGCGCGATGACGGAGCAGCGCACATGACCGACCAGCCACTCGTCCTCGTAGACGACCCCCGACCCGGGGTGCGGCGCCTCACCCTGAACCGGCCCGAGAAGCGCAACGCCATGAGCAATGCCCTGCGAGCCGAACTGTTCGCCGCCCTCGAGGCAGCCGACAGGGACGGCACCGTCCACGTGACGGTGCTGCGGGGTGCCGGGACCTGTTTTTCGTCCGGGTACGACCTCTCCTCGGACCTCGGCGCCGACCGTCCATACCACACGCCCGACGGACCGGCTGCCTGGGCGCACCATGTAACCAAAGGCTGGCTGTGGATCTGGGACCTTGCCAAGCCGGTGATCGCCCAGGTCCACGGCTACGCAATGGCCGGCGGCAGCGAACTGGCGGCGGCCTGCGACCTCGTGTACCTCGCCGATGACGCCACCATCTCGCACCCGGTACTCCGGCTCGCAGGGACGCCCGACTTCGCCGTCCATCCGTGGCTGGTCGGCCTCCGCAACGCCATGGAGATGGTCCTCACGGGCGATCCCGTCGACGCCGCCGAAGCGGTGAGCATGGGCTACGCAAACCGCTGCTTCCCCGCCGACGAACTCGACGACCGGGTCCTCGACATCGCCGAGCGCATCGCAGGGGTGCCGACCGGGCTGCTGCAGATCAACAAGCGCTGGGTACACCGTGCCATGGAGGCGATGGGAGCCCGAACCGCCATCCGCTCGGTGCCCGACATGCAGGGCCTCGCACAGCAGGTGCCAGAGGTCCGGGAACTGCTCGGTAACCTGACCGAACGGGTGAGACAGGCGGCGAGCGAGACCGCGGAAGGTGATCCAGCCCCGACCGACTGAGCCCGACCGCTATTCGCCGGCGAGCACCTATTCGCCGGCGAGCACCGCTTCTGCCTCGACCGACGGGTCGTCGTCGTAGACCTTCTTCCGGTGGAACTCGGTCAACATGGGCCGAGACGCAGCGAACAGGAAGAACCCGCCGCACATCGTGAGCAGCACACCCGCACCGCTGACGAGCAATGGCGGGCTCACCCGCATCACGCTTGCGGCCCACGACATGCCGATCATCAAAATGCCGAGGCCGAGGCCGCCGGTGACCGTACTCCACCGCCACTTCCAACGGTCGCCGTGGCCGAACACTCCGGCGGCGGGCAGCATGAAGGCCATCCCGATCATCCCGGTTGCGAGGGCCAGTCGACCGAGGCCGGCGCCATCCTCGGTGACGCCGTCGAGGATTATCTTGCTCGACAGGCGGGCATTGTTGAAGATCCGACCGACCTCGAGGGTGTTCAGGGGTGCCTTGGTCGGATCGTCCCTGGCTTCCTGCCGGAGGCGCTCTACCTCTATCTCCTGCTCTTCGGTTAGCTGGCCCGAAAGTCGCTCATCGAAGGTCCAACCGGATATGGCACCGATCCCGATGACCACGAGGGCAACGGATGCAGAAAATATCCGGGACCATCCGATCCTGAGGCTGATCGGCCGCAGCGGCGAGTAAGGGGCGGCCAGCAGGGCCATGATCGATCCGATGGTCGCAACGGCCGCAGCTGCAAGCGCCAGGTACGCACCGTTTCCGTGGCTGTAGGACACAGTCAGCGGGGCTGAGCGGGCAACGACATGGGTCAGCACGGTGAACAACATTGCTATCGATGCCATGGTCGCCCCATCGGGGCTGAACCACCGGGACCCGCTGCCGGGGTGTCGCAGGAACACGACGGAGGCAAACACCATGAAGATGCCGATGCCGAGGATGAAGTAGCCGACCCAAGAGCCTCCGGAGGCGGCAAATCCGCCGAACGTCTGCCCTGCCAGGTCGTTGTCGGCGAAACGGGCATGTCCGCTGAGGTGGCCGGCGTCTCTGGACCAGGTCATGAACAGCGACAGGATCGCCACCGCTCCACCGATGCCGACGAGGAGCATCCCTGTCCTTTCCCGGCCGGTGGACGGAGCGAAGTCCTCACTCGAATCCTCGTCTTCCGGCTTGAGCGATGCATCATCGACACCTTCGAGCAGCACTTCCGGATCCGTGCGGTGTGTCCAGGCCTGATGGATCCTGGCGAACATGTTGCCGCCGTCCGAAACCTCGGGCTGTGAGAGGCGGTCCATCACCACCGCCACCAGGAACAGCGCCAGGCCGGATGAGGCCGAAGCAGCAATGTCGAAGTTCTGGACGGCCTTGTAGACGAGGCGACCGAGACCACCGGCGCCCATGATGGCCGCGATTCCGATCATGGCGATCGACATGAGCAGCGTCTGGTTGAGGCCGGTCATCACCGCCGGTCGAGCCAGCGGGAGCTGGACGTCGACGAGGACGCGCAACTCCGTGGCGCCGTATGCCCGGCTGGCCTCGACGACGTCCTCGGGGACCTGTCTGATGCCCAGGTTGGTGAGTCGAATCAGGGGTGGCAGGGCGAACACCATGGTCACCATCGTCCCGGGCACCACGCCGATGCTCCAGAAGAAGATCACGGGCAGCATGTAGACGAAGGCGTGGACTACCTGCATCGCATCGAGTACGGGACGGACCACGTTCCAGACGGAGTCCAGGCGACCACAGAGGATCCCGAGGGGAATGCCGACGATGGCGCACAGGACGACCGCAACCAGGACCATGCCTACGGTCCTGACGGTCTCGATCCAGTAGGCGGTTCCGAGCAGGCCGCAGAAGGCCATGGCCAGGCCGGCTGCAACCCCGACCTTCGGCGTTCGAACCAGGGCGCCGATGACCACGGTGCCCAGAACCACCCAGACCCACGGGAGCGCTACCAGGAAGTTGTCGACGAAGTTCTCGAGGAGGAAGGCGAACGGCCAGCGGATGGCGTCGAGCAGCCAGCCGACGTTGCCGTCGATCCAGTCGACCATCTGGTCGACCCAGTCCCCGAACGGGACCTCCCACTGGTCGAGGATCGTGGGGTCGAAGATCCCGACTTTGTCGCCCTGGACTCCGGATTGGGCAAGCACGCTGCTCACAGGAACACCTCCCGCTCGAAGCCGTCTATGAGCTGTTCGACGCGGCCCATCTCCTCCATGATCTCGCGGGGCTCGAGTTCGCCGATGAGGAGGCCGGCCTCGTCGACCACGGCGATCGGAAAGCCGAGGCCGGCAGCCGCGTACACCTCGTTGAGCCGCGCTGTTGCCGTCGTCGTGGCGAAGTCGGCGCGCAGGACATCGGCCAATGCGGTGGTGCCGTGGGCCAGGGCGCTTCCGGCATCTACCACCGAGAGCATCCCCGTGGGACGGCCGTCGGCATCGACGACGAAGCCGCCTCTCCGATCACCGAGGCGGTCGACCGCCGCAGCAAGGGTGTCGGATGCCTCGAGGATGACCGCATCCTCCATGACGTTGAGGACGTCGATTACCCGGCCCTGGTCGACGTCCTGTGTGAACTCGGCGACGTAGCTGTTGGCCGGCTCGGTCAGTATCTCCTCGGGCGTACCGATCTGCACGACATAGCCGTCTCGCAGGATGCACACGCGGTTGCCGATGCGCAGGGCCTCGTTGAGGTCGTGGGTGATGAACAGGATCGTCTTGTGGAGGTTGTCCTGGATGATCATCAGCTCGTCCTGCATCTGGCGACGGATCAGCGGGTCGAGGGCGCTGAACGCCTCGTCCATGAGCAGGATCGGCGGATCGCTGCACAGGGCCCGGGCCAGGCCGACACGCTGCTGCATGCCACCGGAGAGTTCACCGACGGCGTTGTTGGCGTAAGCCTCGAGGCCGACCATTGCCAACGCCTTCAGTGCGGCAACATCACGTTCCTTCTTTGGGATGCCCTGCACCTTGAGGCCGTAGCCCGTGTTGTCGATGATGTTCCGATGGGGGAACAGCGCGAAGTGCTGGAAGACCATCCCCATCTTCTCGCGTCGGAACGTCTGGAGAGCCGAACCTCGGAGTTCCTGGACATTGGTGCCGTCGACCATGACCTCGCCGGCGGTGATGTCGTGGAGCTTGTTGACGGTACGGATCGCCGTGGACTTGCCGGATCCCGACAGGCCCATCACGACGAAGATCTCGCCCTTGTTCACGGTGAACGAGATGTCCTTCATGCCGACGACGTGGCCGGACAGTCGCTGGACCTCGTTCTTGTCGACGCCTGCCCTGGAGAGGTCGTAGGCCCGGCCCCCGGGGTCCGGTCCGAAAATCTTGTAGACGTTCTGAAGCGAAACGATCGGCTCGGCCGGTTCGGTCATTCAAGTCCCCCCTGTCCGAACCGAGCCGGCCCGATTGCCTATCTCCCTCTGCCACTTCGACACCGGGCGCAACAGTAGCACCCCTGCATCCACCGGTACCCCCAGACAATTGAGATGCAAACGGATGAAATGCAGACGGATATGACCGCCCGCCCCCCAACGCGGCAACCGGTGCCGGGACGCCCTTTCGCGTCCCGACACCGGCACCGTATTGCCCGTTCTAGAAGTCGATGTCTGCGGCGTGCACGCTCTGGTAGACCGCAGCCGCCTCAACGCCGTTCGGCACGGCGGGGTTCACCCGGTAGATGGTGTTCGACCGGCTGGGCTCACGATCGGCGACCGGACCGTACAGGTACGTGCCCAACAGGCCGTCGAAGTCGAACTCGCCGATCTGCGTGGACGCCTGCAGGACGCCCTCACGGGACAGGTCGCCGTTGGCGACCGCCTGTTCAAGCACCTGCACCGTCAGTTGCGCCATGCCGTAGCCGAACTGGAAGTAGTAGTCGGGCGCCTGGTCCGGGTAGAACTCCTCGAGCCGCTCGATCATCTTCACCATACCGGGCACGTCCGGGTCGGCCCATGTGGCACCCTCACCCACGATGATCAGGTTGGTCTCGAGGTACGGCGCCAGGGCCGAATCGGCGAGGACGTTGATCCACACCGGAGACTGCCCGAGCCACATCGGGGCGAACCCGGACTGTGCTGCTGCACCAAGGGCGCCACCGGTCACCGACGGCGTAGCCGACAGCCACACGACCTCACAACCCGAGCCCTGCAACTGCTGGACCTGGGCGCTGAAGTCGGTGTCACCGGAGACATACCGAGCCGTGTCGACGATCGTGATGCCCAATGCAGCAGCGATGAAGTCCACGCCCTCCTGGCCGGCTTCGCCGTACGGATCGTCCTGGATGAAGGTGCAGTAGACCTGGTCTGCCGAACCACCACCGTCGTTGATCCACCAGTCGATGCCGTTGATGGCCTGGACCTGATAGGGGGCGCCAAGCGGCATCAGGTTGGGCTGGCGTACCCAGGCAGCGTCCAGCGTCGCCGGGACCGCCATCAGGCCGTCGTCGGCGAGCGTCTCGAGCGCCGCGTTCACGACCGGCGTGCCCAGCAACTCGGCGATGAAGGCCACGTCGTCCTTCATCTCGTTGTAGACCTGCAACGCAACCGTCGGGTTGTAGAGGCTGTCGCCCTCCACGACCTCGATCGGGTACTGGCCTGCAACGCCGCCCTGGGAGTTGACCCAGTCGAAGTACGTCAGCAGGCCCGAGTGGAGCGGGACCCCGATGATCGCAACCGGGCCGGTCAGGTCTGTCACAGAACCCACCTTGATCGTCGACCCGTCGAAACCGGGCACAGGCACAGGTACGGGAGCGGTGGCGATTTCGCCGACCTGTTGGCCGCCCAGTGGGGCGTATTCGTAGACGACGTTGGCGGTGGCGCCTTCGTAGTCT
>JACNKQ010000052.1 GCA_014381945.1 Actinomycetota bacterium
CCTGGTTGACGACGTCGACCGTCGACATGGCGAGGCCGGCGCCGTTGGCGATCACCCCGACGGTTCCGTCGAGACCGACGTACTGGAGCCCCTTGGCGTGGGCGGCGGTCTCGCGTTCGTCGCGGGTCTGGGTCCCGTCGAACTCCGCATATGACTCGTGGCGGAACACCGAGTTGCCGTCGAGCGTGACCTTGGCGTCGAGGACGTGCACCCGGCCGTCGTCGGTGAGGATCAGCGGGTTGATCTCGACGAGGTCGGCGTCGCCGTCCACATACGACTCGTACAGCTTGAGGAGGATGTCGACGGCACCCTCGACGGCCGCTGCGGGCAGCCCCGCGGCCGCCACCCAGGCGCGGGTGGTGGCCTCGTCGAGGCCGTCGACGGGGTCGACCCAGATCTTGGCGATGGCATCGGGGTTCTCCTCGGCGACCGCCTCGATCTCGACACCCCCCTCGACCGACAGCATCCCGAGGTGCTTCTTGGCCGAACGGTCGAGTGTGAACGAGGCGTAGTACTCCTCGGCGATGTCGGAGGCCTGCTCGATCCAGACCCGGCCGACGATGTGGCCCGAGATGTCGAGGCCGAGGATGTTGGCGGCGTGTTCACGGACGTCGTCGATGGTGGCGGCGAACTTGACTCCGCCGGCTTTGCCCCGCCCGCCCGTGTGGACCTGTGCCTTGACCATGACCGGCGTGCCGAGCCGCTCGGCAGCAGCCACCGCCTCGTCGACTGTGAATGCGATCTCACCCGGCGAGACGGGCATTCCGTATCCGGCGAAGAACTGCTTGCCCTGATACTCGAAGAGGTCCACCCATTGCTCCCGTGGTCGTGCGGCCCGAGCGTTGTCCGCCCCGCCGTTGCAGCGATACTAGGCAGGAGCCCGATCGGCCCCCACCCGTAAGCCGTCGCAGCCGTCGCAGCCGTCACACCCGTCCAGGATCGGAGTACCCGTGCCCGTCGCCCAAGGCGTCGCCATCGCCACCCGGCGTGCCGTCATCGTCGGACTGTTGGGCCTCGTCTCGGCTATCGGACTCCTCGTGCTGATGCTCTGGCTGGCCGGCAACAGCGGCACCATCGAGGTGCGCCTCGGCGACAGCGACTTCCGGGGCATCGACGCCGCCAACCTCGCTGTCGAGATCGCCGAAGACGGGCCGGTGGCCTTCCCAGACCTGGTCGGCCGCAGTCGCCCGATCTGGGTCACGCACGGCGGCTCCGACCCGACGACCGGCTGGAACGCCTTCTTGGCCCGGGTCCCCGGGAAGGGCACCGACTGCCTGGTGCAGTGGGACGCCGACCGACTCGTGTTCATCGACTCGTGCGACGCCACGACCACCTTCCCGCCCGACGGCGCAGGGCTCGAGCAGTTGGCCTGGCGGGTCCTGGACGGCGAGTTGCGCATCGAGATCAACGCCCCGGACGGGATCGGAGGATGAACTCATGACCGACCGCCTCTACCTGCGCGACGCCGACCTGCGGTCCTTCGAGGCCACGGTCGTGTCGGTCGACGACGACCGCATCGAGTTGGACCGCACCGGCTTCTACGCCACCAGTGGCGGCCAGCCCCACGACACCGGCCACCTGGTGTGGGACTCGGGCGCCGCCCAGGTGCTCGACGTGCGCTCCGACGGCGACCGGGTGCTCCACACGCTTGCTGGGCCGGTACCCGAGGCGGGTACCGCGGTCGCGGGCGAGGTCGACGACGGGCGCCGCCGCCACATGATGCGCACCCACACCGCCATGCACATCCTGTGCGGGGTCATCTGGCGGGACTGGCTGCGGGTGGTGACCGGCGGCAACATGGATGCCCTGTCCGGACGAATGGACTTCGAGTTCGCCGAACTGCCGGAAGGTTTCGCCGCCGACCTCGAGGAACTCTGCAATGCCGAGATCGCCGCCGACCGACCGGTCGAGGTCTCGTTCCTGCCGCGGGACGAGGCGGTGCTGGACCGCGACCTGATCCGCACCAAGGTGAACCTGATCCCCGACTACGTCACCGAGATCCGCGTCGTCGACATCGTCGGCCTTGACAAGCAGGCCGACGGCGGCACCCACGTCTCAACTACAGGTCAGGTCGGTCGCCTCGAGGTCACCAAGACAGAATCCAAGGGAAAGGGCTTCAAACGGGTGCGCTTCGTGCTGCACGACGAGTGACTTGACGGTCACGCCGAGAGTGATTTAATTTCGATATGACTGACCTCGATATGACCCCACCCCGTTCCCCCGCGCGGCGCTGGCACGACCTCGACGCCCTCCGGGGCTTCGCCATGCTGCTCGGCATCGGCCTGCACGCCTCGCTGGCCTTCTTCCCCTCGTTCTGGCCGGTCCAGGACAGGGGCGCCGGCGATGGTGGTGGGTTCGACTGGTTCCTGTACGCCGTCCACGGCTTCCGGATGCCGCTGTTCTTCCTGCTCAGCGGCTTCTTCACGGCCATGCTCTGGCGGCGTCGCGGCCTCGGCGCCCTCGTGTGGCACCGCGCCCGACGGGTGGCCCTGCCGCTGCTGGTCGGCCTGGCCACGATCGTCCCGGCCATGGACTGGGTCTCGGAGCGTGCCGTCGAGCGGGGCATCGACGATTGGGCGACCGGCTTCACCGAGGCGGGCGACGTCTGGACGCCGGTGTGGCTGGGCCGGGCTGACGGGGTGTCCCTGGCCGTGGGCGCCGGCGCCGACGTCGACGCCCGCGGCGACGACAAGGGGACACCCCTCCACCTGGCGGCATTCCTCGACCTCCCCGACGTGGCGTTCGCCCTGCTGGACGCAGGCGCCGACCACGGCCTGCGAAACGTCCACGGGTCGACCCCGCTGGAGGTCGCCGTCTGGGTGGGCAGCGACGGTGTGGCCGACGTCCTTGTCGCCGGCGGCGCCGCCGACCTGCGGCCGGG
This sequence comes from Actinomycetota bacterium, assembly GCA_014381945.1. Classification (GTDB taxonomy): domain Bacteria; phylum Actinomycetota; class Acidimicrobiia; order Acidimicrobiales; family MedAcidi-G1; genus S20-B6. Next base: position 2,882 of record JACNKQ010000052.1, read on the forward strand.
CGGCGGCGCATGGACGGACATCGAATGGCATGGTGATGGCAGCGAGTTCCGCCGGGAGATCCTCCGACCGCCCGAGGGAGAGAACGCCAGCGGCCTCGACTCGTGGATCGACCAGTTCCACCACCTGTGGTTCCTCTGGTTCCTCTGTTGGCTGGTTGCCGGCTTCGCCCTGATCGCACCACTGGCCGATGGGTTGGGCAATGGCATCGCATCGGCGAAGGTCCGGCGGCGCCTGCTCTGGATCGCATTCCCGTTGACGCTGGTCCTCCAGGCCCGGATGGGGGATTCGGGCGCGTACGCGACCTTCGGTCCGGATACGTCGACGGGCCTCCTTCCCGCGACCCACGTGCTCCTCTACTACGCAGTCTTCTTCGGCTACGGCGCCGCCGCTTTTGGCGCCCGTACCGACGACGACGAGCCGCTCATCGACCGTCTCGGTCAGCACTGGCGGATCGTCCTCCCGACGACGGTCGTGGTGGTCTTCCCCCTGGCAATCGGGGCCACCTTCGGCGACGAGCCGACACGGTGGGGCTCCGTAGCCCTCCAGGCGCTCTACGTCTGGGGCATGACGTTCGGCCTGATGGGGCTGTTCCGCCGGATCCTCTCCGGCGAGCGCTACTGGGTGCGCTACCTGTCCGACGCCTCCTACTGGATGTACCTCCTCCACCTGCCGCTCGTGATCCTCGCCCAGGACTGGATCCGCGACTGGGACATCCCCCGGGTCCCGAAGTTCCTGGCGATCTGCTGGGGCGTGAGCGGCCTGCTCCTGCTCACCTACCGCTACCTGGTGCGCTACACCCCTATCGGCACGCTGTTGAACGGCTCCCGGTCGCGTCCGGACCGCACCTCGCCATCACCGGTGCCGCTGACCACCTGATCCGTGCGGGCGCTCCCCGCTCAGGCGGCGACCACGGTGATCGTTCCGCTCATGGAGCCGTGGATGCCGCAGAAGTACCCGTAGGTCCCCGGCTCACTGATCACGATCTCCGCTGAACCGCCTCCCGGGATCGTGCCGGTGTCGAAGTCGCCGCTGTCGGCGGAGGCGGTGTGCGGTACTCCATCGCCGTTGACGAACTCGATGGTCTGACCGACGGTCACCTCGATCGGATCACCGAACGAATAGCCCGAGATCGTGATGGTGGGCGGCTCCGTCATGGTCGCGGGCGGCTCCGTCGTCGTGGTCGCGGCCTCACCGCCACATGCCGCCGACACGAGCAGGGCGACGGCGAGCACCGGGCCGATCGCGAAGCGTCGCATGGCGCGACGCTAGTCAGGCCCCCGAGGCCCTGCCCGGATCGAACGACAAACATGGGCCGAGACCGGTGCACGGTGGCTGGTGCGCGATGATCAGCGCATGCGACTCGAAGGGAAGGCTGCGTTGATCACCGGCGGGGCTAGCGGCATCGGGCGCGAGAGCGCCCTGCTGTTCGCCGCCGAAGGGGCACGGGTCGCCGTGGCCGACGTGAACCTGAACGGTGCCCGGGCGGTGGCCGACGAGATCACGGCAGCAGGCCGCGAGGCGATCGCACTCGGCGCCGACGTGTCGATCGACGCCGATGTCGCCGCCATGGTCGCAGGCACCGAGGAGGCCTTCGGTGCCCTCCACGTCCTGTTCAACAACGCCGGGATCATGCACCACGACGACGGCGACGCCCAGCAGACCTCCGAGGAGGTCTGGCAGCAGACCATCGACGTCAACCTGAAGGGCGTCTGGTTGGGGTGCCGTCACGGCATCCCCGCACTCCGGCGAGCCGGTGGTGGCTCCGTCATCAACACTGCCAGCTTCGTCGCCGTCGTCGGGGCGGCCACGCCACAGATCGCCTACACGGCTTCGAAGGGCGGCGTCCTGGCGATGACCCGGGAACTGGCGGTCGTCCACGCCCGGGAGGGCATCCGGGTCAACGCCCTGTGCCCCGGCCCGCTGCGCACCGAACTCCTCATGTCGTTCCTCGACTCCGAAGAAAAGAAGCAGCGCCGCCTGATCCACGTTCCGATGGGCCGGTTCGGTGAGGCCTCCGAGATGGCGCAGGCCGCTCTGTGGCTGGCCTCCGACGAGTCCTCCTACACCACGGGCACGGACTTCATGGTCGACGGCGGCCTGACCGCTGCCTACGTCACGCCCGAGGACTGACCGGCCGATCCCCCGGTGTCAAGGGAGCCGGGCAGGTCCAGAAACAGCGCCTGCAGCAGCAACGCCTCGTTGGGGTTCCTCAGCAGTTCCCCGCCGACCTCCGTGATGCGCTCCGTTGCGTCCATTGCCGATGCCCGGCCCTCGACCACCTGGTCCCGGTAGCGACGGGCCAGAGTCGCCAGGCCGAAGCGGAGTTCGTCGTCGCGGAAGCGTCGGACCTCGCGTCGCTGCCGCTCCTCCAGTTGACGTCGTCCCGACCCCCGGGTGCCGAGGGACTTCTCCTGCTCGGCCATGTCCGCGACCTCCCGGTCATGGCGTGCGGTGAGGATCTGCTGCCCATCGTCGATCATCCCCCGCAATTCCTCCACCAGGACAGCCACGGCGGCGCCGGTGCCGTCGATCCGATCGGGCACGGACCACCAGGCGTCGCGGCGGCCCTGCAGGGTCGGATCGTCGGCCAGGAGGCGTGCCCGGTCGAGGCTTCCGGCAGAAGCCGCTGCGAGGTCGATGGCACGCTCCGGATCCACGCCACCTGCAACGAGCGCAGCAGCAATCACCTCGTCGGTCAGCGGCGGAAGGTCCACGCGCACGCAACGAGAGGCGATTGTGACGTGCTCCGCCGGGACCTCCTCGGCCAACAGGACGAACACGACCGTGGCCGGCGGCTCCTCGATCGTCTTGAGGAGGCTGGCGGCCGATTCGGGCTCGGCGGTGTCGAAGCGGTCGATGACCATCACCTTCCGGTCGGCCTCGATCGGCGACCGCGAGGCCTCGACGGTGATCCCCTCGGCGTCGGCCACCAGCAGCGCCCGGCCGGTGGGCGAAACCCACACCAGGTCGGGATGCCGGCCGGCGGCGGCCAGACGGCGGTGCCGCTCGGCGTCGTCGCCATCCGTCCCCGAAGCGAGGATCGACCCGGCGAATGCACGGGCAGCCGTGGCCCGGCCGGCACCCGGCGGCCCTACGAAGAGGTAGGCGTGCACGGGTGAGGAGACAGCTGCACGCAGGAAGCCGACCGCCTCCCCCTGCCCGACCACGGTCGCCCAGAGTTCGTCGTCGTTCATGCGTCGTCGTTCATGGAAGGCGACCGGCGACTGCAGCCTGCAGGCGTTGTGCAACCTCGTCGACCGTGCCCCGGCCATCGACGACGATCCAGTGCTGCGGGTCGGCAGCGGCAAGGTCCCGGTAGGCCGCTGCCACCCGGGCGTGGAACTCTGCTCCCGCCTGTTCGATCCGGTCGAGGGACCCGTCCAGCCTTGCAGCTGCTTCAGCGGCATCTACATCGAGCAGCACGACCAGGTCGGCTTCGACGCCGTCGACGGCGAACTCCGACACGGCAGCGACCGCTGCGACACCAAGGCCACGACCGACCCCCTGGTACGCGAGTGAGGAGCCGATGTAGCGGTCGGTGACGACATCGTCCCCTCGGGCAAGCGCCGGTGCAACGACCCGGTCGACATGCTGGGCCCGTGCTGCGGCCATGAGCAGCGCCTCGGCCCGGTCGCACGGCGCGTCGCCATCGGTGCCCAGGAGGAGGCCGCGGATCTGCTCCCCCAGGGGGGTGCCGCCCGGCTCCCGGGTGAACACGGCGCCCCGTGCCTCGGCCAGCATCCGGGCCTGGGTGGTCTTGCCCGACCCCTCTCCACCCTCGACGGCGATGAGACGGCCCGTCATGCGCTTTCCTCGGACAGGTCGCCCGCCCGCAGCGACACAACCGCCACGATCCCGGCGATCAGGATGATGACGGACGCCAGCCAGAGGGTCAGACGGACGCCGGGAACGTAGAGGTCCACACCGAACAACTCGATGCTCCGCTCCCAGAGCCGCTTGGAGAGCCGGTCGAGGGCCTCCTCGAGCAGTGGCCCGACGGCCAGGGCGAACAGCACACAGGTGCGGACGAGCGTGTAGAGGGTCGCAAAGATCCGGCCACGCATATCGTCATCCACGGTTTCGTGGAGCAGCGTGAAGCCCAGCACATAGACGGTTCCGGCACAGAGGCCGATCCCGAAGACCATCGACACCGTGACGTGGATCCGGGTGAACGACGCAGATGCCGCCAGGAAGAACGCAGCGGCGACCAACGCCCAGGTGAAGATCCGGGTCTTGTTCAACCGCCGTTGGGCCAGCGAGACGAGGCCAACGCCGGTCGCAACGCCGAGCCCGAGGGCGGTGATGAAGTAGCCGTATCCCGACTCGCCGGCTGCGAGCAACTCGGTTGCGTAGATGGCACCGAGTGGAACGAGCATGCCGCCACCGATCAGCCCGGTGGCGAGGCCCATGTTGACGGTCCGCACGACCGGGTTCTGGAAGGCGAACCTCCAGCCCTCGCGCAGATCGTGGAACGGGTGGGCCATCTCCCGATCTTCGGAGCCGGCCGCCAGGCGTTCGGCCTCTGACCTGATGGGGAGTGGCAGCGTGAAGATCAGGAAGGCGGCTACGAGGAATGTGATCGAGTTGGCGTAGAACGCCAGGCCCTCCTCGTCGAGCCTGAGGTTGTCGGCCCACGACGAGCTGAACAGCGCCGTGGAGAGCCGGCCGAACACCACCATCAGGGCTGCACCCAGTGGAAACGTGCCATAGGCCGCCACCACCGACAGGGAGTTGGCGGCGGTCAGGTTCTCCTCGCGCACCAGGTTCGGGACCGAGGCCTCCTTCGCCGGCGACCAGAGCATCGTGAACGCCTCGAGCACCAGCGACGCAAGGACCAGGCCCCAGATCGTGTCGACGAACGGCAGCGAGACCATCACGAGGGCCCGGCTCACGTCGCAGGTCACCATCACCCGCTTGCGGTTCCAGCGATCGACCAGCACCCCGGCGATCGGCCCGAAGAAGAAGCCCGGAACTATGCGTGCCGCCAGGACCATGCTCAGGGCGGCGCCCTCGGATCCGGCACCGATCCGGATCGCCAGCAGGCTGATGGCGAGCAGGCCCAGCCAGTCGCCGGTTGCCGACACCACCTGTGCCAGCCAGAGGCGGAAGAACGCAGGGGAGCCGAAGACCCGGACGTGGAAGGCCTCGCGGAATACCCGCTCGGGCTCGGTCAGGTTCGACTGGACCTTCGACACCTTTCGCCTGCCGGGTTCCAGCGGGTTCGACCCACCGTCTTCGTCGTTCACGCCACCACTCTACGGGAGGCTCCCGCTGCCCTCCCGGAAGCCGGTCGGCGGCTCAGGATCTGCGCCGCCGGGGCTTCCTGGCCGGACCCTTCGCCCTGCGCTCGGCAAGGAGTTCGGCGGCCCGTTCGTCGCTGATCTCCTCGACGGAATCTCCCCGACGCAACGAGGCGTTGGTCTCGCCGTCGGTGACGTAGGGCCCGTACTGCCCGTCCTTGAGCAGGATCGTCTTCCCGCTGTGCGGGTCGGTGCCGAGCTCGCGAAGAGGCGGCTTGGCCCTGGACCGCCCGTACTTCTTGGGCTGGGAAAGGATGACCAGGCACTCCTCGAGCGTGATCGTGAGCAACTGCTCCTCGTTGTCGAGGCTTCGGCTGTCGGACCCCTTCGTGAGGTAGGGACCGAACCTGCCGTTCTGCACGGTGACCTCGACCCCGTCGGCCGGATCGACGCCGACGGTACGCGGCAGGCTCAGCAACTCGAGCGCCTGGTCGAGGGTGATGCGCTCGAGCGTCATCGTCTGGAACAGCGATGCGGTCCTGGGCTTGGGCTGGGACTCCAGGTCGGCGATCCGGTTCAACTCGGCGGCCACCTCGTCGATGGTCGCGAACTCGTCGAGCACGGTGAACAGGGCCTCGAGGTTGTCGAGACGGTCCTCCTCGTCGGCGGACCGCAACTCGTCGAGGTAGCCCGACGCCTCGAGGGTGGCCCGCAGGACCGTGGCAGCACCCTCACCTGCGCGGCCACGCATCTCCGTCCGCAGTTCGAGAAACGACCGGATGCCATTCTCGGCGGCCCTCGCCACGCCAGCTTCCCCGGCCTGTTCGAAGGCTGCGGCAAGGCCGATCCCGTGCTTCACGGCATAGGCGTCGAGGCGCTCGAAGGCGCCCTTGCCGACACCCCGCTTGGGGATGACGATGGCGCGTCGAACGGCCTCGTCGGCCGGTTCGGCGGCAATGGACCCTGCATAGGCGAGGGCGACTCGCAGTTCCTTCCGGTGGAGCGGAAGTGCCAGTAGGCGCCCCCCGGGAGACGACGGAGACGGCCACGTGGGGAACCGGCCCAGCGATACGTACGGCCCGAACTTTCCTGCCTTTGCGATCACCGGAAGACCGGTCTCAGGGTCGTCACCCAGCACCTGTTCGGTCGGAGTGTCGAGGAACTCGATCGCCCGTTGCACGGTGAGCTCGTCGGGTGCGATGTCGTCGGGGATCGATGCAGTCCGCTCGCCTACCTCTACGTAGGCACCGAACTTGCCGTAACAGGCGATGACGGGCACGCCTTCGTCTGTTGTACCCAGCGGCACGGTGCTCACGCCCTTGGGGTCGATGTCGCCCAGCCGTGTGGTGACCTTGGCCTTGAGGCCGATGTCCCCATCAGAACCGAAGTAGAACGCACTCAGCCATGGAACCGCCTCGGCTGTTCCGTTGGCGATCTCATCGAGGGCAGCCTCCATCGTGGCCGTGAAGTCGTAGTCGATGAGCCGGGGGAAGTGCCGTTCGAGCAGCGTCGTCACGGCGAAGGCGCTGAGCGTCGGCACCAGCGCCGAACCCTTCCGCCAGACGTAGTCCCTGTTCTGGATGGTCTCCATGGTCGAGGCGTATGTGGACGGACGACCGACTCCGAGTTCCTCGAGTCGCTTCACCAGAGAGGCCTCGGTGAATCGGGCCGGGGGCTGTGTGGTGTGACCGTCGGCGGCGGCGTCTGCAACTGCGACAGCGTCGCCGGTCGCCAGTTCGGGGAGCACCGACTCCTGGTTGCCTTTGGCCGATGATCCGTCCCGGGCCTCTTCGGCGGACTCGACGTACACGCGGCGAAAGCCCTGGTGCGTGATCATGGTGCCGCTGGCACCCAGCAGGACCTGCCGTGTCCCCGCTTCGCCGGAGAAGCGCAGTTGCACGGTCTCCCCCACGGCGTCGGTCATCTGGGAGGCAACCGTGCGCTGCCAGATCATCTCGTAGACGCGGGCTTCGGTGGAGGGGAGCTCACCGGCGACCTCATCGGGGTGCCGGAAGCGGTCACCGGCCGGACGGATCGCCTCGTGGGCCTCCTGTGCGCTGCGCACCTTCTTTTCGTATGTACGGGGGGCGTCGGGGAGGAAGGCCCGGCCGAACCGCTCGGCGACCTCCGCCCGAGCAACACGCTGTGCGGTGTCCGACAACGTCGTGCTGTCGGTCCGCATGTAGGTGATGTAGCCCTTCTGGTACAGGCCCTGGGCGGCGTGCATGGCGAGCGAGGATGACAGCCTGAGCCGACGTCCGGCCTCCTGCTGGAAGGTCGATGTGATGAACGGTGCGGCGGGGCGTCGCCTGTACGGCTTCGATTCGACCGAGGCGACCTCGACCGTGGCACCGTTCAGGCCGCCGGCCAGTTCGGTGGCCGTGGCCTCGTCGAGCACGACGACCTCGTTCTCGAGTCGGCCGTCGTCACCGAAGTCGCGGCCGGCTGCGACACGCCGTCCGTCGACCTCGACCAGGGACGCTCCGAAGCTGGTGCCGTCACCTGCAGTGAGCGTCAGGTCCAGGTCCCAGTAACCGGCCGCCACGAAGGCCATGCGCTCACGTTCACGCCCGACCACGATTCTCGTGGCGACGGACTGCACCCGCCCGGCCGAGAGGCCTGTGGTGATCTTGCGCCAGAGCACCGGCGAGATCTCGTATCCGTAGAGGCGGTCGAGGATGCGGCGGGCCTCCTGGGCATCGACGAGCCGCCGGTCGATGTCACGGGTCTCCTGGAGGGCACGGGTGATCGCCCCCTTGGTGATCTCGTGGAACACCATCCGCTTCACCGGTACCTTCGGGTTGAGCACCTCGAGAAGGTGCCAGGCGATCGCCTCACCCTCGCGGTCCTCGTCCGTTGCGAGGAACAGTTCGTCTGCGCCGGCGAGGAGCCGCTTGAGCTTGCTGACCTGGTCCTTCTTGCGCGAGCTGACGACATAGAGCGGCTTGAAGTCGCTGTCGACATCGATGCCGATCTTGGCCCATGGCTCGCCCCTGTAGGCAGCCGGAACAGGATCGTCCCGACTGGGCAGGTCGCGGATGTGGCCGATCGACGATTCGACCTTGTAGCCGTCGCCCAGGTAGCCGGCGATCGTCTCCGCCTTTGCGGGCGACTCGACGATCACGAGTGCGTAGCTCATGTGGCGGGCCCCGGTGTCGGCACCATTCCCGATGCGGTCATGCCTGTCATGCCCCCGGTGGCGGGCTGTCGACGTCGGCGGCGGGCTGGATGTCCGCCGGCCTGCACCTGTAGAGGACAACGGCTCCGATGATGGCGGCAACGACCGAGGCGACCAGGACGCCGATCTTTGCCTCGTCCTGGAGCATGCCGGTGTCGTAGGCGAGGCCCGTGATGAACAGCGAGACCGTGAAGCCGATGCCGGCAATGGCGGAGATGCCCACGATGTGGCGTGGGGCAGCACCGGCGGGCAGTGAGCAGATGCCCAGGCGGACGGCAAGCAGGGTGAACACGGAGACGCCGACTATCTTGCCGACCACCAGGCCGAACACCACCCCGAGCGTCACCGCCGAACCCATGGCCCCGGCCAGCAGGTCACCGTTGACCTCGATGCCTGCATTCGCCAGGGCGAACACGGGGATGATGACGAGGCTCGTCAACGGATGTAGCAGGTGGCCGATTCGTTCGGCGATCGACACCGATTCGCCGAGCATGAACCCTGCCCTACGCACCGAGTTGGCGTCGACCTCACCGTCGATGATCGGCTGCACCGCCCTGCCGACATGGTCCGGACCGGTCAACGGTTCGGCGGGTGCCAGGAGACCCATCGCCACACCGGCGAGGGTGGCATGGATGCCGGACTCGAACGTCGCATACCAGAGGATGACCCCCAGCCCAACGTAGATCGGAACGTACCTCACCCCCAACTTCTTCAGCAGGCGAGCGCTGATGAGGACAGCTGCGACCAGGAACAGCCATTCGGTGGCGAGATCGTTTGTGTAGAAGACGGCGATCACGATGATGGCGCCGATGTCGTCGACGATCGCAAGGGTCAGGAGGAACACCTTCAGCGGCGTCGACACCCGGCTGCCGAGAAGCGACAGGACTCCGACGGCGAAGGCGATGTCGGTTGCCATGGGGATGCCCCAACCGGAGGCGGCCTCGCCACCCGGGTTGAAGGCGAAGAAGACGAGGGCGGGCACGACCATCCCCCCGAAAGCCGCCACGGCAGGAAGAAGCGCGGCCCGTCGTTCACGCAACTCGCCCGCGACCAGTTCCCGCTTGATTTCGAGCCCGACCACGAAGAAGAACAGCACCATCAGGACGTCGTTGACGAAGTCGACGAGCGTCAACGGGCTGCCGTTGTGTTCGAGCGAGAACCAGCCGCCCACCGAGAACTCGATCTCGGAATGCCAGAAGTCCGCATAGCTGCCCGACCAGGGGGAGTTGGCCCACACGAGGGCGACAACCGTCGCCGCCACGAGAACGATGCCCGCTGCCGCCTCGATCCCGAGGAAGCGCAGCATCGGCCGCCCGATGGCCCGCGCCAGGGGACGGTCGCTGCCGAGCCAGGTCAGCGTGGAAGGGGGTGTGCGTTGGGCCATGCGTGGTTTCGGGTCTGTTGGGGCCAATGGGCGTCGGGCACCGTAGTGGTCATGGCGCGTCGTGCCACCGATCAGGTTTCTTGGTCTGTTCCGGCGAAGCGGACGACGAGGCGCACGGCGGTGCCGTCGGCACTGGTTTCGATGGTTGCCTCATCGGCCAGTCGACGCATCAGCGAGAGGCCCAGGCCCGACTCGTATTCGAGTCGCTCGGGGGATTCGACGTCGGGAAGGACACGGACCCCGTCGAGGTCGAAGCCCTCGCCACGGTCGGTCACCTCGATCTCCATCTGTTCGGCCGCCAGGTTGCAGCGAACGAGAACCCGGTCATCGACACCCGAAATGGCCTGGGCCTCGATGGCGTTGGTCACCGCCTCGGAGACCGCCAGGCGCAGGTCGGCGATCCGTTCGGCGTCGAGGCCCGAATCGACCGCCGCCGTTTCGCCGACGACCGTGCGGACCAGTTGCAGGTATTCGGGCCGCGCCGGGATCAGGAGCTCGACAACTCCCTTCACGTTCGCGCCCTTCACGTTCGCGCCCTTCACGTTCGCGCCCTTCACGTTCGCGCCCTTCACGCCGATGCACCCATGGCTGCGTCCACGGACTCATGGAGTTCGAACACCCGGTCCAGGTCGCACATCTCGAATACACGCTGCAACCTGGGTTCGGGGCACACCAGGACCAGGTCACCGTCGTGGCTCCGGGTCCTTCGCAGGGATCCGATTACCGCTCCCAGGCCCGTCGAGTCGATGAAGTCGACGGCGGTCAGGTCGAGGACGAGCCGGGAGTCGCCGGCAGCGACCATCTGAGCCACCTCCCTGCGGAGCTCGGGTGCACCGGCCATGTCGAGGTCGCCACAGAGGACGAGAACCGACCACGGGTCCCGCGGGATCCGATGGAACTCGAGGTGCACGTGGATTCCTCCGCCTCTGTACGGCACGATGGTCGACGCCCACGCTACCGAACGGGCGCTCTCGCCTGTGGCACGCCTGCCGAGTTCACGCCTCTCGATGAACGGGCCCGGGGCAGGTCGACGGCCTCGCGGCGCATCGTTGCAAATGCCGAGACGGGGACCTCGGGGAGGAGCGCCCCCACCAGCGGCACATCCGTCGGATCCCTGTAGGTGACCGTGACGGTGACGAGGTCTCCGTCGATGCGACGACCGACCTCGGTTGCGCCCGGCAGCAGCCCCGACGAGCCCACCACTGCCTCCCGAATCCGGCCCGGGTCACCGCCCACCGCAGCAACCCTGACGCCCTCCCGGGCTGCGTGGTGGACGAGCACGAGGCTGCGCACCACGAAACCAACCTGAACCAGGAAGAGGGCGAGAATGACCAGCACGGGTACGACCAGCACGAGTTCGACCGTCGCCTGGCCCCGCTCGCCGTGGGGCCGGAGCCGCACCTATCCGACCTTGCTGATGAGCGAGTTCAGGACACGGTCGAACAACCGCGTGACGCGGTCGGTCCCGGTGGCCCAGCTGGTGACGAGGATGGCGATGGTTGCTGCGCCGAGGATCAGGAGGACGTATTCGGCGGTGGTTTGACCGCGGTCGTCGAGGACACGGTCGCTCAGCGAAGCAAGTCGGCAGTGGATGGGAACCACGACCCATCGCAGGATGGCTCGTTGCATGGACACCTCCCGGTGCTGGATGACGGAGGCGGCAGGGCCGCTAGCTGGGGGAACAGGGAAGGCACCGGCCTCAGAGGCCCACCTCGAGGTTGCCGAGGGCGTCGAGCACCATCGGTACGACCGACAACAGGATGAAGGCGGGCATGACACACAGGGCGAGGGGAAACAACATCAGGACCGGCACCTTCCTGGCCCGGGTTTCGGCCCGACGACGGGCGGTGGCCCTGAGGTCGACGGCCGCCGCCTCGAGGGCGGGACCTATGGGTGCGCCGAGCCGGAGCGACCCGATCAGCGCCGATATCAGCGGGCGGCCCGGCTCACCGAGGAGCGAACGCAGCCCGTCGACCTCCTGAGCCAGGGGCGCCCCCCGGTCCGACCGGTCGAGCGCTTCGCGCAGTGCCATCGAAACCGGCCCCTGGCCACGTGCGGCGGCCTCCTCGAGGGCGTTGCCTACCGGGAGCCCGGCGACCACGCCCATTCGGATGAGCCCGACGACCCACGGCAACTCCGCCAGGACCGCCCGATCACGTCGAAGCCGGGCCCTCCGCCGGCGGAGCAGCGGGTAGGCACCGACCAGCGACCCCGCCACGACTGCCGGAACGGGATGCACGACGAGCGCCCCGAATGCGACAAGGCAGGCCGCTCCCACGCGCTTGTCGGCGGTCGGGTTGTCGGACGCACCGCGCCGTATCAGCCGGCCTAGCCGGGTGACGGGATCCACCTGCGGGGACCGAGGCCCGACAGTCAGCGTCGTGGACGGCAGCGGCCGCCGGGACGGGACGGCCCCGACCCTCGCCGCAACGACAAGCACGCCCACGGCCCAGGTCACAGCGACGAGGCCCATCAGACGGCACCGGGGCGGGTGATGCGCCACATCCACCAGAGGCCGACAGCGTCGAGTCCGAGGCCCAGGATCACGAGGAGCGGGCTGGCGCCGCTCAGGAAGCCTCCGGATCGAAACGGCGAGGTGAGCACGACGAACCCGAGGGGCGCCAGGCAGACAACCGCGGCCGAGGCCCGGGCCTGCGTGGCCAGGGCACGTGACTCGGCCGCCACGGCCTCTTCATCGCGCATCGAGTCGGCGACCGAGGTGAGCAGGGCGACGGGTTCGCCACCGGCCACCAGCGCCAGGTCGACCACCGCCACGATCAACCCGACCCTGGTCCCGGGCCGGCGGGACTCCCAACGCATCAGGGCCTCACCGATGGGTGCACCCACCTCGACATCTCCGGCTACCTGCTGGAGGTCCCTCGCCAGCGGCCCCTCGAGGCGCCCGGCATCGGCGAGGGCCTCGGTCAGCGTGGCGCCAGTGTGGAGTGACCGGGCGAGGTCGTCGACGAAGTCCGGCAGGGCGGCATCGATGCGCCGCGGCGACGACCTCCACCGGTCGATGAGTGCCGCTCCAGGTCGGCCGGCACCGGGGACCGCAGGCCGGTCCGCGGACAGGGGTCGGACCACCGCCCGCGGAGGCACAAGTGCGAAGACGACCGCCAGCAGGGCACCGGCGGCAGTCCAGGCCGGGGTCACCGGCCCCACCGGCCTGAGGGAGGCGCCGTGGCGACCGGCTCACCGCCGACGACCACCGGCCGGAACTGGGGCTGCTCGCCTGGGGGACGCACCTCGACCACGTCGGTCACCTGCCGGGATACCCCCCGGCGGGTCATGTGGACCACGAGGTCGACGCTGCCGGCGACAAGGGAGTCGGCGACCCCGGGTGAGAGGCCCGGCGACGCAAGGAGGACCATGGTCGACAGGCGTCGCAGTGCGTCCGTTGCGCTGTTGGCATGGCAGGTTGAGAGCGAGCCGTCGTGTCCCGTGTTGAGCGCCTGGAGCATGTCGAAGGCCTCGGCGCCGCGGACCTCGCCGACGACGATCCGGTCGGGCCGCATCCGCAGCGCATTACGGACCAGGTCGCGGACCGTGACCTCGCCGACACCTTCGCAGTTCGGTGGTCGGGCCTCGAGGCGCACGACGTGGGGTGCGGCGAGCGACAGTTCGGCGGCGTCCTCCACGGTGACCAGCCGTTCGGTGGGGTCGACCGCCGAGGTGAGCGTGGCGAGCAGGGTCGTCTTGCCCGATCCGGTGGCACCGCTGACGATGATGTTCGCCCGATCGGCGACCATGCGTCCGAGGAGCGCGGCGACGTCCGGGGTGGCCATGTCGGTGAGGGTGAAGCGGCGGTCGCCGAAGCGCCTGATGGTGACGCATGGGCCGTCGATGGAGATCGGGGGGACGACGACGTTCACCCGTGAGCCGTCTGCCAGACGGGCGTCGACCCATGGGCTGGAACGGTCGACCCTGCGTCCCGTAGGGGCGATGACCCGTTCGACGAGGCGGTCGACCTCGGCTGCGTCGAGTCGGACGTCGGTGGCCTCGAGGCGTCCTGAACGCTCGACGAACACGGTGCCCGGACCGTTGACCATCACCTCGCTCACCATCGGGTCCGCCAGCAGCGGCTGGAGTGGACCGAGTCCGGTGATCCGAGCCATGACGGCGGCAACGGCGGCGGCGCGTGCCCCGACGCCGAGGAGCGGCTCGCGTCGTGCCACCAGTGCTTCGACGATGGCCGTCTGGTCGCCACCCGGTGAGGCCGCCAGGAGGTCGAGTGCCTCGGCGTGGACTGAGGCGGCAAACCCGGTGGCGACGGCGCTCACGAGCCCTCCCCGACACCCCGGAGCAGCACACGGGGGACCCGGCGTGCAAGCAGCCCGGCGTCGACCGCCCGGGCGATCGCCGGATCGAGGGGGATGCGCATCGTCACCGGCGATCCCACGACCGCCTCGACGTCGGTCCGGCCGAGTGCCCGGCCCGGCTCGACAACAAGGGCTACCTCGGTAGGTCGGCGTGTCTGCGCAGGAAGGCGGCGCAGCGACAGGTAGCAGGCCCGGGTGACGAGGATCGAGCGGGTGGCCCGCTCGACCAGCGGACCCAGGAGCGCCTCGGGTACCCGGGAGGTACCGAGGTCGCCGATGTCGACGACCAGGGGGTCGTCGCGCTGCATCAGGTGGTCGGCCAGTTCGGCGACACGGCCTGCCTCGGACGTCTGCCATCCTGAGGTGCCGAGGGCGACCAGCCGAGTCCCCCCGGGCACGTCTACTGCGAGTTGCTCGAGCGCCCCGGGACCCGGGCCGTCGGCCGCCGAACACCAGTCGGTGACACCCGGGCCGGCCCCTTCGACACCCAGTACGGCGGGCAGGTCGCCGGCGAGGTCTACGAGCAGCGAACGGCCACCATGTCGTGCGGTGGCGAGGGCCAGCCCCGCCGCCACCACGGTGGTTCCAGATCCGCCCTTGAGTGACCAGCACACGTTCATTCGTTTCTCCCTGAGCGCGACATCGACCGGGGAAGGCCAGGGGGAGGCAGGAAACCGGGGGAACGCGAGGCCCGAGGGGCGAACGGTCGGCTCAGCCGGACCGTGCCGGACACGTTAGCGACCGCTCCCCGTCCAACCAACGGCGTACTCCTAGGCTCGCCGGTATGGAAGCCGCTTTCTTAGACCTGGACCGGACGGTCATCGCCCGGGCGTCGTTGGCGGCCTACGGGCCGGTGCTGCGCAGGGAGGGTTACCTCAGCGTGCCGATGGCTCTACGCGCCGCCTGGGGTCAGGTCGTCTACAGGTTCTTCGGTGCCGACGACGAGTCGATCGACCGGGCGCGTCGGACGGCCCTGCGCCTGGCCACCGGCTGGGACCAGGAGGGTCTGCGCCGGATAGCGCGCGACCACCTGGCAGAGGTGATCGAGCCCATCGTCTACGACGAGGCACTCGAGCTCATCAACCAGCACCGGGAGGAGGGCCGCCTCGTCGTCCTCGTGTCGGCCGCACCCGTGGAGATCGTCGAGCCGCTGGCCGCCCACCTCGGCATCGACGAGTACGTGGCCACCACGCCTGAGATCGACCCGGAGGGCCGCTATACCGGCGAGGTCGAGTTCTCGGCGCACGGTGAGGGCAAGGCCGAGGCGATGTCCCGGCTGGCCGAGGACCGTGGCCTCGACCTGGGGGCGTCGTGGGCGTATTCGGATTCGGTCAGCGACCTGCCCATGCTCGAGGCGGTCGGCAACCCCGTTGTCGTGAACCCCGACCGGCAACTGCGTCGCCTCGCAGAGGAGCGGGGCTGGCCGGTGCTGGAGTTCGACCGTCCGGTGGCACTCGGCGAACGCGTGCCCCTGGATCGCAGGTGGGGGGTGGCCACCGCCCTGACGCTCGCCCTCGCCCTGGTGGTCTGGGTCGGCGTCAGACGCGTTCAGCACAAGCCCCGGGACCAGGCAGCCTGAGGCGCCGGGGTCAGATCGAGCGGACCTTCTTGACCGCCATGGCGATCAGGGCACCGAGCACGGTCAGCATCAGCAGCTTCTTCACGAGGTCATGATACGCAGCCTTGATCGGGACGCACACCGACGGGGATGGTGAGCGGTGCTCAGTCTGCGTTAGCGTCGACCCCGGAGGTGTCTGAGTACCTGGTGGGCTCCCCCGCCTTCAAAGCGGGTGGGACGGGCGATCCCCGTCCGGCGGGTTCGATTCCCGTCCACCTCCGCCACGCCTGGCCGGCTGAGGCTGGGCGAGCCGTCGTCTCCGCCGACCAGCCGGGCCGGTCAGACCGCCAGAAGGTCTCGTGCCCCGGTGTCGCTGCTCGGATGGCGCAGCTTGGACATGGCCCTGGCCTCGATCTGACGGATGCGCTCCCTGGTCAGCTCGAAGTGGTCGCCGACCTCCTCGAGGGTGCGGGGCTCGCCGCGGTCGAGGCCGAAACGCAGCTTCAGGATCTCTCGCTCGCGGCTGTCGAGGGGCGCCAGCAGACGGCTGATCTCCTCTGGGAGGAGCGCCGTGGCGGCAACCTCGAAGGGTGAGTCGGCCGACCTGTCCTCGACCACGTCTCCCAGTTCGGCATCACCGTCCTCACGGAGTGGCTCGCTGAGAGACAGAGGCTCAGCTGCGAAGCGGAGAGCCTCGGTGACCTTCTCTTCGGTCATCTCGACCTCGACAGCCAGCTCGGCGAGGGTCGCCGGGCGACCGAAACGAAGTTCCAGACGGGAGCGGGCCTTTTGAAGACGTGCCAGGGTGTCGCCGGCGTGCACCGGGAGCCTGATTGTTCGGCCCGTGTTGGCGATTCCGCGGGTGATCGCCTGACGGATCCACCAGGTTGCGTAGGTCGAGAACTTGAAGCCCTTGCGCCAGTCGAACTTCTCGACGGCGTGCATGAGGCCCAGGTTTCCCTCCTGGATCAGGTCGAGGAGCGGAAGGCCGGATGCCTGGTACTTCTTGGCGATCGAGACGACGAGCCTGAGGTTCGACTGGACGAAGGTCCGCTCGGCCTCGGTGCCGTGGCGGATCGCCCGGCGGAGTTCACGCCGCTTGGCGGGGGCCACGTTGTCGCCGGCCCTGTCCATCTCGTCCTTGGCTTCTACGCCACCCTCGATCTGCTGGGCGAGTCGGACCTCGCCCTCCTTGGTCAGGAGGGGGTACTGGCCGATGTCGGTGAGATACAGCCGGACGAGGTCTTCCTCGTCCCGTTCGACCCGATCCTTCGCCAATCTCGGCTCTCCTCCGTTGTCGGGAGGCCCCTCTGCGGTGGCCCTCCGTAACCTCCCCGGGGCGCTTGCCAGACCCGCCGGCGTCCTTGCGGACACCCCTCAGGTACCTCTGGCGTCACCCTCACCGTTCATCGGCCACGTTATCGACGGCCCGGTCGACCACAACTCGCGAACGTGACCTTCGTCACGAATCGCCGGAGGGTTCGCTCAGCCCCGGTAGCGGTTGACGACCGGCAGCCGCCTGTCCCGACCGAACCCCTTGCGGGTGACCCGTGCGCCGTGCGGAGTCTGGCGCCGCTTGTACTCGGCGCCGTCGACGAGCCGCACGACCCGGTCGACCAGGTCGGCGTCGAACCCGGAGGCGACCAGCTCCGCCCTGGTGCGGTCGCCCTCGATGTAGGCCTCGAGCAGTGGATCGAGCACGTCGTAGGGCGGCAGGCTCTGGTCGTCGCGCTGGTCGGGTCGCAGCTCGGCGGAGGGCGGCTTGGCGAGGATCGGGTCGGGGATGACCGGTCCGCCGCCGCACAGCACGGCCTGCGTGTTGCGCCAGCGGCACAGGTCGTACACCGTCGTCTTGTAGACGTCCTTGATCGAAGCGTAGGCACCGGCGGTGTCGCCGTAGAGCGTCGAGTAGCCGACAGCCGACTCGCTCTTGTTGCCGGTCGTCAGTACCAGCCAGCCGTGGGCGTTGGAGAGCGCCATCAGCAGGACGCCCCGGATGCGGGCCTGCAGGTTCTCGTCGACCAGGCCATCGCCCTTGTCAGCGTCGCTGAGGTCGTCGAGGCCGAGCAGGCCGCGCAGCGCCACGTGGGCATCCTCGATGGGGATGGTCATGCCGTCGATGCCCTGTTCGGCGATGAGGGACTCTGCGTCGGTCACGGAGTGGCCGCTCGAATACCGGGACGGCATGAGGACGGCGTGTACGTGGTCGGGTCCGAGGGCGTCTGCGGCGATGGTGGCGACGAGGGCCGAGTCGACGCCGCCCGACAGGCCGAGGCACACATCGGTGAAGCCGCTCTTGACCACGTAGTCGCGCGTGGCGGTGACGAGGGCACCATAGAGTTCGGCCATCGGTTCGAGGGGCGCCACGGGGGCCGGCACCAGGGGGTCGCCGCGATCGACCGCCCCGGATACCTCCACGACGGGGAGGCCCCCTTCTGCGTGCGGCACCTCCGGGACGTCGATGTCGGTGACAACGACCGCCTCGTCGAAGCGGGGGCCGCGGGCCACGATCCGACCCGTGGGGTCGGCCACCATCGACCCGCCGTCGAAGACCAGTTCGTCCTGGGCGCCGACCAGGTTGACGTAGACGAGGGGCCGGCCGGAGGAGGTGGCGGTGGCCACGACTGTGGCCTCGCGTTCGGCCAGCTTGCCCCGGTGGTACGGGGAGCCGTTGACGACCACGAGCAGTTCGGCACCGCCTTCGAACAGCCGGTCGACCGGGCCGTCGGCCACCCATAGGTCCTCGCAGACGGCCACGCCGACCCGGGCGCCACCGATCCGGTACAGCTCCTGCGGCGTGGTACCGGCCCGGAAGTGGCGGGCTTCGTCGAACACGCTGTAGTTGGGGAGTTGGCGCTTGTGGTACACGCCGGCCACGTCGCCACCGTGGCAGACGGCTACGGCGTTGTGGACGCAGCCGTCCGGGCCGGGGTCGGCAAAGCCGAGCACCAGGGCACAGTCGCCGCCCTCGGCGGCCAACGTCTCCATTGCGGCACGGCTGTCGGCCACGAACTTCGGTTTGAGCACCAGGTCCTCCAACGGGTAGCCGGTGAGCACCATTTCCGGGAAGATGGCCACGTCACAGTCCGCAACCTCGCCCAGGGCGGAGCGCACACGCGCCACGTTGCCGTCGAGGTCCCCGACGACGCTGTTCACCTGGACCATGGCGACCCGCAGGCGGTGCATGGTTGGAGCGTACCGACGGGGCTCCCGGGCAGCCGTGCCCGGACGCGCAACGGCCCCGGAGCGGGCTCCGGGGCCGTTCTGTTCGTCAGCCGCTGCTACGCCTGTGCCAGAGCCTCGCAACAGGTGTTGGTGATCAGTTGGGTGACCACATACGGGTCCATGTTGGCGTTCGGGCGACGGTCCTCGATATAGCCCATGCCCTCAAGGTGGACCTGCCAGGGGATGCGCACCGAAGCGCCCCGGTCGGAGACGCCGTAGCTGAACTCGTCGAAGCGTTGCGTCTCGTGGAGGCCGGTGAGGCGCTCCTCGGAGCCGAGGCCGTAGCCGGCAATGTGCTCGGCGGGCTTGCCCTCGGCGCCGAGCGACTCGCAGGCGACGATGACCGGGTCGTAGCCCTCGCGCATGGCACGGGTCGAGAAGTTGGTGTGTGCACCGGCGCCGTTCCAGTCGCCCTTGATGGGCTTGGCGGCGATCGAGGCGTCGACCCCGTAGTTCTCGGCAATGCGATAGAGGAGGTAGCGGGCGACCCAGAGGTGGTCGCTGACCGCCACCGGGTCCTCCGGGCCGATCTGGAACTCCCACTGGCCGAGCATCACCTCGGCGTTGGTACCCGAGATGTTCAGCCCGGCATCGATGCACGCCTGGGTGTGGTCTTCGACGATGTCGCGGCCTGCGATCTCGATGCTGCCGACTCCGCAGTAGTAGGGACCCTGCGGGGCGGGGTAGCCCTCGATCGGCCAACCCAGCGGACGGTTCTCCTTGAAGAAGGTGTATTCCTGCTCGATGCCGAACCACGGCTCCTGGTCGGCGTACTTCTCGTAGGTCTCGACGCAGGATGCACGCGTGTTGGTGGGGTGAGGCGTCATGTTGCCGTCCGGGAGGCAGACATCGGTCATGACCAGGACGTCGTCGCCGCCGCGGATGGGGTCGGGGCAGGTGAACACGGGCCGCAGCACACAGTCGGAGTTGTCGCCCGGCGCCTGGTTCGTGCTGGAGCCGTCGAACCCCCAGATCGGGAACTCGGTTGTGCCCGTGTCGATGATCTTGGTCTTCGAGCGGACGTACGGCAGGGGCTTCGTGCCGTCGATCCAGATGTATTCGGCCCTGATCGCCATTGGTGTCAGTCTCCAGGTAGGGGTGTGCGGCGGGCGGCTCGGCCGTTCGCTCCGTTGTCGTGGGCGCCGGCGGGTTCACCGGGCCGGGGACACGATGCCACAGATGCAGTTTCTCTGCTGTTGCCCGTGTGTGAACGGTCTGTGAACGCAGTCGAGCCCATTGGCGCGCGGGGTGTCGGTGCCGCATGATGGTCCCGTGGAAAACGACGCCCGCCGCAAACGCGACTACGTACTGCGCACTGTCGAGGAGCGTGGAGTCCGCCTGATCCGGCTCTGGTTCACCGATGTGCTCGGCCGCCACAAGTCGGTGGCCATATCGCCGGCCGAACTCGAGACGGTGTTCGACGAGGGCCTGCAGTTCGACGGCTCGGCGATCGACGGCTTCAGCAGGGTCCAGGAGAGCGACGTGTTGGCCGTACCCGATCCCGGCACCTTCGAGCTGCTCCCGTGGGCTGCCGAGGACGAGCCGTCGGGCACCATGTTCTGCGACATCACCCGCCTGGACGGCTCCCCGTTCCCGGGCGATCCCCGCCAGGTCCTGCGGCGCAACATCGGCCTGGCCCGGGAGGCGGGGTTCGAGATGTTCTGCGCCCCCGAGGTCGAGTTCTTCTACTTCGCCGACGCCGCCGCCGCCGGTGGCGTGCCCCGGCCGCTCGACGGTGCCTCGTACTTCGACCTCACCACCGCAGACGTCTCGTCTGACCTTCGCAAGCGCACCCTGCACATGCTCGAGGCCCTGTCCATTCCGGTGGAGTACTCGTTCCACGAGGACGGCCCCAGCCAGCACGAGATCGACCTGCAGTACACCGATGCCCTGTCGATGGCCGATGCCGTGATGACCCTGCGCCTGACCGTGAAGAAGATCGCGATGGAACAGGGCGTGTACGCCACCTTCATGCCGAAGCCCCTCAACGGTGTCCAGGGGTCGGGCATGCACACGCACCTGTCGCTGTTCCGTGACGGCGCCAATGCCTTCCACGACCCCGACAGCGACGACGGCCTCTCACGGGAGGGACACGGCTTCATCGCCGGCCTGCTCCACCACGCCCGCGAGATCACGGCCGTGACCAACCAGTTGGTCAACTCGTACAAGCGGATCAACGAGGGCTACGAGGCGCCACGTTACGTGTCGTGGGCCCGCAACAACCGTTCGGCGCTGGTCCGGGTGCCGATCATCAAGCCGGGCAAGACGCAGTCCACCCGCATCGAGTACCGGGTGATCGACCCGGCCTGCAATCCGTACCTCGCCTATGCCGTGATCCTGGCCGCCGGCCTCAGGGGCATAGCGGAGGGCTACGAGTTGCCCGCCGAGGCCGTCGACAACCTGCACGAACTCGGACCAGGCGAACTGGCGGCGCTCGGCGTGCGGCCGTTGCCGTCCAACCTGGCCGAGGCGCTCGACGAGATGGAGGCCTCAGAACTCGTCCGGGAAACCCTCGGCGACCACATCTTCGAGTGGTTCCTGCGCAACAAGCGGGCCGAGTGGGACCTATACCAGCGTCAGGTCACGCCGTTCGAGCTCGAGCACTACCTGCCGACCTGGTGACGGCAGGCGCCCGATGGACCCACTCCTCGTCTTTCCCGACCCGCCTCCACCGGAGTTGGCGCAGGCCCTCGACCTGGGCGGTTGGTCGTGGAAGTCGTGCGGGGACCCGGATGTCGCAATGGCCGAGGAGCCCGACGAGGGATGGGCAGGTGCCGTCGTCGCCGCCGACGACGATCCGGAGGGCGCCTTCGCACTCTGCCGGCGCCTCCGCAAGGGCGAGATGCCCCTCGAGCCGCTGCTGCTGCTGGTAGGCGCCGGTCAACTCGAGGACCTCGAGTTGCGCGACGACCTGTTCGACGACTTCTGCCTCGCTTCGGTCCGGCCGGTCGAGTTGTCCGCCAGGCTGCGGCACCTTTTCTGGCGGACCGGTCGGGGATCGCGACCCGAGCTGATCGAGTACGGGCCGCTGGCGCTGAACATCGAGACCTATCAGGCCGCCATCGACGGCCAACCGCTGGACCTCACCTACATGGAGTACGAGCTGCTCAAGTTCCTCGCCTCGCACCCCGGGAAGGTGTTCACCCGCGAGACCCTGCTGAGTCGCGTGTGGGGCTACGACTACTACGGCGGCGCCCGCACGGTCGACGTGCACATCCGGCGCCTGCGGGCGAAGTTGGGCGAGGAGCACGCCGGCCTGATCCACACCGTGCGCTCGGTGGGCTACCGCTTCGGCCAGTCGCGTTGGGGGCTGAGCGCCCGTTAACCGTCGGCGGGTCCTGCGTAGGGGTTGGCCTCGCTCACCTCGAGCAGTTCGGACCCCTCGTGTCGGTGGTCGGCATCGCGTTTGAGCAGCCTGCCCAGGGCGAAGGCACCGAAGGCGCCGCTCATGAGGATGCCGACGGGCAACACGACGACGAGCACCACGATCATGATCACGGCTCCGGTCATGGCGGCAGTCTGCCAGATGTCAGGCGGCTCGGGTGGCGCCGGCCGCTAGCCCACGTGGGCGATGGCCTCGATCTCGACCTGTGCCCCCAGCGGCAGTGCGGCGACTGCGACAGCGGACCGGGCCGGGCGGTGGTCGCCGAAGGCTTCGCAGTAGATGGCGTTCATGGCGGCGTAGTCGTCCATGTCGACCAGGAACACCGTGGTCTTGACGACATCGTCCATCGAAGCGCCTTCGGTTTCGAGGACGGCGCTCAGGTTGGCGAGGGCCTGGGTGAGCTGGCCGTCGAGGCCGCCTTCGACGAGAGCGCCGTCGGCGATGCCAATCTGTCCGCTGGTGAGCAGGGTGCTGCCCACCCGCACGATCGGGGTGTAGGGGCCCACGGGCTCAGGGGTGTCGCTCATCGGGTCTCTCCTCCGGTTCAGGTGTCGGTCGGCCAGGTCTCCGGCGCTCCGCGAGTCAACCACGTTGCGGCGGCGACCGCTGCGAACACGGCGTCGGAGCCGTTGCACGGTTCGCCGTCGTCGGGCTCGATGGTGACCCGGATGTGGGGCGTCTCAGTCGCCCGCACGACATCAAACGATCGGACTGTCAGGTCGTGGACGGTGCCTGCGTCGTCGACTGCGAGCGCCTCGGATGTGACCCAGCTCCATGCCATGTGGGCGGCTCCGATGCAGTACGAGCGCAGGACGGTTGCATCGAGCGGGTCGCCGCAGCGCACCGTGACCCGGATGCCGTCGTCGTCGACCTCGGCGGTCGCCGTGCCACCTCCGGGAGCGGTGACGGTGCCGACCTCACCTCGGGCGGCGGCCAGCAGAGCCACGGCCTCGGCCCAGCCGGCGGCACGCAGGTTGGCAGAGATGGGCGGACCGGCGATGTCGACCTCTTCGACAACCAGGTCCGGGGCGACCCGGGCGATGGCTTCGACGATGCCGGTTGTGCGGGCGACGCGCAGCACGCCACGACCGTCGGCGTCGACGCCTCCGGCTACCGGTGGTCGCTTCGGGCCGGTCCGAACGGTGTCCTCACGGGTGTACAGGACCAGCACCGCCCGGTCATGCTCGTCGGCCAGACGGCGGGCGTCGGCGGGTGCCGTCGAGGTCGCCTTGCCGCCGAAGGCGCCACCGTTGGCCAGCGGCGTCGACGGCTCGCCGCCTGGAACACACCAGGCGGCGTCGGTCTCGAGGTAGGCCGGTTCGACCCACGAGGTCCGCAGGGTCGCCGCCCAGTCACCTGGAGGCAGGTCCAGCGGGGGCCGCGGCGAGACCGTGGTGCGGCGTCCCTGGACCTTGCCGGCGGCAGCACGGGCCTCTGCCAGCGTTTCGCCGACACCGAAGCCGCCGTTGCCGTCGGGAACGGCCACGAGGTGGTCGTCGGGTGCGGTGTCGGCGGCGAAGCCTCCGCGACCGAGGACAACGTCGGGACCGACCGCCTGCGGGACACCTCCCTCGAGTTCGGCGCGACGGGTGGCGGGCACCGGGTCGCCGGTCCAGACGCCTGTGCCTTCCGAACAGTACGCATCCCAGGCTTCGAGGATCGTCTGCCAGCCGGTACAGCGGCAGAGGTGGGCGTGGAGGGCCCGGGCGGCACGTTCCCGGTCGGTCTCGCCCGATGCCCGCAGCCCGGCCAGGCGCACAACGATCCCCGGGGTGCAGAACCCGCACTGGCTGCCTCCGGTCGAGCAGAAGGCGTCGGCCCATGCCCGTTGTTCCGACTCGGGGAGGCCGTCGAGGGTGGTGATGGTGCGGCCGGCCACCCGTCGGGCCGGCGTCACGCACGACACCCGGGGCTGCCCGTCGACCAGCACGGTGCAGCAGCCGCACTGGCCCTGGGGGCTGCACCCGTCCTTGGCTGACGTGATGCCCAGACGGTCACGCAGAACGTCGAGGAGGGTCGAGCCGTCGTCGGGCACGGCCACCTCCCGGCCGTCGACGACAATCGAGAGTTCAGTATCCACAGCAGGAGTGTGCCGCATCAGACCCCGACGGACGACCTGTTACCCTCGGCGCCGTGCAGCAGCCCAGCAGGCGACATGTCCTCGCCGGGCTCGCCGGGCTGGCCGGCGGGCTGGTTCTCACAGGCTGCGGGGGCGGCTCGAAGGCACCCACCACCTCGCTGGCCCCCGACGGCTTCACCCTCGGTGCCCGGTTCGCCGACGGGTACCGGGCGCCGGCCGTTCTGGCGGCAGGCACACGACAGCGGGCACCGTTCGTGCTGATCGCCCCGGATGGCTGGCCGGTCGTCGAAGGGGCGCCCGATGCCATCGATGTCACGGTCACCCGGGGCGGTGTCGTGGTCCACGAGGGCAGCATCGGTCGCCATGGTGAGCCGGGCGTAACCCCCTACTACCCGCTGGTGTTCACCCCCGAACTGCCCGGTGACTTCGAGGTGGCGGGTCCCGGGCTGGGCGACCCGTATCCGTTTCGGGTGATCAGGCGTGGCGATACACGGTTGGTGCAGGTGGGCGATCCGATGCGTGCCGTCGACACACCCACGGTCGACGATCCCCGCGGCGTCGACCCGATCTGCACACGGTTCCGGGAGGCCTGTCCGTTCCACGACATGACGCTCACCGAGGCGCTGGCCACCGATGGGCCGACGGCGCTCCTCGTGTCGACGCCGCGCTACTGCCAGACGGATGTCTGCGGCCCGGCCCTCGAGGTGCTGATGTCGCTGGCACCCGGCACCACCGGCCTGACCACCGTGCACGCCGAGCCCTGGATGGACGAGGACCTCAAGGAGTTGACGCCTGTGATCGGGGCCTATGCGCTCGACTTCGAGCCCAGCCTCGTGGTGGCCGACGCCGACGGTGTCATCCGCGACATCCTCCACTTCTCCATGGACACCAGGGAAGTCCGCAAGGCGCTACGCAGGGCAACCGCCTGAGAGTCGGACGGGCCGGCCGCCGCCGGGAGCGACGCGCGTGGCTAGGAGAAGCTCTGGCCGCAGCCGCAGGTGCGCTGGGCATTGGGGTTGTCGATCGAGAACCCCGCCTCGTTGAGGCCGTCCTTGTAGTCGAGGGTGGCGCCCTCGAGCAACTGGGCGCTCGACGGATCGACCACGACGTTGATCCCGCCGAACGTGATCTCGAGGTCGTCGTCGGCACGCTCGGTGTCGAAGAACATCTCGTAGCTGAAACCGGAACAGCCGCCGGGGCGGACCGCTACCCGCAGGGCGAGGTTGTCGTCGCCTTCGGAGGCGATCAACTCGCCGACCTTGGAGGTGGCATCGTCTGTCAGCGTGATCATGTCGTGTCGCTCCCCAGCATGGTTTCCTGTGGCCTGAGTGTACCCACGGGAGCCAGCCGAAACCAGCAGCCGATCCCTCAGCCCGTAGGCTTCAGGCATGCCCGACGGGCCCCCTTCTTCGGCCACACCACCCCCGATAGACCCTCCCCTGTTCAACCCGCCCTCGATCGATGAAGTCATGGCGCTGCTGCGAGGTGTCGTCGACCCCGAGCTGGGTTCCGACATCGTCGAACTCGGAATGGCCAGGGGTGCCACCGTCGACGCAGACGGCCTCGTCGACGTCACGATCGCCCTCACCACGTCGGGCTGCCCACTGAGGGCGCAGATCCAACGCGACGTGCGGGCGCGTATCGGCGGCCTGCCCGGGGTCACGAAGGTGCACATCACCTGGACCGAACTGACGGCCGACGAAAAGGCAGCCGCCATGGCCAAGGCCCGCTGGAACGTCGCCCGGGACGCCCCCGACACCGCCGTCCCGGCGACCTGCCGGGTGCTCATGGTCGCCTCCGGCAAGGGCGGGGTCGGCAAGTCGTCGGTCACCGTCAACCTGGCGTCGGCGCTGGCCCACCGCGGCTACCGGGTCGGGGTCATGGACGCAGACATCTGGGGGTTCTCGGTTCCGCGAATGCTCGGCATCGAGGGGCGCCTGGGGGGATCCCCCGAGTCCGGAAAGATCACCCCGAACCACAAGGCCGTTGGCGCCGGCCACCTCGAGGTCGTATCGATGGGATTCCTCGTCGAAGACGAGGAGACCGCCCTCATGTGGCGGGGCCTGATCCTGAACCGGGCCGTCCGGCACTTCTGCGAAGACGTCGCCTGGGGCGAACTCGACTACCTCCTTATCGACATGCCGCCGGGCACCGGCGACGTCCAGATGGGCCTCGCCAAGATGCTGCCCAGGGCCGAGATGATCATCGTCACGACCCCGGCGCTGGCCGCCCAGAAGGTGGCCGTCCGGGTCGCCCACATGGGACGCAACAACTACCTGCGGGTGGTCGGCGTGATCGAGAACATGGCCGCCTACGTCACACCCGACGGCGAACGCCACGAGATCTTCGGCCAAGGCGGAGGCAGCGACCTCGCCGAACAGATCGGTGCACCGCTGCTCGGCAGCGTCCCGATCGACGTGGCCGTTACGGTCGGCGGCGACAGCGGCAACCCGGTCGTGCTGGGCGAGGGGCCGGCTGCCGATGCGTACCGTGAGATCGTCGAGCTCATAGCCACCGAGGCGGCGCCTCCCATCAACATGGAGGGATGCAGCGCTCGGCTGCTGGCTGCCGCCGAGGCCGCCCTCGACGAGGCCGGCTAGGCGCTCCCACCAAGTTCGGGACGCGACGGGGGGTCGTCGTCCCGCCAGGACTCGACGTCGATGGGTCCCTCGTGGCCGTGTCCGCCGTGTCCGCCCAGGTCGACCCGCCAGGCCATGGTGGAATTCCCGTCCGACATCCGTCGCCCGAACCAGCGTGAGGCCACGACCCGCAGCAGCGCACGGGTCGGCGGGAAGAGCAGCGAAAGGCCGAGGGCGTCGGTGGCAAAGCCGGGGGTCAGCATCAGGGCCCCGCCGAACAACACCAGGAGGCCGTCGACAAGCTGCCGGCCCGGCACCCGGCCCTGTGCCATTTCGTCCTGTGCCCTGCGGAGGATGCCGAGCCCCTCACGCCGGACAAGCCACGCGCCGACGGCGCTGACCAGGAACAGCAGGGCGATCGTATTGAGCAAGCCGACGCCACCGGCCACCTGGACTATCAGGTACAGCTCGACGATCGGCGTGACGAGAAAGAGGACGAGGAGCAGCAGAAACACCCTCCCATCGTAGGGCCTCGGCTCCGACGGGCCGCCGCGGTGGACGGGCGCAATAGCCTGCTCCTCCCATGGCCCCGGATCGTCCCCCCTCCGTCGACAGGCTGGCCCGGTCGCTGGCCGACACGGGCCTCCCGCACCCGCTGTTGGTGGATGCCGCCCGGCTGGCGATTGCAGACGGTGATCCCGCCACCGCCGAAGCCAGGGCACGCGACCTGGCCGGGTCGATGGGCCGGCATTTCCTGACAGATGTCGTCAACGCCACCGGCGTGCTGCTGCACACCAACCTCGGCCGGGCGCCCTGGGGTACCGCCGTAGACGACACCCGCTACAGCACCCTCGAGTTCGACCTGTCCACGGGCGACCGGGGCTCCCGCCAGGACCGGGCACCGGCGCTGCTCGCACGGGCCTGCGGTGCCGAGGCGGCGATCGTGGTCAACAACTGCGCATCGGCCGTGCTGCTGGTGCTGGCCGCCCTCGCCGAGGGTCGCGGGGCGGTTGTCTCGCGCGGCGAGTTGGTCGAGATCGGCGGCGGGTTCCGGATCCCGGACGTGATGACGCAGTCCGGGGCGCACCTCATCGAGGTAGGCACAACCAACCGGACCCGTATCGGTGACTTCGCCTCTGCCGTCGCAGCGTCCGGTGACGACGCTGCGCTGATCCTCAACGTGCACCGGTCCAACTACCGGATCGAGGGCTTCACCGAGTCGGTCGGGGTATCCGAGCTGGTGGGGCTCGGCGTCCCTGTCGTCGCCGACATCGGCTCCGGGCTGCTCGACGCCGCCTGCCAGTGGCTGGCGGACGGACCGCCCCCCTGGCTGGTCGGCGAGCCCGCCGCCCGCCAGACCCTCGAGGCGGGAGCCGACCTGGTCACCTTCTCCGGCGACAAGCTGCTGGGAGGTCCGCAGGCCGGGATCATCGCCGGGCGGGCCGACCTCGTGGCCGCCTGTGCGGCACACCCTCTGGCCCGGGCGCTGCGCCCCGGCAGCCTCGTGCTCCACGCCCTCCAGAACCTCGCCCTCGCCTACCTGGGACGCGACGGCGACGCCATCCCGTTCTGGCGCATGGCGACCCTGACCGTGGACCACCTCCGGGAGCGTGCCACCGCCATCGCCCCCGATCTCATGGTCGACACGATGGCCGTCCCCGGCGGCGGCACCCTTCCAGGCGTCGAGATCCCGTCGGTCGGCCTGCGGCTGGACGGCGACCGGACCGTCGGCCTGCGGGCCGGCACACCGCCGGTTGTCGCCCGCGTCGCCGAACAGGCCACCCTGCTCGACCTGCGGACGGTCCACCCGGACGACGACGCCGTGCTCGGCTCGGCGCTCGACCGGCTCGGCGCCCGCTGACGACCCGGCCCCGCATGCACGTCGTCGCCACGGCCGGCCACGTCGACCACGGCAAGTCCACGCTCGTCGAGGCGCTCACCGGCACCGACCCCGACCGCTTCGCCGAGGAGAAGGCCCGGGGCCTCACGATCGACCTGGGCTTCGCCTCGACCACGCTGCCCTCGGGCGCCATGCTCTCGCTGGTCGACGTGCCCGGCCACGTCCGGTTCATCAAGAACATGCTGGCCGGCGTGGGCGGCGTCGATGCCTGCCTCTTCGTGGTGGCGGCCACCGAGGGCTGGAAGCCGCAGTCCGAGGAGCACCTCCGGATCCTCGAACTGCTCGATGTCCGCCATGGCCTGGTGGCGCTGACCAAGGTCGGGATCGCCGACGAGGACCTCGTCGAACTTGCCCACCTCGAGGTCGAGGAGCGCCTAGAGGGGACCTTCCTCGAGGGCGCACCGATCGTCGCAGTGGACGCCCCCGCCGGGATCGGCATCGAAGAACTGCGTGTCGCCCTCGACGACCTGCTGGTCGACACCCCGACCTCGGCGGACCTGGGCAGGCCCCGATTGTGGATCGACCGGTCGTTCGCCGCCAAGGGGTCCGGCACCGTGGTGACCGGCACCCTGACCGGTGGATCGCTTGCTGTCGACGACGAACTCGAACTCCATCCCAGCTGCACCCGGGTCCGGGTCCGTGCACTCCAGAACCACCATGAGGCCCGCACCGACCTCCCACCCGGCAGCCGTTGCGCCGTCAACCTGGTCGGCGTCGCCCACGACGAGGTGGTGCGCGGCGACGTCCTCGTACGTCACGGCCAGTGGCACCTCACCACCGTCGTGGACGCCGACCTGGCGGTCCTCGACAGCCTCGGCCACCCCGTGTCCCGACGCGGCGCCTTCGTCGCCTACCTCGGCGCCGGCGAACACCCGGTGCGGCTCCGGATCCTCGGCCCAGACGCCCTCGAGCCGGGTGCGGGTGGCCCGGTGCGGCTGTTCCTGCCCCATGCCCTGCCACTCCTACCCGGTGACCGCTTCGTGCTCCGGGAGAGCGGCCGGGCCGAGACGGTTGGTGGGGGCCAGGTGCTCGACGTCGACCCCCGAGAGCGGGCGTCCCGGGCACGGCCGGACCGCTCGGTCGACCGGGTGGTCCGCGAGCGGGGCTGGGTCTCCGCAGATGAACTCGAGCGCCTTACCGGCGAGCGCCGCGACCCCGACCTGGGCGACTGGGTCGTCGATCCGGGCGCCCTCCAGGCGGCGATTGCCGGACTCCGCGCTGCGCTCGAGGAGGCCGGGCCGCTCGGGTTGGATCTGGCGGGCCTCGACGAACACGAGCGGGCCGCCGTCGAGCTCCTCGACGATGTCATCGTGGACGGCGGCCACCTCCGACCGGCCGATGCCGTCGACACGTTGGCGGATCATCCGTTCGTGGTGCTGCTGGCTGCTGCGCCCTTCGCTCCTCCGGAACCCGAGGGCGTGGACCGCGGTGAACTGCGCGAGCTGGTGCGCCGAGGGGACGTGGTCGAGCAGGACGGGATCTTCTTCGCCGCCTCGGGCATCGAGGCAGCGGCGGTGCTCGCCGCCCGGCTGCTCGCCGAGCACCCCGAGGGGTTCACTGTGTCGATGTTCCGGGAGGCGGCGGGCAACACGCGCAAGCACGCACTTCCCCTCCTGGCCCGCCTCGACGGCACCGGCGTCACCCGCCGACGCGACGACCTTCGGATCGGCGGACCGCGGCTACCGCAGCCCGGCTGAGCCGTCACGCAGTCCCTGGGCCCCAGGGCCCCAGGGCGCTCAGGCGCTCAGGCGCTCAGGCGCTCAGGCCGATGATCCTGCGGCGTTCGAGCCCGCTGGTTCCACCCCAGATGCCGTGGACCTCACGGATCGACAGGGCGTAGTCCAGGCAGTCGTGTTCCACCGGGCAGTTCGAGCAGATGGCCTTGGCCCGGACCTCGCGACGCCGTTTATCATCACGCCGCTCGTTGGCCGCCGGTGGGAAGAACCCGCTCGCGAACAACCCGCGGCAGGCCCCCCGTTCCTGCCAGTCGGGGCAGGCGCATATGCCGACCACTCGCACACCCCCTGTGTCGTGCGTGGAGCGAACCTAGATCGTGGAGGCACCGGGCACAAGGTCAGGCATCCGCACGGAGATGCGCATCAGCCCTTCGGAGCCCGGGAGCGGTAGTCGCGGGCGCCGCCCTCCTCGGGAGCGACCTCGAGCCACAGTCCTTCGACGGCTACGACCCGGATCGGGGCACTGGCCTCGATGGGCGTCGCCCGGTTCGTGCGCGCCTTCCACACGGCCTCCCGAACACAAACCGTGCCCTCGGGGTCGACCGCATCGACGGCCGCACCTGACTCGCCGACTATCCAGTCGCGGCCAATGGTCGGGGTCGAGAACCGGGTGCGCACCATGGCGGGTATGCCGGCGGACATGGCCGCAATCATCCCGACGAGGCCGACCCCGAGGGTGATCCACGACATCCCGACGCCGTCATACAGCGCGACGGAACCGACCACCAGGGAGGCCGTGGCGATCACGGTCCAGGCGCGCGGGACTCCCGTCTGGATGTCGACCGCATAACCGAACATGGCCACCACGAGCAGGGCGATCGCCCACCAACGGGTCGGGAGCACGGCGAGGCCGTAGCACCCCAGCAGGAACGAACCGGCGCCGATGACCCCGGCGATGCCGACCCCCGCCGTGAACAACTCGAAGACGAGCAGGCCGGCGCCGACGAGGAACAGCAGGTACGCCACGGGCGGGCTGGCCGCTGTGTGGAACAGCTGGTCGACCAGGCCCGGCTTGTTGAAGCGGGTGCGGACCACCGGGGCGGTCCCCTCACCGTCGGCGGCGGCACCTTCGAAGCCGGGAATCCCGCGCAGGTGCTCCAGGAGTACGGGCGAGGGTCGGGCCAGCCCCCGCTCTATGGCCTCGTCGTAGCCGACGGTGTCGTCGACGAGGTCGGTGTCCGACGGTAGGCCGAAGGGCCTGCCGAAGCGCTCCAAGGGAGCCACCGGGTCGCCGAGGTCACCGAAGCGCGCCCCCGGGGCGATGCCCACGTCGTCGGCCAACCCGACCAACTGGGCCACAGCCCCTCTGGCACGGCTTCCCGAGGGGCCCACCCAGAACGAGACCGGCACCGGCGAGCCCATGATCAACTCGGCCAGGGCCACGACCTCGTCGTCGGAAACGACCGAACCCCGGCTGTTGACCTGAAAGACGAGGGCGATGGTCTCCGCCGGGTCGATTCGGTCGAGGGCACCGGACATGACCTCGAGAAGAACGGGATCGAGCAGCCCGTTGACCTCGACCACGTCGATGACCGCCGCCGGCTCATGCGACTCGTGCTCTGCATGGGCGCCGGCCGGTCCTACCGCCGCCATCGGGGCCCACAGTGAGCCGGCCAGCAGGACCAGGCCGGCCAGGAGTCGGGTGCGTCGGCGCGCTGAACGGATCATCGGCGGTACAGGAAGTGGGAGCAGGGCAGGAAGCGTCGGACCTCAGCCGGCCTCACCGAGTGCGGCGACGGCCTCCTCGACCGTTTCGCAGACAGGAACGATGCGGTCGAAGCCAGTGGTGTGCAGGAGGCGGGTGAGGGCCGGTCGGTTGCAGGCGACGGCTACGTCACCGTCGTTCTCGCGGGCCCGGCGGATGCCGCCAATCAGCGCCCCGAGGCCTGCGGAGTCCATGAACGGCACCTCGGAGAGGTCGATGAGCACGTACTGGTGCTCGGCCAGGCCGATGAGGGCCTCGCGGAACTGGGCGACCGTGTAGGCATCGAGTTCGCCGACGGGTCGGCACAGCACGTATCCCTCACCAGGTTCCACGGCGATCTCGAGCACCAGCGCCTCCTCTGTCGACTCCCTACCGCGGCGATCGTAGACCGGTCGCGGCCGAATGCGGTTCCGGCCCGTCCAGAAACAGCTGAGCGGCCTACCCGGTGGGGGTGCAGGTACGCTCGGTGCCGTGCCTACCGTGCTCCTTGCCACCGATGCCGACCGGGTTCACGATGAGGTCGAAGCCGCCCTGGGTGGTGGCCATGAGATCGTCCGGGTCCATGCAGGCGCTGCGGTGCTCGACGCCGTGGCGGAGCACGAGCCGGCGCTGGTAGTGCTCGACCTCCAGATCGGCAACATGGGCGGAATGGCCGCCTGTCTCGACCTGCGCCTCGAGCAGCGTGCCGAGCGCATCCCCGACCAGCGCATCGTGATGCTCCTCGATCGGGCGGCCGACGAGTGGCTGGCCGGTCAGGCCGAGGCTGATGCGTGGCTGGTCAAGCCGATCGATCCGCTGGCGCTGCAGCGCATGGTAGATGAGGTCCTGGCAGGCTCATCTGCCTGATCGGGGCCTGACGGGAGCCGGACGCCAACCGGTACCCTTTCCCCGCACACGGGTAGTGGCGCAGCTTGGTAGCGCGCCTCGTTCGGGACGAGGAGGTCGTGGGTTCAAATCCCGCCTACCCGACCATGGGGTCTCGGCGGACATGGGGAAGCCGTCGGTGGCGGATCGGAGCCGCATCGCTCACCCGGCCTTGCGGACCACCCAGGCTTCCTCAACGGGCCACTGTTGCGCCCATTCGAGGTCGACGAACGGGAAGCGATTCTCGTCAGCGTCGGCAGGCGGCCGGAGTTCGATGAGGTCCTCGACCTCGAACCCGCACGTACGCAACAACCGGATGTGCTCACCGTGAGAGATGTGGAACTCGATGTCCGGAGAAGGGGTCCACTCGAAGCGGTGCATCCCGAACTGGGGCCGCAACAACTGATTTCCGGCCGGGGTCTCATCGTCGCCGAAGACGCAGAGCATCAACAGAACGGAGTTACCCAGGTAGACCAGGCGACCGCCGGGGCGCAGCACCCTCGCCGCTTCGGGTAGCCACCGGTACGGGTCACACCAGATGGCGGCGCCGTACTCGGAGATCGCGAAGTCGAAGCTCTCGTCGTCAAAGGGCAACCGCTCGGCGTCACCGTGGACGAGCGGGAAGCGGAGGTCGAACTCGTTCTGGAACCCCGCTGCGGTCGCCAGTTGCGCCGCCGAGTTGTCGATCCCGACCGGTCGCCCTCCGCGTCGGGCCAGCCATGCCGACACGTAGGCCGTTCCACAGCCCAACTCGACGACGTCACCACCTTCGAATGATTCGAACAACCCAACGTCGGCTTCCGGCACCCCGTAGATCCCCCACCGCGGCTTGTCGTCGACCCACCCCTTTCGTCCGGACTCCACATACCCCTCTGCCCAACCATCCCAGACAGCCCGATTGGCCCGGACATGGTCCGACGCCTGCCCACGGTCCATCACCCAATTGAACCACACATCCCATGAACGGTTCCATGGAGACTGCGGCGAAGACACCCACCAGTTCAGTGGAACCGGGTCCCGGACGCGAAGGAACCCGCCCGAGGGGCGGGTTCGCTCGTTCTCAAT
>JACNKQ010000042.1 GCA_014381945.1 Actinomycetota bacterium
GTCCAGAACGCCCAGAAGGCTGGAGCCCTCGGCATCCGTGTCCAGTGCTCGGGTCGCCTCGGTGGATCAGAGATGGGTCGTACCGAGTGGTATCGCGAGGGAAGGGTCCCCCTGCACACCCTGAGGGCCGATATCGACTACGGCTTCCGCGAGGCCGCCACCACCTACGGCCGCATCGGCGTGAAGGTCTGGATCTACAAGGGCGACATCCTTCCCTACAAGAGCCAACTCGAGGACAAGATCACCCGGGAGGCCGCCATGGCCGTGGGCGAGACCTCAGGCCAGACCAAGCCCCGCACCGTTGTCTCGTCTGCTGCGGGCCGTCGCCGGAAGGTCGACGCCGAGAGCGAGGTCGAAGCGACACCTGCCGAGTCCGAGGCCGAGGCCGAGGCCACGGAGCCGGCGCCCCTCGTCAAGGAGGGCGATGCCGAGTTCGAGAAGCTGCTGGCCGAGGAAGAGGCAATCGAGGCGTCCACCCGCGAGCACCACGAGACCCCGCACTTCCGCCCAGGGGACGGTGACTGATCATGCTGATGCCAAAAAAGACTGCCCACCGCAAGCACCATCGCGGCAGGACGCGGGGCAACGCCAAGGGCCAGACAGACGTCGCCTTCGGCGAGTACGGGATCCAGGCGCTGGAACCGGGCTGGATCACCTCCCGCCAGATCGAGGCCGCCCGTATCGCCATGACACGCCACATCAAGCGCGGTGGCAAGGTCTGGATCAACATCTTCCCGGACAAGCCCGTCACCGAGAAGCCCGCCGAAACCCGCATG
Organism: Actinomycetota bacterium; assembly: GCA_014381945.1. GTDB lineage: Bacteria > Actinomycetota > Acidimicrobiia > Acidimicrobiales > MedAcidi-G1 > S20-B6. The sequence goes on from JACNKQ010000042.1 coordinate 777, forward strand.
GGTTCGGGCAAGGGCAACCCCGAGCACTGGGTCGCAGTCGTGAAGCCAGGACGCGTGCTGTTCGAGTTGTCCTACTCGGACCCCGAGGTGGCCCGCGCCGCCATCGACCGCGCCATCCAGAAGCTGCCCATCAGGGCACGCTTCATCGAACGCGAGGAGGGCTTCTGATGGCCCGCAGGAAGGCACTGGCCGACCTCGGAGAAACAGACCTCCTCGAGCGGCTCGGTGAGTCCAAGGAGGAACTCTTCAACCTGCGTTTCCAGTTGGTGACCGGCCAGCTCGAGAACCACTCCCGCATCGGCCGGGTCAAAAAGGAGGTGGCCCGACTCCTCACCGAGTTGCGGTCCCGTGAGATCGACGCTGCGGAGCAGGTTGCCGTGGCCGAGGAGGAGGCAGGCTGATGGCCGAAACAGACACCCAGGGTGCCTCGCCGTCGGATGCCCGGCCCAACGCCCGCAAGGTGCGCGTCGGGCTTGTCGTCTCCGACAGGCAGGACAAGACGGTGGTCGTCGAGGTCGTGGACCGCGTCCGCCACCGTCGGTACGACAAGACCGTGCAACGGAGCAAGCGGCTCCACGTCCACGACGAAACCAACGAATTGCGCATCGGCGATCGGGTCCGGGTCCAGGAGACCCGGCCGCTGTCGAAGCTCAAGCGTTGGCGCATCGTCGAGATCCTCGAAAGGGCCAGGTAATGATCCAGCAGGAGACCCGACTCCGGGTGGCCGACAACTCGGGAGCGCGCGAGGTGCTGTGCATCAAGGTCCTCGGCGGCTCGAAGCGCCGGTACGCCTCGATCGGCGACGTCTTCACGGCCACCGTCAAGGAGGCCATTCCCGGCGCCGCCGTCAAGAAGGGCGAGGTTGTCAGGTGCGTGGTCGTCCGCACGAAGAAGGAACGGCGCCGACCCGACGGTTCGTACATCCGCTTCGACGAAAATGCTGCTGTCCTCATCAACGAGCAGATGCAGCCGCGTGGCACCCGCATCTTCGGCCCGGTCGGCCGGGAACTCCGGGACAAGAAGTTCATGCGGATCGTCTCGCTGGCGCCGGAGGTGCTCTGAGATGAAGATCCGCAAGGGAGACAAGGTCCGGGTGCTGACAGGCAAGGACCGTGGCAAGGAGGGCGTCGTGAGCCGCGCCCTGCCCACCGACGACAAGGTGATCATCGAGGGCGTCAACCTGGCCAAGCGCCACCAGAAGCCCACCAAGGCCACCATGCAGGGTGGCATCATCGACAAGGCCATGCCGATCCACGTTTCGAACGTCGCGGTCCTGAGCCCTGCCGACGACAAGCCGACCCGCGTCGGATACCGACTCACCGACGACGGCAGCAAGGTGCGGGTCTGCAGGCGAACGGGGGTGGACCTCGATGGCTGAGGCACTGAGCACAGCGGACCGCCTCGGCGACCGCTACCGCACCGAGATCCGGCCGACGCTCCAGGAGCAGCTGGGCCTGGCGAACATCATGCAGGTTCCGGAACTCGTGAAGATCGTCGTCAACATGGGCGTAGGGCTCGCTGCCCAGCAGGCCAAGCAGCTCGACGGCGCCATCGCCGACCTCGAGACGATCACCGGCCAGAAGCCGAAGGTCACGCGGGCCAAGAGGTCGATCTCGAACTTCAAGCTCCGTGAGGGCCAGGCAATCGGCGCAATGGTGACCATGCGCGGCGCCAGGATGTACGAGTTCCTGGACCGCCTGATGAACCTGGCGATCCCGAGGATCCGCGACTTCCGCGGGCTCAACCACCGGTCGTTCGACGGCCGGGGCAACTACACGTTCGGCGTGACCGAGCAGTTGATCTTTCCGGAGATCGACTACGACACGGTGGACGCGACCCGCGGCATGGACATCACGATCGTGACGTCCGCCGACTCGGACGAGGGGGGCCGCGCCCTCCTCGATGCCTTCGGGTTCCCATTCCGACGAGAGGTGAGGTAATGGCGAAGAAGGCACTCGTCAACAAGCAGCAGAAGACACCGAAATTCAAGGTGCGCGCCTATACGCGTTGCCGCCGCTGTGGCCGGCCACGTTCCGTGTACCGGGCGTTCAACCTGTGCCGGGTCTGCCTCCGGACGATGGTCCATGCCGGAGAGATCCCCGGCATGGTGAAGTCGAGTTGGTGAGGGGAGCGACGACATGACGATGACCGACCCCATGGCCGACATGCTGACGCGCCTGCGCAACGCCAACCGGGCGATGCACGACGGCGTGTCGATGCCCTCATCGAAGCAGAAGGTGGCCCTCGCCGACGTCCTGAAGTCCGAGGGCTACATCACCGACTACACGGTCGGTGAGGCCCGACGGGGCCCCGGCGAGGAGCTCACGATCCAACTCAAGTACTCCCCTGAGCGCGAGCGCGTGATCAGCGGCCTCCAGCGCGTGTCGAAGCCCGGCCTACGCGTCTATCGAAAGTCCGGCACGATCCCCCGTGTCCAGGGAGGCCTCGGCGTAGCCGTGGTCAGCACCAGCCGGGGCCTGATGAGCGGCCGAGAGGCTCGCCGCCGAAAGATCGGCGGAGAGATCCTCTGTTTCGTCTGGTAGGAGAGGCTCGACATGTCCCGCATCGGCAAGTCCCCGATCACGGTGCCCTCAGGCGTCGAGGTGACCATCGCTGACCAGCACGTTGTCGTCAAGGGCCCCAGGGGCTCGCTCGACCTCGACGTGGTCGACGACATCACCGTCCGGCAGGAGGGCGACCTCCTGCACGTCGAGCGTCCCGACGACGAACGCCGGAACCGTGCAATGCACGGCCTCACCCGCTCGCTCGTGAACAACATGGTCGTCGGCGTCTCGCAGGGCTTCAAGAAAGAACTCCAGATCGTCGGCGTCGGCTACCGCGCTCTGGCCAAGGGCGACAACGCCCTGGAACTTCAACTCGGCTTCAGCCACTCGGTCAACGTCAAGGCCCCCGATGGCATCACCTTCGACGTCCCGGAGCCCACACACATCATCGTCTCGGGCGCCGACAAGCAGGCCGTCGGCCAGATGGCCGCAGAGATCCGTTCGCTCCGCAAGCCTGAGCCGTACAAGGGCAAGGGCGTGAGGTACGTCGGCGAACACGTGGCCCGCAAGGCCGGAAAGGCGGCCAAATGAGCGCCAAGACCATCGATCGAAGGGGTGCACGCCACCGGCGCCACCGTCGGGTCCGTCGCCGGGTGCAGGGCACCTCGCAACGTCCACGGCTGTCTGTGTTCCGGTCGGCCAGGCACATCTCCGCCCAGGTCATCGACGACGCAGCAGGAACCACGCTGGTGTCTGCAACGACCCTGCAGGCCGGCGTTGCCGACGGGCTCACCGGCGTGGCGGCGGCCACCGAGGTGGGCCGAACCGTGGCCGAGCGGTCCAAGGCTGCCGGGATCGATGCCGTCGTGTTCGACCGCGGCGGCTACCTCTACCACGGGCGGGTGGCAGCACTTGCCGACGCCGCCCGTGACGCCGGACTGGAGTTCTAGTGGCACCACGAAACACCATCGACGAGGCCCAACTGCGGGAATCCCGGGTCATCCACATCAACCGGGTCGCCAAGGTCGTCAAGGGCGGCCGGCGCTTCTCCTTCACCGCCCTTGTGGTGGTCGGCGACGGCGCAGGTCGTGTCGGCCTGGGGTACGGCAAGGCCAAGGAGGTACCCCTCGCCATCCAGAAGGGCACCGAGGAAGCCAAGCGCAACCTGTTCTCCGTGGCGCTGACGGGATCCACCATCGTCCACCCCGTGATGGGCGAAAACGGTGCAGGCCGCGTGCTGCTCAAGCCTGCCGCACCCGGTACCGGCGTGATCGCCGGTGGCGCCGCCCGGGCCATCCTCGAGGAGGCCGGCATCCACGACATTCTCTGCAAGTCGATGGGCTCCCACAACCACATCAACGTGGCGCGCGCGACCATCAACGGTCTCAAGTCGGTGCGCCGACCGGACGACGTTGCCCGGCTGCGTGGCCTCGACCCCGAGGAGTTCGTCCCCGCCCCGCTGCTCGAGGCATACCGTCGCAGCGAAGCCGGGACCTCCGACGCTCCCGCCGAACCCGAAGGGAGCGGGGGCTGACCATGGCATCGAACGACAAGCAGCTCAAGGTGACCCAGATCCGTTCGGCCATCGGCACCAAGCCCAAGCAGCGCGGCACCCTCCGTGCCCTGGGCCTGGGCAGGATCGGCCGTTCCAACACCCTGCCCGACCGGGGCGAGATCCGGGGCATGATCGCCCGCGTTCCGCACCTGGTCGAGGTCGAGGAGGTCGCCAAGAATGGAGGAGGCGCAACATGAAGGTCCATGACCTGACCCCGCCACCCGGCTCCAGGAAACGGGCCAAGCGCGTCGCCCGCGGCATCGGCGGCAGGGGCGGCAAGACCGCAGGCCGCGGAATGAAGGGGCAGCGCTACCGCTCCAAGGTGCGCGTCGGCTTCGAGGGTGGCCAGATGCCGTTGCACCAGCGGGTGCCGAAGCTGCGCGGCTTCAAGAACCCGTTCCGCATCGAGTACCAGGCCGTCAACCTCGACACCATCGAGGCCTCGGGCCTCGACGAGGTCACGCCGGCAACCCTGCTCAACCTGGGCCTCGTCGGCAAGAAGTCGCTGGTCAAGGTGCTTGCACGGGGCGAGATCACGCGTGCCGTGACCGTTCATGCGCACGCCTGTTCGGCGGCCGCCGAGGCTGCCATCACGGCGGCCGGTGGCAAGGTCGAGCGCCTGCCCCTGCCGTTCTCCGTGCGCCCGCCGGCCAGCGGCAACGCACTCATGAACCGATGACGTCGACCGTTCGACACACCTAGAGGGGACCGCCGTGCTTGTCAGCATGCTGAACATGTTCCGGGTCCACGACCTGCGGAAGCGGATCCTGTTCACGTTGTTCATGATCCTGCTGTACCGCATCGGTGCCTTCATCCCGTCGCCCGGGATTGACGTCGAGCAGGTCCAGCTGCTGCGGGACCGCGCCAGCCAGGGTGGCGTGCTGGCGTTCCTCCAACTCTTCTCAGGCGGTTCGCTGACGACGTTCGCGGTGTTCGCCCTCGGCGTCATGCCGTACATCACGGCCTCGATCATCATGCAGGTACTCGGCGTCGTCGTGCCCCGCATCGAGCAGTGGCAGCAGCAGGGCGCCGTCGGGCAGCGCAAGATCACGCAGTGGACCCGCTACCTCACGGTGGTGATCGCGGTCATCCAGGCCACCAGCTTCGCCTTCCTGTTCAACAGCGGCGGCAACTCGATCAGCGGCCAGTCGGGCGCCAACCTGCTGCCGCGGTTCCACATCGGGACCGTCAGCGTGGTGGTCCTGACCCTCGCCGCCGGCACGGCGCTGCTCATGTGGATGGGCGAGCTGATCACACAGAAGGGGATCGGCAACGGCATGTCGCTGATCATCATGATCTCGGTGCTCAGCGGCTTCCCGGCACAGGGGTCGGTCATCCACTCCGAGAACGGCCCGACGGCCCTGCTCATCGTTCTGGTGGTGCTGATCGCCGTCATCGGCGCCATCGTCTTCGTCGAACAGGGCCAGAGGCGCATCCCGGTGCAGTTCGCAAAGCGGGTGGTGGGCCGCCGAATGTATGGAGGCCAGAACACCTACATTCCGCTGAAGGTCAACCAGTCCGGCGTAATCCCGATCATCTTCGCCACATCGGTTCTCTACCTGCCGGTCCTGATCGCAGCGGCGTTGCCGTGGGACGGCTTCCGGAACTGGGTCGACAACAACCTGGCCCAGCCGAACAACGTCTTCTACTTCACGTTCACCGGCGTGCTGGTCATCGGCTTCGCCTACTTCTACACGGCGATCACCTTCGACCCCGTCAAGCAGGCCGACCAGATCCGCAAGCAGGGCGGCTTCGTCCCGGGCATCCGGCCGGGTCACCAGACCGAGCGGTACCTGGCCAGGATCCTCTCCCGCATCACGCTGCCGGGGGCGCTCTTCCTCGCTGCCGTGGCGCTGGTCCCGTCGATCCTCGTCAACGTGTTCCTGGACACCCAGGCGGGCGTCGGAAGTTCCGGCGCTGCCGGCTTCGGCTTCATCGGCATCTCGATCCTCATCGCCTCCGGTGTGTCGCTCGAGACCATGAAGCAGATCGACTCGCAGTTGACCATGCGCAACTACGAGGGCTTCCTCAAGTAGCGCCCGGGTGCCGAGAGCTATCACCGTGGAACCCGTCCGCCTCGTCATCCTGGGCCGTCAGGGCTCAGGCAAGGGCACACAGTGCGTGCGCCTTGTCGATGCCCTGGGACCTGTACACATCTCCACCGGCGACATGCTTCGCGCCGCGGTCGCCGAGGGCACCGACCTCGGCCTGCGGGCGAAGGCCCTGATGGACGCCGGCGACCTGGTCCCCGACGATGTGATGATCGGGATCGTCTCCGAACGACTGGCCAAGCCCGACGTGGTTGAACACGGGTTCCTCCTGGACGGCTTTCCTCGCACGCCGGCCCAGGCCGAGGCGCTCGAGGAGATCCTCGGCGGCACTGACAGCGTCCGTGCGGTCAACCTCGTGGTACCTGCCGACGAGGCCACTGCACGGATGCTCGACCGCGGTCGGGACGACGACACGGAGGAGGCGATCCGACGCCGCCTCGACCTGTACGAGACCTCGACGGCGCCTCTGCTCGCCTGGTTCGGGGACCACGGTCTGCTTTCCGTCGTCGACGGCCTGGGGACCGAGGACGAGGTCTTCGAGCGCCTCCGGTCGGCCATCGAGGGAGTACCGGCATGAACCCGGCGCACGTGTCGACCGGTACCCGCACCACAGCGGTCCAGGCCCCGCATCGTCGACCGCTGGGTTGGTCGCGTCCGAAGGCCCCGATAGCGTGGCCCGTCGGCCTCTGCCGGACACTTCGGTGTGTCCGCGCAACTGTTTTCGACCTGGCCGACCCGACCCGGAGGACCACCCTGCCGAAGCAAAAGGAAGACGCGATCGTCATGGAGGGCACGGTGCTGGAACCGCTGCCCAACGCCATGTTCAAGGTCGAGTTGGAAAATGGCCACAAGGTGCTGGCCCACATCTCCGGCAAAATGCGGATGCACTACATTCGCATCCTTCCCGGCGACCGGGTGCAGGTGGAACTCACCCCCTACGACCTCCAGCGGGGTCGAATTACTTACCGGTACAAGTAGGCGGACAAGAAAGTCAACGATGAAGGTTCGAGCCAGCGTCAAGCCCATGTGCGAGAAGTGTCGGATCATCCGGCGCCACGGTCGCGTACGGGTCATCTGCAGCAACCCGCGCCACAAGCAGCGCCAGGGCTGAGAGGGTAGAGGAACGACATGGCACGAATAGCAGGCGTCGACATCCCCCGGGAAAAGCAGGCCTGGATCTCGCTGACCTACATCCACGGGGTCGGCCATACCACCGCAGAGCAGATCTGCGCAGCAACCGAGATCGACCCCACAGCCCGCGTCCGCGACCTCACAGATGACGAGGTCGCCCGCATCCGTACGTTCGTAGACCAGAACCTCAAGGTCGAGGGCGACCTGCGTCGCGAAACTTCCCAGAACATCAAGCGCAAGATGGATATCGGCTGCTATCAGGGCATTCGCCACCGACGCGGGCTCCCGGTGCACGGCCAGCGCACGCACACCAACGCCCGTACCCGTAAGGGGCCCCGCAAGACGGTGGCCAACAAGAAGACGGTCACCAAATAATGGCGAAACCCACAGCTGGCGGTCGTCGACCCCGCAAGAAGGAGCGCAAGAACGTCCCGCACGGCGTTGCGCACATCAAGAGTTCCTTCAACAACACGATCATCACCATCACCGATCAGCGGGGAAACACGCTGGCCTGGGCCTCAGCCGGCAACGTCGGCTTCAAGGGATCCCGAAAGTCCACCCCGTTCGCTGCCCAGATGGCCGCCGAGCAGTGCGCGCGGCGGGCTATGGAACACGGGGTGCGCAAGGTCGACGTCGTCGTCCGTGGACCCGGTTCGGGACGGGAGACCGCCATTCGTACCATCCAGGGCACGGGCATCGAGGTGACCGGCATCAAAGACGTCACGCCGATTCCGCACAACGGTTGTCGCCCGCCCAAGCGACGGAGGGTCTGACATGTCACGCTATACCGGCCCCCGGGCGCGGATCTCCCGTCGCCTCGGCACGAACATCTTCGGCACCAAGGGCGAGACCATCGCCCTCGACAAGCGCCCGTACCCACCGGGCGAGCACGGCCGCACCCGTCGCCGCCCCAACCAGTCCGAGTACCTCGTGCAACTCCAGGAGAAGCAGAAGGCCCGCTTCTCCTACGGCCTGACCGAGAAGCAGTTCCGCCGCATCTACGATGAGGCGAACCGACGCGAAGGCGTCACGGGCGAGAACATGCTGCGCTTCCTCGAGCTACGCCTCGACAACGTCGTCTACCGCGCCGGCCTGGCGGCAACCCGTCCCCAGGCCCGCCAGATGGTCAACCACGGCCACTTCGACGTCAACGGTCGCCGGGTGGACATTCCCAGCTTCCGGGTCCGCCAGGGCGACGTCGTCAGCCTCCGCCCCAAGGCCCGGGACATGGTCATCGTCCGGTGGAACATCGACGTCCTCGACAGGCAGGCACCGGCCTGGCTGGATGTGGGCGGCGACGGCTTCGAGGTCACCGTCAGGGAACTCCCCGTACGCGATCAGATCGATATCCCGGTGCGCGAGCACCTCATCGTCGAGCTCTACAGCAAGTAGCCCGGCCCACCAGGGTCAATCCCCGTATCAAGAGAGAGAAGCATGCTGGTTATTCAGCGTCCCACCGTCGAGGCGATCGACGAGGCACAGGTCAACACCCAACAGTTCGCTGTGGGTCCACTCGAGCCGGGATTCGGCTCCACGCTCGGTAACTCACTGCGGCGCACTCTGCTGTCGTCTGTTCCCGGTGCGGCCATCACCCAGGTCCGCTTCGAGGGCGCCGACCACGAGTTCGGCACCCTGGACGGCGTCGTCGAGGACATCACCGACATGATCCTCGCACTCAAGGACATCGTGGTCAGGAGCCACAGCGACGAGGCCGTCACCGTTCGCCTCGAGGTCACCGGCCCTGCCGAGGCCACCGCCGGCGACCTGTCACCCCACGCCGACATCGAGGTCCTGAACCCCGATCTGCACCTGGCGACACTCAACAAGGGTGGCCGCCTTGCGGCCGAGGTCACCATCGAGCGGGGCCGGGGCTTCATGTCCTCCAACCGTTCGACTGTCGACGGCCCGATCGGCGTGATCCCGGTCGACGCCCTGTTCTCGCCGGTTCGCCGTGTGGCGTTCGACATCGAGGCCACCCAGGTCGACCAGTCGACCGACTACGACCGGTTGATCCTCACGATCGAGACCGACGGTTCGCAGACACCCCGTGATGCCCTGGCCTCTGCGGGTGGCACCCTCCGGGCGCTGGTGCAGCTCGTCGAGGAGATGAGCGACGAGCCACAGGGCCTGGCACTCGGCGAAGTAGGCCCTGTCGGCGGCGAGTCCCCCGACATGGAGTTGCCGATCGAGGACCTCGACCTCTCCGAGCGTCCACGCAACTGCCTCAAGCGGGCCCAGGTCGACACCGTCGGCCAACTCCTGGAACGCACCGAGGACGACCTGCTCGCCATCACCAACTTCGGCCAGAAGTCCCTCGACGAGGTGCTCGAGAAGCTCGACGAGCGCGGGCTCGTCCTGAGGGTGCGGGACTGACGCCATGTTCGCCACCCCGAGGAAGGGCCGCCGCCTCGGCGGAAGTTCGGCCCACCAGAAGTCGATGCTGGCGAACCTGGTGGCATCGCTGATCGCAGCCGAGGCCATCACGACAACCGAGGCCAAGGCCAAGGCGCTCCGGCCGGTTGCCGAAAAGGTCATCACCAAGGCGAAAAAGGGTGGCCTCCACAACCACCGCCAGGTGGTGTCTTTCCTGCGCGACAAGGAGATGGCCGCCAAGCTGTTCGAGGAGATCGGCCCGCGCTACGCCGACCGTCCGGGCGGCTACACCCGCATCCTCAAGGTCGGCCCCCGCCCCGGCGACAACGCCCCGATGGCCCGCATCGAGCTGGTCTGACCACTTCCGGCATGAGGGTCCGGGCGACCGTCGCCTACGACGGGGGCCCCTTCCACGGCTTCGCTGTCAACCTCGACATCCGAAGTGTGGCCGGCGACCTCAACGACGCCCTGTCCCGAATCGTCGGGACCGACGTCGTCGTCACCTGCGCCGGGCGTACGGATCGGGGCGTACATGCCGTCGGCCAGGTCATCAGCTTCGATGTTCCGAACGACACCGACCTCGACAGGGTACGTCGGTCGGTCAACGGCCTCTGCGGCCCCTCGGTGGCCATCAGGGACCTCGAGCGGACCGACGACGACTTCGATGCCCGGTTTGGAGCAACCGGCCGGACCTACCGCTACCGGGTGCTCAACCGCCGGGACCCCGATCCGTTCCTGGCCTCCACGGCCTGGCACGTCACCGACCCGCTCGACGTGTCCGCCATGCAGTCGGCGGCCGACCATCTCGTCGGCGAACACGACTTCACGTCATTTTGCAAGCGCAGGAAGGTGGCTCCCGGAACCGTCGAGCCGACCCTCGTTCGCCGGATCGAGTCCGCGGAGTGGCGGAGACCCGACGACGAGGGCCTGCTCGAGTTCGTCATCGCCGGCCGGGCGTTCTGCCATCAGATGGTCCGGTCGATTGTCGGGACGCTGGTGGAGGTCGGCCGGGGGCTCCGTCCTGCCGCCGATCTCCCCGTCGTCCTCGCAGCCAAGGATCGCCGTGCGGCCGCCAGCCCGGCGCCTCCCCGTGGCCTCGTGCTCTGGTCGGTGCGTTACCCGGATGCATGAGGGCTTCGGTCCATTCGCTGTTGGGCCCATTCGCTGTTGGGCCCATTCGCTGTTGGGCCCATTCGCTGTTGGGCCCATTCGCTGTTGGGCCCATTCGCTGTTGGGCCCATTCGCTGTTGGGCCCATTCGCTGTTGGGTCCATGCGCTTTTGGGTTGCCGGGCCCAACGAGCGGCCGTAGCCTTGCCCTCTGGCCGTACGGCCATGGCGGCTCCGGTCATTTCATCGACCGTAGGGCCGCCCCAGCAGAGTTGTCGAAGAGGTACCCCGTGTCCACCTACACCCCCAGGGCCAGCGAGATCGAGCGTGCCTGGCACGTCGTCGACGCCGAAGGCCTCATCCTCGGTCGCATGGCCACCGAGGTGGCCTCCATCCTGCGCGGCAAGCACAAGCCGACCTTCACACCCCATATGGACACCGGGGACCACGTCGTAATCGTAAACGCCGACAAGGTCGTGCTGACCGGGGCCAAGGCCACCGACAAGATGGTCTACGACCACTCCGGCTATCCGGGCGGCCTCAGGTCCCGTACCTTCGGCGGCCTGCTCTCAGATCGCTCCGACGAGGCCGTGCGCCGCACCATTCGGGGCATGCTTCCGAAGAACCGACTTGGTCGGCAGATGATCACCAAGCTCAAGGTCTACCGTGGCCCGGAGCACCCCCACGAGGCCCAGCAGCCCCAGCCGCTCGAGATCGAGCATGCCCGGGCCCGCACCTCGTGATCGAGCAAGGCTGAGCGAGGAACCCACGATGCCGCACCCCCTCATCCAGAGCACCGGTCGCCGCAAGGCCGCAGTCGCCCGCGTGCGCCTGCGTCCCGTCGACGGTGTCTCCAGCATCACGATCAACGGTCGTGCCGCTGACGACTTCTTCCCTTCCGAGTCCCACCGCCTGGTCTTCCTCGAACCACTCCGGGTGACGGGCACCGAGGGCGCCTACGACATCGACGCCACCGTCCACGGCGGCGGCGCCGCCGGCCAGGCCGGAGCGCTCCGCCTCGGCATCGCCCGCGCACTCGAGGCCCTCGAGCCCGAGCGGCGGGACGTCCTGAAGCGGGCCGGACTCCTGACGCGTGACGATCGCAAGAAGGAGTCCAAGAAGTACGGCCTCAAGAAGGCCCGCAAGGCACCGCAGTACAGCAAGCGCTAACGGCGGTCGGCGACCTGTACCGGGTGGCCCGGACCCACTGCCCCATGTCCCTCCGCTTCGGCACCGACGGCGTTCGAGCCAGGGCCGACACCGTGCTCACCGAATCGGTCGTGCGCGCCCTCGGGCGAGCCGCCGCCGGCCACCTGGGTTCCCACGAGGTCGCCATCGGCCACGACACCCGGGCCTCCGGTGAGGCGCTGGCCCGTTCGTTGGCCGAGGGTTTCCTCGAGGGTGGTGTAGGGGTACGGCACCTGGGCATGGTTCCCACGCCTGCTGTCGCCCACGCTGCGGCGACAGACGGGATCGCCGGTGCGGTCGTCTCCGCCTCGCACAACCCCTGGACCGACAACGGCGTGAAGCTGTTCTCCGTGGGGGGTCACAAGCTCGACGATTCAGCACAGGTCGAACTCCAGGCCAGTTGGGACGAGACCCCGGAACTCGAGGCCACGGGCCGGGCGGTGCCCGACATCGAGTCCGACGACCGCTGGGCCGAGGCGGTCGCCGCTTCGGTCGAATCCGGTGCCCTGGACGGACTCACCCTTGTCGTCGACTGCGCCAACGGTGCCATGTCGGCCGTCGCCCCCACCGTTTTCGAACGCCTGGGTGCAGGCGTCATCGTGCTCAACGCCGCTCCCGACGGCTGCAACATCAACAGGGGTTGCGGATCGATGCATCCGGAGGGCCTGCAGCGTGCAGTGTCCGACACCGGGGCCGATGCCGGGCTGGCGTTCGACGGCGATGGCGACCGGGTCGTCGCAGTCGGTGCCGACGGTGCCCTGCTCGACGGCGACCACCTTCTGGCCGCCTGCGGAATCGACCTCCACGAGCGGGGCCTCCTGACCGGCGACACCGTTGTCGGGACGGTCATGGCGAATCTCGGCCTGCGCCGAGCCCTCGACGCAGCCGGCATCGCCTTCCACGAGACCGCCGTGGGCGACCGCTACGTCCTCGAGGCTCTCGAGTCGAACGGTTGGACACTGGGTGGAGAGCAGTCCGGCCATGTGATCTTCCGCCACCTCGCAACAACGGGCGATGGCCTCCTCGCCGGCATCCAGGCCCTCGATGCCGCCCGACGCCGAGGTCTGGACCTCGGAGCGTGGACAACAGGCCTGGTGGTCAAGGCACCCCAGGTCCTGCGTGCCGTGACCGTTGCCGGAACCGGTGAGGCAGTGGTCGCAGCGATGGTCGAAGACATCGCCAGGGCCTCCGACCTGTTGGGCGACGAGGGCCGGGTCGTGGTACGGCCCTCCGGGACCGAATCGGTCGTCCGGGTCATGGTCGAGGCGCTCGATGCCGACCTGGCGCACCGCCTGACCGACGAACTCTGTGAGTCTGCGCAACGGATCGCCGACCGGAGCGCCGACTCGACGCAGGGGTGACAGCGTAGAATCGACCTGAGGCGGCCAACCGGGTAGCCGGACGGCTGCGGGAAGGAATCAGGACACGATGTGCGGCATCATCGCGGTGCTCCGACGCCCCGCCACCCGCTCGGCTCCCGATGCCGACGTCGTGATCGCCCCGATCCAACGGGCTCTGGACCTGCTCGACGCCGGCGACCCTGCCAGCCTCGCCGAGGCAGCCACCTGCCTGGAGGAGGTCGACTCCCTGTTGGGCGGCGCTCCCGGGCTCGAGTCCCTCCTGGGTCACGCCGGGCTGCTCGACGCCGTCGCCGACCGGATGTCGACGGCCCGGACGAGGTTCGCTTCCGTCGAGGCGGCCATCGGCGCCCGGGTCGGAGACCGGGAGGCGGGCAACGTCGCACTCGTCCGACTCCGGGACGCCGCATGGGCGATCTCAAACGACCGCCTGGGGGCTGCTCGTGGCGTCGCTGCCATCTCCTCGACGGCAGACCCGCCCAGCCGATCCGGAACGGCGGTCCTCCTGTCGATCCAGCAGGCGCTCAGCGCTCTTGATCGCCTCGAGGTGCGCGGCCGCGATTCCGCCGGACTCCAGGTCACCCTCTGGGACCATGGCCTCGACCTGGACGATCCTGCAATCGCCAACCTGCTGGCCCAGCGGACGTCCGACATGCTCCTTCGTTCTGGGAGCGCCCGGGTGCTTCCCGGTGGGGGCCTGGTCCTGATCGTCAAGACGGCAGCCGAAATCGGCGAGTTGGGCGACAACACATCGGTACTGCGCCGAGCCCTGGTCGGCGACCACCTCCTGGCCCTCGGCCTCACCGGTGAGTCGGTCCGGGGGTCGGTACTCGGGCACACCAGGTGGGCCAGCTTCGGGATAATCGCCGAGGCCAACGCCCATCCGCTCGACTCGACCGGCAACGACGGCGACGCACCGGGCCACCTCGTGACGGCCGTTCAAAACGGCGACGTCGACAACCACGCCGACCTGGCCGCCACCGAACGCCTCGAGGTGCCCGATGCCATCACGACCGATGCCAAGGTCGTGCCCCTCCTGTGTGCCAGCCACCTCGGCGACGGGTTGGCTCCCGATGAGGCGTTCCGTCGGACGGTCCAGGCCTTCGAGGGCTCGCTCGCCATCGCCGCATCGTTCGGCGAAGAACCCGATCGCCTCCAACTGTCACTCCGGGGCAGCGGCCAGGCCCTGTACATCGGCCTGTCCGAAGACGCCTTCGTGGTGGCCAGCGAACCGTACGGCGTGGTCGAACTCTCCAACCGATACGTCCGCATGGACGGCGAGTCACCGGCCGAGGCAGGCAACCCGGCGACCTGTGGGCAGCTGATCGAGTTGGACGGTTCGGCGGCCGGCACGCTGGCCGGAATGCACCGACGGGCCTTCGACGGCCGCGACCTTCCGTGTACCGACGGCGACGTCGTCCAGGCCGACATCACCACCCGTGACATCGACCGGGGCGACCATCCCCACTACCTGCTGAAGGAGATCGGCGAGTCGCCCGAGTCCGTGCGGTCCACCCTGCGGGGCCGGCTCCTCGAGGACTCCGGCACGTTGAGCGTCTCGTTGGCGCCCGAGGTGATCTCCGACTCCCTACGAGCCGACCTGGCGTCAGGGCGCATCTCGAAGGTCATCGTCATCGGCCAGGGGACGGCGGCGATTGCAGGCCAGGCGGTGACCGGTGCAATCGATGCCGAACTCGTGGCCACGGGGATCAACGTCTCTTCCCAGCCTGCCACGGAGCTCTCCGGATTCGGACTGCGTCCCGACATGGCCGACACTCTGGTCGTCGCCATCAGCCAGTCCGGGACGACCACCGACACCAACCGCACCGTAGACCTGGTCCGCTCCCGCGGCGGCCGGGTCCTGGCAATCGTCAACCGCCGCAACAGCGACCTGACCGATCGTGCCGACGGTGTGCTCTACACCTCCGACGGACGCGACGTGGAGATGAGCGTGGCCTCCACCAAGGCCTTCTACGCGCAGGCCGTGGCAGGCTTCCTGCTCGGTGCCGCCCTGGCCGATGCCGTGGGATCTGCGGGCGCTGCCGACCGTGCCGGCGTGCTTGCCGGACTGCGCACGTTGCCCGACGCCATGGAGGAGGTCTTCGCCGGTCGGGACTGGATCGCCGAACTGGCGACCCGACATGCACCCGGGCGCCGCTACTGGGCGGTGGTCGGCAACGGCGCCAACCTCATCGCCGCACGCGAGATCCGGATCAAGTTGTCGGAGCTCTGCTACAAGTCGATCGCCGCCGACGCCACCGAGGACAAGAAGCACATCGACCTCTCCTCGGAGCCGTTGATCCTCGTCTGCGCAACCGGGCTGTCGGGTTCGACCATCGACGACGTAGCCAAGGAGGTGGCGATCTACCGCGCCCACCAGGCGGCGCCCCTGGTGGTCACGGACTCCCCCCTGAGCTATGCCGAGGCCCTCGACGTCATCGAGGTGCCGGTGGTGCACCCCCGACTGGCCTTTGTGTTGTCGACGATGGTCGGCCACCTGTTCGGGTACGAGGCCGCCCTGGCGATAGACGCCCAGGCCCGCCCGCTCCGGGAGGCCCATGCCGCCATCGAGCAGGCAGCCGCCGGCGAACTCGACGTGTTGCCGGAGGACCCCTCGGGCGATTCACTCGTCGATGCCGTGCGCCGGCGCATCCTGCCCTGCGCCGGCCGCTTCAACGACGAGCTCCGATCGGGACGCCTGAACGGGCACCTCGAGGCGGCAACGGCGGTACGCCTGGCATCGCTGTTCCGGTATGCCCTCGGCGACGTACCCCTCGAGTCGTACCAGCGCGAGTTCGGAAGGGTCGGCACACCCGCCCTGGTCCTCGACGACCTGGCCTCGGCCCTGACCGTCGCCATCGAAGAGCTCACCCGCCCTGTCGACGCCATCAAGCACCAGGCCAAGACCGTCACGGTGGGAATCTCACGGACCGACGAGACCCTCCTCGAGGCCCGACTCACCCGGGCTGTGCTCGACGCCGGCACCCCCCGGGACGGACTCAGCTACCGGACCCTGCGCCTCCTCCTGGCCCTCGACCCGGCGGTCGCCGAGATAACCGGATTCACCCGTTACCGGCTCGACGGCGTTGAAGGTTCGACACCGACTGCGGCGATCGTCGACCGCGGCGGGGTCTCGACGGGGATCCCCTCACGCACTGAGCGCGACCCGGCGCTGCGGGGCACCAAGCACCGGGTGGCGGTCGACCGCGAGGTGCTCGTCACCCGGGGCGCCCGCGACGACCGCACGATCGTGCTCGTGCCCGAGGTAAAGGACGCCGAGGCCGTCGGGCTCACGCTGCTCCACGTCACGACCGTCGACCGGTTGCCACCGGACACCGTGCGCAACGTCCTCGAGGGCTACCACAACCGCTATGGCGAGATCAGCGACGCTGTCTGCGAGACCGAACCCTCGTTGCGCGACGACCTGCTGGCGGCGGTCCCGATCGAGGACCTCCTCATCGACGAGGTCGGCGCCATCGCCGACCGGTTGCGCAACAGGTCCTGAGCAACGGGCCCCAGATGATCGGTATCGGCACGGACCTCGTCGACATCGATCGCTTCCGTCGGTCGCTCGAGCGCACACCGGGACTGCGCAAGCGCCTGTTCCGTCCGGGCGAACGCGCCTATGCCGACCAGCGGAGCGATCCCGCCGAGCGTTATGCGAGTCGGTTCGCAGCCAAGGAGGCCGCCCTCAAGGCCCTCGGCCTCGGCCTCGGCGGCATGGCCATGTACGACATCGAGGTGGTCCGGGCCGGGTCGGGAGCCCCCTCGCTGCTGCTGCACGGCGAGGCTGCCGAGACGGCTGCTGCGGCCGGCGTAACCGGATGGCTGGTCACGATCTCACACACCGACACGGTGGCCCAGGCCGTGGTCGTGGCACGCTGAGGGGATGCAACCGGTCGCCACACCCGAGGAGATGGCTGCCATCGACACCTCCGCTTCCGAGCCGTTCGAAGTGCTCGTCGGCCGCGCCGGTGCCGCCGTGGCCCGGGCGGCTGTCGACCTGCTGGATGGGGCCGAAGGCCGCCGGATCGTCGTGGTCGCCGGACCTGGATCGAATGGTGCCGACGGGCGCGTAGCCGCAGACCTGCTCAGCGACCTCGGGGCTGAGGTCCGGGTGCTCGATTCCGATGCGGCGTCCGCCGCACTCCCCGCCGCCGACCTCGTGATCGACGCCGCATACGGCACCGGCCTCCGGCGCCCCTATACGGCGCCGGCCACCGACTCGCCCGTGCTGGCCGTAGACCTGCCTTCCGGCATCGACGGCCTGACCGGCTGCCAACTGGGTTCCCCGGTGACCGCCGAGCGGACCGTCACCTTCGCCGCCCTCAAGCCGGGTCACCTGCTCGGGCAGGGGCCGGATCACTGCGGTGAGGTGCTGCTGGTAGACATCGGCCTCGATGTCACCTCATTGCGGACCGGACTGGTCGAGCCGTCCGATGTGGCGGGGCTGGTTCCGGCCCGGCCCCGTGATGCCCACAAGTGGGAGAGCGCCTGTTGGATCGTCGCCGGGTCGCCGGGCATGGAGGGCGCCGCCCACCTTGCGGCTCGTGCCGCCCAGCGGTCCGGTGCCGGCTACGTCCGGCTCTCGGTGCCCGGCGGAGGGTCGCTGAGTGGGGCTCCGCTCGAGGTTGTGTCCGAACCGATCCCGTCGGACCTGACCCCGCCGGACGACCTCGACCGCTTTGCTGCGCTCGTCCTGGGTCCCGGCCTCGGCCCTGTCACCGGTGACGCCGTCCGCTCCCTGCTCGCATCCTTCCCCGGCCCGGCCGTCGTCGACGGTGACGGGCTCAACGTCCTGGGAGCCATCGACACGCCACTGCGGCATGGACCCACGGTCCTCACGCCCCACGACGGCGAGTTCGAGCGCCTTACCGGCGCACGACCGGGTGCCGACCGCCTGGCGGCCGCCCGGACCCTCGCCGTGCGGACCGGGACCGTCGTGCTCCTGAAGGGCCCCGCAACGGTCGTTGCCGCTCCCGACGGCAGGATCCTGCTGGCGGCGTCAGGCGACCAGCGACTGGCGACGGCCGGGTCGGGTGATGTCCTTGCGGGGATCCTCGGCGCCTTCCTCGCCCGGGGCGCCGACCCCCTCGAGGCGGCTGCCGCTGCGGCCGTCGTACACGGCCTGACGGTCCGGGAGTTGCCGGCGACCGGGGTGGTCGCCGGGGACCTCGACCGGTGCCTGCCCGACCTGCTCGGGCGACTCGGCGTGGATCGGGCAGATGGGGTGCGGGCCTGATGCGTCCCACCTGGTGCGATGTCGACCTGGACGCCATCCGGCACAACGTGGGGGTGCTGGGCGCCCTGGCGGGGGAGGCGGAGTTGTGTGCAGTCGTCAAGGCCGATGCGTACCGGCACGGCGCCGTACCGGTCGCACGGGCGGCGGTCGAGGCCGGTGCGACCTGGTTGGGGGTAGCCCTGGTCGAGGAGGCCGCCGAGTTGCGTGCCGCAGGCCTTGCCGTACCGATCCTGGTGCTCAGCGAGCCGCATCCCGACGGCATGGCCGGCGTGGCCGCCCTGGACGGCGTGCGGACCACGGTCTACTCCGAGGCGGGCATCGACGCCCTTGCTGCGGTCGCCCCCGGGGCGCCGGTCCATCTCAAGGTCGACACCGGGATGCACCGGGTGGGGGCGGCTCCGGCCGATGTCGTCCACCTGGCGCACAGGGTGCTCGAGTGCGACCTGGTGCTAGAGGGCGTGTTCACGCACTTCGCGGTCGCCGATGCCCCCGCCGATCCGTTCACGGCCACCCAGGTCGAGCGCTTCGACGCCGTGCTGGCGGACCTCGCCGACCACGGCGTCCATCCCGAGTTGGTCCACCTGGCGAACACAGCCGGGCTCATCACCTGTCCGGGGGCCCGACGGTCGCTGGTGCGGGCCGGTATCGGCATCTACGGCGTGGCACCTTCGCCGGAACTGGCCGCTGCCGGTGCCGACCTGGGCCTGCGGCCTGCGGCCCGCATCCGAAGCGAGGTGCGTCATGTCCACGCCGTCGAGGCGGGTGAGGGGGTCTCCTACGGACGCCGGTGGAAGGCCGGGGGGCCGACCCGCCTGGCGACGGTACCGATCGGCTATGCAGACGGTATCTGCCGGGCCTGGTGGGACGGTGGCTCGGTGCTGGTGCGTGGTCGGCGTCGGCCCATCCGCGGTGTCGTCACCATGGACCAACTGGTGGTCGAGGTGGATGGCGACGTGGCGGTCGGCGACGAAGTCGTGCTGCTGGGCCGACAGGGTGACGGGCACATAGGCGCCGACGAGGTGGCGGCTGTGCTGGACACCATCACCTACGAGGTGTTGACGTCCCTGGCTTCCCGTGTGCCCAGGCGCTACTGAGCCACGGTGCCGATCCGATGACGCTCCGGGTGCTGCTGGTCGAGCCGTTCCACGGCGGATCCCATGCGGCCTGGGCCGGGGGCCTGGCGCAGCACAGCCGGCACGAGGTCGTGACCGTGTCGCTCCCGGGCAGCTTCTGGCGGTGGCGGATGCGGGGGGCCTCGGTGAGCCTCGCTACGGCGACCGTCGATCTTCTCGCCGGTCAACGCCGACCCGACGTGGTCCTGGCGAGCGGCATGTTCGACCTGTCGGCATGGCTGGGCCTCACCCGACGCATCCTCGGCGACCCACCGATCGTGCTGTACCTGCACGAGAACCAACTGGGCTATCCGCTCAGCCCGAACCAGAAGGCCGACGACGAGTTCCCTTTGGCCAACTGGCGCTCGATGTTCGCCGCCGACGAGGTCTGGTGCAACTCGAGGTTCCAACTCGAAGAGCTGTTGGACAACATGCCGGCGCTGCTCGACCGTTCCCCCGACGAATCGCATGCCCACATGCTCGAAGAGGTCGCAGGACGCTGCTCCGTGGTGCCCGTCGGCGTGGAGATGGCTGACCTGCCCGGGTCGGGGGAGCGGGGCGACCCGTCCGTTGCCACTCCGCTGGTGCTCTGGAACCACCGGTGGGAGCACGACAAGAACCCGAAGGCGGTTTTCGGGTCCCTGGTGAAGTTGGCCGAAGAGGGCGTGGCGTTCGACGTGGCGATCGTCGGCGAGAACGTCCGGGTCGATCCCCGCGAGATGGACGAGGCACGCCAGGCCCTGGGTGGCCGTGTGGTGCAGTTCGGGCACATGCCCCGCAGTGGATACGTGGCGTTGCTCGGGCGGGCAGACGTGGTCGTCAGCGCCGCCCACCACGAGTACTTCGGGGTCTCGGTGGTCGAGGCGGTTGCGGCCGGCGCCGTCCCCGTCCTCCCGGACGGCCTCAGCTATCCGGAGGTGGTACCGCCGCCGTGGCACCCGTCGGCCCTGTATCCGGAAGGTGGCCTCACCACCCGGCTCCGCGAGGTACTCACCGACCTGCAGGCATGGAGGGCCCGCTGCGAGGGCCTGTCGGGCGAGATGCGCCGCTTCGACTGGCGGGAGGTAGTCGGCACCTACGACGATCGGCTCGAGGCGTTGGGCGAGGGGTACGGTCGGACCCCATGAGGTTCCCGATCGATGATGTGCAGATTGGCCACTGGACCGATGAATCGGCCCGGACGGGCTGCACTGTCGTCCTGCTGCCAGTAGGGACCGTGGCGTCGGGTGAGGTCCGGGGCGGGGCGCCCGCAACCCGCGAGTTCGACCTGCTGGCCCCTGAACGGACCGTCGAACACGTCGACGCAGTGGTGCTCACCGGGGGGTCGGCGTTCGGCCTGGCCGCAGCCGACGGGGTGGTGGCCCACCTCGAGGAAGGAGGTCGGGGTTTCCCCACGGGTGCCGGACCGGTTCCGATCGTGGTGTCGATGGCCCTCTACGACCTGCTGGAGGGACGGGCGGACGTTCGGCCCGGGCCGGCGGAAGGACGTGCCGCTGCCGAGGCGGCCACCGGTGAGGTGGCCACGGGTCGGGTCGGCGCAGGCACCGGAGCCACGGTCGGCACCTGGCGGGGTCGTGACCATGCCCGGCCTGGGGGCATCGGTATCGGGACGGCCCGACGTGGCAACGTGACCGTGGCGGCGGTGGTGGCGGTGAACGCCTCCGGCGACCCCGATGACGGCTCGGCTTCGGGAGGTGTTGCCGACGGCACCTTCGATGCCTGGCCAGGCGACGACGTCGAGGCCTTCGGCGGGCGCCAGAACACGACCATCGGTGTCATCGTGACGAACGCCGATCTCTCGAAGGGCGGGTGTTTGCTGGTCGCCCAGTCCGGACACGACGGCCTTGCCCGTGCGCTATTTCCCGTTCACATGGCAACCGATGGCGATGCGTTGGTAGCGGCTGCAACCGGAGATCTCGACGCAGGCGTCGACCTGGTGCGCGTGTTGGCCGTAGCGGCAGTGGAACGTGCGGTCCGGGTCGCCACCTGAGGCCCGTCGGTACGCTTGACGGGTGTCCGACCCGCCACCTGTGCCCACCCGACTCTCGCTGCTGGCCGAGGAGGCCTCCGGCTGCACCCTGTGCGGTCTGGCCGCCGGCCGGACACAGGTGGTGTTCGCCGACGGATCCCCGGACGCCGACCTCATGTTCGTCGGCGAGGGTCCGGGTGCCGAGGAGGACCGTCAGGGCCTGCCGTTCGTGGGCCGGTCCGGAAAGTTGCTCGGCCGCCTGCTGATGGAGGAGGTCGGGATCCAACGCAGCGACTGCTACATCGCCAACGTGGTGAAGTGCCGGCCGCCCGGCAACCGTGATCCGAAGCCTGACGAGATCGCCGCCTGCCGGCCGTACCTGGAGGAGCAGGTCGACCTGGTGGACCCTGTCGTGATCGTGACGCTCGGCAACTTCGCCTCGAAGCTGTTGCTCGATACCGATACCGGCATCACGAAGCTGCGTGGCCGGGCCTATGGGTACGGCGACCGCAGCCTCGTGCCCACCTTCCACCCGGCTGCCGCCCTCCGGGGTGGCGCCGACGTACTCGCCCGGATGCGCGCCGACCTGGCCCGTGCCAAGATGCTGATGGCCCGATGAGCGCCATCGTGCACACCGGTTCGGCGGAGGCGACGCAGACGCTGGCCGCCCGCCTCGCTGCGTTCGTGAGGGCCGGCGACCTGATCGTGCTCTGCGGCGACCTGGGGGCCGGCAAGACCACGTTCACGCAGGGGTTCGGCGGAGCACTCGGCGTGACCAGCCCGGTCACCTCGCCGACCTTCACGCTCGCCAACCGCTACGAGGGGTCACTGATCGTCAACCACCTCGACGTCTACCGGCTGGCCCACATCGACGAGGTGGCCGATCTGGGGCTCGCCGAACTCGTCGATGACCGCTCCGTCACCCTGATCGAGTGGGGGGACGCAATCGCCGGGGTGCTGCCGGGTGGCTATCTGGAGGTTCGAATACGCATGGGTGACGGCCCAGACGACCGCTCGCTCGAGTTCCGGGTGGTAGGCAGGGAGTGGAGGGATCGGGAGGCGGCCCTGTCCGGGCTCGACGGCGACGGTTCGACCGATGCGGAGGGAACCACATGTTGATCCTCGGCATCGAGAGCGCCGGCCCACAGGTGGGGTGTGCAATCGGGGGCCATGAGGGCGTGCTGGCATCGGCCCACACCGGGAAGGGCCGTCGCCACGCCGAGAACCTTGCCCCGCAGATCGATTTCGTGCGGCGACAGGCAGGAATCGAACTCGGCGACCTGGGTGCCGTCGCCGTCGACGTCGGGCCCGGCCTGTTCACCGGGCTCCGGGTCGGGATAGCGACTGCCGTCGCCATGTCCCACGCACTCGGCGTACCGATGATCCCGGTAACCAGCCCCGATCTGATGGCGTTTCCCGCCCGGTGGAGCAGCAGGCTCATCGTGACTGCACTTGATGCCCGGCGAGGCGAGCTGTTCACGGCGCACTTCCGCAAGGTGCCGGGCGGCATCCAGCGGGTGCGTGAGGTGAACGTCTGTACGCCCGACGACCTGGCGGGCGAGCTTGAGGCTGCCGACGAGCCGGCGCTGCTGGTAGGCGACGGGGCGCTGCGCTACGCCGACACGTTCCACGACATCGGGCGCATCGAGATGGCCGAGCAGGGGCTGGCCCTGCCCAGTGCCCGTTCGCTCGTGCAACTGGCCCACGCCAGGGCCATGCGCGAGGAGTTCGTGCAGTCCTGGGAGATCGAGCCGGTGTACCTGCGAAAGCCCGATGCCGAGATCAACTGGTCGACCCGGGAGGGCAGGGCATGAGCGCCACCGGCCGGCCGGAGGCAACCGACGTGGTGCTGCGCCCGATGGTCGCAGCCGACATCGACGTCGTACTCGGCATCGACCGGCAGGTCCACCGGGAACCCTGGACGTCCGGGTTCCTCGCCGAACAGTTGGACGCCGTCGACCGGTGGCACCATGTCGTCGCCGACCGCGGCAGCGGCGTGGTCGGTCACGCCGCCCTGACCATCGTCGCCGACGAGGGCCACGTCGCCACCGTTGCCGTGTACCCCGACGAACAGGGAGCAGGCGTCGGTGGCCGCCTGCTGGGCGCCCTGTGCCGGTTCGCGGTCGGGCGGGGGCTCGATGCACTGACCCTCGAGGTCCGTGCAGGCAACGAACGGGCCATCGGCCTCTACAGTCGCTTCGGTTTCGCTCCGGCAGGTATCCGGCCCGGCTATTACGGGGACGGGCCGGGCGGCCGGGAAGATGCGCTGGTCATGTGGGCGCACGACATCGGCGAGCCGGCGTTTCTCAGGCGGATCGGGGCCGCCGAAGGGGCGCCACGCAAGAAGGCCTGCGCATGAGCGACGTGATCCTCGGCATCGAGACCTCGTGTGACGAGACGGCCGCGGCCGTCGTCGAGCGGGCGCAGGTGGTGCGCTCCTCGGTGGTCAGCAGTCAGGTTGATCGACACGCACCGTTCGGCGGGGTGGTTCCCGAGATCGCCGGAAGGGCCCACGTCGAACGACTGGTGCCCGTCGTCGCCGAGGCGCTCGTCTCCGCCGGAGCCGACGGCGACGACCTCGATGCCGTGGCCGCCACCACCGGGCCCGGGCTGGCCGGGTCGCTGTTGATCGGAGTGAGCGCCGCCAAGGCCCTGTCGCTGGTGTGGGACGTGCCGTTCGTGTCGGTCAACCACCTCGAGGCACACCTCTACGCCTCGTTCCTCGAGGAACCCGACCTAGAGCTGCCCCTTGTGGTCCTGCTGGTCTCGGGCGGCCACACGATGCTCATCTTCATGGAGGACCACTGCCGTTACCGCCTGCTGGGCTCCACCCTCGACGATGCGGCCGGCGAGGCCTTCGACAAGGTTGCCCGCTACCTCGGCCTGGGCTACCCGGGGGGGCCGGCGATCGACGAACTCGCCGTCGAGGGAGACCCTGCGGCGTTCGCCTACCCGCGGTCGTTGGTGCAGGAGAACCCGGCGACGCTGCCCGACGACCGCCGATTCGCCTTTTCGTTCAGCGGCCTCAAGACGGCCGTCGTAAGCCATGTTCGTGGGGATCCCGAAGCCCCGACCGCCGATGTGGCCGCTTCGTTCCAGGAGGCGGTCGTCGATGCGCTGGTGACCAAGGCCCGGTGGGCGGTCGAGGCCACCGGGGCGAAGGGCCTGTGCCTCGGCGGGGGCGTGGCGGCCAACTCCCGGCTGCGCGAGCGGTTTCTGGATGTCTGTGGCGACCTCGGCGTGCGGGCGTTCCTGCCGTCGCATGCGATGTGCACCGACAATGCCGCCATGGTTGCCGCCGCCGGCTGGTGGCGCCTGTCGATGTTCGGGCCCAGCCCGCTCGACACCGGTGCCGATCCCAACCAGGGCCTGCCGCTCATCGACTGAACGGGCCCCGGTCGGTCGAACGGGCCGGAAATCAGTCCCCCTGCACGTTGTGCCGCCCCGGGGTCGACCGTATCGTTGGCACTCGTCTACTGAGAGTGCCAAGCGCGCTCGAGGCAAATCCGGCGGCCACTTCCGGCAGCCGTGTCAACCAACGAAGAGGGAAGAAGCGTTCCATGAACCTGCAGCCCCTGGAGGACCGCATTGTGGTCCGCCCCAGCGAGTCCGAGGCCACCACGGCCAGTGGCCTGGTGATCCCCGACACCGCCAAGGAGAAGCCCCAGCAGGGCGACGTCCTGGCCGTCGGCCCCGGCCGCCGCTCCGACAACACCGGTGAGATCGTGCCGATGGACGTCGCCGTCGGCGACACCGTCGTCTACAGCAAGTACGGCGGGACTGAGATTACGGTCGAAGGCGAGGATCTCCTGATCCTCAACGCCCGCGACGTGCTCGCCCTCGTCAAGTAGGCGCCCGATGGCAAAGATCCTCGCATTCAACGAAGAGGCCCGCCGCGGCCTGGAGGCCGGCGTCAACAAGCTGGCCGATGCAGTCAAGGTGACGCTCGGCCCACGCGGCCGCAACGTCGTCCTCGACAAGAAATTCGGCGCACCCACCATCACCAATGACGGCGTCTCGATCGCCCGCGAGGTCGAACTCGAGGACGCCTTCGAGAACATGGGCGCCCAGCTGGTGAAGGAGGTCGCGACCAAGACCAACGACATCGCCGGCGACGGCACCACCACCGCCACGGTGTTGGCCCAGGCGCTGGTCCGCGAGGGCCTGCGCAACGTGGCTGCCGGGGCCAACCCGATCGGCCTCAAGCGGGGCATCGAGCAGGCCGTGCGTGCGGCCGTCGACGCCGTCGCCGACCAGGCCGTGCGCGTCGACGACTCCAAGGACCAGATCGCCAACGTGGCCGCCATTTCGGCAGCCGACGTCGAGATCGGAGCGATCATCGCCGAGGCAATCGACAAGGTGGGCAAGGACGGCGTGGTCACGGTCGAGGAGTCGAACACGTTCGGTATGGACCTCGAATTCGTTGAGGGCATGCAGTTCGACAAGGGCTACCTGTCGCCGTACTTCGTGACGGACCCGGAGCGCCAGGAGGCGGTCCTCGAGAATCCGTACATCCTGCTCAACCAGGGCAAGATCACCTCGGTCCAGGACATGCTGCCGGTGCTCGAGAAGGTCATGCAGTCGGGTCGCCCGCTGCTGATCATCGCCGAGGACGTCGAGGGCGAGGCCCTGGCCACGCTGGTCGTCAACCGGATCCGTGGCACCTTCAGCTCGGTGGCCCTCAAGGCCCCCGGCTTCGGCGAGCGTCGCAAGGCGATGCTCCAGGACATGGCGACCCTTACGGGTGGCCAGGTCATCGCCGAGGAGGTCGGCCTCAAGCTGGATGCAGTCACGCTCGACATGCTGGGCAGCGCCCGCAAGGTGGTCGTCACCAAGGACGACACCACCATCGTCGAGGGTGCCGGTGAGTCCTCCGAGGTCGAGGGCCGGATCAACCAGATCAAGGCCGAGATCGAGAACACCGACTCCGACTGGGACAGCGAGAAGCTCCAGGAGCGCCTCGCCAAGCTGGCCGGGGGTGTGGCCCTCGTCCAGGTCGGTGCCGCCACTGAGGTGGAGCTCAAGGAAAAGAAGCACCGCATCGAGGATGCCCTCTCGGCGACCCGTGCAGCGATCGAGGAGGGTGTGGTCGCCGGTGGTGGCACCGCCCTGCTTCGGGCCCGTGCGGCCGTGGCTGCGACAGGCGAGGGCCTGTCCGGCGACGAGGCCACCGGTGCCCGCATCGTGCACGCGGCCCTCGAGGCTCCGGCGCGGCTGATCGCCGACAATGCCGGCCTCGAGGGTGCCGTCATGGTGCGCGAGATCGAGCAGGCCAGTGGCAACACCGGCCTCAACGCCCTTACCGGCGAGCTCGAGGACCTGGTGGAGGCCGGTGTCATCGACCCGGCCATGGTGACCCGTGCGGCGTTGCAGAACGCAGCGTCGATCGCAGCGCTGCTGCTGACCACCGAGGCGCTCGTGGCCGACAAGCCCGAGCCTGCAGCGGCGATGCCTCCCGGCGGCGGCATGGATCCCATGGGCGGCATGGGCGGCATGGGCGGCATGATGTAGGAGCCGCCCTCTCCGGAGGGCGACCCTCGACGTGGCGCCGGGCCTTCGGGCCCGGCTCCCGTCGTTTTCGGGGCGACGGTACGCTGAGAGGCTGACGGGCCGCTGTGAAATAATGCAGTACCTAATCGAGGAATAAGGCTTCCATGAGACAGCGGCTGATCCGAACGATGGTGGGTTTCCTGATCGCGACGATCGCGATGGGGTCGGTGGTCGGTACGGCAGCGGCTGGTATCGGGACATTCCCCGCCGACGAGACTCCCCGGTTCCCGGTTCTGGCTGCGGGCATGCGTGGGACCAACGTGTTGGCGCTCGAGTACCTTGCGCGAAGTTACGGTGTCGGGGTTTCCACCGACGGGTCGTTGTCCCCGTCCGAGGTCGCGGGAGCGGAATCGAGAGTTCTGGAACTCGGCGGTTCCGGCCCGGACGGCCGAATCTCGGCTGGCGACTGGGCAATTCTGGTCTCCCATCGACCGGCATTCCCGTCACTGCCGACGCCCTGGGGCCAGGTTCCCCTGCCGGATTCCGTTCGCGCCGTCGAAGAACTTCTGAGCGCCAAGGCCACACCGGATGGGGCGTGTCCCGGCCTGATGGCCGACGGATGGTTCTCAGCCGCGGAAGAGGATTGCGTGCGGGCGTTCCAGGCAGAAGTCGCGCTGCCGGCCACGGGTTTCGTCGATGTCGAGACCTGGAAGCGCCTGTTGTGGCACTACGAGCCGCTCTGGTCGAACGGTACGGACTTGGTCTGGAACGGGTGTCGAGGAGCTTCGGACGACGGATCGTGGATGTCATCATCAGCGAGGGCGACCATCGCGACCGGCGCGGCGCTCACCGGCTTCTTCCTCCAGACACCTGTGGCGTGGACGGATGCCTCTGACGAGCATGGCGGGAAGCAAGAGACGTATCACAGTACTCACCGGTTCGGAATGGGCATCGACGTGCGGCCGATCAACGTGGACCGGAGCCAGTGCTCGACAGCAGTCGACATGCGACATGACACGCAGAACGGTTCGACAAGCGACTGCCTCTTCAGCGGAACTGCGGATCCGAACCTGGCCCTGTCGTCGTCGTATGACCAGATGGCGACCCGGACGATGCTCTGGTCGATCGTTGCCGGTGCCGACTCCGGTCGGTATATCGGCCGGATTTTTTTCAACGACTGCGCCACGAACACCTTCCTCACGCAACAGTTCACCGTGCTGCAGATCCCCTCGACGAACACTGCAGCCAAGGTGAAGGCCCTGGAGGCGCACCACAACCACGCCCACATCTCGTTCTGCGAGCCGGCGCCGGAGTTCGTGGATCCCGGGACCGGGTATGCCGCGGCGAACAACACGTGTCGGTGGTCCTAACTGGCCCGCCACGGAGCCTGGGCGGGGCCGGGGCCGTGGCGGCATTGTCATCTGCGTCTGCGGTTCTGCTCGCGTTCGTTGTACTGGGCTGTGGCAGCGGCTCGGTGACGGGTCAGGGCCGAGGCCAGTCGGTGGTATCGACGACGCCGAGCGTGGAGGTCACGACGACAGGTGCTCCATCGACCACGACGACGGCCACGACGGTGGTTCCGTCGACCACGACGACGGCCACGACGGTGGTTCCATCGACCACGTCGACGGCCGGCTCGGTGGCGCGCGAGATCCACCGGGTCGCCCTGTTCGAGACGGACAACGGGGTGAGGTTGGTGGCGGAGGATGGGAGCCACGTGGGCGTGTCCCGAGTCGGCGGACTGACGGCGCAGTCCTGGGACGCCCGGTCGCTGGTCTGGCAGGAGCTGTTGCACGATCCGGACGTGGAGACACTGACCGGACCGCAGGGCTGGCAGGGATGGGACCAGCGTTTCCCGAGTCCCTACATGCCCGACCTCTTCGTGGGGGAGGGGGCGCGAAACACGGTGCTGACGCTCGTCGATGAGGGCAGCGGGGAGGAGGTGTCGGTCCTGGGTCGTGCGGGCATCGAGGTGGTCACCGAGGGGTGGTACTACTGCGACGAGCACTGTCAGGTCGGGCACTTCGGGGTCGACCGGGCCGATCTCGACCCTCTGGGGCGCAACGACCCCAGGGTTCCCGAACCGATACGGGTCGTCCTCGACATGGAGACATTGCTGCCGCTGGCACGCGAACTCCCCTGGGAGTCCTGGTCGGGCGAACTCACCGACTTCCGGGTTGTGGAGATACTGCGCCCCGACCAGTATTCATTGGAGGCGGTGTTCGACGAGGCCGTACTCCCAAGGGACGAACACACCGGTGAAGGCTGGTTGTCGCTCTTCATCCCGTACCTGGAGGCGAACGGGTTCGACTTTCGAAACCGGTTCCCATGGTTGGAATGGAGTGAGCGACTCAGTAGCGGTCACGGCGCGGCACGGGCCGTTGCCACCGAGGACCTCTCTGTGGAGGCCGTGACACCCCCCGGGTTTGAGTCGAGCGGGGTGGAAGCAGCCGGTGGTTGGGAGTTCCAGGTGCTGCGGGCACCGTTCCGGCAGGTCGTCGTCTTCTCGCGACCCCTCGGGGACTTCGAGGACCCGACTGGTGAACGGGGTGGAGCGGTCTGGATGCCAAATGTCGACATGATCCTGCGGGGGCCGGTGCAGATCGACGAGTACGTGCCGTCGGTCGGGGCGGGGGCAGGCAACACCTTCCGGATCGTCACCGGTCCGATGGTCAGGGACCACGCCGAAGGCGTGGTCGGCGACCGGGTCGCCCTCATCTACGGCGACATGACCATGGCGGACCTGCACAGCCTGATCGACGGCCTCGAGGCGTAGTCCCGGTCCTGGGGAGTGGTGCCTGTGATCTCCGGGCGCGACGCTGAATCGCCACGGGTTTTACGCAGGCTGTGATGTGCTCTGGGACCGGATGTACGAGAACTGGGCCGTGGATGACCTCGGTTGTCCGAGGACGAATCGTCTGTTCCTCCTCAAGCGATCAGTGGACACTGACCCTGCGCAGGTACCCGGTTCCCGACGTTTTCGGGGCGACGGTATCCTCCGTGCATGGACGACGCCGCTGTCGACGAAAATCTCCGCCCGGAGCCGGACCCGGCGAAACTGGCCGGACAGTTTGCCGAGTGGGTGCGGGGCGAGACCCTGCCCGGGCGGATGCTGGCCAACCTCAAGACCGGGCGGATGCCCGAAGTGCTGGCAGCCGCCGGCGACGGGGCGACGGCCCTGTCCGAACTCTGGCGGGGCTGGGAGCAGGGAAACGTCGGTCCGCTGGACCTGGCGCAGGGACTCGCCGACGGTGGCATCGCCGACCTGTTGGGCGACCTGGCCGAGGCGTGAGCATCCAGGACCTGCAGGGAGACCGAGGTGGCCCGCAGCACATTCCCCGCCCGAAGGGCTGGCGATCCGGCGATCCGGCACCGTGGGCGGATCTGGCCGACCCCACGATCACCACGGAGCCCCTCGTAGCCGCCCTCGAAGGCAGGGAACCGGTCGGTGTCCGTGGACGGCAGCACACAGGTGGAGAGCATCCGGCGGGCGTCCTCGTCGCCCTCTACGACGACGACGGCCCCCATGTGGTGCTCACCCGACGCTCGCCCCGGTTGGCCTCCCACACCCACGAGGTGAGCTTTCCCGGCGGCCGCCACGACCCCGACGACCCGGACCTCTGGGCGACCGCCCGGCGCGAGGCCCATGAGGAGACCGCCCTGGACCCGACGGCCCCACGCCTCGTCGGTCACCTCGACCTGCTGACCACCGTCGGCAGCGGCACCATCATCCATCCCTTCGTGGCGCTGCTGCCCGGACGCCCCGACCTGGTCGCCAACCCGGACGAGGTCGAGGCGGTCCTCCATGTCCCGCTCGCCGAACTCCTGCTCGACGGTGTGTACCGGGAGGAGGAGTGGGACTTCCCGGACGGGCCGTGGCGGATCTCGTTTTTTGAACTGGTGGGTGACACCGTGTGGGGGGCCACGGCGGCGATCCTGCGCCAACTGCTGTGCCTGACCCTGGGAGTCGATGACGGCCTGGGGTACGTTGCCGCCGATGGCTGACCCGTCTCCACCCCCGCCCCCGCACCAGACACCCGACGAGTTCCGGGCGGCGGGCCACGCCGCCGTCGACTGGCTGGCCGACTTCCTCGCAGGGATCGCCGACCGTCCGATAATTGCGGGGGTGGCACCCGGCGACGTGCGGGCCTCCCTCCCGGCACACGCCCCCGAGGAGGGCGAGCCGTTCGAGGCGTTGCTCGATGACGTCGACCGGCTCATCGCACCGGCGCTCACGCAGTGGCAGCACCCCGGGTTCTACGGCTACTTCCCCGGCAACTCGTCGCCCCCGTCGGTGCTGGGCGACCTGCTGTCTTCGGGGCTCGGCACCCAGGGAATGCTCTGGTCGACCGGACCGGCCTGCACGGAACTCGAAACCCTCGTCCTCGACTGGCTGGTCGACCTGTGCGGCCTGCCCGACCGCTTCCGGTCCGATGGCCCCGGTGGCGGCGTCATCCAGGACTCGGCCTCGTCGGCCACGCTGTGCGCCATCCTCGCCGCCCGCGATCGCAGCGGCGGGGCGGTCGCCCTGCCGAACCTGCGTGCCTACACCTCGTCCCAGGCCCACTCGTCGGTCGAGAAGGGCGTGCGGGTGGCAGGTTTCGCTGCCGACCAGTTGCGATCGATCGCCTCCGATGCCGACCATGCCATGGAACCGGACGCCCTGGCCACAGCCATCGCCGCCGACCTGGAAGCCGGCCTGACCCCGTGCGTCATCATCGCCACCGTCGGCACAACCTCGTCGGGGGCCGTCGATCCGCTGCCCGCCATCGCCGAGATCGCCGCCGCCGCCGGCGCCTGGCTCCATGTGGACGCCGCCTGGGCCGGATCGGCCGCCGTGTGCCCCGAGTTCCAACCCCTCCTCGACGGCCTCGAAGCAGCCGACAGCTACTGCTTCAACCCGCACAAGTGGCTGCTCACCAACTTCGACTGCTCCGCCTTCTATGTCGCCGACCGGGGGCCGCTGCTCGACTCGCTGTCGATCCTCCCCGAGTACCTGCGCAACGCCGCAAGCGACGCCGGCGAGGTCATCGACTACCGCGACTGGCAGGTCCCGTTGGGCCGCCGCTTCCGGTCGCTCAAGCTCTGGTTCGTGCTGCGCAGCTACGGCGCTGAAGGGCTCCGGTCACACATCCGCCACCACGTCGCCGCCGCCACCGCCCTCGCCGACCGCATCGCCGCCAACCCCCGGCTCGAACTGGCCGCCCCCCGGTCGCTGGCGCTGGTGTGCCTGCGCCATGTCGACGGCGACGAGGCCACCGAGGCGCTCCACGCAGCCGTCAACGCCACCGGCGAGGCCTTCCTCACCCACACGAAGCTCGACGACCGGTACGTCCTGCGGGTGGCCGTCGGCGGCACCTGGACCACGCAGGCGCATGTCGAACGCCTCGCCGACCTGTTCGACGAGATGGCCTGAGACCCTCCACCGGGCGTGCGCCTGCACGGCTAAACTCACCGTTTCCCACGGGACGGACAAGGGGTCTGGGTATGCCGGAGATCGAGATCGGACTGGGTAAGAGCGGACGCCGGGCGTACGGCTTCGACGACATCGCCATCCTGCCCAGCCGCCGGACGCGCGACCCCGGCGATGTCGACATCACCTGGCAGATCGACGCCTACCGCTTCGACCTGCCGCTCATGGCATCGGCCATGGACGGTGTCGTGAGCCCCGCCACGGCCATCGAGATCGGCAGGCTCGGCGGTGTAGCGGTGCTCAACCTCGAGGGCCTCTGGACACGCTTCGAGGACGCCGACGGCGTGCTCGCCGAGATTGCCTCCCAACCCACCGAGAAGGCCACCCAACGGATGCAGGAGCTCTACCAGGAGCCCATCCGCCCCGAGCTCGTAACGCAGCGCATCCGCCAGATCAACGAGGCCGGCGTGGTGTCCTGCGCCTCTGTAACCCCGCAGCGCACCGAGGCACTCCTGCCCCATATCCTCGAGAGCGAGCTCGACATCCTCGTCATCCAGGGCACGGTGGTGTCGGCAGAGCACGTCTCGACCACCGCCGAGCCGCTCAACCTCAAGACCTTCATACGCAGCCTCGACATCCCCGTGATCGTCGGCGGCTGCTCCACCTACAAGGCCGCCCTGCACCTCATGCGCACCGGTGCCGCCGGCATACTCGTGGGCGTCGGCCCCGGCCACGCCTGCACCACCCGGGGCGTACTCGGCATCGGAGTCCCACAGGCGACCGCCATCGCCGACGTGCGGGCCGCCCGCATGCGCCACCTCGACGAGACCGGCGTCTACTGCCAGGTCATAGCGGACGGCGGCATGGCCACCGGCGGCGACATCTCCAAGGCCATCGTCTGCGGCGCCGACGCCGTCATGATCGGCTCCCCGCTGGCGGCAGCCGCCGAGGCGCCCGGTCAGGGCTATCACTGGGGCATGGCGACCTTCCACCCCACGCTGCCACGTGGAGCCAGGGTCGAAACCGTCGTACGGGGCACGCTCGAGGAGATCCTCCTCGGCCCGGCACATGAAAACGACGGCCGCCTCAACCTGTTCGGGGCACTCCGCACGTCGATGGCCACCTGCGGCTACCTCGACATCAAGGAGTTCCAGAAGGCCGAGGTCATGGTGGCCCCGGCCCTCCAGACCGAGGGGAAGTCTCTCCAGAAGGCCCAGGGCGTCGGGATGGGCCAATAGGTCGCCGCCCGGCGACCGGCCCGCCCTGCGTGAAACCTTCGTGACCCCCGCAGCCAGCGGCACAGCCGTTGCCGGCGACCGCGTCCTGGTCGTCGACTTCGGGGCGCAGTACGCCCAACTGATCGCCCGGCGGGTGCGTGAGGCGAACGTCTTTTCCGAGATCGTCCCCCACGACCTGACCGCCGCCGGATTCGCCGAACGGCAGCCCACCGGGATCATCTTCTCCGGAGGTCCGGCCTCGGTCCACGTCGACGGCGCCCCCCGCATCGACCCGGGCGTCTACGGGCTCGGGGTACCGATCCTGGGCATCTGCTACGGCGCCCAACTCATCGCCCACCAGTGCGGCGGCAACGTCGGGCGCAACGAACGGGGCGAGTACGGCCGCACCGACCTCACCGTGTTCGATCCCGGCACCCTTCTGGCCGATGCCGGTGAGGGGACACGGCCTGTCTGGATGAGCCACTTCGACGCCATCACCGACGGCCCCGACGGTTCTGTCACCACCGCCTCGTCACCGGATGCCCCCGTGGCGGCCTTCGAGGCGCCCGACCGGGGCCTCTACGGGGTGCAGTTCCATCCCGAGGTGCACCACACCCCGTGTGGACAGGAGGTCCTGCGACGCTTCCTGACCGACGTGTGCGGTGCTGCCTGCGACTGGACGATGGCCTCGGTCATCGAGTCGTCGGTGGCAGCGATTCGAACCCAGGTCGGCACCGGACGGGCCATCTGCGGGCTCTCCGGCGGCGTCGACTCCGCTGTCGCCGCAGCGCTGGTACACGAGGCCATCGGCCCACAGCTCACCTGCGTGTTCGTCGACACGGGGCTGATGCGGGCCGGCGAGGGCGAGCAGGTCGTCGAGACCTTCCAACGGCACCAGGGCATAGAGCTCATCCACGTGCGGGCAGCCGACCGGTTCTTCGAACGCCTCTCCGGCATCACCGACCCCGAGGACAAGCGCAAGGCCATCGGCGAACTGTTCATCCGGGTCTTCGAGGACGCCTCGGGCGGAATCGAGGACGCCCGGTTCCTAGTGCAGGGCACCCTCTATCCCGATGTCATCGAGTCGGGCACCAGGGACGCCGCCAGGATCAAGAGCCACCACAACGTGGGCGGTCTGCCCGAGGACCTCGACTTCGAACTGGTCGAGCCGCTACGCAACCTGTTCAAGGACGAGGTGCGGTCCGTCGGCTCCGAGTTGGGCCTTCCCGACGAGATCGTCTGGCGCCAGCCGTTCCCGGGGCCCGGCCTCGGCGTGCGCATCATCGGCGAGGTCACGCCCGACAAGGTCGCCACCCTCCAGGCCGCCGACCTGATCGTGCGTGAGGAGATCGCCGGAGCCGGCCTCGAACGCGAGGTCTGGCAGTCTTTCGCCGTGCTGGCAGACGTCCGCTCGGTCGGCGTGATGGGCGACGAGCGCACCTACGGTTGGCCCATCATCATCCGGGCGGTCACCAGCGAGGACGCCATGACCGCCGACTGGGCGCGGCTCCCACACGACCTGCTCGAAATCATGTCGAGTCGTATCATCAACGAGGTCGACGGCGTCAACCGGGTTGCCTACGACATCACCTCCAAGCCGCCCGGCACGATCGAATGGGAGTAGTCGCCGACGACCTGATCGGCGACTACCGGAAGGCGGCCGCGTTCTTCGGCGAGGCCCTGACGGCCGTGCGTGACGACGACTGGGCCAACCCCACGCCCTGTGAGGGCTGGGACGTCCGGTCCCTGGTCGCCCACCTGATCGTCGGCGAGGCCATGGCCGCCGGCCTGTTCCAGGGTGGCGGGGGAGCGCCGACAGCCGATGTCGACACCACGGTCCTGGGCCCCAGCCCGATGGCGACGTGGCGGGGGACCGCCCTTGCCGCCCTCCAAGCGGCAGGCGCCGACGGCGTGCTCGACAACGTCTACCCGCATCCGGTCGGCGAGCTGTCCGGATCCGTGATCGTGGGATTTCGGGTCACCGAGAACCTGGTACACGGCTGGGACCTCGCCAGGGCCTGCGGCATCGACGTCGAGGTGCCCGGGGACCCCGCCGAACGCTGCCTCGACTTCTGGCTGCCGCTGGTCGGTTCCATGGACGACAGTGCGGTGCTGCGAGGCTCATTCGGCGAGCCGGTGCTTCCTCCGGAGGATGCGCCGGCAGGAGTGCGGCTGCTTGCGCTGCTGGGTCGCAATGCCTGACACCGAGCACGGGGAAGCCGTCTTCCGGATCGACGGCGAACGGGTGGTGCCGGGCCCGCTGGCCGGCGGGCCGTGGAACCCTGGCGAACAGCACGGCGGGCCCGTGTCGGGCATCCTCGCCCACCTCGTCGGGACCGGACCCCCCGCCCGGCCCACGCGGAGCTTTCCGCACACGGTGGGGCCGATGCGGGGTGGGTCGATGCCCCCGCTCCCGGCCGGGACCGCGGCGGGGCGCGCCGCGCGGCGGCCCCCGGGCGCGCG
>JACNKQ010000011.1 GCA_014381945.1 Actinomycetota bacterium
GCCCTAGGAAACAAGCCCTAGGAAACAAGCCCTAGGAAACAAGCCCTAGGAAACAGGCCCTAGGAAATAGGCCCGCCCTGGATGATGCCGCCCCGCCAGTTGCCCTCGCGCAGGCGGGTGACCCGCTCCGCCGTCGCCGGGTGTGTCGAGAACAGCCTGGGGCCGCCTCGCCCACGGCGGGCTTCGGCCTGGAGCGGGTTCACGATGTAGGCGGACGCCTGGTTCGGGTCGACCCCGGACGGGATGCGGGCAGCGGCGTACTCGAGCTTCTCGAGCGCCTGTGCCAGCGATTCGCCGTCGCCGATGAGGCGGGCGGCCGAGGCGTCGGCCTGAAATTCGCGGCTGCGGCTGATGGCTGCCTGGATCATCATGGCGGCGATCGGGGCGAGGATGGCGAAGGCGATCTGACCGAAGAGGTTGCTGTTGCGGTTGCGGCCACCTCCGCCGAACATCGATGCGAACATCGCCATGCGGGCGATCATGGTGATGCCCATGCCGACGGCTGCGGCGACCGAGCCGATGAGGATGTCTCGGTTGCGGACGTGCATGAGCTCGTGGGCCAGCACGCCACGGATCTCGTACCAGGAGAGGTTGTCGATGAGTCCCTGGGTGATGGCGACCGCTGCGTGGTCGGGGTTGCGACCGGTGGCGAAGGCGTTGGGCTGTGGGTTGGGCGACACGTAGAGCTTGGGCATCGGCATCCCGGCCGCCTGGGTGAGTTCGGTCATGACCCGGTGGTAGTCGGGGAACTGTGCCGGTTCGGCGGGGACGGCACGGGCCGACCGTATGGCGACCTTGTCGCTGAACCAGTAGGCGCTGCCGACGATGACGAGGCCTAGCCCCAGTCCGAGCACCAGCCCGCCGTTGCCGCCGATGGCTCCACCGACCACGACGAACAATCCGCCGAGAAGCGCCAGCAGTGCGAAGGTCTTCATACCGTTGATCATCGGTGGCGGGTGCTCCTGGGTCCGGGGTGTCCACCAATCGTACGGTTACGAACGTGCCAGTTGGCATCGCCACCTAAATGTTGTGCCCGGTCCGGATCGCCCTCGTCGTGACGCTCCCCCTCCCGATCCTGGCCCTCGCCGTCGCCGTCGCCACGTCATCCGGCGGCGCAGCGGACCCGGCTAACCGCCGCCACCCCATTCGAGGACCTCGAGGACCCGTCCCGAGTGGCGATCGAGGATGTGCGACGGGACCGGGCCACCCATGCTGGACGGGTTCGATAGCGCCACGGAATCCATGCAGTCGTCACCGTGCATGAAGGTCGAGAACGCCCTCACTTCGACCTTGGGGTACTCCTTGCCGTAGGTGATGATTGCCTTCGGTGCCCCGTTGCACGAGGCAACGACGAGGCGGAGCCGGTTCGTTTCCACGTCGACCCATGCCTCCATCACGGCGACCGGCGACCTCCAGGCGCCGTCTCCGGCGTTCAGCCAGATGGCCACCGCCGTCATGAAGCCGGCCACGAAGAGCACAACAGCCGCTACGCCCAGCAGCAGCCTTCTATTTCGCACGACGACCCGATCCCCGCACCGGCCCTCGTCGGCCGATCACCGGCGATTCCCGCGACCGACAGGTCACCGACGGCACAGAACATCGAGCCGGCGGGAAGTACACGGCGCGGCTCACGACGTGGCCCAGTGCCAGTTCGGTAGAGCCTCGTGAAGCATGTCGGCCCTCGAGACCGTGTCGCGATCAAACGGCCAGAACGGGTCGTACATCCAGCCTTCGTGGAGCCCATACGCGATGGGCCCCCAGAACACGGGTGCCCCACTGTCTCCACCGGCCGACAGGTCTTCCCCCATCTGGAGCATGTAGCAGTTGGCACCGGAACACACGCTGTTCTTCCTGACCTGCTGGCAGTCCTTCTTGCTCGTCTTGCCATTCCGGCACAACCACTGGCCGTTCACTGCCACGCCGAAGCCGGAGAGGTCGCGCAGGTACACCTCCAAGGTGCTCGAGTTCCCGGAGTAGAAGTCATCCGTCTCGAGGTCCGGTCCCGTGTGCAACTGAAAGTCACCGAAGAGGTGGTCGTAGTCATCGACGAACGTGAGTTGATCGCCGTCGTCTGACTGGGAATCGCTGCAGTGCCCAGCGGTCGATATGCCGCGCATGCCGGACGTCGGACTGGCATCCCGTGTGCCAAATCCTGAGGTGCACCCATTCAGCGCCTCTCCACCGTGATGGCGAGAGGAACTGTCCCCCCGAGAGAGGATTACCGAATTCGATCGGGTCACACGAACGGTTACTCCCCGCAACCGAGCCTCGCCGACCGCAGCATCCACGGCCGTCGAGGCCGCTACTTCGAGACTCGCCAGGTCGATCCGGTCGAGAGGCCCCCGTGACGCCGGAATGACAACGGTGACCTGACGCGTCTCGTGGTCGTACCACGTCGAGGCGTCGTCGACTTCCTCACGTTGGTGAACTGCGACGTGTGCTGCGACGACAGCGTCATCGATCTCGTTCTCGGTCATCCCGTGTCCGGTGCGCACCGTGACCGAGACGTGCGGGAAGTATCTCTCGAAGTCGGCGAGTACGGCTCGTGCCTTGTCGGGTGCATCACCGGAGAACCAGATCTCGGCCGAGTCCGGGGCGTCGATTACCGCATGCGCGTAGGCGTCTGACTGGCTCGTCCGGATCTCTCCGACCGCCATTGCAAAGTCGTCATGCCATGCGTACCTCTCGATGGCTTCGTCGAGGGTGATCTTGCGTTGATCCGCAACGGTCCGAAGGTCCTGCATTTCGGCCTCCCCGATCGGATCCCCGATCTGGGGAGGCTTGACGTCAGGCAGATCCAGGATCACCGGTTCGTCGACCACCGATGGGTCCAACGCACTGGCGGCACTTGGAACCGTCGTCGCCAGGGCCACGAGGAGGACCGCAGCCGCGAACAATCCGATGGGCAGGACGCGGCGAGGGGCGACAGATCGTTCGATGATCGATGCTCGCCGGGCGTGGACCATTCGCCATTCGCCTTCTGTAAGGGTGCTTCTGCCACAGTACCACCAAGGCAGATTGCCAGCCGGGGTCGTTGTTCCCGGTGGAACGGGTGCCCCCACCGGCGTGCCAGTGGGGGCGGTCGAGGCCGTGTCGAGTGGCCGAGTGCCCGGCGATCGGCCCGGCTTTGAGACGCCGGACGACCGACCGATCAGTCGTAGTAGCCGGAGTGCAGGTAGACGGTGGGGACGCCTTCGGAGCGGTACATGGCCAGGTTGCGTGGATCGTCGTCGATGGCGAGTGCCGGTTCGTAGCCGTCGGTGCGAAGGTCGGCGAGGATCGCACGCTTCACGTCGGGCGAGCTGATGTGGCCGGCATCGTCGGACCGCATGGCGAGAAGGTCCCACCGCACGCCGTTGCGCTCCATCCACGCCACGGTCGTGTCGGCCAGCCGGGCCGGGCGCGCTGTCAGCAGCACGATGGTGTGGCCGTCGCAGAGCCGTTCGACCAGTCGGATGCCTTCAGGGATCGGTGGATCCTCGACCGATGCCTCAAAAAACGCCGCCCAGTCGCGCTCCTCACCGTGGAGGTGGTGCTGCCGACCACGGGCGTCCGAGAGCACGCCGTCGACGTCAACGATGACCACCGGGCCGGGGCCCGGTGCGTCGCCGCGTGCAATTCGGACCCCGGAAACGGCTCAGTCCTCCTCGGGGGATTCGGCTGCCCGGTCCCTGATTTCGGCGACCACGCCGGCGTCGGCCAACGTGGTGGTGTCGCCCAGGTCACGCCCTTCGGCTACGTCGCGCAGCAGGCGGCGCATGATCTTGCCGCTGCGGGTCTTGGGCAGGTCCGGCACGAGGAACACGGCCTTCGGGCGGGCAATCGGGCCGAGCTTGGTGGCGACGTGTCGGCGGACCTCTTCGCCCAGTTCGTCGGTGGCTTCGTTGCCGCTCCGCAAGATGACGTAGCCGATGATGGCCTGGCCGGTGGTGGCGTCGGTGGCACCGACCACGGCGGCCTCGGCAACCGCTGGGTGGTCGACCAGAGCCGACTCGACCTCGGCGGTCGAGATCCGGTGGCCCGACACGTTCATGACGTCGTCGACGCGGCCCAGCAGCCACAGGTAGCCGTCTTCGTCGAGCTTGGCGCCGTCGCCGGCGAAGTAGCGGCCCTCGAAACGCGACCAGTAGGTGTCGTGGTAGCGCTCCGGGTCGCCCCAGATGCCGCGCAGCATCCCCGGCCATGGCCGTGAGATGGTGAGGTAGCCGCCGCCCCGTTCGACCAGGTTGCCGTCGTCGTCGACCAGCTCGGCGAACACTCCTGGAATGGCATGGCAGGCCGACCCGGGCTTGGTTGTGGTCACACCGGGTAGCGGCGAGATCATGTGACCGCCGGTCTCGGTCTGCCACCAGGTGTCGACTATCGGGCACGAACTCCCGCCGATGTGCTCGTGGTACCACATCCACGCCTCGGGGTTGATCGGTTCGCCGACGGTGCCGAGCACCCGCAGCGACGTGAGGTCGTGGCGGTCGGGATCCTCGGATCCCCGCTTCATGAAGGTCCGGATGGCGGTGGGTGCGGTGTAGAGCTGGGTGACGCCGTAGCGCTCGATGATGTCCCAGAGGCGGTCCTTTGGCCAGTCGGCCCGGTCGCCGGTGCGGTGCTGGAGCAGCGGCGTGTCGGGGGTGCCCTCGTACATGACGGAGGTGCAGCCGTTGGCGAGCGGCCCGTAGACGATGTAGCTGTGGCCGGTGACCCAGCCGATGTCGGCGGCGCACCAGTAGACGTCTTCGTCGCGGCGCACGTCGAAGACGTACTTGTGGGTGTACGCCACCTGCGTGAGGTAGCCGCCGGTGGTG
The DNA here is from genome assembly GCA_014381945.1 of Actinomycetota bacterium. Classification (GTDB taxonomy): domain Bacteria; phylum Actinomycetota; class Acidimicrobiia; order Acidimicrobiales; family MedAcidi-G1; genus S20-B6. Next base: position 4,800 of record JACNKQ010000011.1, read on the forward strand.
TGCATGATGCCCTTGGGCTTGGCCGTGGTGCCCGAGGTGTAGAGCAGGTAGAGCAGCTGCTCGCTGTCCATGGGTTCGGCGGGGCAGTCGGGGGACGCGTCTGCCATCAGGTCGTGCCACCAGAGGTCGCGGCCGTCGGCCATGGTGACCTCGGTGTCGCAGCGGTTGACGACGACGACGTGTTCGACGCTGGGGGCACCGATTTCGAGTGCGGCGTCGACGTTGACCTTCAGCGCCGACGGTTCGCCACGCCTGTAGCCGGCGTCTGCGGTGATGACGAGGCGGGCTTCGGCGTCCTCGCAGCGGTCGACGATCGAGTCGGGTGAGAAGCCGCCGAAGATGATGCTGTGGGCGACGCCGATGCGGGTGCATGCCAACATGGCGATCGGCAGTTCGAGGATCATCGGCATGTAGATGGCGATGCGGTCGCCAGGTTCGAGGCCGAGGCCCTTGAGCACGTTGGCGAAGCGGCTGACCTCGTCGAGGAGTTCCGAGTAGGTGATCTCGCGGGTGTCGCCGGGTTCGCCCTCCCAGAAATAGGCGATGCGGTCGCCGTGGCCGGCTGCTACGTGGCGGTCGAGGCAGTTGGCCGACACGTTCAACTTGCCGCCGATGAACCAGCGGGCGTCGGGGAGATCCCACTCGAGGGTGGTGTGGAAGTCCTCGTCCCAGGTGAGCAGCTCCCGGGCCTGGCGGGCCCAGAAGGCCTCGTAGTCGGCGGCGGCCTCGTCATGGTGGGAGCGGTCTGACAGGTGTGCGGCGGCGGAGAACTCCGCAGATGGAGGGAAGGTGCGGTCCTCGACGTAGTAGTCCTCGATGGTTGGCTCACCCATGGCGCGACCCTGTTCCTTCGTCTCGACGCTGCGACCCGCCGACCCTAGCGAACGACACGCACAGCGTCAGGAGGCGGCGGCCTCCACCTTCCACTCCAGCGCGGCGAACCCGCCGAGGCCCGCTTCGTCGAGGAGGGCCTCGGACTCGGTGATGCGGCTGCGGGCCCTCATGGCGGCGAGGTCGCCGGTGGCGGCTCCGGCCTCCCATAGGCGGCGGCCCTCTTCGACGAGGTCGTCGATGCCGTGGGCCCGCAGGAACGCCGCCTGCGTGGTGATGGCCGGGGCGCCCGGCAGCTGGTCGACGGCCACCTCGACGGTCACGTCCTGCGTGCCGGGGACGTCGAGCGGATGGCCGCCGCGTTCGTGGCCCCGGTAGGTGCGCAGCCACTCATCCCACGGTCTCTGGGCCAGTTCGGCGGTCGTCGAGGCGTAGTCGAATGCCAACAGGGCACCCCGGTCGAGCAGGTCAAGGGCCCGGCCGACCCAGGCGGCGGCTCCGTCCTGCAACGGGATTCGGGCGCCGTCGACCGGCTCGGGCAGGCCGGCAACTTCGACCTCCTCCCCCACCACCTCGACGAAGCCACCGTCTTCGACCCCGACCCGGACCTCGTGCCAGGCGCCGTCGGATGCAGCGAGCAGGCGGAAGGCCAGGTTGTCGAGCAACTCGTTGGCCACGACCACGCCGGTGACCGGACCGTCGGGCAGGTCAGAGAGCTGCTCGATACCAGAAGGAAGGCCGGCCCGCAGGGCGTCGGAGCGCTCGACGGCCACGTACCGGCCGTCGGCCAGGCAGGCGGGTGCAGCGGCCAGCACCGAGCGGGCCAGGGTGCCCCGTCCGGCCCCGGCCTCTACCACCGTGAAGCCGGCGGGTCGGCCGAGTCGCTCCCACACCCCGTCCATCCAGCGGGCCAGCACGGCTCCGAACAGCGGCCCTACCTCGGGGCTCGTGATGAAGTCTCCCCGGCGACCCGCAGCACCGCCCGATGCGTAGAAACCCCCCGCAGGGTCGTAGAGGGAGGCATCTATGTACTCGTCGAAGCGCAACGGCCCCTGTACGCGGATCTGCTCCGTCAGCCGGTCTGCTGGACCGACGATGTCAGCCTCCGAGGGCCAGCAGGCTGACGTCGGTGAAGCGTGCCACCACCTGGGGCACGACACCGAACAGCAGCGTCACGCCGCCGCAGATGACCAGCGCCGAGGTCAGCGAAGGGGTGAAAGGCACCGGACGGTGGTCGCCTTCGGGCGCATCCTCTGCCCACATCTTCAGGAGCACGGCGGCGTAGTAGTACAGGGCTATCACGGCGTTGACGGCGGCGATCACCGCCAGGGCGTAACCCCACGGCTCGCCGGCGGTGGCCAGCACCCGGAAGACCTCGAACTTGGCGAACCAGCCGCCCAGCGGCGGGATGCCGGCCAGCGACCCGAAGAAGATCGTCATGGCCACGGTCATCGCCGGGGCGTAGTGGAAGGCGCCGGAGAACGACTCGATCTCGGCGGACCCGCTGCGGCGGGCCAGTGTGATGATGACGGCAAAGGCACCCAGGTTCATGGCGGCGTAGACGGCCAGGTAGGTGACCACCGCCGACAGGGCCTGGTCGCCGATGGCGCCGCTATGCCCGGCCACCGCCAGCGGGGCGATGATGAAGCCGGTCTGGGCTATGCCCGAGTAGGCCATCAGCCGCACCAGGTTCGTCTGGCGCAGGGCGATCAGGTTGCCGACCGTCATTGACAGGGCGGCGAGGATCCACATCAGCGGCTCGAACACCTCGGCCCGCGCATAGAAGCCGACGTAGACGAGCTGCAGCAGGGCGACGAAGCCTGCGGCCTTCGAGGCCACGGCCAGGAATGCGGTGACCGGTGTGGGGGCGCCCACGTACACGTCGGGCGCCCATGTGTGGAACGGCGCCGCCGAGACCTTGAAGGCGAACCCGGCTACGACGAACACGATGCCCATGGTGATGACCGCCACCGACGGCCCGGCGTCGAGCAGCGCATCGGCGATGGGGGTGAGTTGCGTCGAACAGGCTACCCCGAACAGCAGGGACATGCCGTAGAGCCGCGCCGCCGAGGCGAACACGGCCCTCAGGTAGTCCTTTGGGCGCGCCACGTGGC
>JACNKQ010000060.1 GCA_014381945.1 Actinomycetota bacterium
GCCGTGCACGACGACCAGCGAGGCGAGCCCGCCGACGACGAGCGCGAGCACCGTCGCCACAACGGCGAACAGCAGCGAGTTGCGCAACGCCACGAGTGCCGAGACCGGCAGCAGGTTCACCCGGTGGGCGAGGGCGCCGTAGTGGCGCAGCGAGTAGCCGTCACCGACCGCCAGGGAGCGTTCGACGAGCACCGCCACCGGGAGCAGGAGCACCGTGGCCAGCAGCGCCAGGTTGGCGCCGAGCAGTCGCGTCGTCGGGCGTTGTGGCCACCGGGCCGACGACCGTTCACCAACGGCGCGGCGCCGCTGGAGCCGGTTGGTCACCACGACCATCGCCACGACGGCCACGAGTTGCACCACGGCGAGTGACGTCGCCGACGCCAGATCACCGCGCCAGACGGCGTGGCGCCAGATCTCGGTATCGAGGGTCGCCCTCGTCGGTCCGCCCAGGATCAGGATCACGCCGAACGAGGTCGTACAGAACAGAAACACGATCGACGCCGCAGCAGTTATGGCCGGCCAGAGCCTCGGCAGCGTCACCGACCGGAAGGTCCGCCACGGCCCCGCCCCGAGCACCCGGGCCTGCTCCTCGACGGCCGGGTCCAGGCCCTCCCAGAAGGATCCGACCGTCCGCAGCACGACCGCCACGTTGAAGAACACGTGGGCGGCGAGGATCGCCCAGACGGTGTGCCGCAGCCGAAAGGCGCCGTCGTCGATGCCGAAGCGGTCGAACAGGGCGGCGAAGGCGCTGCCGACCACGACCGTCGGCAGCACGAACGGGACGGTGGTCAGCGCCCGCAGTGCGGCCCGGCCCCTGAACCGGTAGCGGGCCAGCAGGTGTGCACCGGGCAGGGCGGCCAGGACCGTCAGCACCGTCGAGACCGCCGCCTGCCAGATGGTGAACCATGCGACGCTGCGGAACGAGGCCGAACCGGGCAGCCCCGTCAGGCGGTCGAGGCCCTCGCCGGTGAGCCCCCGGCCCACGATGGAGGCGACCGGGTACAGGAAGAAGACGCCCAGAAACGCCACCGGGAGCAGGACCGCAGCAACCCGCACACTCCCCCGGACTCCTGTCAGGTAACGAGCGCCCACGTGCCCTACCGCAGCACGATCCGGGTCCACCGCTCGGTCCAGGCGTTGCGGTTGGCGCCGATGCCTGCGGGTGGGAGCGTGTGCGGATCCTCCGGCAGCACCACATGGTCGACGAACGCCTGAGGGAGTTCAGCGGTCGTCGATGCCGGGAACACGAACATGTTCAGGGGTACGTTCTCCTGGAAGGTGTCCGAGAGCAGGAAGTCGACGAGCGCCTCGGCGGCGGCACGGTGGGATGTGCCGGCGAGGATGCCTGCGAACTCGACCTGCCGGAAGCAGGTGTCCGTGATGACGCCGGTCGGCGCCGTGTCGACGGGCGGGTCCGCATAGATCACCTCGGCGGGGGGGCTGGAGGCATACGAGATGACGATCGGCCTGTCGCCCCCGCCCGCCACGAACTGTCCGTAGTAGGCGTCGTCCCAACTGGTGGTGACGAGCACGTCGTTGAGGCGCAGCGCCTTCCAGTAATTCTCCCAGCCGTCGCCGAACTCGGCGATCGTGGCCAGCAGGAAGGCCAGGCCCGGTGAGGAGGTCTCGGGGTTCTCGACGACCAGCAGGCCCTCGTACGCCGGGTCGGCCAGGTCGGCGAGGGTCTCCGGCACCGGCAGGTCGTCGTCGAACCGGTCGATCCAGTAGTTGGCGCAGACATCGCCGAAGTCGATGGGCGTGACCCGGTGGCCGGGGTCGAGTTGCAGCGACGCCGGCACGTTGGCCAACGCCGGTGACTCGTAGGCCTCGAACAGTTCGGCGTCGAGCGCACGCTGGAGGAAGGTGTTGTCGACGCCGTACATGACGTCGCCCAACGGGTTGCCGACGGTGAGTACCGATGTGGCGACCATCTGGCCCGTGTCACCGGCGTTTCTGACCGTCACCGTCACGCCGGTCTCGGCGGTGAAGGCCTCGAGGATGCCCTCCGAGACCCGGAAGGAGTCGTGCGTGACCAGCGTGATCGCCTGGCCGGCGATGGGCTCAGAGCCTGGCGCAGGCGCCGGATCGCTGCCGCAGGCAGTGAGCAGGAACGCAGCCGCGCCAAGAGCCGCGACGAAGGGAACTGTTCTGGTCAGGATCCTGTGCATCGAAACTCCCTCCGCCGGCATTATCCGGTTCAGGTTGATTCGGGTCGACAGCACCCCGACCGCACACACGGCCGACGCTGCCCTCTCAGCCCGGCATGTGGCCCGAGCTCCCCGGTCGGTTGTCAGGACGCAGGCTAACCCTCGAGCGTGAGCGCCAGCACCGTGCGGATGTCGGCGGACGAAACACCCAGCCGCACCTCGTAGTCGCCCGGGTCCGCATACCAGCCCGCCTCCCCGCGGTGCCCGACGTGCCCGCCACCGGCGGCGACGGGCACGCGGTGGTTGCGGTCCGCGTAGCCAGGGTCGGCAGGGTCCCAGTAGGCGAAGGCCCGGTGGTCGAGTTCGATCGCCACCTCGGTCCTCTCACCCGGTTCGAGGTGCACCTTGGCAAACCCCCGGAGTTCCTGTGGCGGCCGGGCGACCACCGGGTCCAGGTGGGCCACGTAGCACTGCACGACCTCACTGCCCGCACGGTCACCGGTGTTGGTGACGGTCACGGTGGCGGCCACGGTCGCCCCGTCGGCCAGCGCTGCGGCGCTGGGGATCTCACCGAGCCGGGAGCCTCCCCACTCGAACGTCGTGTAGCCGAGGCCATGGCCGAACGGATAGGCCACGTCGATCCCTCGGGCCTGATACCAGCGGTAGCCGACGAAGACGCCCTCCCCGTAGTGCACCCGGCCGGCCTCACCCGGATAGTTGGTGAAAGCCGGCGTGTCCTCGAGGCGGTGGGGGACGGTCGTGGGCAGGCGGCCCCCGGGCTCGGCGTCGCCGAACAGGACGTCGACGAGGGCGTCGCCCATCTCCTGGCCCCCGAACCACGACTGCAGCACCGCCGGTGCCGCATCGGCCCAGTCCATGGTGACCACCGATCCGGAGTTGACGACCACGGCGGTGCGGGGGTTGGCGGCACACACCCGACGTATCAGTTCCGGCTGGTCGCCCGGCAGGTCCATCGACTCCCTATCACGGCCCTCGGTCTCCCAGTCGTCGTTGGTGCCGACTACGAGGACGACAGCGTCGGCGTCGGCGGCCAGCGCCACGGCCCGGTCCATGAGGTCGTCGACGGCCGGTGGGCGCAGGCCGACCTGGGCCCCCCGGATGAAGACGCTGTGCTCGCTCGAGTACTCGACCACGAGGTCGACCGGCTCTCCGGCGACCAGAGTCACCTCCACCTCGACTTCGATGCTGCCCATCCCGAAGAACGCCTCACCCTGGGGCGGTGGGTCGTCGATGCCGTCGAGCACGACCGCTCCGTCTACGAGGACCCGTGCCCGCCCGGCCTGCACGAGCGTGAGCGTGTGATCGCCGGTCTCCTCCGGGGTGAGCCGGGCCGTGGCCCGGAACGAGAACTCTCCGCTGTCGGTCGTGATCAGGCGGCCACTCAGGCCTGTTGCAACCCGCTGGGGCCCGCCCTCCCACGCCGTGCCGTCGAAGTACTCGACGGTGAAGCCCGGTGTTCCGTCGGCGCCCGTCAGGTGGCGGCGCCGAACCGGCCGGGTGGTGCGCTCGGTGAAGGCCCCGGGTTCATGGCGCACCTCGCAGGAGCCAGCGAGCCGTGCGGTAATCGCCTCGAGCGGCGAGGTGGAGTGCTGCGGCACCAGGGCCGCTGAACCACCACCCATGAGCATGGCGTCGGCGGCGTTGGGGCCGATCACCGCGAGGGTGCCGATCGAGGAGGCATCCAACGGCAGGACGGATTCGTTTCGGTACAGCACCATCGATTCGGCCGATGCCCGACGTGCCAGCGCACGGTGTGACGGTTCGTCGAGTTCGGCCTCGGGCCCGTCGAGCGGGTCGTCGAAGGCCCCGGTCCGTTCCAGCAGGGTGAGCAGCCGTCGGGCAGCGGCGTCGAGCAGCGTTGCGTCGACATCGCCGGCCTCCACGGCCGCGACCAGCGCCGGGCCGTAGAAGCGGCCGGCGCCGGGCATCTCGAGGTCGAGCCCCGCTGCGGCCATCACCGCCGTGGTCTTGGCGGCGAACCAGTCCGTGACGACGATCCCGTCGAACCCCCACTCGTCGCGCAGTACCCCGGTGAGCAGCCACCGGTTCTCGCAGGCGAACGTGCCGTTGACCCGGTTGTACGACCCCATCAGCCCCCACGGCTCGGCTTCGGCCACGGCGATCTCGAAGGGCCTCAGGTAGACCTCGCGCAGGGCGCGGTCCGGGACGACCGAGTCGATGCTGTTGCGCTCGAACTCCGAGTCGTTGGCTACGAAGTGCTTGATGGTGGTGCCCACGCCGCCACCCTGGACGCCCCGGATGAACGCAGCCGCTGTCCGGCCGGTGAGCACCGGGTCCTCCGAGTAGCACTCGAAGTTGCGGCCACCGAGGGGGGTGCGGTGGATGTTGACGGTCGGGGCGAGCAGCACGTGGCAGGCACGGGCACGGGTCTCGGATGCAAGCACGGCACCGAGTTCCCCAACCAGTTCCGGGTCCCAGGTGGCGCCGAGTGCCGAACCGCAGGGGATGCACAGCGCCGGTGTTCCGGTGCCGAGCAGGCCGGCGCCACGTGCGCCGTTGGGTCCGTCGGTGACCTTGAGGGCGGGGATGCCGAGTCGCTCGACGGGATTGGAGTCCCAGATGCCACGGCCGGTCATGAGGGCGGCCTTCTCCTCCAGGGTCAGGTCCGCCATGAGGGCGTCGATGCGGTTGGCTGCTGTCTCTCCCATCCACCGATACTCCCGCATCGGCGGGCAGAAACGGACATCCGGAAAACCTGACGCTCTGTCAGGAACTCGGAGGCGGCGGCGAGTAGCCTCCTCCACCATGTTCGACCTGCTCATTACCGGCGGCACGGTGATCGACGGCACGGGCACACCCGGCGTGCCTGCCGACGTGGGCGTAACCGACGGGCGCATCGCCGCCACCGGCGACCTCTCCGGCGCCGAGGCCGTCGAGACCCACGACGCCACCGGCAAGGTCGTCTGCCCCGGCTTCGTCGACCCCCACACCCACTACGACGCCCAGATCCTCTGGGACCCCTGGGCCACCCCGTCGAGCCTCCACGGCATCACCAGCATGGTCATGGGCAACTGCGGCTTCTCACTGGCCCCGATCGGCGACGATTCGGACGCCGAGTACATCGGCGCAATGATGGTCAAGGTCGAGGGCATGTCTGCGGACGCCCTTGCGATCGGTGTCGACTGGAACTGGCGCACCACCGCCGACTACCTGGCCCGCCTCGACGGCAACATCGGCGTCAACATCGCCGCCATGGTCGGCCACTGCGCACTGCGCCGCACTGTCATGAAGGACGACTCCGTCGGCCGCGAGGCCACCGACGCCGAGATCGCCGAGATGCAGCAGCTCCTCCATCAGGGGCTGGAGGCCGGCGCCCTGGGCTTCTCGACCAGCCGCTCCTACACCCACTCCGACGGCGACGGCGCACCCATACCGTCACGTGTAGCCGCAGCCGACGAGGTCGTCGCACTGTCGTCGGTCGTCGCCGACCATCCGGGCACCTCGCTCGAATGGGTCGCAGACGGCTGCATGAACGGCTTCCGCGAGGACGAGGTCGACCTCATGGCCCGCATGTCGCTGGCCGGCCGCCGTTCCCTCAACTGGAACGTCCTCACCGTCGACTCAGCCCGACCCGACGACTACCGCAACCAACTGGCCGCCTGCGAACAGGTCGCTGAACGTGGAGGCAGGGCCGTGGCCCTGACCATGCCGATCCTCGTCGGCATGAACATGCACTTCCACACCTTCTGCGCCCTCTACCTGCTCCCCGACTGGGGCGAGGTCATGGCCCTCCCCCACGAAGAGAAGGTGGCGGCCCTGACCGACCCCGACACCCGCCGCCACCTCGAGACACGGGCCGCTTCACCCGACGCCGGCGTCTTCTCACGACTTACCGGATGGGGCCTCTACCGCGTCGGCGACACGTACTCTCCAGAAAACGAGGGCCTCAAGGGTCGCCTGGTCGGCGACATCGCCCGCGAGCGCGGCGTGCGCGACTTCTACGCCCTGCTCGACATCGTTCTCGCCGACGACCTGCGCACCGTGCTGTGGCCCGGCCCCACCGACGACGACCCTGCCAGTTGGCTGATGCGCCAGGCCGTCTGGGACCACGACCACGTCATGATCGGCGGCTCGGACGCCGGCGCCCACCTCGACCGCATGGCCGGCGCCTCGTACACCACAGAGTGGCTGGCCGACTGCATCCGTGGCCGACAGCTGGTCGGCCTCGAGGCGGCCATAGCCCACATGACCGACGTGCCTGCCCGCTTCTTCGGCCTCCGGGAGCGGGGCCGGATCGAACAGGGCTGGCACGCCGACCTGGTCGTGTTCGATCCTGTGGTCGTAGGCGCCGGCGAACTCCTCCTCGAGTTCGACCTTCCCGGCGACAGCCCGAGGCTCATGGCGGAACCCGTCGGAATCGAAAGGGTCTACGTCAACGGCGCACTGGCCGTCATCGACGGTGCACACACCGAGGCACTCGCCGGCACGGTTCTGCGCTCAGGCACCCACACCGAAACGGTGCCAATCCCCGCCGACGCCTGATCGCCTCCCGGTACCGGCCCTGACCCCGGACCGGCGCCGGACCTCTACCGCTCGGGGGGTTCGGGAACCTTCGTTCCGGACGGCACCTTGGCGTAGTGGGAGGGGACTGTCGTGAAGCGACCCCGGCCACCGGTCAGCGACCGCAGGTCGATGGCGTAGCGCACCAGCTCGGCCTCGGGGACCAGGGCGCTGACAACCTGGTCGCCCCACCGGTCGATCTCCGTACCCTGCACCGTGGCCCGACGGGAGGAGAGGTCGCCCATGACGTCGCCGAGGCACTCGCCCGGAGCGGTGACCTCGACGGCGGCAACCGGCTCGAGCACCACGGGCCTGGCCTTGGCGAGCGCCTCCTGGAAGGCCAGCTTCCCGGCCATCTTGAAGCTCATCTCAGACGAGTCCACCGAGTGGGCCTTGCCGTCGTACACGGCGGCCAGCAGGTCGACGACCGGATAGCCCGATCCGCCACCCTGGGCCATGCCCTCTACGACCCCGGCCTCGACGGCCGTGATGTACTGGCGCGGGATCACCCCGCCGGTCACCTCGTTGACGAACTCGAAGCCGGCGCCGCTGCCGAGCGGCTCGATCCGAACAGATGCAACCCCGAACTGGCCGTGGCCACCGGACTGCTTCTTGTAGCGGCCATCGGCCACGGCTGCCGCCTGGATGGTCTCCCGGTAGGCGACGCGTACCTCTTCGGTGTCGACATGGACCCCGAACTTGCGCTCCATGCGCGACAGCACCGACCGCAGGTGGGTCTCGCCGAGCCCGGAGAGGAGCGTCTGGCGCGTCTCATCGTCACGGCGCATCTCGAGTACCGGGTCCTCGTCGAGGATCCGGTGGAGCGCCTCGGCCATCTTGTCCTCGTCGTTGCGGCTCCGGGGTGACACCGCCCACGAGAGCACGGCGGACGGGAAACCGATGGCAGGGGCCGTTGCCCGACCGGCCGAGGAGAGCGTGTCGCCGGTGTGCGTGGCATGGAGCTTGGTGACGACGCCGATGTCGCCGGCCTTCAGCGCCGTCACGTCGACCGACTCGCCACCCTGCACCGTCATGATCCCGCGGAAGCGCTCGGTGTCGCCGGTGCGCCCGTTGACCAGCATCGCGTCCCTCGTGACGGTGCCTGCCAGGACACGGAAGTACGACATGTGGCCCAGATAGGGATCGACGGACGTCTTGAACACCTGGACCAGCGTGTCGGCATCCGGATCCGGCGTGACGTCGACCGACATCCCGCCGATGGCGACAGGTACGGCCGGGCGGTCCTGCGGAGAGGGTCCTACCTCGACGATGTAGTTGCAGAGGCGGTCGACGGCGATCGGGATTGTTGCCGACCCGCACACCACCGGGAACACGTTGCCCGAGGCGATGCCGTTGCCGAGCACCCTCTCGAGTTCCTCAAAGCCGGGTACATCGCCACCCAGGTAGCGCTCGAGGAGGTCGTCGTCGGCAACGACGATGTTCTCCACCAGCGATTCGTGGATCTGGGCCTCGCGGGCCTCCATCTCTTCGGGTATCTCGCCCAGCTCCGCGTGGCCGCTGTCGTAGATCCAGGCCTTGTCGGTGAGCAGGTCGGCGATGCCGTGGAACGACTCCGCCGCGCCTATCGGAATCTCGAGCGGTGCAACCCCCGACCCGAATGCGGCCTGGAGTTCCGCCAGCACCGACTCGAAGCTGGTGTGCTCACGGTCGAGCTTGTTGACGAACACCAGGCGGGGCGTGCCGCGTTCGGCTGCCTGGCGCCAGAGCACCACGGTGGCGTGGTCGAGGCCGCTCGAGGCATCGACCACGAAGACGGCGAGGTCGGCGGCGTGCACGGCCCCCACGGCTTCACCGGCGAAGTCGAAGGTGCCCGGCGTGTCGAGCAGGTTTATCTTGTGGTCCTGCCATTCGAGGACGGCCAGCGCCGTCGTGAGCGAATGGCCGGAGGACTTCTCCTCGGGCTCGTGATCGCAGACGGTTGTACCGTCCTCGACCGTGCCGACCCGTGGCAGGGCGCCGGCCCGGAACAGCATCGCCTCCGCCAGCGAGGTCTTTCCCGAACCGGGCGGACCCACCAGCGCGACGTTCCGGATCCGGTCGGGCGTGAACGCCTTCATGCGGCACCTCCTCCGCCGGCGGCCGGCGGAGTCCCCTCATCGGGGTCCCCCGGGTGTCACCGGCCTCGTCGTCCGTGGGTGCGTGACCGTAGCCCCGACGCGTCCCGACCGCCAGAGCCGGGACCCGTCCGGCATTTCCCGCCCGGCCTCGCGGATCACATTCGTTTCCTCCGTCGCGGTCGCTTGTCCTCTCCCGGAGTCCATCGCAGACACCGCCGACGGGTAGGGGCGAACGGTGTATGCACCACCGCAGGCTCTTCGACCGATCCTGAGGTCTACCTCCTCGACACTTCCGTGCACCTGACCGATCCGCTGGGGATCCGCAAGTTCGGCGCCCACCATGTCGTCGTTCCGGTCGTCGTCCTCGACGAACTCGTCGGGCACCCGCTGTTCGCCCATGTCACTCTCACCCGCTCCGAGCGCTCGGCCGTGGCGTCGCTGGTCGCCGGCCTCGTCGAGACCGAGCCCCTCAAGCTCGAGTAGGGGTGCTTCCCCTCACCCTGACCGGTCCGGGCACCGGTCCCTCCCTAGACTCACGCCCCGTGGGGGCAAGACTCGTACGTGCGCTGCCCTTCCTGATCGCTGCCGTTGCGGTCCTCATTCCCCTCCCGGGGATGCTGGCCATGGGCGCCACGGCGATGGAGGAGGGCAATGTCCTCGTCGTCGCCGACCTGCTCCTCGACGGGCGCTGGCCGAACGCCGACGTCGAGTACCTCTACCCGCCCGGCAATGTCTGGGCGGTCGGCGCCGCCTTCTGGGCACTGGGACCGTCCGTCCTCGTCGAAAGGCTGGTCGGCCTCGCCTACCGGGCACTGCTGCTCTGGGGCCTCTACCGCATGGCACGACCGTGGGGCCGGGGCACGGCAACTGCCGCCGCACTCACCGCCTGGGTGCTGCTGGCACCCTTCGGCCTGTTCGCCTACTCGTGGCTGTGCGGCCTGGCGCTGCTGGTCGCCGGTACCGCACTGGTGCTCGACGGCGGCGCACGCCGCTCGACGGCGGTCGGCGCCGGGCTGCTCGGCCTGGCCGTGTTCCACCAGATCGTGCTCGGGCCGGCAGTCCTGCTGGTACTCGCCAACGAGGCATGGCGCACCACCCGGGCACGACGACGTCGGCTCGCCACCGGCCTGGCCGGCGGGCTTTCGCCGTTCCTGCTGCACCTCGTGCTGGTCGGTCCGGTGGCGCTGGTCGAGGGCGTCGTGGTCGACCCGGTGTTCCGACTCCGCTCAGGTCGCCGGCTCCCGCTCCCGCCCGACCCGTCGGAGAGCGCCGACATGTTCGCCCGCCTCGACGACATGCTCCGCGGCCCGGACCCATGGCCCGGGTTGTCGCGGTCGGCGCAGGTCGCCGCTGTGTTCTGGCTGCTGATCGTGGTGGCGGCGGGCCTCGTGGTGCTTCCCCGCCTGTGGCGCATTCCGCACCGGCGACGGTTCACGACCCTGGCGCTGGTCGGCATCGCGATCGTCCCGATGGTGCTTCAACGGCCCAGCCCCAACCACCTCAAGTTCGTCGGCGGCTACGTCTTCGCCATCGGAACTATTGCTGTGGCCGTGGCAATCGGGCGCCGGCTCCCGCTCTCCCGCCGCCACCTGGCGGCACCCCTTGCGCTCCTCGTCGTGGTGGGGCTGCTGTTCGCCGTGGCACCACACCACCTGGGGCGGTTCACGGTCGACGCCTTCACCCAGCGGGCGGCCGCCTGGTCGACGCCGTCGATCACGCACGCCGGCCGGACCATGCCCGTGGGAGACCAGACGTTCGTCGTCGAACTCGAGGCCCTGCTGGCCGAGGTCGATACCCGCACCGAACCGGGTGACTCGGTGTTCGTCGGACCCGTCGACCTGACCCGCACCAACTACTCCGAGACCTTCCTCTACTTCCTTCTCCCCGACCTGGTGCCTGCCAGCCGCCACCTGGAGATGAACCCCGGGCTCGCCAACCGGCTCGGCGGTCCGCTGGCCGACGAGTTGTCCGATGCCGACATCCTGATCCTCACCGACCGGTTCGACGGCTGGTCCGAGCCGAACACCTCGTCCGACCCGGGCGCCCCTGAACCGGCCCGGGTGGTCGCCGACCACTTCTGCGAGGCGTGGTCGTCGGAACACCACGTGCTGCTGGTTCCCTGCGCCGACCGTTCCTCCTGAGCCCTGACGTCTAGCGGTAGCGTTTCCCCGTCATGGCTGATCAGGGGCGCCCCGCCTTCACCTACATCCCGGGGATCGACGGAATCCGGGGCATCTGGGTCGTCATCGGCCCGCTGATGTACCACGCCGCCACCGACACGGTCTCCGGCGGCATCCTCGGCATCGACCTGTTCTTCACGCTGTCGAGCTTCCTGATCATCTCGATCGCCCTCAACGAGTTCGAAAAGACCGGCCGCATCGACCTCAGGGCCTATGCGGGTCGCCGGGTACGTCGCCTGCTGCCCGCCCTGTTCGTGGCGCTCGGAATCCTGACCCTGTACCTGATGCTGTTCGTCCCGGTAGACCAGTACCCCCGCTGGACCGGGGCGATCGTCTCTGCGCTGGCCTACTGCGCCAACTGGTTCGAGATCTTCTCCGGCGTCTCGTACTTCGAGGACTTCCAGTACTCGCCGCTGCGGCACGTCTGGTCGTTCTCGATCGAGGAGCAGTTCTACATCTTCGCCCCGCTGTACCTGATCTTCGTCCTCCACTTCTTCAAGAGGCACGCCTACTCGGTGATCCTCTGGACGATGGTCGCCGGCACGATCGCCTCGACCTGGTGGATGGGCCACCTCTATCCGGGCGGCGGCGACCCCTCGCGCGTCTACTACGGCACCGACACCCGGGCGCATTCCCTGTTCGCAGGCATCATCCTCGCCGTCATCGTGCGGCAGCGGGGCCCGGTCCGTGGGCGCCGGGCGCAGCTCGCCTGGGTGGTCGGGGCATATGCGGCGACGCTGTTCTTCACATGGGCCATCTTCGAGATCTCGGAACAGAGCGCCTGGATGTTCGAGCACGGCGGGTTCCTGATGGTGGCCGCCATCTCATGCGTGATGGTCTACGGCGTCGCCCAGCCCGCCGAGCCGGCCTGGCATGCATGGTTGCCGGCGTCGTTGTCGGCGCCCGGCGCCCCGAGGTACCGCAGGGTCCAGGTGGGCGCCCTGTACGCCGGGCTGTTCACCGCCGGGTGGGTCGTCGTGAGCGTGGCGCGTGGCAACGCCCCGTTCGACCACTGGCCGTACCTGCTCGGGGTCGGCACCGGCTGGTTCTGGTACGGCTGTGCCGGCGCCACCAAGGGCCCCCTGCACTGGTTCCTCGAGTCACCGATCATCCGCTGGGTCGGCAAGATCAGCTACGGCCTCTACCTCTACCACTGGCCGATCTACCTGCTGGTCACCCCCACCAGGGCCGCACGGCTGATACCCGGCGTCGACGTGATCGAGGGCAACAACCTGATCTGGCTGCACCTGGCGATCACCTTCGCCGTATCGACCGCCAGCTTCTACCTGATCGAGTTGCCGGTGGTCAGGCGCCGGGTGCCGCTGCTGGACCGGCCGCTCAAGCCGATCCCGGCCCTGTCCGCCGTCGCAGTGGCGCTGGTGGCGATCCTGGGTGGCCTGCTGTGGGTCAACACCCGGCCGGCGGACGAGGCGGCCGCCTCGTCGCAGGGCCCGTGCGCCGAACAGGGCCTGCTGCCGCCATCCACCGACGACCGCCTGCGGGTGCTGGTCGTCGGCGACTCGGTCGCACTGCAGATCGGCGAGGCGCTGTGCACCTGGGCGCTCGGCAACCCCGGCGAGATCGTGGTCCTCAACGAGGCACATCTGGGATGTGTCGTCGGCCGCTACGGCCAGAAGCGCATCCCCGAGGGCATCGAGGGCCCGGTCGGCGAGCTCTGCTCAGCGTGGAACGATCCCGTCGAGCCCCACGTGATGCTCGACCCCGAGGTCGTGTCGTGGCCGACGGCCGTCGAGGTCTTCGAACCCGATGTCGTGCTGGCGCACATCACCCCATGGGACGTGACCGACCGGTTGGTGCCATCGCTGGGCGACGAGTGGGTCAACATCGGGATGCCGGTCTACGACGACTACATCTCGTCCGAGTACCGCCTGGCATCCGAGGTGCTGGGGGCGTCCGGTGCCCGGGTGGTGTGGCTGGAGGGTGCCCACCTCAAACGCGAGGTCCGGCCCCAGAACCACCCCGACCGCATCGACCGCCTCAACGAGCTCGTCGTTGCCGCCACCGCCGATCTCGGGTTCGTGGCGACGGTGCCGTACCGGGACTTCATCGGCGACATCGGCACCGACCGTGAGCGCCACACCCGCTTCGACGGCGTGCACCTCTCGGAGGCGGGCGTTGCCGAGGTGGGCGTCTGGCTCATGGACGGGATCCTTGCTCCCTGAGGTCCAGAGCCTTGATTCGCTGATTCCCTGAGCCCGGCTCTCAGGTCCGTTCCGCCCACCAGGCGTCGAGGCGGGCCTCCAACTCTTCCCTCTCGAGGTCGCCGTCCGAGCGCTTGAGCGCCAGCAGGAACGTGAGCGCCTCGCCAACCTCGCGACCCGGTTCGAGACCGAGGTGTTCCATCACGGCCTGGCCGTCGAGGCCGGGGCGTTCGGCGGCACGGCGCTCCTCCTCGGCAAGCGACTGGATGCGGGCCTCGAGGTCGTCCATGGCGGCCTGGATGCCGGCCGCCTTCTCCCGGTTGCGGGTGGTGCAGTCGCAGCGGATCATGTGGTTGAGCCGGCCGAGCAGCGGCCCGGCGTCCCGGGCGTATCGGCGTACCGCCGAGTCGGACCAGCCATCGGAGTAGCCCTTGAAGCGGCCCGAAAGGCGGACCAGTTCGGCCACCTCTTCGACGAGCGGCTCCTCGTAGCCGAGTGTTGTGAGTCGCTTGCGGGCCATGCGGGCACCGACGGCCTCGTGGTGGCGGAAGGTCACGTCGCCGTGCTCGAACGACCGGGTCTTCGGCTTGCCGACGTCGTGGAACAGGGCGCCGAGGCGGACGGTGATCTCGGGCTCCGTCTTGCCGACCACGGCGATCGTGTGGGCGAGAACGTCCTTGTGGCGGTGGATGGGGTCCTGCTCCATGCGCAGCAGCAGCAGTTCGGGGATGAGGAGCTCCATCTCGCCGGAGTCGACCGACGCCCACAGCCCGGGAGCGCAGTCGGGCTCGAGCAGGATCGTGGAGATGCGGTCGGCGCCAGCGGTCCCGTCGGTTGATGCGGACATGTCGGGGAGTCTACGGAAGTGTCGCCCCCGGGCCGGGAGAGATCCGGGGGGATCAGGAATTCGGCGGCGCCTCGATGTCGAGGTGGAGCATGCGGGCGGCATTGCCGCGCACGATCTTCCAGACCACGTCGGCGGGCAGGTGGCCCATCATGTCCTCGGCCACCTGCTTCGTGTTCGGCCAGGTGGTGTCGGTGTGCGGGTAGTCGGTCTCGAACGTGACGTTGTCGACCCCGACCTCGTCGAGCGATGCGAGACCGTGGTTGTCGCGGAAGAAGCAGCCGTAGACCTGCCGGTAGTAGTAGGTGGACGGCGGCTCGGGGATGATGTCGGCCACGCCGGCCCACGCCCGGTGTTCCTTCCAGACGTCGTCGGCCCGCTCGAGGATGTAGGGGATCCAGCCGATCTGGCCCTCGCTGTAGGCCAGCACCAGTTCGGGGAAGCGCACCAGCACGCCGGAGAACAGGAAGTCGCTGAGCGAGGCGATGGCGTTGTTGAAGCTCAGCGAGGCGGCCACAGCCGGCGGGGCATCGGGCGAGGCGGCCGGCATCTTGGACGACGAGCCGATGTGCATGCACACGACGGTCCCGGTGTCCTGGCAGGCGGCGAAGAACGGGTCCCAGTAGCCGGTGTGGATCGACGGCAGCCCGAGGTTGGGGGCGATCTCGGAGAAGCACACGGCGTGGCAGCCCCGCTCGGCGTTGCGGCGCACCTCGGCGGCGGCCAGGTCGGCGTCCCAGAGCGGGATGATGATGAGGGGAACCAGCACCCCGCCGGAATCGCCACACCACTCCTCGACCATGAAGTCGTTGTAGGCCTTCACACAGGCGAGGGCGAGATCCCTGTCGGAGGCCTCCCAGAAGGTCTGGCCGCAGAAGCGGGGGAACGTCGGAAACGACAGCGACACATCGACGTGGTTGGCAACCATGTCGTCGACGCGGGCCCTGGGGTCGTAGCAGCCGGGGCGCATCTCGTCGTAGGTGATGGGCGACAGCGTCATCTCGTGACGTTCGAAGCCGACGGCGGCCACGTGGCGCTTGTTGGGATGGACGAGATCCTCGTAGAACCAGACGTCGCACCACGGGGCGTCGGAGGCGTCGAGTTCGTACTCGTACATCTTGGCGCCGCCCACCCACTTCATCTCGCCGAGGCGACGGCGCTCGACGCGGGGACCGCGTTCTTTGAACCTCTGGGGCAGCCACTCCTGCCAGAGGTGCGGCGGTTCGACGATGTGGTCGTCGACGCTGATGATGCGTGGTATGGGCGTGCCTGCGACGGAGTCGGTCATGTGTTGTCGGTCATGTTGTTCCCAAATCTGACGGTCCGTCAGATTCTAGGCCCGTGCTGAATCCACCCGGCAAGTTCGGCCCCCGGACACGCCTCCGCTACGGTCCCCACCATGGACGATCCCGGACACGACGGGCCGTACGGCGATGCCGCCACGTACGAACGCCATGGGCACGTCGCCACCATCACCTACAACCGGCCCGAGGCCCTCAACGCCGTCAACGGCGACCTGCGGCGCGACCTCAACGCCGCATGGGAGCGGTTCGTCGCCGACGAGGAGGCCTGGGCAGCGATCGTCACCGGAGCCGGCGACAAGGCGTTCTGTGCAGGCGCCGACCTGCGGGACGGCACCGGATCGACCGGCGATTTCCCCGGCACCTTCTGGGAGATCCCCACAGTCAACTCCTTCGAATCCGGCCTCGAGGTGTTCAAGCCCACCATCGCCGCCGTCAACGGCCACTGCATCGGATACGGGCTCACCGCCGCCGTCGCCTGCGACTTCGTCATCGCCGCCGACCACGCCACCTTCTCCTGGCCCGAGGTCACCATCGGCGTCCCGACCATCGTCGGCGCCATCCGCCTGCCCCGCAAGGTCGCCTGGGCCGATGCCATGGAGCTCCTCCTCACCGGCGAGCCCATCGATGCCGAACGGGCGAGGGAGATCGGCCTGGCCTGGAAGGTCGTACCCGGTGACCGGCTCATGGACGAGGCTCGCACGCTCGCCGATCGCCTCTGTCATGCCGCCCCGCTGGCCGTACGGGCCACCAAGGAGGTGGCGACACGCACCGCCGCCATGTCGTGGAGCGAGGCCGTCCGGTTCGGCGAGACGATGCGCCGCGTGGCCGGCGCCACCGACGACGCCACCGAGGGGCGCAGGGCATGGGCCGAGAAGCGCCCACCCGACTGGCAGGGCCGCTAGGCGCAAATGCCAGAATCCTGTCCCGCTGCACGACGAATCCGGAGATCCACATGAAAGTCGGCATCATGTTCGCCAACGCAGGTCCGTTCGGCACCGCTGAAGGCTGTGCCACCATCGCCACACACGCTGAAGCCGCCGGCTTCGATGCCCTCTGGACCGTCGAACACGTTGTGTTCCCCGCTGCCTACGAGTCGGCCTACCCCTACGACGACAGCGGCCGGATGCCCATGACCGACGACACGCCGCTCACCGATCCCCTCATCTGGCTGACCTGGGCCGCCGCCCACACGACCCGCCTGCGCCTCGCCACCGGCATCCTCATCCTCCCCCAACGCAACCCCCTCGTCCTCGCCAAGGCGGTCGGCACCCTCGACGCCATGAGCGGCGGCCGGGTCGACCTCGGCATCGGCGTGGGCTGGCTGCGCGAGGAGTTCGACGCCCTCGCCATCCCCTGGGAGCGCCGGGCCGCCCGCACCGACGAGTACGTCGCCGCCATGCGCACCCTGTGGGGTGGAGACAAGGTGTCGTTCGACGGCGAGTTCGCATCGTTCGACCAGGTATCGAGCAACCCCAAACCGGCCAACGGGACCGTGCCGATCATCGTCGGCGGCCACAGCGCAGCCGCCGCACGCCGCGCCGGCCGGCTCGGCGACGGCTTCTTCCCAGCCAAGGGCGACCTCGACGCCCTGCTCGACACGATGCACCGCGAGGCAGAGGCCCACGGCCGCGATCCCGCCGACATCGAGGTCGTCTGGGGCGGCGACGACGTCATGAGCGCCTCGGTCGTCGACCGTGCCGCCGACCTGGCCGCCAAGGGCGTCACCCGGCTGGTGGTCCCCGCCTTCCTCTTCTGGGGTGACCCCGAGGAGTCACTTGCCCGGTTCGGCGAGGAGATCGTTGCCCCCCTGGCCGAGGTCTGAGCCGCCCTCGCTACCACCGGGGGTTCCGAGAGGGGCGCCGACACGGCAGGCTGGGGGTATCTACACCTGCCTGATCCGAATGTGAGCAACCGATGACCGGTTGGATGCGCGATCCACGCGACCGCCGCGGCCGCAGCATGGGCCCCGGCTTCGGCGCCGGACGACGACGCATGGCTTCGAGTCGTCACGGGACCCCCCGCCACAGTCGCCTGTCCGAACTGCTCCTCGAACGCCGGACGCTCCTCCTCGTCATCCTGCTGATCGGCTTCTTCGTCGTGGTGGCAATCGGCTCCGGCAGCACCGACGATCCCGTCGAGGAACAGCAGGACCTGGCCGCCCAACTGCAATCCGCCATGGTGCGCGCCGGACTCCCCACCGTGACGGTCGACGTGGATGACTGGAAGGTCGCCCTCTCAGGACGCGTGGCCTCCGATGAACTCAGGGAGGCCGCCACCCGGGTGGCACAGGCCCACCCCGATGTCGTGAGCGTCGTAAGCCGGATCGTCGTGCCGACACCCATCGTCGAGGAGACAGTAACCGAAGACGAGGCTCCCGACCTGCCCGCCAACCAGGCCGACCTGCTCCTCCAGGCCCGCCTCAGCGCAGCGGCGGCACGTACTCCGATCCAGTTCGGGAGCGGCGGAGACCGCATCACAGAGGACTCCATCCCCACCCTCGAGATGATCGCCGAGTTCCTGGTCGCCAACCCGTCGGTACGCGTCCAGATCATCGGTCACACCGACAGCGACGGCGAGGAGGACGCCAACCTCTCGCTCTCACGGATCAGGGCCGAGGCGGTACGGGCCCAGTTGATCGCCCGCGGTGTCGAAGCCGAGCGCCTCACCCCCCTCGGAATGGGCGAATTCGACCCGGTGGCCGACAACCTCACCCGGGAGGGCAAGGCCCGAAACCGGCGCATCGAGTTCCTCGTGCTGCCCGAGGGCCAGGAGGGCCTGTCTGCGCCCACGACGACCTCGACCACCGAAGCACCCGCCGCCGACAGTTGACCCGGAACATGGCGATCGGCGGGCGGGGCTGCGAGACTGGACACATGGCACGCCCTGTTGCTCCAGCCACCCGAAGTTCCGTGGACCGGAATCCAGCCACCCCCGACTGGCGCGGCGTGCACCACCTCGCCATGGTCACACCCGACATGGACGCCACGGTCCGCTTCTATGTCGGCGTCCTCGGAATGCCGCTCGTGGCCACGTTGCGCGCCGGGCCGATGCGCCACTACTTCTTCGAACTCGGCCCCGGCAACACCATCGCCTTCTTCGAGGTGCCCGGCGCCGAGACCTTCTCGAAGCCCGCCGGGGCGCCCTCGACACGGGCAATCCAGTTCGACCATGTCTCGTTCGGCCTCCCCGACGAGGCTGCCCTGACCGCCCTCCAGCAGCGCCTCGTGGCTGCCGGCTGCGGGGTCACCCCCGTCGTCGACCACTCCATCCTGCGGTCGATCTACTTCCACGACCCGAACGGCATCGCCCTCGAGGCCTCCTGGTGGACGATCGACGGGCAGGCCCTGGCATTCAAGCCTGACGACCCGCAGTTGTTCGCCGACCCCGACCCGGTTGCGGCCGTCGCCGAGTTGGCAGAGGGCGGCCTGCAGTCGACGCCCACAACACGCCTGCGGTGAGTACCGGCTGGCGGGAGCGCATCACCGACGCCGCCACCGGCCTGTTCCGACACGCCCCCGACCCGTTGGCTGACACGCTCGAACACCCCGGTGACCCGGGGCTGTTCGGTCCCGGTTCGGTCACCTGGGGGCTCATGAGCGACCCCGCAGCGTTCGTCGGTGGCATCCGCGCCCTCCTCGTGCAGGCGGCCCACCCCGAGGTGGCCGCCGGTGTCGGTGACCACTCCGTCTACCGCAAGGACCCGCTGGGCCGACTCTCGCGTACTGCCGCCTACGTGTCGGCCACCACCTACGGGGCGCTTCCCGAAGTCGACCGGGCGCTCGCCGCCGTCCGGTACGCCCACCGGCCGGTCAGCGGCACGTCGCATCGTGGCATCACCTACGACGCCGGCGATCCCGGCATGGGGGCTTGGGTCCACAACTCCCTCGTCGACTCCTTCCTCACAGCACGGCGCACCTACGGCCCGACCCCTGTGTCCGACGCCGATGCCGACGCCTACGTGGCCGAGCAGGTCCGGCTCGGCGAGCGGCTCGGCATCTCGCCGCTTCCCGACACCGCTGCCGAGCTCTCCGCCTGGCTGGCAGGTCACCCGTCGGTCGCCCCGTCGCCAGCAGCCGACGAGGCCATCGCCTTCCTGGCCGGATCGGGTCTTCCGACCGCCACCCGATTCGCCTACCGCCGCCTCTTCGCCGCTGCCGTCGTAACGATCCCGCCCCGACTCCAGGAGGCCATCGGCGCCCGGCCCCGACTCGGCGCACGTTCCAGCGGACGTGCCGTGGTCGCCGTGCTGCGCTCGGCCATGGGCAACTCTCCCGCCTGGGCGGCGGCACTCGAACGCTGCGGCGAGCCACGACCGCCCGGCCTCCGCTTCCGCAACGCACCGGGCACGACCCAGTAGCGAGCGCCGGCAGGATCCCCAAGGGCAAGGGAGCGTCCGGAACCATGTCGAGCCCTTTCGAACCCCTCATCGGCACCGAGGTCGGCGTCAGCCGATGGACAAGAACCTCGAAGAGCACCCCGGGGGTCCGGATGGCATCTGTCGTGTCGATACCCGACCCGATGTTCGATGAGGTCGGACATGCATTCGTCGTCGCCACGGACGATGCAGGCACCGGACTGGCCGCCTCGCTCGATGCCCACTGCGGGAAACGGCTCGCCAACTACAAGGTGCCCAAGGCCTTCCACGGCTGGCGAAAGGAAAGGTCGACGGTAGGGCGCTCGCCGCCGAGGCACTCTCCGCAGCACAGGGCTGACCCCAACTGGCCGGAGCCGCATGCGTGCGACACCGATCTGCGCCACAATGGTGGCCATGACGGCAACGGTTATCGACGGCGGGGCGATAGCAGCCGAACTCCTGATCTCGCTGCGCGAGGACATCGTGCGGTCCGAACACGGTGCGCCCGGCCTCGCCACGGTGATGGTAGGGGACGACTACGGCGCAGCGGTCTACGAACGTCGCCTCCGACACCTGGCCAAGGGACTCGGCTGCCACTACGCCCCACACCACCTCCCCGCCGATGTCGAACTGGCCGAGGTGCTGGCCACGCTCGGTGCCCTCAACGCCGACCCGCGTGTCTCCGGCATCCTGATCCTGCGGCCCCTCCCGCCCCAGATCCCGGAGGCAACCCTGTACCGGAGGCTCGACCCCCTCAAGGACATCGAGGCCGTCCACCCGTGGAACGCCGGCCTGGTCGCCCTGGGAGAGCCCCGATTCACACCGTCCACCCCTGCGGCGGCGTTCCACATGCTCGACCGCTACCTCTTCGACTCGGGCCGCAAGCCGTCGGAGTTCTACGAGCAGTCGACGATCGTGTGGGTCGGGCGCTCGAACAACGTTGGCAAGCCGGGCATGTGGCTCGGACTCGAACGACACGCCACTGTGATCTCCTGCGACCGCTGGTGCGACGAACACGGCCGCATGCGCCACTTCGCCAGGCAGGCTGACGTCCTGATCGTCGCCGCCGGCGTGCCGAACCTCATCGGAGCCGACGACGTCCGCGACGGCGTGATCGCCATCGACATCGGCATCAACCCGGTCACCGATCCCGAAACCGGCAGGGTGCGCCTCGTCGGAGACCTCGACTACGACGGCGTGGCGAGCAGGGCCGAGGCCATCTCCCCGGTACCCGGAGGGGTGGGGCCCATCACCGACGTATGGCTGTTCGCCAACACGGTCAAGGCCGCCGGCCTGCCCCGTTGGGTCCACGAACTCGGGCAACCCCGGTGAGGCCACCGCATCCTCGAACCCCGGCCCTGGTAGAGAAGGCAGCCGAACAGCGACTTCCCGCCTAGCCTGCGCCCGCCGACGACCGCTTCGACCTCGACTGCACGCGATTCGACCCGGTTGGCCTGCGGACCGCCTTCCCCCACCTGTCGCCCCCGGACCGCCTGGAAGGGATCCACCAGGGCCCGGGCGCCGGGCACCTCGACCCCCGGGCGTACGTACGCGCCGAGGGAGCGGCCTGCGCCGCCGCCGGCGGGACCGTCGTCGATGCCCTCGTCGACTCGGTGCTCGACCTGGGCACTGCCGTCGAGATCGGTACATCGGCCGGAGTGTTCAGAGCCGGCCGGGTCGTGCTCGCCACCGGGCCCTTCTTCGCCCACGGGCTCACACCGGCCGAGGGCCTGGACCTGACCGTCGGCACCCACACCATGCTCCACGTCGAGCCCTCCCCTGCCGACGCCGAGCGGCTGGCCGACCTTCCCAGCCTCATCGTCAGGCCCGACGCCGAGGACCGCCACTTCTTCGTGCTTCCCCCCAGGGCCGGCCCGGACGGACGGGTCGTGATCAAGATCGGAGTCCCACAGCACGGGAGACGGCTCGACGCAGACCGGACCGCCGCCTGGTTCCGCACCGACGGCGACCCCCGAGCAGCTGTCCGCCAGGAACGGCTGCTCCTCGACCTGCTCCCCGGCCTGGACGTGGCGTGGCGCCGCACGGTCCCGTGCGCCACGACCTACACCGGGAAGGGCCACCCCGTCATCGACGACCTTTCTGACCGGGTCAGCGCACTGATAGGTGGCAACGGCTACGCCGCCAAGTGTGCCCCCGCCCTTGGCGGGCTCGCCGCAGGAAGGATCCTGGGCGAACCCTGGCCGACTGAACTCGACCGCGGCCTCTTCGAACGAGCGCCCGGTTCGTAGGACTCAGGAGACGCAGAACTCGCTAACTCCAGGGATAGGGCGAGTTGCTCAACGGGTGCAGCCGGCCGGCGGCGTAGCGGGAGTATCGGAACGGCTCGAGCAGGGACTGCGTCTCGCCTACCAGTTCCTTCGCCACCAGGGCGCCCACGCCGATCATCTTGAAACCGTGGTTCGAGTCGGCGATCACGTAGACGTTGTCGCAGAAGGTGTCGAACACGGGGAAGCTGTCGGGGGTGAAGGCGCCGATGCCGCCCGAGGGGGCGTGGCTCATGAGGCTCGCCTTGCCCTCGAACCTCTCCTGGCAGTGCGACAGCGCCGACGCCCATACCGCACGGAAGTCCTCGCCGACGACGAAGTCGGGGCTGGACGGGCCGTAGGGGTCGATGGCGACATCGCGCCAGGGGCGCTCCACCGGATAGGGCATGTAGCCGCCCTGCACGCCGCCGAAGTTGAAGTCGGGCTTGTAGTAGACGCCCCACTTGCCGTCGACGAGCAGTTTGCCGTCCTCGTCGTGCAGCGGCGCATCGGCGTCGACGTGCACGACCGGTGGCATCGTGCCCTCGTTGTTCATCAGATAGCCGGGGTCGACGTCGAGGGTGCCCTCCTGGAGGGCCCAGAACTTCCAGGTCGGCTGGGTGATGACCTCACCGTCGACGAGTATGTCGGTGGTGTCGGGCAGGTCCAGCATCTCCCAGAGCTTCGGTACCCAGGGCCCGGCGGCGGCCACGACGTTGTCGACGGCGATGGCCTCGCCACGGTGCGTGACCACGTGGGTGACGGCGCCGCCGTCGACGACCAACTCGGTCACCAGTGTGTCCGTGACCACGTTGACGCCCTCGGCCTCGACCTTGGCCAGCAGGGCGTTTACCGTCGCCATGTTGTGGGCGTATCCGCCCTTCTTTTCGTGCAGGACGCTGGTCACTCCGGTGCAGCGCCAGTCGGCGAAGATGCCGCGCATGTAGTCGGCGGTCTCCTGCTCGCCCTCGACGAAGACCGACTCGTAGCCGATGGCCTCCTGCTGGGCGGCAATGGTCGCCACGTCGGACCGCATCTCCTCGTAGGAGATCTGGAGGTAGCCCACCGGGTGGTATTCGAATGCCTCGGGGTCTGACTCCCACACCTGGACCGAGTGGGCCATCAGCTCGCGCATGGCGGGCTGGAAGTAGTTGTTGCGGACCACGCCGCAGGCGATCCCCGAGGGGCCGGCACCGGCGTGCGACTTCTCGAGGACCACGATGTCGCTGCCGTCTCCGGTGCCGCGGGCCCTGAGCTCGCTGGCCAGGTGCCATGCGGTAGACAGGCCGTGGATGCCGGCGCCGACGATGCAATAGCGGACGGACTCGGGGACTGGCACAGAACTCACGGGTGAGCCTCGCTGTTCGTTCGGGCGGGACCGAAATTCAGGATGGGGGCCGGGTACCTAGTGGGCCGGGGGCTCCCAGCCCTCGAGCGCCGGTGGCGTGTAGTCGTCGCCGACCGACTTCGAGTCGGCAACCCAGGGACCGAGCTCTACCTGGTGGAACTTGCAGTGCCTCTCCTTGAGCTGGATGCCGTACGAGTTGCCCGAGATGAGGTGCTTCATGAGCACCTTGCGGGCGATCTCGTCCTCGCGGCCCTCAGGGATCTCGAAGTAGATCTTGAGGAACGCGTTCGAGTTCCGGTCGAACACGGCGGGGATGCCGTCCTCCTCGAGCAGGTGGATGTCCTCGAGCCAGTTCAGGTCCCTGCCGGGCGTGAGCTCCATCAGGTCGAGGTCGTCGACAAGGGACATGTCCTCCTGGTACTCGAACCGCTTCCCGGCGAGGACCTCTGCGTCGATCGCAATTGACTTCTGGGCCATGGATGCCTCCTAGTTCCCGGCCTGGGCGATGCCCCTGGCCATGAGGTCCTTCATCTCCTGCAGCGCCCGCTCCTCGCTGACCCCGGGGATGTAGGTGGTGCCGGCCAACGGAACCTTGGCCATGGCGGAGGCCTCGTGTGTGAGCGCCGCCAGGTCCTCGGGCTCCAGGCTGTGGATGTCGGTCTTGCCGCAGGCGCGGGCCAGCAGTTGGACCTCCATCGTGAGGGTGTGCAGGAAGTTGTAGACCCGCAGTGCCGCCTCGTCGACGTCGAGGCGGGCCCTCAACTCGACATCCTGTGTGGCAATGCCCACCGGACAGCGGCCGGTATGGCAGTGGTAGCACTCGCCGGCCGGCACGCCGATGGTGCCCTCATAGTCGGTGACGCCCTCGATGTGCTTGTTGCAGTTGAGGGCCATCAGCGCCGAGGTGCCGAGTGCCACGGCCTTGGCCCCCAGGGCGATGCACTTGGCCACGTCGCCGCCGTTGCGGATGCCGCCGGCCACCACGAGGTCGACCTCGTCGATCAGCCCGATGTCCTCGAGTGCCCGTCGTGCCTCCGGGATGGCGGCCATGAGCGGTATACCGGTCTCTTCGGTGGCGAGGTGTGGACCGGCTCCGGTACCGCCCTCGGCGCCGTCCAGGAAGATGGTGTCGGGACCGCACTTTGCGGCCATCCGTACATCGTCGTAGACCCTCGAGGAACCCAACTTGAGTTGGATCGGGACCTGGTAGTTGGTGGCCTCCCTGATCTCCTGGATCTTGAGCGACAGGTCGTCGGGGCCGATCCAGTCGGGGTGGCGGGCCGGTGAACGCTGGTCGATTCCGGCGGGCAGGGCGCGCATCTCGGCCACCTGCTCCGTGACCTTCTGTCCCATGAGGTGGCCACCGAGGCCGACCTTGCAGCCCTGGCCGATGAAGAACTCGACGGCGTCGGCAAGCATCAGGTGGTGCGGGTTGAAGCCGTAGCGGCTCTGGATGACCTGGTAGAACCACTTCGTCGACAGGTCGCGCTCGGGCGGGATCATGCCGCCCTCGCCCGAGCAGGTGGCGGTTCCGGCCATCGATGCGCCCTTGGCGAGCGCCTGCTTCGCCTCGATCGACAGCGCCCCGAAGCTCATACCCGTGATGTAGACGGGAATGTCCAACTCGAGGGGCCTGGCGGCGAAACGGGCACCCAGGACCGTCCTGGTCTCGCACTTCTCGCGATAGCCCTCGATGACGAACCGGGTCAGCGTTCCGGGCAGGAAGACCAACTCGTCCCAGTGCGGGATCTTCTTGAAGATCGAGAAGCCCCGCATCCGGTAGCGGCCCAACTCGGCCTTCACGTGGATGTCGTTGATGACCTCGCTCGTGAAGATCCTGCTCTTGCCGATGACGTCGGTCGGGCGGTTGGTGTCGATCTGGACGTCTACGCCCTTGATGTCGTTTGCCTCGGGCATCTTCGTAACCTCCTAGAGGACGAGTTTGCGCTCGGATGGCTCGAGCGCGTCGTAGTTGTGGAGCACCTTGCCGCACTCGAACTTCTTGAGGTCCGGAGGAGTGCCGAGGCCGTAGATCTCGAACTTTCGGTTGATGAACTCGTGGTCGGAGTCGTCCATCTCGGCGGGTACGCAGTCGACGCCGAGCGAGGCGATGTTGCCGCCGACGTAGATGAGTCCGTCGTACATGGAATCGCCCAAACCGTCACCGGCGTCACCGCAGATGACCTGTCGGCCGCGCTGCATCATGAAGCCGGTGTTGATGCCGGCGCGGCCTGTGACGATGATCGTGCCGCCCTTCTGGTCGATGCCGGTACGGGCACCGACGTTTCCCTTGATGACCAGGTCGCCACCCCGCAGCGCTGCACCGGTGAGGGAGCCGGCGGGCCCCTCGACGACAACGGAGCCGGACATCATGTTCTCGGCCAGGGACCAGCCGACGCGGCCGTTGATCTGGACCTCGGGTCCGTCGATCAGGCCGCAGGCATACCAGCCGGGGCTGCCCTCGAACGTGATGTGGCAGCGCTTCAGGATGCCGACTCCCAGCGAGTGCCTGGAGCCGGGGTTCAGGATCGTGACGTCGTTGACGCCCTCGTCGTAGACGATCCGCTTCAACTCGAGGTTGATCTTGCGGGTGGTGAGGTCGGTGGCGTCGATGACGGCCCGGTCACCGTCGATCTGGGCCGTCATCGGCGGTTCGGGATCCGGCTCGACGAGCCCCCGGGCGTCGTAGACGACCCCGCTCCTGGTCAGACCTGCCATGTGAGCACCTCCCGCTCGAAGGGGTCACGGGTGTCGACCTCACGGCCTACCAGGGCACTGATGGCCATCTCCTCGGAGGCCATGACCACCAGGTCGTCGCTTTCGAACAGCACCAGCGGCTTGGCCGCCATCTCGTCCTTGGCGATACCGAGTTCGTTGCTGGTGGCAACGAGGTAGGTGAACACGCCGTCGAAGTCGTCGAGGCTGCCCTTCATGGCCGTCTGGAGGTCGGTTCCCTCTGCGAGCTTCTCGGCCAGGTAGACCGCGATGATCTCAGAATCACACTCGGACTGGAACCGGTGTCCGGACCTCTCCAGGCGGCGCCGCCACTGGTGGTAGTTGGTGAGCTGGCCGTTGTGGACAACCGCCACGTCTGCAAAGGGGTACGCCCAGTAGGGGTGGGCGCTGGCCAGGTCGACGTCGGACTCGGTCGCCATGCGCACGTGGCCGATGCCGTGGGTGCCGCGGATTCGGTCCAGGCCGTACTGCTCCAGCACCGTTTCTGCGTCGCCGAGGTCCTTGACGATCTCGAGCGAACTGCCGAGCGAGAGCACCTCGCACCCGGGGATGTCCTCCAGGTAGTCGGCCAGCGGCTTGAGGTCGCCGTCGTAGCGGACCGTGGCGCGAAAGGCGTAACCGGTGTCGCTGTGGATCGTCGCCAGGACGGCACCGATCTTGGCGAGCCGGGACTCGACCTCGGCCCGGTTGCGCTCGAGCCGCTCGTCGACGCCGAAGCTCCCGTATTCGTTCGGCTCGGCGAGCATGAAGCGGATGGTCACGAGGTCGTCCGGCTCGCTGTAGAGGGCGTAGCCGGTCGAATCCGGCCCGCGGTGCTTCATGGACTGGAGCATCGTGGTGAGCTCCGAACCCATGTCCGATGGCCCATCGCGGTGGATGATGCCGGCGATGCCACACATAGTCGTTGTCTCCTGGTCGGTGGTCGGGGTCGTTCTCGTCAGCCGGGAGCGTGCCTACGGGAGGATGTCGAGGTATTCTTCGACGTCCCAGTCGGTGACGGTCGCCATGAAGCGTTCCCATTCGTCGCGTTTGTAGTGCTCGAAGACGCGGTACATGTCGCCGGGAAGGGCGCTCTTGACGACCTCGTCGGCATCGAGGGCATCGAGGGCCTCGCCTAGCGACAGCGGTATCTTCTTGACCTCCTTGCCGGCTTCCATGGCCTCGTAGATGTTGCGCTCCTCGGGCGGGCCCGGGTCGAGGTTCCGGTCGAGGCCGTCGTCCATCGCCTTGATGAGGGCGGCAAACGAGAGGTACGGGTTGACCGCCGAGTCGACCGAGCGGTATTCGAAGCGGCCCGGTGCGCTGATGCGCAGGGCGGTGGTGCGGTTCTGGAAGCCCCAGTCGGCGAAGACGGGCGCCCAGAAGCCGGTGTCCCAGAGGCGCCGGTACGAGTTGACGGTGGGGGAACCCAGGCAGGTGAGTGCCCGGAGGTGCTCCATGATGCCGCCGATGGCCTTCATGCCGATCGGGCCGGGGATCTGGGGGTTGTCGCCCTCGGGCATGAACGTGTTGTTGCCGCCCTCGTCGGGCTCGCCGTCCCACAGCGAGATGTTGTGGTGGCAGCCGTTGGCGGACACGCCCATGAACGGCTTGGGCATGAAGCACGGGAAGGCACCCAGCTCGCGTCCGACCTGCTTGCAGATCTGGCGGTAGGTGGTGAGCCGGTCGGCGGTGAGCTCGGCCCGGTCGAAGTTGAAGTTCAACTCGAGTTGTCCGGGGGCGTCTTCGTGGTCGCCCTGGATCATGTCGAGGCCCATGGCCTCGCTGTACTCGACCACCTTGTGGATCAGCGGCTGCAGTTCGGCGAACTGGTCGATGTGGTAGCAGTTTGGCTTGGTCATGCCCTCAACGGTTGGCTTGCCGTCGGCGTCGGCCTTGAGCCACATCATCTCGGGTTCGGTGCCGGCGCGCAGGTGCAGGCCGGTCTTGGCCTCGAACTCGGCGTGGATGCGCTGGAGGTTGCCACGGCAGTCGGAGGTGAGGAACATCCCACCGTCGACCTCCTCCTCACGTCCCCGGAACAGGGTGCAGAAGACCCGGGCGGTCTTGGGGTCCCAGGGGAGCTTGCAGAACGTGTCGGTCTCGGCGACGCCGACCAGTTCGCGTGACTCGGGTCCGTAGCCGATGTAGTGGCCGTGCCGGTCGACGAAGAGGTTGGCCGTCGAGCCGTAGACGAGTTGGAAGCCCTTGTTGGCGATCGTGCCGAAGTGCTTGGCCGGGATGCCCTTGCCCATGATCCGTCCGGTGACGGACACGAACTGGCAGTAGAGGTACTGGATTCCCTCGGCTTCGATCTGCCGCTGGATCTCGGTGACCTGCTCCTGACGTCCTTCGGCCTCGATAAACCGCTCGATGTCGGTGGACATGCTTCCCCCTGCTCGTGGATTGGCTCCGGTACCGCTACCGGTTCGACAACGGTGTGTCCGTCGTCGCTCGACTATCATATATATCAAGTAGCCTTACTGCTAGTGAAATTCTGCTAGATCGAAATCCGCCGGTTGCGGAGGACTGTGGTCGGCATCCACCCTGTTCTGCAGTCGTTCCGGGTGGCAGAATCGGACGATCCACCAGTACCAATCGTGGGAGACGACCGTTGAGGGAAAGCGACCATGTCTGACGCCGGTCCCAGACTGCTCCTCCCCGGCCTCGCTGACATCGCCCCGGGCACCGAGCGCTACCGCGTCAAGGGCGGCGCCGTCACCGCCCTACTGCTGGAGCCCGGCGACGAGCTCCAGGTGGTAGACCCCGAGGGCTGCCAGCCCGTCGAGGTCGCCGCCTTCGACCGCTCGGGTACATGCCACACAGGGCTCCTCGGTGTCGAACAGGGCACCCCCGCCACCGGCATCGCCGAGATCCTCACCGCCGGCCGGGAGGGCGGTCGCCGCGACGCACAGCGCATCGCCGACGCCCTCACCGACCAGGACATCGACCTCGGCACCGCCAATGCGGTCCACCTCTTCGCCCCCGACTCTCCCGCCGGAGAAACCGCCAGCCTCACAGCACAGGCCCCAGTCATATGCGTGGTCGGCGTGCCCGGCCCCCGGATGCTCCCCCACGAGCAGAACCCACCCACCGACGTGATCGTCTGGGTCCACCGGGCACGGCTGCCCGAACCGGGCATGGAGGTCCTCCCCGACCCGCTGGCCGACCAGAACCAGGACATCCGCATTCCCAGGGCAACCGCCGTCGCCTACCAGGTCAGCGCCGGCGAGTTCATCCAGGTCATCGACGTCGAGGGCCGCGAGTGCTCCGACTTCCAGGTCTTCACCACCGCCGGCCTCGAGGCAGGCATCGAACGCACCCTCGACGCCACCATGACCCGCAGCCTCATGGGGGCCAGCTACCCGATGCCGGGCCTGTTCGCCAAGTACTTCGCAGTCGACGGCCAGCCTCTCGTCGAGATCATCCAGGACACCGTCGGCCGGCACGACACCTTCAACACCGCCTGCAACCCCCGCTACTACGAGGAGATGGGCTACCCCGGCCACATCAACTGCAGCGACAACTTCAACCGGGTCCTCGACCCCTTCGGCGTCACCCCCCGCAGAGGCTGGGAGGCCATCAACTTCTTCTTCAACACCAACCTCGACGATGACAACCAGATCTTCTTCGAGGAACCCTGGTCGCGTCCCGGCGACTATGTCCTGCTCCGGGCGCTCACCGACCTGGTGTGCGTCTCCTCTGCCTGCCCGTGCGACATCGACGCCGCCAACGGCTGGAGGCCCACCGACATCCATGTCCGCGTCTACCCGGCGACCAACACCTTCAAGAAAGCGACGGCCTTCCGCATGACGACCGATGCCGAGCCCGAACTCACCAGGGAGACCGGATTCCACCCCAGGACGTCCGGGCACACCCGCAACTTCACCGAGTACGCCGGCTTCTGGCTGGCCAGTTCGTACACACGGCACGGCGCCGTCGAGGAGTACTGGGCCTGTCGCCAGAAGGCCGCCGTCATCGACCTGTCGCCACTGCGCAAGTACGAGGTCGTCGGCCCCGATGCCGAACTGCTGCTCCAGACCTGCGTCACCCGCAACATCCGCAAATTGGCGGTCGGGCAGGTCGTCTACACGGCGATGTGCCACGACACCGGCGGGATGATCGACGACGGGACGGTCTTCCGCCTCGGCCGGGACAACTTCCGCTGGATCGGCGGCTCGGACGCGAGCGGCCAGTGGCTGCGCACCCAGGCCGTCGAGCGCGGCCTCGAGGCGTTCGTGCGCAGCTCCACCGACCAGTTGCACAACATCCAGGTGCAGGGGCCGCTCAGCCGGGAGATACTCGGCGAGGTGGTGTGGACCCGACCCGACCAGCCCACCATCGACGAACTGGGCTGGTTCCGACTCACGATCGCCCGCGTCGGTGGTGCCCAGGGCATCCCGCTGGTGGTCTCGCGCACCGGCTACACGGGCGAACTCGGCTTCGAGGTGTTCTGCCATCCCGACCACGCCCCGGCCGTCTGGGACGCCGTCTTCGCAGCAGGCGGCCCGAGAGGCATGGTGCCGATGGGCCTCGAGGCGCTCGACATGCTCCGCATCGAGGCCGGCCTGGTCTTCGCCGGCTACGAGTTCTGCGACCAGACCGACCCCTTCGAGGCGGGCATCGGCTTCACCGTGCCCCTCAAGACCAAGGAGGACGACTTCATCGGGCGTGAGGCCCTGCTCGCACGCAGTGCCAGCCCGCAGCGGAGGCTCGTCGGCCTCGAACTCGCCGGCGACGAGGTCGTCGGCCTCGGCGACGGCGTCTACGTCGGCCGCAACCAGGTCGGCACCGTCACCAGCGGCGTGCGCTCGCCGATCCTCGGCCGGAGCATCGCCCTCGCCAGGGTCGCCGTCGGATACGCCGAGAACGGCACGCAACTCGAGGTCGGCAGGATGGACGGCCATCAGAAGCGCCTCCCCGCGACCGTGGTCGGCTTCCCCCACTACGACCCGGAAAAGGAACGCGTGCGGGCCTGATCGCCACCGAGGCCCGTCTCCATGTCACTCGTGACACGAGGCCCGTCCCCAAATCACTCGAGGCCCGTCCCCAAATCACTTCGTCCCCCGATCAAGTGATCCGACGCCCGCCCCCCGATCGCTTGCCACACGCCAGCAAGTGATCCGACGCCCGTCCCCAGATCACTTGCCCGTCCCCCGATCACGCCTCAATGAGTCCGAGTTGCTCCTTGCGCTTGTCGGCCCACTCGGAGATGATCATGTCGACCGCCATGCCGATGGCGGCGACCGCCATGCCGGCGATGATCGCCCGGCCGCTGTCGACGTTGGGCTGCGCCTCGATCAGGTCGCGGGCGAGGCCGCCGGTCTTGATGAGGCCACCGATCATCACCATGAAGAGGCCGAACATGATCGTCTGGTTGATGCCCAGCATGATCTCCGGCACCGCCAGCGGAACCTTCACCTTCCACAGCGTCTGGCGCTTCGTGCAGCCCGACATCGTCGAGGCCTCGACGAGGTGGTGCGGAATGTTCCGGATGCCGAAGATCGTGTAGCGGATGGCCGGCACGCCCACCGACATGACGACGGCGAAGACGACGGCGGTGTCGGAGACCGAGAAGAACATGATCGCCGGCAACAGGTAGACGAACGAGGGGAACGTCTGGAAGGCGTCGAGCAGCACCTGCACCACGGAATTCCGGCGATCCGATGCAGAGGCCCAGATCCCGAACGGCACACCGGCGGCCGCTGCGAAGAACACGGCGAACGTGAGCTGGTACAGGCTGAACATCGCCGGGGCCCAGAAGCCGCTCAGGGCGATGAAGGCGAAGAAGCCCGACGCAAGGATCGCCAGGCGCCTGCCGTTGACGAACCAGCCGATCGTGAACAGGAGCAGGACAGCAGCGACCCACGGAACGGTCAGGAAGGCGTCGCGTAGGGGCAGCAGGGCATAGCGCTCGAGGTGGTCGCGGAACCAGATGGTGCTCTGATAGAGGCTGATGTCATGGCTCTGGGCGACGATGCTGCTCGTCGCCCCGGCCAGGGGACCCTTGAGGAGCAGGGCGAGGAAGACACCCGTGCCCACCGTCACCGCCGACGTGAACAGCGCCGGAAAGCCACTGACCGGCGTGGAGACCCTGTCGGCCGGAGAACCGTCCGTTCCACCGAAGCCTCGTCGCAACGTGTCGAACACGAGACCTACGACGAGGGCGACGAGGGCGAACTTGAGGGCATCGGCGTTCTGGCTGACCGGGCCGTCGATGATGATCCCGAGCAGTACGACCAGCCCGACGCCGATCGCCGCTGCAGACACCATTGCCCCCGGGAGGTGCTTCCCCTCCGTCGCCGATCCGTTGCCACCGAACACGGTGCCGAAGACGCGCCGGAGGACATCGAGTCCGAAGCAGACCACGAGCACCACGACCGCCACCTGCAGGATGCCACCGAGGTTGTCCCGCACCTCGCCCGGCGTCAGCAGGCCGACGACGACCACAGCCACCAGCGCCGCAGCGGCACCGGCGGGGCCCTTGTGTTGCTGCCACAGCGCCACGCCCTCGACCCGTGGCGAGTCGGAGACCGTGACGATCCCCCGGCGAAACCCCTCGACGAGCAACACGGCGACCCCGAGGATGACGAGAACCTGGACGACCGGCCTCGCGTTCTGGATCGCCCCGACGTTGACGACGATGTCGAGGATGACGCCGAGGGCCAGGGTCCCCACGGCACCGATCAGGTAGGGGTGCCGGCCGGCGGACGGGGCGTCGGGGGAAGCCCCTGAAGAAGCGTCGGCGGCAACGCGGGCGCCGAAGACCCGCTGCAACACCAACAGGATCCCGGCGAGGATCAGGACGACGAACGCCGACTGGATGATTCCGAGCCGGTTGTCACCCAACAGGAACAGCAGGCCGACCACGACGACGACGACACCACCGGCGTAGGCCACCCGGGCATGGTCGTCGAGCCCGTCCATGCGGGCCGAGGATCGACCGAGCAGGTCGATGACCAGCCCGATCGCCAGAATGGCGACGACCAGCACGAGGGCGTTGTCGAGTCCTTCACCCGCGAGGTTCTGGACCGGCAGGATGATCTTGTCGTCGAGGTGCCATCCCAGCCAGTCGATCCAGTCGTACACGGACCAGACGAGGGCGTTGTCGACGAACCAGTCTGTGGCCTGGCGGACGTGGTTCTGCATCCAGCCCTTCGGGACCCGCTGTGCGGCATCCCAGGTGTTGGCCATGAAGAGGCCGATGGCGAGGACGGCGCCGGTGGCCAGCAGGTAGGGATGCCTCCTGACGAACGACTCGTCGGCGTCATGGTGGACGGGCTGCAGGTTGCCGAGACCCTGGCTGAACCGGTCGAGGGTGATGGCCATGACGACGACGGCGATGCCGATCTCCACGCCGGAGCCGATCTTGAGGCCGGTGAGGCGGAACAGGAGGTCCTGCCCGAGGCCGGCGGTGCCCACGAAC
Organism: Actinomycetota bacterium; assembly: GCA_014381945.1. Classification (GTDB taxonomy): domain Bacteria; phylum Actinomycetota; class Acidimicrobiia; order Acidimicrobiales; family MedAcidi-G1; genus S20-B6. Next base: position 33,365 of record JACNKQ010000060.1, read on the forward strand.
GAGGCGATGACCACCATGGCGAGGCACTCCATCACCACCTGGTTGATGCCCACCAGGAGGGCGCTGCGGGCTGCCGGCATCTCGACCTTCCACAGCATCTGCCGTGGTGTGCAACCGGACATGACGCCGGCCTCGACGACCTCCTTGGAGATCCCCTGGATGCCCAGGATGGTGAGGCGGGCCATCGGGGGCATGGCATAGGCGATGGTTGCGATGACACCGGCCTTGTGCGACACACCGATGAACACGCCGATCGGGATCATGAACGTGAAGTGCGGCATCGCCTGGGTGAGGTTCAGCAACGGGTTGAGGAACTGCTCGACCCGACGGCGCTTGGCGGCGAAGACGCCCAGCACGCTGCCGATGGCTGCAGCGATCGGGACGGTGACGAGCACCGCCGAGAGCGTGATCATCGTCTTGTCCCAACGGGTCTCGGCACCCTCCTTGAGGGGAGGCTCGCCGATGAACGAGGCGTAGACGATGAACCCGACGGACAACAGGGCCAGCTTCCAGCCGCCCAGCTTAAAGCCGGCAACGCCGAACAGGCCGGCGATCACGATCCAGGGAAGGGCGGGGATGTCCCACGGCTCGTAGAAGCCGATGAACGCATACCAGGCGACGAGCAGGGACACTGCCGCCCAGCCGCCGCTCCGCCTCTGCCAGGCCAGATAGGCGCCGCCGCCGACCATGCCGGCGAACAGGACCACCCAGGGCAGGACGCCGAGGTGCAGCCATTCGCGGTCGCCTAGCCAGGGGAAGTCCCCGAACTGGAGCGGATAGCCCCGGATGAGCAGGCCCTCGCTGATGTCGAGCGGCGCCTCCAGCCACTCGGCGACACGACGCAGGAGAACCTTGACCTGGAACGACTCCTCGGAGGTCTGGAACAGGATCCAGCCGGCCGTGGCGATGCCCGTGGTGGCAGCCAGCCAGGGGAAGCCGCTGACCCGGTCCCGGATCCACATCGCTGCCGTGACGAAACCGGCAGCGAGGAACACCCACCCCAGGGTCCCCGGCTCGCGGCGGATGCCGTCGAACAGGTCGACCGACCAGGCCAGCCAGGCGACACCGGCGAAGGCAGCCAGCCACCGGCCGGTACGCACCGTCCAGACCTTCCAGGCACATGCGGCGAGCAGGACCACCGCCAGGATCAACCACGGCACCCGTGACAGGTGCCAGTTGACGACGAAGTCGAGGAACTCCTTCTTGCGGAGGTGGTCGAACCAGACGTTGACCCAGCCGGTGGCCTTGTGGCGGCCGGCGCCGGCGTCGCGTCCGGCGAAGTCGAACCAGTCGACGGTCCAGGCCCGGGGCACCGAGTAGAGCCACTCGGTGATTCCGGCCTCCTTGTCCTGGTGGAGTCGCAGGTCGCCGAGGCGCCACCAGAGCAGCCAGATCGCGGCAAAGGGACCGACCGTCAGCAGGAACTTGGCCCGACCCGTCATGCCCTTGGCGGGACCGTCGGCCGAAGCGGCACCGTGCTCCACGGACTGTGTGGGCGGCGCTACATCGACCGCCTCGGGCGTGGACGTAGCCCCTGGAGTGGGAGCGTCGGGCATCGTCGCGGCTCAGTTGTCCGCAAAGAGTGCTTCGGCCACCTGGGCGCGGGTGATGGAACCGACCACTACGCCGTCCTCGACCACCCGGACCGGACCGGGGGCGTTCAGGACCTGTCGGGCCGCTGCGGCGACCTTGACATCGCCCGCCACCTCGCCTTCGGCTTCTTCCGAGACCGGTCCCATGAGCGTGTGGACCCGCAGCAGCTTCGAACGCGGAACGTCCCTGGTGAAGGCGGCCACGTAGTCGGTGGCCGGATCGGTGATGAGGTCCTCGGCCGTGCCGAGCTGCTCGATCAGGCCATCGTGCATGATGGCGATGCGGTCGGCGAGGCGGATTGCCTCATCGAAGTCGTGGGTGATGAACACGATCGTCTTGTGCAGCGTGGACTGCAGTCGCAGGAACTCGTCCTGCATCTCCCGTCGGATCAGCGGGTCGAGGGCGGAGAACGGTTCGTCGAGGAACCAGACATCCGGTTCCACGGCGAGCGACCGGCCGATGCCCACGCGCTGCTGCTGGCCGCCGGAGAGCTCGCGGGGGAAGTAGTCACCCCGACCATGCAGACCGACCAGGTCGATGATCTCGAACGCCCTGGCGTGTCGGGTCTCCCGGTCGACGCCCTGCACCTCGAGGGGGAAGGCGACGTTCTCGGCAACCGTACGGTGGGGGAACAGCGCGAAGTGCTGGAACACCATGCCCATCTTGTGGCGACGGAGTTCGATCATCTCCGCCTCGGTGGCGGCAAGGAGGTCCTGGCCGTCGAACTCGATGTCGCCCGCCGTGGCATCGATGAGACGCGACATGCAACGCACCAGGGTGGACTTGCCTGAGCCGCTGAGGCCCATGAGCACAACGATCTCGCCCTCGTGGACCTCGAGCGAGGCGTCACGGACGGCAGGGATGTAGCCGTTCTCCTTGATGGTAGCGAGGTCCGGGTTGCCGCCGTGGGCGGCGAGGAACTTCCGGGGTTCGGGCCCGTACAACTTCCAGACGTTCTGGCAGATGACCTTCGGATGACTCATGGTGGTCCGGGCCTTCTCGGATCTGGGGACTGGCTGGTCGTTGGCGGTGAACGGCCCATGGCAGGCGACGGGCCGGTCGTGGAGGAGGGTGGGATCCTCCACGACCGGCCCGACACTAGGTCACCGGCGGTGCCGGTGTGAACGGTCCGCTATGACATCCAGGACTTCCAGCGGTCCTCGTTGTCGGCCAGCCATTTGGCGGCCGCATCCTCGGGCTCCATGCCGTCGATGTCG
>JACNKQ010000054.1 GCA_014381945.1 Actinomycetota bacterium
GACGTCTTCAACACCCTGCTCCAGATCCTGGAGGAGGGTCGCCTCACCGACTCTCAGGGCCGTTCCGTGGACTTCCGCAACACGGTCCTGATCATGACCTCCAACCTCGGCACCGCCGACCTGCGCAAGGCAAACCTGGGCTTCGTAAAGGCCGACGAGGCGGTCTCCTACGAGCGCATGAAGGCCAAGGTCCAGGATGCGCTCAAGGCCCATTTCCGGCCCGAGTTCCTGAACCGGATCGACGACACCATCGTCTTCCACGAGCTCACCCAGGAGGAGATCGTCCAGATCGTCGACCTCATGGTCCACCGGGTCTCGGTGCAGCTGGCCGGACAGGGGATGGGCCTCGAGCTCTCCGACGCCGCCAAGGTGTACCTGGCCGAGGAGGGCTACGACCCGTCGATGGGCGCAAGACCCCTCCGTCGGGCCATCCAGCGCCTGATCGAGGATCCGTTGTCCGAACGCCTGCTCCTCAAGGAGTTCCGGGCGGGAGAGATCGTCGTCATCGACATCGAGGACGATCCCGAGGCGGAGGGTGCACGCAAGGTCGTGTTCCGCGCCATCGAGGGCTTCGAGCCGCCGACCGTCGAGATGGCGGTCGAGGGCGCCGAGTAGCCACACAGCGCGAACCCCACCGTCGTCCCATCGCCTAGCGTCCCCGTCATGCGTCGCATCGCGTCCGTTTCCCGTTGGGCGTTACTGCCGCTGCTGGTACTGCTGGCGTCCACCGGTTGCCGGGCCAACGTCTCGGTTGCCATCGAGGTCGCTGAGGACGGGTCCGGATCCGTCGCGGTCGGGTTGATCCTCGACGATGAGGCGGTCGAACTTGTCGGCGGCATCGAACAACAGCTCCGCGTCGATGACCTGGCGGATGCGGAGTGGACGGTCGAGGGGCCGAACCGGCTGGCCACGGGCGACACGAAGGTCATGGCCACGAAGTCGTTCGACTCGCCGGAGCGCCTTGCGGACGTCCTGGCCGAGATCGCCGGTCCGGGCGTGTTCGAGGATGTGGCGCTCACCCGGCACCGTTCGTTCGCCCGCACCGAGTGGCGGTTGAGCGGCAGGGTCGACCTGTCGGGTGGCCTCGAGCTGTTCAGCGACGACGCTCTGGCGGAGACGCTCTCGGGCCTGCCCCTCGGCCGCACGACCGCCGAGCTGGTCGCACTGTCAGGATGCACGACCGGTGGCTGCGACCCGTCCGACGCCTTCGAGATGGAGTTGACGGCGTCACTCCCCGGCGGACCGGCGGTGGATTCTGATGGAGCCCACTGGACTGTCAGCCTCGGCGACCTCACCTCCACGAGGTTCGGGGTCGAAGGGGTGCTGACCGACAGGGAGCCCCGCATGTGGCGCAACGGGGCGATAGTGGCAGGCGTGCTGGCCGTTCTGGTCACCTTGTTCCTGCTGGTGCGCTACGCGGTTGCGGGTCGTATGGGGGCCCCACCTCGGGCGATGCGACCACCGCGTACCTCCCGGCGGGCCGGTGAGATCGTCGAAGAGCATCCGGCTGACGGCGACGAGGCAGGCGAGCGTCGCCTCGAGCTCCTGGTCCTGGGGGGCATCGGCGTGATCTGGGACTCCGGTGGCGATCCAGAGGGCCTGCTCGTCCGGTACGTACGGGAGCAGGGCGGTATCGCCGACCCCCGCGAGATCGCCGACCGCTACCGCTCCGCCAGCCTCGGTCATGTATCCACCACCCAGTTCTGGTCATCGATCGGCGTGAAGGGCGATGCCGACCAACTCGACCGGTCCTACCTCGAGCGTGTCCAGTTGCGCCGCGACGTGCTGCCATTCCTGGACCGGATGAAGGAGCGGGGCCTTCCGGTGGCATGTCTGACCAATGCGGTCCTGCCATGGTCTGTCCTGTTGCGTGAGCGCCTCGGCCTCGATGAGCTGATGGACCACTGGGTCGTGAGTGGTGAGGTCGGGGCCCGCAAGCCCAGCCAGGCCATGTTCGAGGCGCTGCGCCGCATGTCGGGCGTTCCGTTCCGCAACATGCTGCTGATCGACTCCGAGCCGCCGATGCTCGAGGCCGCTCGCAGCATGGGGATGTCGACGGTCCTGATGCGTGGGGCGGCGCTCATCCCGGAGGGTTTCCCACATCCGGTGATAGGCGGATTCGCCGAGTTGTTCCGGCCGAGCACCAACAGGGCCCCGGCTGACGGGGTATCCGGAGAGGGCACTTCCAGCCAGGGCTGAACCGGCTGTCACAGGGCGTCCGTAGTGTCGGCGCCATGACGACTACCGATCCAACGCATCCCGTACAGCAACCCTCCACCGAGTCGGGGGCGTCCTCCCTGCGGCCTTCCAGCAGGCGTCGGCGCACCAACTTCTGCTGTGCAGAGTGCGGGGTGTCGCAGCCCAGATGGGTCGGACACTGTCCGGGATGCGGAGGCTGGAACACGTTGCACGAGGAGGTCAGGGTGGAGCCGACCACCGTGGCGCCGGAGACCGAGGCCGTCCCGCTCACCGAGGTGGTGACGACTACGGCCGCACCGGTGCCCACGGGCCTGTCGGAGTTCGACCGTGCCATGGGCGGAGGGTTCGTCCCGGGGTCCGTGACCCTGTTGGGGGGCGAGCCGGGCATCGGCAAGTCCACCCTCACCCTGCAGGTAGCAGCCGGCATGGCGCGTCGGGAGGGACGTGTCCTGTTGGTCGGAGCCGAGGAGTCGGCGGCCCAGGTCCGGTTGCGGGCCGAGCGGCTGGGCGCACTCGTCGACGGGGTGTGGTTGGCCGGCGACGCCGACCTCGACACGGTGGTCGCCCACCTCGACCGGGTTGGGCCTGACCTGCTGGTGGTCGATTCCATCCAGACCGTCCACGATCCGGCGGTCACCGGGGTTCCGGGCTCCACGGCCCAGGTGCGGGCCTGCGCCCACCGGCTGGTCGGCGAGGCACGTCGACGGGGCACCACCACCGTGCTGGTCGGGCACGTCACCAAGGACGGTTCGCTCGCCGGACCCAAGGTGCTGGAGCATGTCGTCGACACCGTGGTCGAGTTGACGGGTGACCGGCACCACGCCCTCCGACTGTTGCGCGTCGCCAAGCACCGGTTCGGCCCGACCGATGAACTGGGCCTGTTCGAGATGGTGGCCGACGGCATGCGGCCGGTCGAGGATCCGGGTCGGTTGTTCCTCGCCGATCGGGCACCCGATGTGGCGGGTTCGGCCGTGCTCCCGGCGATGGAGGGGCATCGACCGCTGGTGGTCGAACTGCAGTCCCTGGTCGTCCGTGCCACCACCCACCATCCCCGGCGTTCGTCGCAGGGCGTCGACCCCCGCCGTCTGGCACTGCTGCTTGCGGTCCTCGAGCGGCGCGTCGGGCTCGAACTGGGGGCGCTCGACGTCTACGTCACCGCCGTTGGTGGTGTACAGATCACCGAACCGGGGGCCGACCTTCCCCTGGCCCTCGCCGTGACCTCGGCGCTCACGGGCCGGCGCCTGGGGAGCGAGACCGTGGCCTGCGGAGAGGTGGGACTCGGCGGAGAGGTTCGCCAGGTGGCACACCTCGAACGCCGTCTCCAGGAGGCACGACGCCTGGGCTTCACCCGGGCCGTGCTGCCCGAGTCGGGACCGGAGGGACCTCCCGGCATGGAGGTCATACGGGTCCGCACGCTCGCCGAGGCGGTGGAAGCGACGGGGTTGCTCGGCACTCCGGAACGTGCGGCCTGACCTCGGACCCCTTCAGCGCTCCCGGCGTGCAAGAGTGACGCATGCGCATCCAACTTCCCTCAGGCACGCCTGCCGAACTCGTCCATCCTGCCGAAGGTCCGTCCGGCCGTGGCCTTGTGGTGGTTCCCGACATCATGGGGCTGCGTCCCCTCTTCGACGGCATGGTCGCCAGACTCGCCGGGGAACAGGGCTGGTCCGTCTGTGCCTTCGAGCTCTACCCGGGCCGCGAACACCTCGAGGTCGCCGATCGCCTCGCCGCCGGGGCGACGCTCGACGACGGTCGTGTCCTGGGCGATGCGGTTGCCGCAGCCGATGCGACGGGCGCCGGCACCGTCGGCATACTCGGATTCTGCATGGGCGGCATGTACGTGCTCAAGGCCGTCTCCACCGGTCGGTTCCACCGACACTGTCCCTTCTACGGGATGATCCACGTTCCCGAGCAGTGGCAGGGGACCGGTCAGGGTGGGCCGCTCGACCTCATGTCGGCCGGCGATGCAGGGTCCGTGCTGGCGATAATCGGAACCGACGATCGCTGGACCCCACCCGAACATGTCGCCGACCTCGAGGCGGCCGGCGCCACGGTCGTGCGCTACGAGGGAGCCGACCACGGCTTCGTGCACGATGCCTCACGGCCCGCACATCGACCTGAAGATGCGGCGGACGCCTGGCGCCGTGTCGTGGGGTGGCTCAGCGCCTGAATCGCAGGCACGATCCGGCCGGTCAGATGGCCGGTCAGGGGCTCAGCGGGAGCGGATGGTGAGTTGTTCGCGGTTGGTGATCCGGTAGGTGCGGTCGATCTGTTCGATCCAGCCCAGCCGGATGAACGAGGCGATTGCCTTGTTGACGCGTTCCCGCGAGGCGCCGACCATGCCGGCCAACTCCTCCTGCGTGATCGGCAGCGAGAACTCGTCGGAGTCGCCTGCCAGGTCGAGCAGGCGCTTGGCCGTCCGGCCGGTGACGTCGAGGAACACCGAGTCGGCGAGTGCTGCGTCCATGTTGCGGAGCCGGCCGGCCAGCATCTTGACGACGCGCCACAGAAGGGTCGGGTCGTTTTCGTAGAGTTGTCGGACGGGTCTGTAGGGCACTGCGATCACCACCGAGGTCTCGAGGGCGCGTGCCTCGGCGGACCGTCCGTGGCCGTCGAAGAGACCCATCTCGCCGAACAGGTCGCCGGACTCCATCAGCGCCACCATCGACTCGCGCCGGTCGAACGACTTGTTGGCGATGGCGATCCGGCCCGACATGACGATGAAGAGCTCGTCGGGCTCGTCGTCCTCCCTGAAGATGACGTCGCCTCGACGGAGCTCGCGGTCGGTCGAGGCATCGACGATCGTGGCCAGGAGCTCGTCATCGAGGCCGGCGAACAGCGTGGTTTCTCTGAAAAGTGTGGTGTCCGGCATGTCGGCTCGCCATGCTAGTGAGGTGAACACCCCTGTACGGACGATGCCGTGCCCCTACCCCCCACCGTTTCGATGAGCGTCTGGACGATTGTCGTGGCCGCCGGGAAGGGCGATCGCTTCGGGGCCGACAAGCAGTCGGCCGACCTGTGTGGCCGTACGGTGCTCGAACGCTCCGTGGCTGCCGTCAACGGGTCGGAGGGAATCGTCGTCGTCGTGTCGGAAACGGCGGTCGAGGAGGTTGCCCGGCGCCTCGCCGGGCTCGACAGGGTGGCTGTGGTGGTCGCCGGTGGTGCGACCAGGTCGGCTTCTGTCCGGGCCGGGTTGACGGCGGTACCTGAGGAAGCGTCGATCATCCTGGTCCACGACGGTGCACGGCCCCTGGCCAGCCGTGGACTCTTCGCCGCCGTGGTGGCCGCTGTCCGCGATGGCGCTGATGCCGTAGTTCCCGGCGTGCCGGTGAGCGACTCTCTGCGTCGGCTGGAGGGTGCGGTCGACCGGTCGGGGATGTTCGCGGTCCAGACCCCGCAGGGTTTCCCGGCGGCGAAACTCCGCGAGGCCCATGCCTGCGGCGGCGACGCATCCGACGATGCCACCCTCGTCGAGTCCAACGGTGGCCGGGTCGTCGTCGTGGAAGGCGAGGCCGACAACCTCAAGATCACCCGTCCGATCGACCTTCTGGTCGCCGGCGAACTGCTGGGGTCCTCTGATGGGTGAGATACGGGTCGGCCAGGGGTTCGACGTCCACGCGTTTTCGGATGACCCGGACCGTCGCATGGTCCTGGCGGGCGTCGAGTTCGATGGCCCGGGACTCGTCGGGCACAGCGATGCCGATGCCGTGGCGCACGCCTGCATCGATGCCCTGCTCGGGGCCGCCGGGCTGGGCGACATCGGCGAGCGCTATCCGGACACCGATGGGCGTTTCGCCGATGCCGACAGCATGGCGCTTCTGGCCGACACGGTCGCTGCGGTGCGAGCCGAGGGCTGGGAGGTCGGCAACGTGGATTGCACGGTCATCACCGAGGTGCCGAGGCTGGCACCGGGGCGGGACGAGATGCGGGCACGCCTCGAGGCCGTCCTGGGAGCCCCGGTCCGGGTGACGGGACGACGGGCCGAGGGTCTGGGGGCGCTCGGCCGCAGGGAGGGCATCGCCTGCCTGGTGGTGGCTCTGGTGCGGCGACCGTGAGCGGCGGACAGCGCCGCGACGGAGGCAGGGGCGGCCGGCGGCACAGCGGTGGTCGGAGCAGCCGACAACAGGGCCGCGGAAAGGGCGACCGTCGGGACGGTAGCCAGGGACGGGACCGTGGTGGATCAGGCTCGAGGGGCGCCCAGGGCCAGAGGGGCACCACGCCCCAGCGGCGTCGCAGCGACGGTCCGCCGAAGGGACTCGGCGGTGACCAGGTCGAGGGCCGTCAGGCGGTCCGCGAGCTCCTGCTGGCCGGAACCCGGCGAACCCGTGAGGTGATCCTCGCCGGCGACCTCGATCCGGCGCCGATCCTCGACGACATCATCGACCTGGCCGACGAACACAAGGTCACGATCCGAGAAGTTGCCAGGGGGAAGTTCGAGTCGATGGCCCGGACGGAGGCCCCGCAGGGCGTCGTGGCCTTTGCCGCACCGCTCGAGGACCACGGCCTCGAGGCACTGTTGGCCTCGGCCGGGCCGGGAGGTCGGCCGCCGTTCCTGCTACTCCTGGACGGGGTCACCGACCCGGGGAACCTGGGAGCCATCCTGCGTTCCGCCGAGTGCGCCGGGGTTACCGGCGTGGTGCTGCCCCGCCATCGGGCCGCCCGGGTGACGGCTACTGCCGCAAAGTCGGCTGCCGGAGCAATCGAGCACCTGCGCCTGGCCACCGTGTCTGGCCTCCCGAAGGCCATGGCGCGTCTGGCAAAGGTGGGCATCTGGACCGTGGGCCTCGACATCGGCGGCTCCGACCCGGTCCACGACCTCACGGTGGCCGACGGCCCGGTGGCGCTGGTGATGGGCGCTGAGGGCACTGGCCTCTCACGACTGGTGCGGGAACGCTGCGACACGTTGGTGCACATCCCGTTGCGGGGCGTGGTGGCCTCGATGAACGTCTCAGCGGCGGCGGCGGTGGCGCTTTTCGAGGTCGCCCGCCGGCGCGACAGCGGCGGGTGAGCGAGCCCGAGGTCGGATTCGAACCGACGACCTGACGCTTACAAGGCGCCTGCTCTGGCCAACTGAGCTACTCGGGCG
>JACNKQ010000058.1 GCA_014381945.1 Actinomycetota bacterium
CCGAAGGCGGCAGCGTTTGCCGGGATCAACGTCCCACGTCGGATGGTCGCCGTGATGCTGGTGACGGGTGCGATCGCAGGCCTCGGTGGGATGCTCCAGTTGGCCGGCTCTCCCGGCGCACAGCAGCTCAACTCAGGGTTCTCCGCCCAGTACGGGCTCTCCGGGTTCATCGTCGCTGCAATCGCAGCCGGGTCGTTCCTGGGCCTCGTCGTGGGAGGTTTCATGATCGCGGCGATGTTCTTCGCCGGCCTGGTCCTCCAGACCCGGGGGCTGTCCGTCTACATCATCTTCGCTCTCTACGGGATCATCCTCATTGGCGTCGCCGTCGGTGAGGTTGCGGCGCGGTTCCGGCTGGTCCGCGCCGATCTCGATGCAGTGGCACCAGGTTCGACATGACCCTCGCACTGGTCGAAGGCGCCCTGCTGAGCCTCATCAAAGTCGCGATACCGGCCAGCACGGTCGTGGTCCTGGCGGCACTCGGCATCATGCTCAATGAGCGGGTCGGCGTGCTCAACCTTGGCCAAGAGGGCCTGATCGGGATCGGAGCCGTATATGCGGTGATCGCTGCGACGGAGTGGGGGGTCGCCAGCCCCTGGGTCTCGATGCTTGTGGGGATGATCGCAGCTGCGGCGGCCGGCGCATTCTTTGCACTCGTCGTGGTGGTGTTTCGTGCAAACCAGGTCCTGGCGGGGCTCGCACTTGCGATCGGCGGAATCGGATTGTCCAACCAGTTGGGCACCAACCGGAACGGGACGCCGATCACGACCCTGTTCTCGGAGGTCAATCCGGGTGGCAGGTTCACCTCCAATTCGGTCCTGGAGGCCTTCATGTTCCACGACCCCGTCGTGTACATCGCCTACATCTTCCTGCCGGCAGCACTCTGGTTCCTGCTGTTCCGGACTCGACACGGCATGAACATGCGGGCAGTCGGCGAGAACCCTGCCGCAGCCGATGCCGCAGGGGTCAGCGTCCTGTGGGCACGCTTCGGGTACACGGTGGCGGGTGCGGCGCTGGCCGGCGCCGGCGGTGCGTACATGGTCCTGTCGTTCACGCCCATGTGGGCACCCGACATCGCCCGTGGCCGGGGGTGGGTTGCGCTGGCGGTCGTGATCTTCGGCGCCTGGCGGCCCTTCAGGGTAGTTGCCGGGGCGCTGTTGTACGGGGCCATGATCTCGCTGGGGATGACGGCACAGGCCAGGAACTGGAATCTTCCGTTCCTGGGGGCCAGGGACCTGAGCTTCTTCCTGTCCATGATCCCCTACCTGGTCACGATCGTGGCGATCCTCATCCCGGCAGGTGCGGCCAGGTTGGGCCGTCGAATCCGGTCCACGAGCGCTCCGGGCGGCCTCGCCGTCCCCTATTCGCGCGAGGAACGCTGAACCGGGAGGTGGATCCCACGGTGCGGACCCTCCAGCGGACCGCCGGTCACCTGGATGCCGACCTGCCGCCGGTGACCCGGGGCCTGTCGCTGCTCCACGGGTATCGGTCACATTGCCGTCCCCGGGGTGGGTGCCGGCCCTAGCGTTCTTCCGTGGCCATTCGCTCCGACCTTCGAAACATCGCCGTCATCGCACACGTCGACCACGGCAAGACGACGCTCGTCGATGCCCTGCTGCGCCAGTCGGGCGCATTTTCGGCCCACGAGGAGCTCACCGAACGGATCATGGACTCCATGGACCTCGAACGTGAGAAGGGCATCACTATCCTCGCCAAGAACACGGCGATCCAGCGTGGCGACGTCAAGATCAACATCGTCGACACCCCCGGCCACGCAGACTTCGGCGGCGAGGTCGAGCGGGCGCTCAACATGGTCGATGGCGTGCTGCTGCTCATCGACTCAGCCGAGGGTCCCCGCCCCCAGACCCGTTTCGTGCTGCGCAAGGCCCTCGAGGCCGGCCTCGCCATCGTGGTCGTGGTCAACAAGATCGACCGCCCCGACGCCCGCCTCGAAGCCGTCGTCGACGAGGTCTACGAACTGTTCATGGACCTCGATGCCACCGAGGAGCAGATCGAGTTCCCGATCGTCTACACGGACGCCCGCGCCGGTACTGCCACGCTCGACCCGGCGGTTCCCGGCACCGACCTGGGGCCGTTCTTCGATGTGGTGATGGAGCAAGTTCCGCCACCCTCATACGACGAGGAAGCGCCGCTTCGGGCGCACGTCACCAACCTCGACGCCTCGCCCTATCTGGGCCGTATCGCCGTGGTCCGGATCGAAAGCGGCACGCTGCGACCAGGTGCCTCGATCGCATGGTGTCGCACAGACGGCTCGATCAAACCGGCACGGATCGGCACGGTCACGATCACCGAGGCCCTGAACCAGGTTGAGGTCTCCGAGGCCGGCCCCGGTGAGATCGCCTACGTCTCCGGGATCGAGGGTGTCACCATCGGCGAGACCCTCGCCGACCCCGAGGATCCCCGTCCGCTGCCCATCATCAGCGTCGACGAACCGACGCTGTCGATGACGCTCGGCGTCAACACCTCGCCGGTCGCCGGTGACGACGGCTCCAAGCTGACTGCCCGTCAGGTCAAGGCCCGCCTCGACACCGAGCTCGTCGGCAACGTGTCGATCCGGGTGCTGCCCACCGAGCGTCCCGACACCTGGGAGGTCCAGGGACGCGGCGAGCTCCAGTTGGCAGTGCTGGTCGAGACCATGCGCCGTGAGGGCTTCGAGCTCACCGTCGGCAAGCCGGCCGTCGTGCTGCGCGAGTTCGACGGCAGGGTCCACGAGCCGACCGAGAGCCTTTCGATCGATGTCCCGGAGGAGCACGTCGGCGCCGTCACGCAACTTCTGGGCGAGCGGCGGGCACGCATGGTCGACATGGTCAACCACGGCACCGGCTGGGTGCGCCTCGACTACATCGTCGCCGCCAGGGCGCTCATCGGTTTCCGCACCGAGTTCATGACCGAGACCCGTGGCGCCGGGATGCTCCACCACGTGTTCGAGGGATGGGAGCCGTGGATGGGCGAACTCCGCACCCGCCCGACGGGCACGGTCGTCGCCGACCGCACCGGAGCGGTCACCGCCTATGCCATCGCCGGCATCCAGGAGCGGGCCAGCCTGTTCGTCGCCCCGACCGACAGGGTCTATGCGGGGATGATCGTCGGCGAGAACCCCCGGTCCGAGGACATGGACGTCAACATCTGCCGCGAGAAGAAGCTCACCAACGTGCGTGCGTCTTCGTCTGACGACACCATCCGCCTCACGCCTCCCCGTCGGCTGTCGCTCGAGCAGGCGCTCGAGTTCATCGCCGACGACGAGTGCGTCGAGGTCACCCCGGGGGCCGTCCGCCTCCGCAAGGTCACGCTCGACGCCGGCGAGCGGGCCCGCAACCTCAAGAAGCTCAAGAACGCCAGCGTCTGACCCCCACCGGGGAACACGTCAAGGCAGGCGTCAGGACAGGACCCGGACCACGCCCTCCACCGGATCGACCTCGATTCGGTCACCGTCGGCGATCGCATCCATGGCGCCGGCTGCGCCGACGACCGCCGGGATGGCGAGTTCCCGTGACAACACCGCTGCGTGGCTCATGGGGCCACCTTCGGCGGTGACCAGGCCGCCTACAAGACCAAGTACCAGGTTGTAGGCGGGCGTCGTCGTGCGGGTGACGAGGACCTCACCCGGTTGGAGCCTCTCGAGTGCCTCGTCGGCATTCTCGGCTACCCGTGCGACGCCCTCGAACGCCGTGTGGCCGATGCCGGATCCCCGAAGCGGTGGCCTCCCTTCCTGATCACCTTCGTCGACGGGGGTCACCATTCCCAGTTCGGTGAGGCAGGCCAGGATGACGGTCACGGTCTCGGCGAGTGGACCCGGGAGGGATTCGAGCGCCGGCGTGCCCTCGACGTCGCCCAGGGTCTGCGGGGGATCGAGTGTCTTCTGGCGGGCGCGCTCGGCGGCCCGTTCGGCCAGGTCGTCGGCGGTCGGCCCGGCGCCGGTTGAGGTCAGGGCGGTGAGCTCAGCGGGCCCCAGTTCGAACACGTGTGCCGCCTCGTGGAACCGTCCCGAGGCTTCCAGCCGCCGACCTGCCTCGAGCATGGCGAGGCGCAACAGGCCGGCCGGCCATTCTGCTGTGACCGGGCCGTTGTCGTCGCGCAGGTCCATGGCCTCGCGGGCCCCTGCCAGCAGGTTGTCGAACCGGTCACGGTCGGATTCCGGAACGCGTGCCCGGAGACCGGCGACGGTGGATGCGAGCAGGTGGGGATCGTGGGCCCGTTCGTCGGCTCCCGAAAGAATCGTGGCCAATACGATGTTGGGCATCTCGCCGAGTGTGGGGGCGTCGAGGTCGTAGCCGGCGAACAGCACCGACCCCTGGTGCCTGAGGTAGGTGTCGAGTTCCGCAGACACCTGAGGCGAGATCGCAGCGACCTCGGCGAGGCTGCCCGGTGCAGCTCCGGATGCAGCGAGCAGACTGCGGATGCGCCGGAGCGCCTCGATAGGTGCGGACGTGGACGGCGAAGCCCCGACGAGCGCAGCAAGCATGTCGCCGCCCGGGATGCCCCAGCGGTTGCCGGCCACGAGCAGTTGGCCGATCGGTCCAAGGTCGTAGCCGTGGAGACGGAAGTGCTCCTCGAAGGTCCAGCGGATGTGGACTAGCAAATCGTCGATGTGGTCGGTCAACCCTTCGTCATCGAGGCCCGCCAGGTCGATCGCGCCGAACGCCAGGTTCTGTTCGACGAGTCGTGGACGGGTCTCGGCATGCCACCTGGCGATGACCGCCGGGGCCGGCGAGTGCTCGAGGTTGCGCCGTGCGGCCCGGGTCCGGCGGCGGAACTCGGGATGGAGCCGAGAGGCGACCTTGAGGAGGAGAGTCGGCGGCGGCTTCGCCGAGGGCCTGTCGGGCCGGATGAGGGGCCGCATGCGCGTGTAGGTGAACCCGTGCACGAACCGGAACGAGAGCGTCTCTGCAGGCACGCCGAGGATCGGCCACTGCTTGCGGTAGGCGGCCTGCATGGCCTCGGGCACCAGCCACTGCATGATCGGCGTGGTGCCGCCCGGGAAGTGCGACCGGTCAAGCTGCCAGTAGCCAGGCCCCGGTGCCGCGAAGGAGTCGGTTGCCTCTGCTGCCACGACCGCCACGCTAGACGCGGTTGACGATGGTCTCGGCGGTCTCGGCTGCGTGTCTGGGCCGGCCGGCCTTGCCGCCGGTTTCGACTGCTGATACTTTCCGGGTGTTCCAGCGTGACCCCTGAGAGGAAACTTTCCATGACCGAGCGCATTGCCATCATCGGGGCCGGACCCAGCGGGCTGGCCCAGTTGCGGGCGTTCGCCTCAGCCGCCGCCCAGGGCGCCGAGATCCCCGAACTCGTCTGCTACGAAAAGCAGGAGGACTGGGGCGGCCTGTGGAACTACACGTGGCGCACCGGCGTCGACGAGTACGGCGAGCCGGTCCACGGCTCGATGTACCGCTACCTCTGGTCCAACGGCCCCAAGGAGTGCCTCGAGTTCGGCGACTATTCCTTCGAGGAGCACTTCGGGAAGCCCATTGCCTCGTACCCGCCCCGGGAGGTCCTCTGGGACTACATCAAGGGTCGTGTCGAAAAAAGCGACGTCCGCCGGTTCATCCGCTTTCGGCACGCAGTACGCGAGGTCACCTTCGACGACGCAACGCAGAAGTTCACCGTCACCGCCCACGACCTCCCCAACGATGTCATCTCGTCGGAGGAGTTCGACCACGTGGTGGTCGCCAGCGGACACTTCTCGGTGCCGAATACGCCCTATTTCCCCGGGTTCGAGAAGTTCATGGGCCGGGTGCTCCACGCCCACGACTTCCGCGACGCCGTCGAGTTCCGGGGCAAGGACGTCCTGCTCATCGGCGCCAGCTACTCGGCCGAGGACATCGGCTCGCAGTGCTACAAGTACGGCTGCTCCTCGGTCACCATCAGCTCGCGCGGGGGTGGCACGGGCTACGACTGGCCGGAGGGCTTCGCCGAGGTGCCGCTGCTCACCCACATCGACGGCCGCACCGCCCACTTCACCGACGGCACCAGCCGTGAGATCGACGCCGTGATCCTGTGCACCGGCTACCTGCACCACTTCCCGTTCCTGCCCGACGAGTTGCGCCTCAGGACGAAGAACCGGCTGTGGGTATCGGACCTCTACAAGGGGGTCGTGTGGCGGCACAACCACCGGCTCCACTACCTCGGGATGCAGGACCAGTACTACACGTTCAACATGTTCGACGCTCAGGCCTGGTTCGCGCGCGACGTGATCATGGGCCGCATCGAGCTCCCCTCCGATGAGGTGATGGACGCCTACGAGGCACGCTGGTCGGCCGCCGAGCAGGCCCTCGAGACCGCCTACGAGGAGATCGACTTCCAGGGCGACTACACGCAGGACCTGGTCGACGACACCGACTACCCCGACTTCGACATCCCCGCCGTCAACCAGATGTTCAAGGACTGGAAGGCCCACAAGAAGGCCGACATGATGGGCTACCGCGACCTGGGCTTCCGGTCGACGCTCACCGGCACCGTTGCGCCTGCGCACCACACACCGTGGATCGAGGCCATGGACGACTCCCTCGAGGACTACCTCTCCGAAGAGGCCTGACCTTCTGAGCCCTGATCCGGCATCCTCAGGCCGTCGGGAACACCACCCGGAACCTGCCGCCGCCCAGGGGCGAGTCGACCACTTCAACCCGACCGCCGTGGGCCCCTGCCGTGGCTGAAACCACCGCCAGCCCCAGCCCGGAGCCTCCGGCGTCGCGGGTCCGGGCGTCGTCGAGGCGGGTGAAGCGCTCGAAGACCCTCTCACGGTCGGCTTCGGGGATCCCGGCGCCATCGTCGTCCACGAGCAGCTCGGCCTCGCCGTCGAAGGCCCGCAACTCTATCCGGATCCGGGCTGCTGCATGCCGGTCGGCGTTGTCGAGCAGGTGGGCGACCAGGCGTCCCAGGGCGACCGGGTCGCCGACCACCTGAACCGGGGTGACACCCGAGGCGTCGATTCCGGTCGAACGTGGACGTCCCACCTCGTCCCGGATCACGTCGTCGAGGTCGACGGTGCGGTGCTGGCCGCCGTCGGTTTCGTCAGGCTCGTCGGACCGGGCCAGGGCAAGCAGGTCCTCGACGATCTGGCCCATGCGCAGGGATTCGGCGAGCACATCACCGGCGAACTCGCGCTGTTCGTCGTTCGATGCACTGTGGACGTTCACCTCGGCGGCACTGCGCAGGATCGTCACCGGCGTGCGCAGTTCGTGGCTGGCATCAGCCACGAAACGTCGCCGACGGATCGAATCGTTCTGGATGCGACCGAGCATGGCGTTGACGGTCGAGGCCAACTCTGCGATCTCGTCCTCGGTGCCCGGCACCGGTACCCGTTCGTGCAGGGTGCCGCCGCTGATCGCCGCCGCCTGCCGCGAGATGGCACGCACCGGCCGCAGTGCCCGACCGGTGAGAAGCCAGGCGGTGAGCGCCGCAAGGGCGATCAGCAGAGGAGAGATGGTCCAGAGCACTCGTCGTATTGCAGCGACGCCGTCGGTGATGCTGGCGACATCGGTCGAAAGCACGACGGATTCGATTCCGCCGACCGTGCGGATCGCCGAGTCCCATTCGAGGTCGAATTCCAGTCTCGGCCATTCTGTCTCATCGGGCTCCCAGAGCACGCTCATCAGGTCGAGGAACTGGACCGCCGCCGAGTCGATGTCGCCCGGCTGGAATATGGACCCACCGTCCAGGGGTCCGAAGAGGACCTCGCCTTCGTCGGTGATCACGCCGAGTCGACCGCCCGGCGACACGACGCTGAGCCCCAACTCGGAACGGGCGGCGTCGAGGATTGTCAGGTCGTCTTCGGCCTCGAGGAGCTCAGGGATCAGGAACTCCAGTTCCTGCTCCCACAGCCAGTCGTCGAACTCCGGTGACGGTTCGCCGAAGGCGTCGACATCGAGGAACATGGATTCGCCATCCGCTGCGCGCTCATCGAACTCGGCGGCGACCAGCGATGACTCGATCCGGTCCATGCCAAATGTTGCCGTCAGCACCACGATCAGTGCGGTCAACGTTCCGACCAGCAGGGTCAACGTGCCGCGCACGCCCGGACGTCTCACGGGGCCACGATCCGGTATCCGATGCCCCGAACCGTCTGGATCGACTCGACCCCGAACGGGCGGTCGACCTTCTTGCGGAGGTATACGACATAGACCTCCGCCACGTTCGGGTCACCGTCGAAATCGAGTCCCCAGACCTCGTCGATGAGCTCTGCCTTCGAAACGACATCGGGCGATCGGCGTAGAAAGAGCTCGAGGACCGAGAACTCCCGTGGTGTCAGAGAGATGTCGGTACCGGCCCGGCTGACCCGTCGTGTGGCCGGGTCCAACTCGAGGCTGCCTTGCGTCAGGACAGCAGGGCGGGAGCCGAGTGAACGACGGGTGAGCGCCCGCAGGCGGGAGACCAGCACCGCATGGGAGAACGGCTTGCGGAGGTAGTCGTCGGCGCCCATCTCGAAGCCGTCGGTCTCGTCGTACTCTCCGTCCTTGGCGGTCAGGAACAACACCGGTGTCCAGATGTCCTCGGATCGCAGTGTGCGGCAGACCTCGTAGCCGTTCATGCCCGGGAGCATGATGTCGAGCACGATGGCGGCATAGCTGCCCTCCCGTGCCCGCCAGAGACCGTCCAGGCCGTCGTGGACCACGTCGACGTCGAAGCCGTCGGCCTCGAGGCCCCTGGCGACCGATTGGGCCAACCGCACCTCGTCCTCCACCATGAGTACCCGCATGTGCCAAGTGTGGCAGGTGATCCTGAGAAGAGTCTGAGAAGAGTCTGAGAAGTCGCTCAGGTGCTCTCAGGTTGCTTTCAGGACGGATCGGTCATTGTCGGTACATGAAAGCGGGAACCTGAACCAAGGAGATCTGACCATGAACACAGAAGAACTCAATCCAGTTGATGTTGACAAGACCGGATCCGACCGGCGCTGGCGTCCGATGTTCGCTGCGTTGTTCGGTAGCGCTGCGGTGATCGGCGCTCTGGCCCTGGCCAGCATCACGGGCGCCCAGCAGTCCGATGGCCCGACCGTGAGCGCACCTGTAGAGAGGGTGGATGTGCCCACCACCGTGGTCGACCTTGACCAGGCCCCCGAATTCGCCGGCTCGATCGAGGTGCCCTGGGACGATGACTCGATCGAGTTGCCATTTGACGATGCCGAGTGGGATCTCGAGTGGGGTGCGTTCAAGGCCTGCATGGACGAGGCCCTGGTCGATGTCGGGATCCCCGACAAAGACGTCGAGTTGTCCGAGGCCGAGTGGGTCCGGATCGATGAGGCGTTTGCAGCGGCCGATGCTGCGTGCGAGGGCCTGCTGCCGTTCGGCTCTATCTCGGTGATCAGCAGCGAGTTGCCCGGGGACTGGGACGATGCCATCGAGCTGCCCTGGGGCATCGATATGTCATTTGACGATGCCATGGAGTTCGAGGTCTGCTTCAGCGAAGCCCTTTCGGTCGATGTCAGGTTCCCAGATGCACTAGACGTCGAGTTGTCCGATGCCGAGTGGCTCTCTATCGACGAGGCCTTCGAAGCGGCCGAGGCTGAGTGCGAGGGCCTGCTGCCGTTCGGCCCGATCGAGCTGCCCTGGGATGATGCCGAGTGGGATGTTGAGTGGGATGCGTTCTTTGCCTGCATGGACGAGGCGTTCATTGACACTCACGCCGAGTTGTCCGATGCCGGTTGGAACGGGATTGAGGCCGGGATCGACGAGGCCTTCGAAGCGGCCGAGGCTGAGTGCGAGGGCCGCCTGGTGCCGGTCGGCCCCATTTCGATTATCAGCAGCGAGATGGTTATCGACTGACCGAAGTCCCCTCCTGCCCCAGCCGGGCCCGCTCCTGACAGGGGAGCGGGTTCGGCCGCGTTCTGCCACGGGCCGGGGCCGACCGTAGGCTCTGCGGTCCATGGCCGCCCTCTTCTCCCTTGTCGCTGCGGCGATATTCGGGGTCGGCGACTTCTTCGGAGGGCAGGCCTCGAAGCGCACCACGGTCGTCACGGTGGTCGCCGGCTCCAACATCGTGGGGCTGGCGCTCGTCCTGGCCCTGGCACCGGGCATGTCCGAACGCTTCGACGGCGGCGACTTCGTGGCCGGCATGTTTGGTGGCCTCTCCGGGCTGATCGGCATCACCCTGCTCTACCGGGGGCTGTCGACCGGGCCCATGGCGGTGGTTGCACCCATCGCAGCAGTCACCAACGCCGCAGTTCCGGCCCTGTGGGGCATTGCCTTCGGTGAACGGCTCACCCCGCTCCAGCAGGCGGGCGTGGTGCTGGGCCTCGTTGCGATCGTGCTGGTGTCGCGGCCACCGGAGGCCGCCGGGCGGGCCACGGTCGGACTCATCGTGGGTTCGGTGCTGTCCGGCATCGGGTTCGCCGGCTTCTCCATCGTGCTCAGCGGCACGGATCCCGCCGGCGCCCCATGGCCGGTCGTCGGCAGTCGGCTCACGACCGTCGTGATCCTCGTGACGGTGCTGGTATTCGTCCGGCGGGCACGGGGGCCGGTCCGTGACGCCAGACGGCTCATCCTCGTATGCGGGCTCTGCGACAGCGGAGGCAACGTGATGCTCCTCGAGGCGCTCGGCCGGGGGATGCTCAGCCTCGTCGCAGTGCTTGCCTCGCTCTACCCGGCGGTCACCGTGCTGCTGGCCCGGACCGTGCTCAAAGAGCCGATCTCGCGTGGTCAGGTGGTCGGGCTGGCCGGCTCCCTGGGTGCAATCACCCTGATCGTCGCCGGATGAGGCGACGGTGGGAACGCATCGGGCTTCCGGCGTGCAATCCTTGGGGGATGCGTTTCGTTGCCGCCGTTGCCGCCGTTGCCGCCGTTGCCGCCATTGTGACGTTGGCCTCTGCCTGCAGCCTGGGGGAGGGCCCTACGCTCGGTACCACGACCACGCTGCCCGACCTGTTCGGTGACGCCCCGACGCTCGGTGCCACGACCACGCCGCCCGCCGAGGTCCCGGACTGGGAGCCGGCGCAGCTGGTCTCCGTGCGCAAGGATGCAGAGGCCTGTATCCAAAATGCCCGCCCGGACGAGATCGTGCTCCCGGATGAGGGCCCCCGGACCGTGACGGTCGAGTCGGGCGACACCCTGGGCAGGATCGCCGACCGCTTCGACACCACCGTGGCGGCGTTCATGCGGGCCAACTCGCTCAGCGACCCCGACCGGCTGCGGGTGGGGCAGGTGCTGATAGTGCCGCGGGAGCGACCCGACGATGTCGACGGACCGGAAGGCCCCGAGATCGAGTGGGAGGAACTGGTCTGCGTGCTCGACACGGGTGCTGCGGCCCACGGCCCCGACGGGCTTCCGGTCGGAGCCCCCGGGCTGATCGAGGTCGTGGTCCGTTGGCCCCGGATCGACGGGACCGACGAGGCGCCCCGCGTCAACGGTCGCCTTCTCGGCCTCATCCAGGGGGCGCTGGCCGGCTTCCTCGATGACGCGATCAGCGCAGTCGAGAGCAACGGCTATGCCTGCAGGGAGGCGCTCGACGGACGCTGCATGTGGATCATGCACGAATACGAGGTGCTGCTGTCGACCGACGACGTGTTCAGCGTCCGCAACACCACGCGTCGCCTGCTTCCGGGGATGGCCGCCGAGTCGTCGGAGGTGCTGACGGAGACCTTCGACCTCGTTGTCGGCCGCCCGTTCGCCATCGACGTGCTGTTCGACGAAGATGCCGACTGGGTCGGGGCCGTGTCGGCGGAGGCGGTCAGGCGCCTCGAACAGGAACCGTGGGTCGATGAGCGTCGCCTTGAAGGGGCCGGCCCGGACGCCGTCAACTTCGAGCGCTTCAACCTGACCCACGGTGGCCTGGTCCTGTCGTTCGCCCCCTTCACGGTCGGGGGGTCGGGCGCCAGCTCGGTCTCGATCACGATCCCGTACCGTGCACTCGAGGGCCTGTGGGCCGAAGACGGACCGGTGGCGCCGCTCCTCGCGAAGTTGGACTGACGGGTTCGGCCACGGCAGCCGGCGTTTCCTAGGCTTGTGGCCATGGAACTGAACGAGGCCATGCGCACGACCTTCGCCTGTCGGGAGTTCACCGCCGAACCGGTGACGGACGAGGTGCTCCATCGGATCCTCGACGTCGCACGCTTCGCCCCGTCGGGCGGCAACCGACAGGGTGGGCACGTGGTGGTGGTGCGGGACCCGGCCGTCCGCCGACGCCTGGGCGAACTGGTCCAACCTACGCTGCGGGTCTACGCCGCCCAGGCGGCGGCGGGGGAAACGCCTTTCAACTCGGTGCACCCGACGGCGGTCGACGTCGAGGCGGCGCTCGCCACGCCCACCGACATACTTCCGATGTTCGACCACCTCGACGAGGTGCCGGTGGTGCTGGTGGTAACCGTCGACCTGGCGCAGGTGGCTTCGGTCGACAAGGACCTCGACCGGGTCGGGCTCGACACCGGTGCGTCGGTCTACCCGCTGGTCTGGAACATCCTGCTGGCCGCGCGCGCCGAGGGCCTGGGTGGTGTCCTCACCACGGTGATCGCCCCGGCGGAGGCCGACGTGCAGGAGTTGCTGGGCCTCCCCGCGTCGCATGCCATCGCCGCACTGATCCCGCTGGGGCGGCCGGTGAAGCAGCTCACGAAGTTGCGTCGGCGCCCGGTCGAGGACTTCGTCACGATCGACAGCTTCGACGGAGTACCCCTCGGGCGCGTTGGGGACTAGGTTTTCACCCGTGGTCGAGGAACCCATGTCCCCTGTGGTCCAGGACCGTCCCCGCGGTCGGCTCATGTTCGGCGCCCTGCTGGGTTCGTTCGCAGTCGTCGCGGCGCTCGTGGCGTCGGCGTCGGCCGGCGCCGGGGAGTCGGGCCCCACGATCGACTACTCCCGGCAGTTGTCGGCCGAGCGGAATGCGACGCTTGCCGGCGACATCGAACTCGATGCGCACGGACCGACCTTTTCGTTGGAGGTGTGCATCAACGGCGTGCCGCACCGCTGGGAGGGCGAGCACGTTCCAGGGCGCACCTTCGGAAGCGACCTCGACGACCTCGACGACCTCGATGCCGACCCCGACGGCGAGTGCAACATGCCGGGCTTCGGCCCGGGGCGGGGCGGGCACGGCGGGATGTTCGACTTCGCCCCCAACTTCGAGGCGTTCGAGGCCTGCCTCGCCGAGCAGGGCGCCGACGCCGATTCTCCGGCGGACGGGAACCGGACCAGCGTGATCGTCGTCGGCCCCGATGGCCGCACCGTGGTCGAGTTCAGTGACGACCCCGGGTCGGTCACGGTCACCGGCACCGGCGAGGGCGTCGAGGTCACGGCCGAAGGCGGCGCAGCGGTGGTCGATATCGAGGCCCGGGAGCGGTCCCGCAGGGAGGCCTTCGTTGCCTGCGAGTCCCTGCTGCCGGAACCACCCAAGGGGAAGTTCAACCTCTTCAGGCCGTTCGAGGGCGGGGGGCACGACCTGGACAAGGGCTTCTTCGGCGAACGCCTCGAGGAGTTCGAACTGGAACTCGAGTTGCACGAGGTCGATCCCGGCGAGCACCGGCGAGAGCGCCGCGCCGCCGAGATGCGCGAACTGTTCAGCGGCGTCGCCGACGACGGCGGCCGCTGCGGCGGCGCCTCCCAGTCTGCCTGAGGGCCCCCCGAACGCCTAGGTTCCTGGCGGGCTGTACGACACGGAGTCACGGACCGTCGCGGCCGCCGTGTCGATCTCCTCGGGCGTCAACAGCACGGTGACCCGGGCGTTGACCGCCCCCGATGCGGAGACGGCCAGGCTGAGGGCTGCTGCGGCCTCGTTGGAGGGCAGGTCGGCGACCACGATGGCATCGTCGCTGCCGAAGGCGAAGTAGAAGGCCTCAATGGAACCCCCCAGGGTTTCGCCGGCCGCCGTCGCCGCGGCGACCCTGGCCGACCCTCCGTCGGAGAGCAGTCCCTGGACGCCTTCGGTCGTGTAGCTGGCATGGATGAGGTACCTGGGCATGGTCGCCCCCCATTTCTTCTTGGTCTTGCCGACCGCCTTCGACCGGCTGGCGACGAGTCTGTCACGGTTCCCGCAAGCGTGCACGGGGCAGGCCCGGCGCATCGGCCGAATAGTGCGCCGTCTACCCTCGGTGCCGTGCAACTCGGGCTCACCATCCACCTGACCGACCGGTCCATCGACATCCGCGACCTGGCTGTGGAGGCCGAGTCCCGGGGCTTCTCATCGCTCTGGATACCGGAGCACACCCACATCCCCGCCGGCCGGCAGACGCCGACCCCGCAGGGTGGCATGGACCTCGCCGAGGAGTACCCCCGGTCGCCCGATCCGTTCGTGTCGCTGGCAGCGGCCGCTGCGCTGACTGACAGAATCCGGCTCGGTACCGGCGTGGCGCTTGTCGCCCAGCACCACCCGATCAACCTGGCCAAGGCGGTTGCGTCGGTGGATGCCCTCTCGAACGGACGATTCAGCCTCGGCATCGGCTACGGCTGGAACGTCGAGGAGATGGCCCACCACGGCGTCGAGTTCCGGACCCGCCGGGCGCAGGTCCGTGAGCACGTGCTGGCCATGCGCGAGCTCTGGACGGAGGAGGCCGGCGAATTCCACGGCGAGTTCGTGGACTTCTCTCCCAGTTGGTCGTGGCCCAAGCCCATGCGTGCAGGGGGTCCGCCCGTCTACATCGGCGGAGGGGCCGGACCGAAGATGTTCGCAGCCGTCGCCGAGTACGCGGACGGCTGGATGCCGATCGGGGGCGCCGGCGTGCGTGCAGCGCTCGGTGACCTGGCCACCGCCTGCGAAGAGCGTGGCCGCGACCCCGGCGAGGTCGACGTGATCCCGTTCGGCACCCTGCCCGACGAGGGGAAGCTCGACTACTACGCCGGGCTCGGCATCACCGAGGTCGTGTTGCGGTTGCCGTCTTCCCAACGCGACGACGTACTGTCGGTGCTCGACGAGTTCACCCACTTCGTCGACGAGGGAAACGACTGAGGAGGCTTCGATGGCGCACGACCTGGTGATCAGAGGCGGAACGCTCGTCGACGGGACCGGCGCACCGGCGACCACTGCCGACGTGGCGATCGACGGCGACCGCGTGGTCGAGGTCGGCCGGGTGGTCGGCAGCGGCCGCCACGAGATCGACGCCGACGGCCTGGTGGTCACACCCGGCTTCGTCGACATCCACACCCACCTCGATGCCCAGATGTCCTGGGACCCCATCGGCAGTTCCTCGTGCTGGCACGGCGTCACGTCGGTCGTGCTGGGCAACTGCGGCGTCACCTTCGCCCCGGTGTTGCCGGGAGGCCGGGAGTTCCTCGCCGAGATGATGGAGTCGGTCGAGGACATCCCCGCCCAGAGCATCCTCGACGGCCTCTCCTGGAACTGGGAGACCTATGGCGAGTACCTGGCCGACGTGGCCGGCCTGTCCAAGGGCGTGAACGTGGGCGGCATGGTCGGCCACTGCGCCGTGCGTGTCGCTGCCATGGGGGAACGGTCGCTGGACGAGGACCCGGCCACCGCCGAGGACATCGCCGCCATGGTGCCGATGGTCGATGAGGCGCTGGCCGCCGGGGCGCTCGGCTTCTCGTCCTCGCGCACCTTCCTGCACCGGGTGCCCGACGGCCGCTACGTGCCAGGCACACACGCTGCCGAAGATGAGCTCCTGGCCTTCGCCGACTCGCTAGGCCGGTACGGCGGAATCTTCGAATGTGCCCCCAAGCTGGGTGGGCGCAACGACCCGGACGGTGTCTTCACCCGTGACGAGATCCGCATGTACGGCGAAATCAGCCGGCGGGCCGGCTGCCCGGTCACCTTCGGCCTCACCCAGGTCGACATCGTGCCCGACATGCACCTGAGGGTGCTCGACTACGTGGCCACAGAAAACGCAGACGGGGCCCGGATCCGTCCTCAGACGACCTCCCGCCAGATCGGCATCCTGTTCGGGCTCTCCGGTCGCACCCCGTTCGACCGCGCCGACGGCTGGGACCAGTTGGCCGACCTGCCGCTCGCCGACAAGGTCGCCCGCCTCACGGAGCCCTCGTCGCGGGCGGCGCTGGTCGCTGCCGCCGACGCCCGGGTCGAGCACCTACCGCTGGACTGGTTCGCCTTCTATCCGCTCCCGAACGACCCGGTCCGCCATGACCTGGCCCGGGAGGAGAGCGTCGCCGCCGAAGCCGAACGACGGGGCGCGACCATCGCCGAGGCGTGGGTCGACCTGGCACTTGAACTCGACGGCCGCCGCCTGTTCACCCTCCCGTTCCTCAACCAACGCATGGAATCCGCCATCGAGATGCTCGAACGTCCAGAGGTCGTGATGGGGCTTGCCGATGCCGGCGCCCATGCGAAGCAGATCATGGACGCCAGCCAGCCGACGTTCTTCCTGAGCCACTGGGTGCGCGACAGGGGTCGTGTCACCATCGAGGAGGGGGTGCGGCGCATGACCTCCGACACCGCCGACCTGTTCGGCATCGCCGGCCGGGGCCGCCTCGAGCCGGGGGCGTGTGCCGATGTCAACGTGATCGACCTCGAGGGCCTGCGCCTGCACTACCCGGAGATGGCCCACGACTTTCCGGGGGGAGCCGGCCGCTGGATCCAGAGGGCTGATGGCTACGAGGCGACCATCGTCAACGGCGAGGTGTTCATGGAGGACGGCGAGCACACCGGGGCGCTGGCCGGCCAGATGCTGCTGGGGTCGGCCGCCACCGGCTGAAACCTCCCCGGCAGCGCGTCAGGCCCTGACCGGATCGCCGCCGACCACCACCGGGAACTGCCGGTCGGGGTCGCTCTGCAGGGAGCGGCCCGTCGGTTGCCCCTTCATCGGGTCGCCGTCGAGCCGCACGGCCCCGTCGGGGGCGTACTGGAGGATGTAGGTCCTGCGCACATCGTCGGTGGTGTTGGGGCCCGTCATGTGCGGCGTGAGAGACGAAAACACCACGATGCTTCCCGCCCTTGCCGGAACGGCCACGGCCCCCTCGGGATCCTCGAGGCACTGGTGGCCCAGCGGCTCGATGTAGGTATGGGCGAGGGTGCCGCCCAGGTGCAGGCCGGGGACGACCCACGGACAGCCGTGCTCGACGGTTGCGTCGACGAGCGGCACCCAGCAGGTGAGGTACTGCTGGGGTTCGATGTATGTGTAGCCGTTGTCCTGGTGCCACGGGAAGTGCCGGGGCTTCTCCGGATGTTTGTACACGAGCTGGTCCCAGTAGAGGCGCACGTCGTCGCCGACCAGATCGTGGCAGAGGCCGGCGAACACCGGATGGGCGGCGAACCGGCGGGCCACCTCCGAGGCGAGCACTGCGTGGGGCGAGAACAGGATCGCCCCGACCTCGGCGATCGAGAGCCGCTCGTCGGGCATCTGGCGCAGGAACGCCTCGGTTGCCGCGGCACGCTCGTCGAGGGCGGTCGCCACCTCCGCGAGGGTCGCAGCGTCGAGGACGTCCTCGACGAGCACGAAGCCCTGTTCGTGGAAGGCGTCGGCCTGCTCGGCGCTCAGCACCAGCAGGTCGGAGCGTTCGGGGCGTTGCCAGGCGAAGCCCTCGTTCCAGGGATGGGGATTCGAGTTCACCTGCCGATCGTAGGCACACGGTTCCGGTGGCTACGGTGCCGGGCTGTGAGGGGCCTGACCGAACAAGAGTTGGAATCGTGGGAGAGCGACGGGTTCGTCGTCGTACCCGGGTTCGCCGACGCCGCCCGGTGCGCCGCCCTGTGGGACCGGATGGTCGAGATCAGCCGGAACGCCGAAGGCGGAGGCGACGTGGGCGACGCCCAGGTGGTGCTCGAGCCGGTTCCGGACCCGGCGGCGACCCTCCCGGAGGAAAAGGTCGGCAAGGTGTTCCGCCTACACCACGAACCGGGCCCCTACGCGGACCTGGCCCACGATCCACGTCTCGGGGGCCTGCTGGGTGACCTGCTGGGCGACGACGTCGACTGCTTCCTGTCCCAGTTCATCTTCAAGAACCGTGGCGCCCTGGGCCAGCCGTGGCATCAGGACGCCTGGTACTTCCGGATGGAACCGGGCGACCAGGTCGGAGCGTGGCTGGCGGTCACCGAGGCGACGCTCGACAACGGCCCGCTCTGGGTGCTGCCTGGATCACACCGCGAGCCGGTCCACGACGTCGAGGCAGACAGAAGGCCCGGCGCCCAGTTGGGCTACGTCGAGATCACCGACCACGACACCGGCGATGGCGTGCCGGTGCTGCTGAATGCCGGCGACCTGCTGCTGTTCCACGCCAACCTGATGCACCGGTCCACCGACAACGCAACCGACGCTCCCCGGGCCGCCATGGTCCTGCACTTCGGTGCCGCCGGCACCCACGACCCGGCCCTCGATCCCGATCCTGTCGTGCTGGCCGGCTTCCTGCGAAGCCTCGGCCTGGCCGTGGACGAACCCCTGACGCCCGCCATAGAGGCAGCGGTGCGTTCCAACGTCAGGAACCGGTGGGTGCCGGTCCGCAGAGCCGGTCAGCCGTTTACGGGGGCGGAGGGCAACGGGTCGTAGTAGGGGGACTGTTCGGCCTCGGGCGCATCCATGTACATCGAGATCGCACCGTCGGGGTCGAACGCCTTCGGCGCTGCCTCGGGCATCTCGCCCAGCAGGTAGCGCACGCCGCCGTCCACGAACATGTACATCCCCTCGCCCTCCCGGCGGAGCTCGTCGATCCCGACCTCAGTCGGGTTCCACCACACCTCGGTGACATCGTCCACGCCGCGGTGGTCGGGCTCGAGGTCGGCCGGCCAGCGGCCCTGGTCTCCGAACGAGATCGACGGAACGGTCACGCCCCGCTGGGTGGGGTTGCCTGTATAGAGGCTGGCGGCGAAGTTCTCGATGGTGAGGTCGGGCCCGACGGCGGTGAGCACCGAGTAGAACAGCGCCGGGTTCGGGTCGATGATGCCGATCGTGTCGTCGGCAGGCGGCGTTTTCCCATTCCACCACTCGTAGATGAAGGTGGAACCGCTCTGTCCGGGGGCCACCCGCGCCGAGAGGTTCGAGAGGCCGAAGGCGTTCGCCCACTGCTGCTGGTCGTAGGTGCGGGCGAACACGTTGGTATCGACCAGGACCGAGCCGGTGAGCACCCATTCGGGGAACCAGCCCTGGTCGGTGGC
Organism: Actinomycetota bacterium; assembly: GCA_014381945.1. Lineage (GTDB taxonomy): Bacteria > Actinomycetota > Acidimicrobiia > Acidimicrobiales > MedAcidi-G1 > S20-B6. Next base: position 18,985 of record JACNKQ010000058.1, read on the forward strand.
CTCACGGGTGAAGTCGCGGGGGGCGATCGGGTCGCCGTTGAAGATCACCGAGTTGACGCCGGCCGCCTTCATCTTGGCGATGACGTTGGCGGCGGTCTCCTGGATCGTCGCCGGGTCGAGGGCATACGACTCGGAGGCCCCGAGTCCGACGCCGTACCCGGCGAGGGCCTCCTCGAACTGGGCGTTGAGCTCGGTCGAGGCGGCGCTGGCCTCGAGCCAGATGCGGCCGAAGACCCGTTCCTCACCGTGCATCGACTCGTCGCCGGCATGGATGGCGTTGTCGCCGGCGAGGCGCTTGCCGACGTACTCGGCCACGAGCAGGTTCAACTGCTCCGGCCCCTTGGAGAGCGACCACCCGTAGGGATGGTGCTCCTCGTAGTAGGCGGCCGACTGGCCGGGCCCGCAGCCGAAACACGGGATGCCCCTGGCCATGAGCTCCTCGGAGAAGGCGTTGGTGAGCCCGGGCCCGCTCCAGACCATGAAGGGATCGAGGTCCTCGGCGATCTTCACGGCGTCGGCCCGTGCGGAGATCGGGTCGAGGACCATGCCCGAGCCGGTCATGACGTGGAGTTCGACGGACCGGCCGTAGGTCTCGTAGTACGACTCGTAGTAGGCGATCAGGTCGAGCGCCGTCTCCTCGACATCGGCGTTCGTGTCGTCGCTGTCGATGGCATCGGTGATGTACGCCATGATCGGATCGGATTCCATGGGAAGCCAGTAGACGATGTTGATCGTGTCGGCGGTGACGCCTGGTGCCGTCGCGCCTCCGTTGTCGCCCTCGAAGGGCGCCCAGCAGGCGGTGCGGAAGAACCAGGGGAGGGCGATCAGGCCGGTATCGGTGTCGCAGCGGGCACCCCAGTCGATGGTGTCCTCGATGCCGAGGTCGGCTGCGGCGGCGTAGGAGAGCACGTGCTCGGGGAGCCCGGTGCGCGTGTCGATGCCGTCGACGACGACCGGCGCTTCGGTGGTTGTGGGCGCGGCCGTGGTGGTGGGCGCGGCCGTGGTTGTGGGCGCGGCCGTGGTGGTGGGCGCGGCCGTGGTGGTGGGCGCGGCCGTGGTGGTGGGCGCGGCCGTGGTGGTGGGCGCGGCCGTGGTGGTGGGCGCGGCCGTGGTGGTGGGCGCGGCCGTGGTGGTGGGCGCGGAGTCTTCGCTGCCGCCACAAGCGGAGGCGATCAGGGCGCATGCCAGAAGGGCGACACCCAGAGTCCCCCGGGTCGATCGTTCTCTTCGCATCCGTCGCATCCATTCCCCCTGCACGTTGGCGGCGCCCGTGGCTCAGTCGCCGGTCGGACCCGAACGGGCAATCGTCGCCCGATCGGTCCCGAGATAGGAGGCTACGACATCGGGATGGTCCAGCACATAGGCGGGCTCCCCCTCTGCCACCACCGCCCCCTGGTCGAGCGCCACCACCCGGTCGACGACAGACCGCAGCAGCGCCATGTCGTGCTCGATCACGACCAGGGCGCAGTCGAGTTCGTCCCTGACGCTGTGCAGGACCGGGGCGAGGGCCTCGGCCTCCCGCTGGGCGATGCCGCTGGACGGCTCGTCCAGGAGCACCACCAACGGCCGGTGGGCGACGACGGCGGCCAGGTCCACGATCCGCCGGGTGCCGGTCGAGAGCTCGTGGACGAACTTGGAGCGGTACGCCCCGAGCCCCATGAGGTCGACCAGTTCGTCGACCTGTGACGCCACCCGTCGCTCGCTGAGCAGCGCATGTGGAAGGCGCAGGGCTGCCGAGGCCGGGTCGCGGGAGCGGAGCCTGCGCTCGAGCGAGACGGCCAGCACCTCGTCGACCGTGAGTGCAGGGAACAGTCGGGCGTCCTGGAACGAACGTCCCAACCCGCGTCGGGCGCGGGCTGAGGCGCTCAGGCCGTGGATCGGCCTGCCGTCGAGGTGCACGGTTCCGGCGTCGGCGGCGGTGAAGCCGCTCACGAGGTCGAACAGCGTCGTCTTGCCGGCGCCGTTCGGGCCGATCATCCCGAGGATCTCCCGGTGCCTGACATCGAGGTCCACGCCGTCGACAGCCAGAATGCCGCCGAACGAGCGGACCATGCCCCGGAGCTCGAGGATGCTCTGATCATGCTCGGCGGCAGCGCCGCGATCTGTCAGATCGGAGGTGGTTGCGGGTGCGGCGAGTTCACCTCCGGTTCCCTGTGCCCGGGCAACGCCGGCAGCGACCCCTTCGAGGAACACGGAGCGCAGAACGTCGGGCCGCTCGAGGAGCTCGGCCGTCGGCCCGTGGAAGCGGATCTCGCCCTTCTCCATGAAATAGGCCGTCTCGGCGACGGTGAGTGCGATGTTGACGGACTGCTCGACGAGGATCACTGTCACACCTTCGGCGGCCAGTTCCTCGACCATCGGCAGGAGCTGCTCGACCACGACGGGGGCCAGCCCCAGGGTCAACTCGTCGATCATGAGCAGCCGGGGTTTCGACAGGAACGCCATCGCCAGGCCCAGCATCTGCTGCTGACCACCGGAGAGGTCGCCGGAACGGTGGTCGAGTCGGTCGGCCAGGTGCGGAAACCGCCCGAGCACGTCGGTGATGTCGTCGGAACGCCGGCGACGGTCCAGCCAGGCGGCAGCCCTGAGGTTCTCCCGGACGGTCAGCGACGGGAAAACCCCGATCCCGCCCGGAAGCTGCGAGACGCCGTGGCCGGCGATCTCGTTGGGTGGGGCGTGGGTGATGTCCCGTCCGTCGAGGATCACCGCACCGCCGTCGGCCTCGGCGATTCCCGAGATGGCCTTGAGCAGCGTCGACTTGCCGGCGCCGTTGGTGCCCAGCAGTGCGACGATCTCCCCCTCCTGTACCTCGAAGTCCACGCCGAACAGGACCTGGACGCCGTCGTAGCCGACGTCGAGGCCGCGGCACAGCAGCAGCTTGCGGTCACCGCGTTGACGGGCCAGCAGCACCTCGGAGCGTGCCGCAGCGGTCTGCCAGACATCGCTGATGTCGCCGGCGATCAGCTTCCCGGCCGAGGCGACGATCAGGCCTCCGATGACGCCGACCGGCAGCATGACCACCATGCCGTAGCGGATGCCCCAGTTGTCGGCGATCCAGCCGACGAACGGGAGGACCAGCAGCCCGGGGAGGATCCAGAGCGAACCGATCGAAAACACCATCGCCCGCGCACGTGGCGGTGCGACCATCGAGAGGACAGCGAGTATCCCAGGCCCGAGGATGGCCCCGCAGATGATGATCGTGGCCGCAGCCCCGAACGCAACGGCCAGGTTCGGAGCCACGGCGTAGAGGACGGCCAGACCACCCTGGACCACAGAGGTCAGTGCTATGAAGCGGAGGACCAGCCCCGGATCACGTGCGAGCAGCCGTGTGCCGACGCGGGCCCCGATGACCAGGCCGATGACGGCCAGCGGCGCCAACGAGGCTCCGAAGACCGCCCGGGCCCGCACGTCCAGTCCGAACACCTCCTCCAGGAACAGGATGTTGAGCGACTCGAAGCCGACGAAGGAGATGGTCAGGAAGGGCATTGCGGCGAAGATCCTCCGCAGGGCTGCGATCTTCCAGGCCATCCGCCACGCCTCCGCATACGAAGGGGGCGCCTCTTCGATGTCGACCGCCTCGGCCGCTGCGCCGGCGGCCCTGCGCTCATGGGAACCACGGATCGGTTCCCTGAGTCGAACGGCGAGGACCACCAGTATCAGGGTGGGAAAGGCGAGGACGAAGAACGGGGCACGCCAACTGATGTAGTAGCCGAGCAGGCCGGCGGCCAGGACGCCGATGGTTCCACCCACGGGGTTGGCCGCACGATGGAACGAAAACGCCTTCGGGCGGTCAGCCGGGGGGAACCAGTCGGCCAGCAGCGAGTTGTGGGTCGGGTCGTTGACGGCCTTGCCGATGGCCGAACCCGACCGGGCGAACCCCAGGAACACGATGCCGGTGGCCAGGCCCGTGGAGAATGAACAGAATGACCAGGCCACCGCTCCCGCCATGGCGAGGCGGACACGGGGATGGCGGTCGGCCATCCCTGCGATCGGAACCTGGAGGGCGAGTGCAGCGGCGGCGACGACTGCGATGAGGGTGAGCAGGCCCTGGAAGCCGAGCTCGAACTCGTCCCGGATCTCCGGGGCCAGGATCGCGAATGCGGCACGGTCGAGCTCGTCGACGGCGTTGAGGCCGAACAGGATGAGCAGCGGGTAGAGGGGCCCGTCGCCTGCGAGCGCCTGAAGCGACGTGACGGGGTGCCGGACGACGTGCAGCACGCCGAGCGTGCCCGCCCTGACCTGTGCACCCATGCCGCCTATGCCGCTCACGTCGTGGCCTCCGGCTCGGGAACTGCGTCGAGGCGGTCTTCAGTGAATCCGGGCGCCTCGATGCCCCTGTGTACCGCAAGGCGGGACAGCGCAGCGTCGCGCAGTTGGTAGATGCCGCCGGCCAGGCCGCCCGGAAGGATCAGCAGCACGAGCAGGACGCCGCCACCGGTGGCGAGCAGGCGCCAGGTGCCGGGCAGCCACCAGATGCCGCCCCAGTACCAGAGGGCACCGACGGCGGCGCCCAGCAGCGAGCCCAGCCCGCCGGCCACCCCGGACACGAAGATGGAGAGGCTGCCCTCGGCGCCACGACCGTCCATGACGAGTGCCTGCTGGTGGTGGACCGACAGCGACCCGGATGCGGCAGCGATGAAGCCCGAGATCCCGAACGCCATGAGCTTCGCCCGCCTGGCGCTGACCCCGAACGCCTCGAGCGCAGCCTCGTTCTCACGCAGGGCTATCAGGACCCGACCCGTGCGGCTGCGCCGGATGCCTGCCACTGCGATGAAGGTCAGCGTCATCGCCACCAGGCTCACGTGGTACATGGCAAACGAACTCTCCCAGCCGATGCGCCCGAGGATCGGGTGCCGCTCGATCCTCCCCGAGGGGAGCCAATCGAAAAAACGCGGGTTCAACAGGTAGGCGGTGACTGCCACGGCGAAAGCCAGGGTGGTGACCGCCAGGTACATGCCGCGCACCCGCAGTGCGGGAAACCCGACCACGAGCGCAGCGACAAGGCCACAGCATCCGGCCAGCAGCGTGGCGAGGATGATGTCGGCACCCCATTGCTGGGTGGCGTGTGCGCCCGCCACCGATCCGACGGCGACGAACGCAATCTGTCCGAGCGAGATCTGACCGGCCCATCCGGTGAGCACCACCAGCGAGACCAGGACCATGGTCATCAGGTACAGGAACGACAGGCGCAGCACGTGCTCGGTGCCGAGGTGGTGGGGGAGCGTCAGCAGGAACGCCCCCAGGGCGAGCAGCGCCGACCAGCGTGCGATTCGGACCTCCGGCAGGCGCCGCAGCACATCGGGGAGTCGCCGCACCTCGCCGATGGCCCGGAAGGCCCCCAACTCCAACTCACCGCGTTCGGGACGGACCTTGCGCAGGATCAGGGCGACGATGATCACAGCCGCCATCAGGGCGTCGCCGACGAGGGAACTGGACTGGTTCCAGTCGACCCCCATGTGCAGGATCCCGAGCGCAATCGAAGAGCACAGGACCGTCGGAAGGTGTTCGAGCCTTCCGATCACCAGTGCGGCCAGCGCCCGCAGAAGGAGCCCGACGCCGAGGGATCCCGCCACCGGGAGCCCAATGACGCCGGCGCGCAGGAACAGCGCCAGGAACGCCAGGGTCCCGGCGATGGCCCACACCAGCGTCTGGATCGCCTTGACCGGGATACCCAGGGAGTTCGCCCGGTCGGGGCGTTCGGCGGCGGCACGTACAGCGATGCCGAGGTCCGTGTATCGCAGCAGCGCACCGACCCCCAGCAGCACGAGGGGGGCAACCACCAGGACCAGGAGGTGGTCGGAGCTGAGGCGGATCGGGCCCACATCCCAGACGGCGTCGATCGGCACGTCGATGCGTTGCGATACGACCTTCGAGTCCCACCACTTCGGCATCCAAAGGGCCAGGAAGCCGAGCGCCTGTGCGAGGCCGAGCGTCGCCACGGTCAGGACCAGGCGTGGGGCGCGGAAGAAGCGCCGGATGACCAGGAACTCGGAGGCGCCACCGAGGGCGAACGACGCCACCAGACCGACGACGAGGGCGAGCAGCCACGGCAGGCCGGTCTCGGTGATCAGCATGACGGCCAGGACTGCGGGAATGAGCCCCAGCTCTCCCTGGGCGAAGTTGATCACCCGGTTGGCCCGGTAGACCAGGAACATCCCCAACGCCACGAGTGAGGTGATCAGGCCCAGGACGGCGCCGTTGATTAGAACTCCGGCGGGAGCCCCGAAGAACGCCAACTGCACGGCCAGGATGAGGAGCGGCCCTGCCAGCCAGGCGACCCGTTTCCCTAAGATCTGCGTGCGGGGCAGCGACAGCGCCCCTTGATCCACCCCCATGCCTCCGGGACACTAGTGCCGGGCAGCGATGCCACTACGGTCCGACGGATGCTGCCGCCCGACGAGCGCCTCCCGTTCGAGTTGGTCGACTTCGGGCTGGGCCCCTACGTCCACGGCCGGCCGAGTCGACGGTTTCCCGTCTACACGCGGGGCAACGCCGGCGAGGTATACCCGGAGGTGGTGTTCCCCCTGACCTCCTCGATGTCGGTGGCGCTGGCCGGCGACCCGGCCCGCGATGCGATGCTCGCCACGGGGATGATGACGGCCGCCGAGTGTGACGAGGACGCCGATGTCCACATGGGCGTGTTCGGTGGCTACACCTACCTCAACCTCTCGGTGTCGAGGGTCATCGCCGTGCGCACACCTGGTACGACCATCGCCGAGACCGACGCCACCTTCCTCGGCTCCGAGGACATCGCCCCGCCTCACGTTGGGCAACGGGGCGACCGCAACCTCATGGCGACGGTGCGGGGGATCAGGTACGGGCTCTCGATGCTCGCCGGCGGGCCGCTGTCGGGCTTCGAATCCGATCGTTCCGAGGTGGCGGCATGGCGCCGGTCGCTTCCCGAAGCAGCCACGGCCTCCGACGATGACCTCGTCGCCCTGGTCGAGGGTGCCATCGTGATGCTCAGTCGGATGTTCGGAAACCACCTGCTGGTCTCCGGTGGCGCCGCCGCCGGGCTGGGCCTTCTGCGTCGTGTCTGCGAGAAGCGCCTGGACGACGCAGACCTGGCGCTGACCCTGTTGGCGGGCCTCGGCGACGTGGCCTCGGCGCAGCCCTCCTGGGATCTCTGGGAACTCGGGCGAATGGTCACCGAATCGGCAGAGGTGACCGCCTGCTTCGAGTCGGGCCTGGAAGGCCTCGAGGATCGCCTGAGGGCAGAACCGACGGCGGCAGAATTCGTCGTTGCCTTCGACGCCTTCCTCGAACGCCACGGTGCCCGGGGGCCCAACGAGTGGGAGATGGCCTGCGAGGTGTGGGACACCGACCACCGGTACCCGCTGGCGTTGGTCGACCGGATGCGGGTCGCCGGTCCCGACCATGCCCCGGCGGTCAGGGCAGCCCTGCTTGCGACGGAGAGCGAGGCGGCGTTGGTCGCTGCCCGCAGCCGGTTGCGTCGCCGGCACCGTCGCTGGTTCGACCGTTGCCTGGAGTCCGCCGGGTCGTACACGCGCGCCCGGGAAGCCGGCAAGGAGCACCTCGTCGAACTCATCCACGAATGCCGCCTGGCCCTGCACGAGCTGGGGCGGCGCCTCGCAGAACGGGCGGGCGGAGCGCCGGATGACATCTGGTACGTCCTCTACACGGAACTCGACGACTACCGGAGCGATCCGGCTTCGCTGGCAGGGGTCGTGGCCGGGCGTCGGCGGACACGCGAGATGCTGTCCGAGCTGGTGCCCCCTTTCGCCTTCGACGCAGAGATGCCGCCGGTATCGACATGGGAGCGGCGATCCGACTCGGAGATCGTGCCCGTGCCGGTCGGATCGGTCCTCGCCGGAATAGCCGGATGCCCCGGCGTGGCAACAGGGCGTGCCCGGGTGGTGCTCGATCCCTCGCAGCCCGGAGACCTCGGTCCGGGCGACGTGCTCATAGCGCCGTTCACGGATCCGAGTTGGACACCGCTGTTCGTGCCCGTCGAGGCGGTCGTGGTCGACGTGGGCGGCCAGATGAGCCATGCCGTCATCGTGTCGCGCGAGTTCGGCCTGCCGTGCGTGGTGGCCGTGACCGGAGCGACCACATCGATACCGGACGGGGCTCTCGTCGAGGTCGACGGCACCGCCGGCACGGTTACGGTGCTGGAAGGGTCGGTCTCCGGCTAGCAGTCGACGAGGCGCTCGAACACGAACTCGTAGTCGAGGTAGGCGTTGAGGTGTTCCTGACCGGCCGGCGGCGCGATGAGCTGTGCCGACTGCAGCAGACGCCATCCGTCGCGCAGGGCTTCCACTCCGGTGTCGTAGGGGGGCTTCCCGTCCGCCACCTCGGGTAGCCCCTCGACGCTGCCGTCCGACCCGTCGTGGAACGCCCAGGCCACCACGTTCGAGTCGAGCGCCGAGCCGTTGGCCCACAGGTAGAGGACCTGCTGGTGGGCGGTCATCGGTCCACCAGCTTCGCCCGGCCCTCGAGCCGGGTCAGGTAGTGGTCGACGTCGTAGGAGTCGTCACCGGTCAGGTAGCGCCACAGCCGTGCCCGCTGCACCTGCTCGTTGCGGTATGTCGTGACGCCGTGCCAGGGGTGCCAGGCCCGGAAGGTGTGGGCGACGCTGTCGGGTTGCATCCGGGCGAACACGTGGTCGGAGGGGTCGTTGTGGAGTTCGGCCAGGTCGGCGGTGTCCCAGTGGAGCACCTGGGGCTGTGTCGGGTTCAGGCGGATCTTGTGCATCCAGCGGTCGTCGGGGCCGGGGTTGGGCTGGCCGGCATGCCAGAGACCGTGGTGGAACACCAGGACGGTCCCGGCGGGTCCGGTGAACCGCTCCTCGCCGGCGATGTGCTGGTAGCGGTCCAGGGCCGACGGCTGGATGCGATGCAGGTGGCTGCCCGGCACGAAGCGGGTACCGCCCTCGTCTGGCTGCACCTCGTGGGGGAACCAGAAGAGTTGGATGTCGAAGGTCGGGTCGTCGGAGTCGATGATGGCATCGGCGTGGAGGTGCTGCCCGTCGGTGGTCCCGGCGGCGATGTGGTGGGTCCAGTCGTGGTCGAAGGTGGGGTCGGGGCCCAGCAGCGACCGGATGATGCCCTGCACGGCGGGGAGCCGCAGGTACTCGCCGATCACCGAGGGCGGCGGGTAGCACCCCTCCAGTGGCGTACCGGTAGCCGGGGGTCGCAGCCCGTCGCCGGCGAAGCGCTCGTCCCTGAGGCGCCCCATTTCGTCGATCGCCCGGTGGTTGATGTCGTCGGGGACAAGTGCGTCGAAGCGCAGGTAGCCGTCGGCCACGAACGACGCCATCTGGCGGGTTGTGAGCAGATTGCCGACCATGCAGGCAACCTACTGTCGGGTGACCCCCCGGTTCCCCTCGGGTCGGGGGCGGCGGCGGGGCTCAGTCGTTGGCGGTCCTGAAGTCGGCCATGAACGACACGAGCGTCTCGACCGATCCGAGCGCCATGGCGTTGTAGACGCTGGCCCGGATACCGCCGACGCTGCGGTGGCCCTTGAGGTTGACCATGCCCGCATCGGTGGCCTCGGCGACGAACCTCTTCTCGAGGTCCTCGTCGGGAAGGCGGAACACGATGTTCATGTGCGAGCGCGAGGCCTCGTCGACCGGCGAGAGGTACCACCCGTCGCTGGAGTCGATGGCGCCGTAGAGCAGGGCGGCACGCTCGGCGGCACGGCGTTCGAACTCACCCAGGCCGCCGTCGGCGATCATCCATTTCAGGACCTTGCCCATGACCCAGATCGAGAACATGGGTGGCGTGTTGGCCAGCGAGTCGTTGGCGTCCTGGACGGCGTAGTCGAGTGCCGACGGGAGGTCGCGGCCCGAACGACCTAGCAGTTCCCGCTTGACCACCACCACCGCCATGCCGGCCGGAGCGAGGTTCTTCTGGACGCCGCCGTAGACCAGGTCGAAGCGACCCCAGTCGATCGGCCGGGAGAGGAAGTCGGAGCTCATGTCGCCGACCATCGGCAGGTCGACGTCGGGGTAGGCGGGGAGGCGGATCCCGCCGATGGTCTCGTTGGTCGTCACGTGTAGGTAGCGGGAGCCTGCGGCGATGTCGAGTTCGTCGACCGACGGCATGCGGGCGAAGCCCTCGTCGGCGCCGGTCCATGCCTCGTGGAGGTCGGCAACCCTGCGGCCGTCGCTGAGCGCCTTTTTTCCCCATGCGCCGGTGTTGAGATGGCTGGCGGTCTCGCCGTCGGCCAGCAGGTTCATCGGGACCTGGGCGAACTGGAGCGTGGCACCACCCTGGAGGAACAGCACGGCGAAGTCGTCGGGGACGCCGGCAAGTGACCGGAAGTCGGCCATGGCGGCTGTGTGGACGGCGTCGTAGGCAGGTGCCCGGTGGCTGTCCTCGAGCAGCGACATGCCGATGCCGTCGAAGTTCAGGAGTTCGTCGCGGACCTCTTCGAGGATCGAGACGGGCAGCGTGCAGGGGCCGGCGCAGAAGTTGTGCACGCGTGTTGCGGCATCGAGAGAAGCGGTGGTCATCGGGTGTCTCCTTGGCGAGCCCGGACCGGCCGTTGGTGGCGGATCTCAGGGTCATGATCGACGTCGGACAGGCTATCCGCGACGGTGCTTGACGGTCCCTGGTTCGGGGCAGGCATCGACGAGGGTCAGGCTACCTTCGCACCCGGCTGGGAAGGCTCAGCCGAACGAGTCGATGGTGAGGCGCCGCAGCCCCGGTTCGACGACGGCGGCGGTCCTGCGGGCCGATTCGGCGAGGACGGCGGGGTCGACGTCTGCGGGTTCGTCGATGCCGAGTGGGACGATCTCGTAGGTCGACGAGCGGCGGACCCAGGTGGGTACGTAGCCGGCGTCGATCACACCCACGGAGCCGTCGGAGAGGTCGCCGACGGCGAACCAGGCGATCAGGCCGTCCTGGGTGGCGGCCGGGCACTCGCTGCACATGCGGCGCTCGTCGCCCGGCTGGTTCGACAGGAAGTTGCCGAGCCCGATTACCGCGTACCTGCCGTTCTGCCGGATGACTGGCTGTGGCACGTGGGTGCCGTGTCCGAGGATCAGGTCCACGTCCGGCGAGGCCAGGAGGGTGGCTACCAGTTCTTCCTGGCGGCTGCTGGCGGCGGTTTCGTATTCGGGTCCCCAGTGGAGGCTGAGCACCACGAACTCGGCACCGGCGGTCCGGGCGGCTGCGGCGTCGGCGAGGATCTCGTCGGCGTCCACCCGGGGTACCAGCCTCGGCGGCTCGGTCGGAAGGGAACCCCCGTTCATGAGGTCGGTGTAGGACAGGTGGGCGATCGGGATCCCGTCCGCCTCGAAGGTCGCCGGAACGTCGCCCGCAGCGTCGACCGCCATCCCGACTGTCGACACCCCTGCCCTCCCGAGGTGGTCGAGGGTGCTGGCCACGCCGGTGGTTCCGGCGTCGAGGCTGTGGTTGGAGGCCACCGAGCAGCCGTCGTAGCCGGCGTCGGCGATCGCATCGGCCAACTCGAACGGAACGCGGAAGCCCGGGTAGTAGGCGAGGTCGGAGTTGTCAGCGGAAAGGGGTGTCTCAAGGTGGCACAGGGCCACGTCGGCGCCGGAAAGTATCGGCCGGACGAGCCGGAACATGGGGCGGAAGTCCCAGGTGCCGACGCCGCCGTAGTCGGCAGCCCGGTCGGCGACGTATTCGTGGACCAGCAGCTCGCCGGTGGCAACGAGCGTGAAGGAACGGGCCGGCGCCCAGGTGGTGGTCGTGGAGGTGGAGGTGGAGGCTTCCGGGTCCGGGGTCGTCGGAATCCCGCCAGAGCCGCTGTTGTCGGGCGGCACCGTGGTCGTGGCTGCGAACGGTGAGCCGCCGCCGTCCGCTCCTTCACGCACGATGTCCCGTACGGCCAGTGCGCCGATTGCCAGTGCGCCGATCAGCACGACCTGGGTGAGCCGCCAGGCCACCCGCCGTTCACGGGGCGAAAGGAGCATGCGCGTCATGTTTCGCCCCGCAGGATCGGGATGCCGGGACGCTCGTCCTGGTCGTTGGTTCCGTCTCGGCGGACGAAACGGCCGCTCACGAGCACATGGCGGATGCCGGTCGACTCGACGCCGGTGTCGGCAATCGACGACCGGTCGGCCACCGTGGCCGGGTCAAATACCGTCACGTCGGCGGCGGCCCCGGCCTGGATGCGGCCCCGCCGCGCCATGGCGGGGCTGACGTCCCCCAGCATCCGTGCCGGCAGGATCGTCATGCGTCCCAGGGCGTCCGGAAGGTCCAGGACGCCGCGTTCGCGCACGTACACGCCGAGCAGTCGGCTGAAACACCCCGTCGAACGGGGGTGGTTGTTGTGGCTGATGGTGAGGATGGCGTCCGATCCCAGCATCACCCAGGGGGCGGCCAGGGCGTCGGTGATGTCCTCTTCGGACATGGCGAAGGCGGCCGTGAGCAGGTTGTCGGAACGGGCCTTCCGGAAGGACGCCTCGGTGAGGCGGTTCGGGGTGTTCGCCACCTGCAGGTCGCCGTAGCCGATCCCGTACTTGTCCTGGAAGTCGTCGAAGCGTGCGCTTGCCGCATAGGTCGCCCAGAAGGTGTACGGGTAGACGCAGGCGGTGATCGACAGGCCCTCGGCCCTTGCAGCCTCGACCTGGGCGATGGCATCCGCCATGCGCCCGGTGCCGCCGGTGGAGTTGATGTGCTCGATGTGTATCCGACAGCCCGTCTCCCGGGCCACGCGGATGGCCTCGTCGACACCCTCCTCCTGGAGCGACGGCGGGTCGGGCTTCGAGTGCCGCAGGTGGAGGCACAGCGGCACGTTGCGGCGGGCGGCAACCCGGCCGTGGGCCAGCATCTCCTCGAAGGTCGCACCGATCGTGTACTCGGGCTGCTCGTGGATGCCGAGGGCCCCGGCCACCAGGTCGGCCTCGGCCCTTGCAGCCAACTCCGCGATCTGGTCCTCGGTGGCGTAGCCGATGTTGGCGCCCAGGTCCTTGCGGTGCTCGTACTGGTCGGCGGCTCCTCCGTAGTTGACCGGCGGGTCGTTGCGGTCGCCCCGGTCGAGGAAGTCCACCATCGTGTCGTCGATGCCGTGGAGGCACAGGTTGGTCGTGACCCCGTCGGCGACCTTGAACCACTCGCCGTAGCCGTTGGGCGGGTAGCTCAGGATGTCGATGAAGCCGGGCGAGACCACGAGGCCTGCGGCGTCGACGGTCGTCGTGCCGGTGAGCGGCTCGAGGCTGATGCGGGTGATGGTGTCCCCGTCGATGCCCACGTGCGCCACGGCGTCGAAGTGGGAGTCGGGGTCGATGACCCGCCCGCCCGAGATCACGACGTCGTGCACGTGCCCGTCATCGACGATGGCGAGGCTGTCGTCGAGTACCGGGGGCACGTCGGGAACGGGACGCTCGGGTGCCGTCGTGGAGGTCGGGGTGGAGGTCGGGGTGGAGGTCGGGGTGGATGACGTGGATGTGGAGGTCGGGTGCGGGCCTGCCGAGGATCGGGGCGTGGCGTTGCGCCCGGTCGGAAGGCGTCGCAACATGCCGAGGCTGGCGGCGCCCAGCCCGAGCCCGATCAGCACGCGCCTGCGTGCCACAGAGGCCGGTCCGGACGCGGGTCCCTGTTCGCCGGGCTGATGGTCGTGGGTCACCGGAGCGACGCTACCGGCGGGCTCCGGCCGGGTGGGGGCACGCTGCCCCATTGGTGGGGGTGCCCTCCCGGTGAGGAGGCGGGTCGGTACGGTCTGGGCGTGGAAGGACGGGGAATCGCCGGGATAGCGATGCTGTTCGTGATCCTGTTGGCGTTCGTACTGGGAGCGTTTCTGACATCGGGTGCGGGTCACTACGTGATTCCCCGTGTCTCCGCCGATCCGATGGCGACGGTGGCACCGACGCTCGTCGTCGATGCCCCCGACGGCAGGGCGCAGCCGCACCAGCGCACCCTGGAGCCCTATCGGGGCCTCGGCACCTGGGTCGACTCGTACGACGCCGACCCGGAGGTCGCCCCCGCTGCCCCCACCGTCTATCCGGGGGACGTGGCTGCGATGGCGGCACAGGAAGTGCGGACCTTGTTCCTGCAGGGGGCGCGGGCGTCCGAGGGGGCGCGGTTCCCGACGGCCGACCCGTGGCTGCTGGCCGAGTACCTGCTGGCCGGACATGCCTCTGACGTGGCGGTCGTTGCCTGGTACCTGCCGATGTGGGAGCCGGGCGATGAGGACCTCGACCGACTTGTGGCGCTGTCGGCGTTCGAGGTGCTGGGCCACCGCTTCGACGGCATCTCGGTTGACATCGAGTGGAAGGACGACGGCCTCGAGCCCGAGGAACGCAGCCGGCGCCTTGTCGACCTCGGGCAGCGCCTGCGCAGCACCGTCGGGACCGACACTCTCGGGGCGATCGTGATGCCTCCGGTGGTGACCGACGTGATCAACCCGGACTTCTGGCCGGGATTCCCCTGGGACGGGATCCGGTCGACCTACGACGTCTGGCTCCCCATGTCGTACTGGTCGTTCCGCACCGAGGAGCATGCGGATCCCGGCTACTACACGGCGGAGAACATCCGGTTGCTGCGCCTGCTCCTGGGGGACGGCTCAGCGGTGGTGCACGGCATCGGCGGCGTCGGGGCAGCCGACGGATCGGACCTGCCTGACCCGGGCGAGCCCCTGGCCCTCGTCGGGGACCTCGAGGGGTTCCTTGCTGCGCTCGGGGAGGCCGGGGCAGTGGGTGGTTCGATCTACGACTGGGCGACCACGGGTCCCGAGGCCCGGCAGCGCCTGGCCGAGGCGGTGTTCGAATCGTGACTGTCCGGCGGACTTGCGTGTGGGTGCCGGCCGGAGCGCTTCGCTGAGGTGTTTCCCTGGTCATGACGGCTTCCCGAGAGACCGGGTGAGCGACTTCCATGTGGGTCCTTCGAGGAGTTGGGCCAGGTCGGCCAGTGCCTCGGCGGGGTCGGGCATGAGGCGGTTCGCCCACCGTGCGAATGATCCGTCGTCGAACCAGCCGGCGTGGGCGGGGGTGATTCCGGCGATGTCGAGGTACCCATCGACACAGCGGCGCCGGATCGCCGGCCAGTCGAGGGAGTTGGGGCGTAGCGCCAGCACCTGACACACGGAGGGGCCGCGGGTGCCGAGCGGTCTGTCGAGTACAACGGCGAGTATCCGGTCGAGCCAGAGGGTGTCGAGGAACATCCGGGAGGGTTCCTCCGGCGGCGGAGTCCTGAGTCCGATGATGCGGCGACAGAGGTCGTCGAGCGGGCCGGTGCCGTCGGACAACAGGTCGACGTGGTGGTCGAGTTGCCTGCCCGAGACGCTGCGACCGTTTCGGGTGACGAGGTGGAGCAGGGTGATGTGGTCGACGCCTTCGGGTCCGACCGCCGTGGCCGGGGCCACCAGAGCGGCTGCGGTCCAGCACGAGGGGGCGGTCCAGCCCAGCAGGTCGTCGAGGCAGCCGAACGGGTGGCGGGCCAGGCGGCGGCGTCGGCTGACGCCGTAGAGGCAGGGCTGTTGCGGGTCGAGCAGGTGGAGGAGTCGTCGGAGGTTCCGGATGTCGGTGCCGGCAGATGAAGCGGCAGATGAAGATGGCATGGGCGTTCCCTCGGGAGGGCGGGCGTCGGGGGAAGCCGTGCAACACTTTCGCCAGGGGCCTGCGACAGCCGATCCGGTGGCGGTACGTGTCCGGGGTTGTGAGACATAGGTGGATCAGATGGTGGTGGCTGAGCCTCCTCGGGTTGGATGGTCCGGGCACTGGTGTGAGTTGTGTGGGGATTGTGTGGGGACTGTGGCTGGGCGGTGATCCGCGCTGGTTTCAAGGGGCATGCGGGGGTGCGGGTGTCCGGGGGCGTGCGGGCGTCCGGGCGTGCGGGCGTCCGGGGGTGCGGGTACCCTTTGACTATAAAACCCAGCAATGGGCTGATGAAAAAGATTGGAAATGG
>JACNKQ010000040.1 GCA_014381945.1 Actinomycetota bacterium
ACGGGGCGCAGGCACACGTAGAGGTCGAGTATCTGGCGCAGCGCCACGTTGAGGCTGCGGAAGCCACCCCCGATCGGCGTGGTGAGCGGGCCCTTGATGCCGAGCATGTACTCGGTGAACACCTCGACGGTCTCCTGGGGGAGCCATTCGCCGGTCTCGCGGTAGGCCTTCTCGCCGGCGAGCACCTCCTTCCACTCGATGGAGTGGCCGTGCTTCGCGGCTGCGGTGTCGAGCACGAGGCGGGCGGCAGGCCAGATGTCGATGCCGGTGCCATCACCCTCGATGAATGGGATGATCGGGTCGTTTGGAACCTGGAGTCGCCCCTCGGCGCCCATCGTGATCTTCTCTGCCATGGGATCGACCCTATCGACCAGAGGGGTCGGGTGGTCAGCCCGGATCGCCCGTGGTGGTCGTAGGCGCCGCCGGGGTCGTGGGCGCGACTGTGCTCGTGGGCGCCGCCGTGGTCGTGGGCGCCGCCGTGGTCGTGGGCGCCGCCGTGGTCGTGGGCGCCGCCGTGGTCGTGGGCGCCGCCGTGGTCGTGGGCGCCGCCGTGGTCGTGGGCGCCGCCGTGGTCGTGGTGGGCCGACCCGGTGGGTCGTGGCGTGCACAGTCGCCACCGACGACGTCGACGACACGGTCGCGACGCGAGCCCTCGGTGAGCGGCTTTGGCAGACCGGGATCCGTGTAGACGTGGGGGTGGAAGTCCCAGCCGACCATCTGGTCGTCGACGAAGCGCAACTCGAGTACCACCGTCTCGGCGGCCACGTTGTTGCGGGGCGGGAACACGAAGTTGCCCAGTGAGTACGCCACCAGGCGCCCGTCGCCAAGGTCGATAATCGGCTGAAGCACGTGGGGATGGTGGCCCAGGATGATCGTCGCTCCGGCAGCGAACAACTTCTCGGCCAGGTTCTCCTGCTTGGCGACCTGGCAGGTCTCGTACTCGTCACCCCAGTGGACGCTGACCACGACCACATCGGCAGCCTCGGCGGCCGTTCTAACGCTGTCGAGGAAGCGCTCTTCCTCAGTTCGTGCCAGCGCCACACCGGGCCGGTCCTCCCCGGCACCGAAGCCGTATGGCTGGATGTGGGTGGCGGCGACGAAGGCCACCACAGGACCGTCCGGGACCTGGATGATCCGGTGGGCGAAGGCCTCGGTGTCGTCGAGGCCGGCACCGACGACCACCACCCCGACGGCAGCCAGGGCATCGAGGGAGTCTGTCAGGCCGACCTCTCCGTAGTCACGGGCGTGGTTGTTGGCCATCGAGACGATGTCGATTCCGGCATCGGCGATGGTCTGCGCCGCTGTGAGGGGCGAGCGGAAAACGACCGTCTTCGACGCGGCTGAGCCCCGTTCGGAGATCGGGGTCTCCAGGTTGACGAACGCCATGTCAGCCGACGCCAGCATCGGCTCAAGCGACGCGAACGGGTCGATCCCACCCGATTCGGGACGCTCCATCAACACATCGCCACCGGCCAGCAGTGTCCACTCCCTCGGAGGAAGGGTCGTGGTCGTGGTGGTGGGCTGGGTGGTGGACGGGGTGGTCGTCGTGGTGCTGGTCGTGGTGGTGGTTGAGGTGGTGGTCGTAGTGGTGGTCTCCCCGACAGGTGCCACCTGGCGGAACCCGGTCTCCGAGGGGTCGATCCCACCGGTGCCGCCGAACACTCCGAAGAACACGGCCACGATGAGCAGCACCGCCGCCAGGACCTTGACGCGAACCGTCGCCAACATGGCAGAGAGGGCGCCCACAGCCCGAAGTGTAACGATTCGACTTCCGGCAGCCCGGATGGATCACGCCCCCCGGGGCGCCCCACCCAATTGCCGGGTGGGCTCAGGCGCCGGGCCTCGCTACGCCGATCCCGAGTGCGTCGAGGACGCCTTCGGCCGCCTCGGGCACGTTGAGGGTGTAGAGGTGGATACCGGATGCTCCGAAGTCGAGGAGTTCCCGGACCAGCCCGGCCGCTTCATCGACGGCGATCCGCAGGCGCTCGGAGCCGTCTGCATCCTCGAGCCGCTGCCAGAGTCCGGACGGCGTGTCGGTGCCGTTCATGTCCGCGAACCGCTTGACCGAAGCCGGGTTGGTGACCGGGATGACCCCCGCCAGCATGGGCGCCTCGCAGCCGAGGCCTGCCAGCTCATCGACCATGCGCCGATAGTGGTCGACGTCGAAGAAGAACTGGGTGATGCCAAAGTCGGCCAACTCCAGCTTCTCGGCGAGCCGTCGACGATCCGTGGCCCGATCGGGTGAGCGTGGGTGGACCTCGGGAAACGCTGCGACGCCCACGCCGAAGTCGGTCTCGTCCCGGACCTGCTCGATGAGGTCCATGGCATACCGGAAGTCGCCTTCCGGGAGGTCGGGCCGCGGGTCGCCGGCCAGGGCCAGGACGTCGGTGACGCCGAAGGCGGCGTAGCCCTCGAGAAGGTCGCTGATCTCGTCTCGCGTGTGTCCCACACAGGTCAGGTGGGGCATCACCGGACAGCGGTGCCGGCCGGTGACATGGCTGGCGCAGACGTCGGCGACCATTTCGCGGGTGCGGCTGCGGTCGGTGCCTCCGGCTCCATAGGTGACCGAGACGAAGTCGGGTCGGCGGGCGCTGAGTCGGATGGCCGTGTTGAGGGCCTCGTGGCGCGCCGCTTCACCCTTCGGGGGGAAGTACTCGAAGCTGAACGTCGGCCGCGTGCCGAGCCGTGTCGGGATTCCGCTCACACTTCAAAACTACGGCCGGTGCAGGCTGCACACCACGTGACTGGTGGTCCCGTCACCAGATCGTCACCCGGGGCTTTGCCCCCACGAGAGCGTGCGCTCGGCCGCCCCGACGGTGTTGCGCAGCAGCATCGCCACGGTCGTCGGTCCGACGCCACCGAGGCGCGGCGTGATCCACGACGCCACCTCACCGACCGACTCGTCGACGTCTGCGAGGAGCTTCCTGCCCTCCCAGGAGATGCCGCCGCTCACGACAACTGCACCGGGACGCACCATGTCGGGGGTGACGAAGCCCGGGATGCCCACTGCGGCGACGACGATGTCGGCCCTCCGGGTGTGGTCTGCCAGGTCGGGGACCGCTGAGTGCACGACCGTGACGGCTGCGTTGGCACCGGGGGCCTTGGTGGTGAGCAGCAGCGCCAACGGGCGGCCCAGGGTCGGCCCCCGGCCGATGACCACCACGTGGCTTCCGGACACCTCGATGCCGTAGTGCACGAACATGGCCTGGATCCCGGCAGGGGTGCAGGGCACGGGCCCGTCCTCCTGAAGGACCAGCCTGCCGAGGTTCGTGGGGTGGAGGCCGTCGGCGTCCTTTCCCGGGTCCATGGCGGACAGGGCGGCGTTGAAGTCGAAGCCCGACGGCACAGGGTGCTGGATGATGTATCCGTGGACGGAGGGGTCCTCGTTGAAGGCGACGACCGCCTGGTCAAGCGCCGTCGGCGAGGCATCGGCCGGCACGCTGATGTGCTGCGACGCTATGCCCACGCTCTCGCAGGTCTCGTGCTTCTTGCGGACGTATCCGGCGCTGGCCCCGTCGTCGCCCACGAGGATCGTGCCGAGACCCGGAGTGACCCCCCTGGCGGCGAGCGCGTCGACCCGGATGCGAACGTCGTCGAGCACGGCCTCGGCGACCGGCCCGCCAGCGAGCAGTTGTGCAGCCATGGCGGGGCACGCTACCCCTCGAAGGCCGCGGCCGGATCAGCTCCGGCTCAGTGGCGGAAGTGGCGCTCTCCGGTCAGCACCATCGCCATACCGGCTTCGTCAGCGGCGGCGATGACCTCGTCGTCGCGCATAGCACCGCCGGGCTGGACGACCGCCGTGGCCCCGGCGTCGATGGCGGCGTCGAGGCCGTCGCGGAAAGGGAAGAAGGCGTCGCTGGCGCAGGCTCCACCGGCGGCCCGGCCGGCGGCCTTCTCGGCTGCGAGGCGACCGGCGTCGCGACGGTTCTGCTGGCCGGCGCCGATGCCCACCGCCCGGCGGTCCTTGACCAGCACGACCGTGTTAGAGGTGACCCGAGCCGCCACCCGCCAGGCGAACTCCAGGTCGATCCACTCGACATCGGTGGGTGTCCGCTCGGTGGCTACCCGCCACCGGGACCGGTCGAGGCCGCCGTCGGCGTCGAGCGCCAGGACGTCAGCAGTCTGGACGAGCAGGCCGCCGTCGATGCTGCGGACCTCGAGTTCGGGCCACGAGGGCGGCGGGGCCTCGAGGATCCGCAGGTTCTGCTTCTCCTGGAGCTTCGCCAGCGCATCCGGTTCAAAGGCAGGGGCGACGACCACCTCGGTGAACACACCTGCCAGCGATTCGGCCATGGCGAGGGTGACCGGGCGGTTGACCGCCACGATCCCCCCGAAAGCCGACACTGTGTCGCACTCGTGGGCGGCCAGGTAGGCAGCGGCGATGTCGCCGCCGACGGCCGCCCCACAGGGGTTGGCGTGCTTCATCACGACCGCCGTGGGCTCGTCGCCGAGGCAGTGGACCAGGCGCCAGGCGGCCTCGGTGTCGAACAGGTTGAGGTACGACATGGCCTTGCCACCGTGGACGACCGCCCCGTCCCACCAGCCGACCTGCCCCGCCTCCCGGTAGCGGGCACCCTCCTGGTGCGGGTTCTCGCCGTAGCGCAACTCGCCGGTTCGTTCGAGGGCGAAGTGCAGGGTGGGGGGCAGCGGCCCGGCGCCGCCAGTCGGATCGGTCCCGTCGAGCCAGCGCACGATAGCGGCGTCGTAGGCGGCCGTGTGGGCGAATGCAGCGCGGGCCAACCGATGTCGGGTGGCGTCGGACAGGCTGCCGTCGGCGCGCAGTTCATCGAGGACCGGCCCGTAGTCGGCTGGGTCGACCACGATGCCGACGTGGGCATGGTTCTTGGCGGCGGCCCTGACCATCGTGGGCCCGCCTATGTCGATGAGTTCTATGCCGGGGTCCGAGGTGAACGGGTAGAGGTTCCCCACGACCAGGTCGATCGGTGCGATACCGCGGGCCTCGAGGTCGGCCACGTGGCCGGGGTTCGAGCGGTCGGCGAGGATCCCGCCGTGAATCGCCGGATGGAGGGTCTTGACCCGTCCGCCCAGCATCTCGGGGGCACCGGTGACCTCGGCGACCCCGGTGACGGGCACGCCCTCGTCGGCCAGCAGCGAGGCGGTGCCGCCGCTCGACACGACCTCCCAGCCGAGGTCTACGAGCCCCCGGGCCAGGTCGACGATGCCGGCCTTGTCGTAGACGGACAGCAGGGCGCGGGCGCTCACTCGGGACCTCCTCCTGCAGGCGATGCCGCCACCAGGCCGCGGATGGTTTCGATGTAGAGCCGCCGTTCGACCGCCTTGATCCGTTCGTGGAGGCTCGCCACGTCGTCGTCCGGCAGGACCGGCACGGTCTCCTGGGCGAGGATCGGTCCGGAATCCACCTCGAGTTCGGCGTAGTGGACGGTGCAGCCGGTCACCTGCACCCCGTGGGCGAGCGCCTCCTCGACGGCACGCCAGCCCGGGAACGCCGGTAGCAGAGACGGGTGGGTGTTGAGGATCCGACCGGCGAAGCGCCCGTAGATGGGCTGTTCGAGGATGGTGCCGAACCCGGCCATGGCGACGAGGTCGATGTCGGCGGCATCGAGTTCGGCGGTGAGCTTCTCGGTATACGCGGTGCGGTCGAAGTCGTCGCCGAACGAGTCTCGTACGACGACCGACGTGGGTATGCCGTGCCCGGCGGCCAGATCGATCGCCCGGCAGGGGCGGTCGGCGACCACGAGAGAAACCGGCAGCCCCGCATCGGCCATGGCGTCGAGGATCGTCCCCGTACCCGAGACCAGGACCGCAAGCCGCATACCGGCGACCGTACCAGTGGGACCCGGCGTGCCGATTACGGAATTGCACCCACAGATCAGAGTGTCGCGACGATCTCCGCCATCAGCTCGCCGGCCTCGGTGGGGTTCAGCCCGACCCTGACGCCGGCCTCCCGCAGGGCCTCCATCTTGGCGTCGGCTGTGCCCTTGCCGCCCGAGACGATGGCGCCGGCGTGGCCCATCTTCTTGCCGGGAGGGGCGGTCACCCCGGCCACGTAGGCGGACACCGGCTTTGTCATGTGGTCGCGGATGAAAACCGCTGCCTCTTCCTCGGCGGTGCCGCCGATCTCGCCGATCATCATGACGGCCTTCGTGTCGGGGTCGGCCTCGAACGCCTCTAGGCAGTCGATGAAGCTCGTACCGGGCACGGGGTCGCCGCCGATGCCGACACAGGTCGTGCAGCCGATGCCCTTCTCCTTGAGTTCGTAGAGCGCCTGGTAGGTGAGGGTGCCGGACCGGCTCACGATGCCGACCGGGCCGCCGGGAAGGGCGATGTGGCCGGCGGTGATGCCGATGTTGCAGCGTCCCGGCGAGATGATCCCGGGGCAGTTGGGGCCCAGCATCTGCACACCGGGGAAGTCCCGCTTCAGCCGGTTGTAGAAGCGGGCCTCGTCATGTGCGGGCACGCCCTCGGTGATGGCGACGATGAACTCGACGCCCCCTTCAGCGGCCTCGATGACGGCGTCGTGCACGCCCGGAGCGGGGATGAAGATGCACGAGGCGGTAGCACCGGTGGCCTCGACGGCATCGCCCACCGTGGCGAACACGGGCACGCCGTCGACGTCGGTGCCGACCTTCCTGGGGTTGGTGCCGGCGACCACCTGCGTGCCGTAGTCGCGGTTGAGGCCCCCGTAGTAGCGACCCTGGCTGCCGGTCAGCCCCTGGTAGACGACCTTCGTTGTCTCGTCGACGAATATGCTCATGCGCCAGTTCCCCCGCTCGCATCCGCCAGGGCAACGGACCTTCGTGCGGCTTCGAGCATCGTGGGAGCCATCTGCAATGACTCGGACAGGTGGGTTTCGAGGATCACCCGGCCTTGGTCGGCGTTGGTGCCGTCGAGACGGATCACGATCGGCGACCCGATGTCGACACGGGCAAGCGCCTCGACGATGCCGTTGGCGACCTCTTCCCCTCGGGTGATGCCCCCGAAGATGTTGATGAAGATGGACCGGACCGCCGGGTCGTTGTTGATGACCTCGAGCGCCCCGGCCATGACATCGGCATTGGCGCCGCCA
This sequence comes from Actinomycetota bacterium, assembly GCA_014381945.1. Lineage (GTDB taxonomy): Bacteria > Actinomycetota > Acidimicrobiia > Acidimicrobiales > MedAcidi-G1 > S20-B6. The sequence goes on from JACNKQ010000040.1 coordinate 7,049, forward strand.
CCGATGTCGAGGAAGTTGGCAGCGCTGCCGCCCACCTGGTTGACGACGTCGACCGTCGACATGGCGAGGCCGGCGCCGTTGGCGATCAC
>JACNKQ010000062.1 GCA_014381945.1 Actinomycetota bacterium
GGCCCTTCTGGCTGTCCTGCTGGTCGGGACGTAACGTGGGAGCCGTGGAAGTCAAGGGCTACAAGATCGAACCCGAAGCCGACCTCACCAGGGCGCGTCTCGAAGGGGCGAACCTCTCCGGGGCGAACCTCTCCTGGGCGAATCTCTCCTGGGCGAGCCCCAAGAGGAATATCCCCGGAGCGAACCTCAGAGGAGCGGATCTCGCCGGGGCGAACCTCGGAGAAACCAGCCTCACCGGAGCTCTTGCTGACAAACACACCATTTGGCCAGAAGGATTCAATCCGGCAGCTGCCGGAGTGATCTCCAAGTAGGCCTCCACCTCGGCGGGGGCTATCGCGGCGTCGCTTGGCGGCCGGCGAATGTCATCTACCCCTACCCCGTAAGGCAGCCTCGAGTTAACGATGGGGGGTGTTTGGGCAGGCGGCAAGCACTTCCGGTTGCTCCCAGCGTTGCTCCCAGAGAGGGTCCCGGGCCCGGACGCGAAGCACCGCAGGCCTGTGACCTGCGGTGTTCAGTGGAGCTAGAGGGAATTGAACCCTCGACCTCCTCCATGCCATGGAGGCGCTCTGCCAACTGAGCTATAGCCCCGGGGGGCGGTCAGGCTACCAAGCACGTCATGGCGAACGGCCCGCCTTCGGGACCCGTGATCGGTAGCCTCGGCAGCCATGCCCACGCCCTACGACCCCCAGGCCATCGAGACCCGCTGGCAGCAGCACTGGCTCGACCACGGCACCTACGAGGTCGACAACGACGACCCCCGGCCCCCGTACTACGTGCTGTCGATGTACCCGTACCCGAGCGGCCCCGCACACATGGGACACGTCCGCAACTACACGATGGGTGACCTCCTGGTGCGCTACCGCACCATGCGCGGCGACGGCGTCCTGTCGCCGATCGGGTTCGACTCGTTCGGCCTTCCCGCCGAGAACGCCGCCATCCAGACCGGCATCCACCCCCGCACAAACACCGAGGCCAACATCGAGAAACTCTCCGCCTCGCTGCGCCGCATCGGAGCCGCCTACGACTGGCGGCGGGTCGTCCGCAGCCACGACCCGTCCTACATGCGCTGGACCCAGTGGATCTTCCTCAAGTTCCACGAGGCCGGGCTCGTCTACCGCGACACCGCCCCCGTCAACTGGTGCCCCGGCTGCCAGACCGTGCTCGCCAACGAACAGGTCCTCGGCGACGGCACCTGCGAACGCTCCGGCGACATCGTCGAGAACCGCGACATGGAGCAGTGGTTCTACCGCATCACCGAGTACGCCCAGGAACTGCTCGACGACCTCGACGACCTCGAATGGCCCAACAAGGTCAAGGTCATGCAACGCCACTGGATCGGCCGATCCGAAGGCGCCCAGTTCGGACTCCCGGTCGCCGACACCGACGGCAACGCCCGCACCGACGTCGAACCCGTCCAGGTCTTCACCACCCGACCCGACACCGGCTTCGGCATGACATTCGCCGTCATCTCACCCGAACACCCACGGCTCGACGAGCTAACCACCGACGACCGCCGGGCCGACGTCCACGCCTTCCGATCGGCACTGGCCGGCCGCTCCGAGATCGACCGTCTCTCCAGCGAGGGAGGACTCGACAAACGCGGAATCGCCACCGGCGGCCGGGTCGTAAACCCGTTCACCGGGCAGGCCATACCGCTGTTCGCCGCCGACTACGTGCTGATGACCTACGGCACCGGGGCGATCATGGCCGTTCCCGGCCAGGACCAGCGCGACTGGGAGTTCGCAGAAGTCCACGGCTGCGAAATAATCCGAACCGTCCAGCCCCCCGACGACTTCGACGGACAGGCCTACCTCGGCGACGGACCGGCGATCAACAGCGGATTCCTCAACGGCCTCCAAGTCACCGAGGCCAAGGCCGCCGCCATCGACTGGCTGGAAGCCGGTGGCATGGGAGAACGCAAGGTCAACTACCGGCTCCGCGACTGGCTTCTCTCCCGGCAGCGCTACTGGGGCTGCCCGATCCCGATCGTCTACTGCGACGACTGCGGCGAACAACCGGTCCCCGCCGAGCAACTGCCGGTCGACCTTCCCGACGACGTCGAGTTCATGCCCACAGGCCGTTCTCCGCTCACCACCCACGAGGGCTTCCTTGCCGCCACCTGCCCGAAGTGCGGGGGTCCGGCCCGCCGCGAGACCGACACCATGGACACCTTCGTCGACTCGTCCTGGTACTTCCTGCGCTTCACCGACCCGTGGAACGAAGACGCACCCTTCGACCCGGCTGCCGCCGCCCGCTGGCTGGCAGTCGACCAGTACATCGGCGGAGTCGAGCACGCCATCCTCCACCTCATGTACGCCCGCTTCTTCACCAAGGCGCTCGCCGACCTCGGCGTGGCCCCCGACAGCGTACGGGAGCCCTTCGCCCGCCTCTTCACACAGGGCATGATCCGGCTCGGCGGCGTCAAGATGTCGAAGTCCAAGGGCAACCTCGTCGCCCCCGAGGAGATCCTCGACGACCAGGGAGCCGACGCCCTGCGCCTCGCACACCTCCAGATCAAACCCCCCCAGGAGGACGTCGACTGGGAGGACTTCGGGATCGACGGATGTGCCAAGTTCCTGGCCCGCGTCTGGCGCCTAGCCGAACCCGGCAGCCCGCTGGCGGCCGGTGCACGCCACGGCGACCCCACCCCGGCCGACATCGACCTCGACAAGGCAACCCACCGCCTTGTCGCCCGCATCACCGACGAATACGACCGCTGGTCCTACAACACCGCCATCGCCGGATTCATGGAGTTCACCAACCTCGTATACCGCTGGGTGCAGGCCGACGACGGGCCACACGGCCCGACCCTCGACGCCGCCCTCGATGCGCTCCTCCTCACGATGGCGCCCGCCGCCCCACACCTCTGCGCCGAACTCTGGGAACTCCGCAACGGCGGACACATCCACGAACAGCCGTGGCCCGAAGCCGACCCCGACAAACTCGTCGACGACACCGTCACCATGGTCGTCCAGGTCAACGGCAGGGTCCGCGACCGGATCGAGGTGCCCGCCGACATCGACGAAGCCGCCGCCGAGGCCGCCGCCCTGGCCTCCGAACGGATCGCCGCCCACCTCGACGGAGGCACGCCAAAAAAGGTCATCGTCCGCCCACCCGGGCTGGTCAACGTCGTCGTCTGAGCCGCCCGCTCACTGGTCGCGCAGGAACTGCTCCAACTCGGCTGCCAGGTCGTCACCCGTAGGCAGGCGGGAACGGGGATCGTGGAGATCGTCGTAGATGGACTCCAACTTCTCGAGCATGGTCACGTGCTCGGGGTCCCGGGCCACCATCTCGTCCAGACGGGCACGGGCCGACAACGCCCGCTCCGTGACCGGCGTGAGATCGATGTCCGCACCGGTCAGGGCGGCCAGCCCCGCAAGGAGCGCCTCGGCGGCCGGAGCGAACGACGTGGCCGACAGGTAGTGGGGGACCTGTGCCCACAGGCCGAGGGCCTCGATCCCGGCAGCGGTGGCGGCGGCCTCGACCGCTGCCTGGGCTCCCGCCGGCACCTCGAGGGAGGCGCTCAAGAAGTCGAGGCGCTCCACCAGGTCGGACGAACCCGCCGTACAGGCCAGCCGCGTGGGGCGGGTGTGCGGAACAGCCGCCGGATACGCCCCCAGGCCGATCACCTGGACCACGTCGAGGCGGCCACACAGCCCGAGCACGGCCTCGGCGAAGGCCCGCCACTCATGGTCGGGCTCGACGCCGTGGAGCAGCAGGACATCCCGGCCCTCGATGTGGTCCAGGAACCGGAGCTCGATGGAGGGCCACTCGAGCCCCCGGCTCACACCGTCGACGAGGCGCAACGTCGGCCGACGGGCCCGATGGTCGAGGAGGCGATCGGTGTCGAAGCGCCCGATGGCGTGCCCTTCGCCGTCCAACAGGTGGGAACGGACCTCGGCCGCAGCGCCGGCCGCATCGATCCAGCCGTCGAGGGCCAGCACCAGCACGGCCTGCTCGATGTCGGGCTGGTCGAAGAACTCGACCAGGTCCTGCCCGGTCACCGAAGCCGCCCGGCACACTCGGCGGCGATCTCTGCAAGCGCCAGCACCCGATCCCCGAACAGCCGGGTCAGGTCCGGGTCGGCCTCACCCATCACCCCGGCCTCGTAACGCGAAAACACACCCTCGACGATGCAGGCGGTGCGCCAGTGGGCGAACGCCAGGTAGAAGTCGAGGTGTTCGAGGTCGCGCCCGCTGTGCGACGCATACAGGTCGCGCACCTCGTCCGGAGACGGGTAGCCCTGCGCCGAGGCATTGAGGAGCACATCGCCCGCGGCCCTCTGATCGGCATATGCGATCATGGCGGCCAGATCCGCCAGCACATCGCCCAGCGTGCAGAGCTCCCAGTCGAGTACGGCCGCCACGCCCCCGTCGGGCCGCATCATGCAGTTGTCGAGCCGGTAGTCACCGTGCACGATGCCGACGCCCTGCTGCTCGGGAACACGGGCGGCGAGCCGATCGTGGACCTCCAGCACCCGGGGGATGTCCCGGGTGGACGACTGCTCGAACTGCAGGCGCCACCGCTTGAGTTGGCGCTGTATGTAGCCGTCGCGGCGGGCGAAGTCGCCCAGGCCCACAGCATCTACGTCGAGGTCGTGCAATCGCGCAAGCACCTCGACCAGCGATGCCCCCATGCGGCCCAACAGGGCCGGCTCGAGCGCCGAGGCGTCCTCATAGGTGCGGACGACCATGCCCTCGACGAACTCCATGGCATAGAAGGGCGCCCCGTTGACCACCTCGTCCTCGCACAGGCCGATGATCCCCGGAACCGGAACACCGGTGCCGGCGAGGGCGCTGATGATCCGGTGCTCCCTCGCCATGTCGTGGGCCGTGGCGAGCACCTGGCCCAGCGGGGGACGACGCAGCACCCAGCGCCCACCGGCCTCGTCCGACACGGCGAACGTGAGGTTCGAGCGGCCACCCTCTATGTGTTCGAAGGTGAGGTCGCCTGTGATGTCCAGGCGTTCCTCGAACCAGCGCTGCAGGCTCACCGGGTCCACGCCCTGCACCGTCGGTCCACCGCTCATGGCTGACAACGGTAGTGGAGGCGTCAGAGTGGCTCCCTACCCTGAACGGGAAAGCGAACGCGCCCACCCATCGCCCCAGGAGACCACAGACCCGCCCATGGACGTCACCGATGCCACCTTCCAGGTCGAGGTCGTCGACCGCTCGGCGCAGATGCCCGTCGTCGTCGACCTCTGGGCACCCTGGTGCGGACCCTGCAAGCAGCTGGGCCCCATCCTCGAAAAGGTCATCGGCGAGACCGGAGGCAGCGTCGTCCTCGCCAAGGTGAACGTCGACGAAAACCCCGGGGTCGCCCAGGCCTTCCAGGCACAGTCGATCCCCGCCGTACACGCCATCGTCGACGGCAAGCCCGCAGACTCGTTCATGGGGGCGCAGGGCGAGGCCTTCGTGCGCGACTTCGTCAACCGCCTCCTGCCGGCACAGGAACCCTCGGAACTCGAGCGCCTCCTGGCGGCCGGCGACGAGGCCTCCCTGCGGGCGGTGCTCGAAGCCGAACCCGACCATCCCGAGGCATCCGTCGCACTCGCAGCGATCCTGATCCAACGCGACGGGCCAGGCGAACGCGACGAGGCGCTTGCCCTGCTCGCCGCCGTACCGGAGACCCCGCAGACCCGCCACCTGACGGCCCTGGCCCGCACCGAACCCGTCGACGACATCGAAGGCCGCCTGGGCGAACTGCTGGCCTCGGTGAAGTCCGACGACGACGACCGACAGGCCTACATCGACCTGCTCGACATCCTCGGCCCCGACGACCCCCGCACCGCCGAATGGCGACGGCGGCTCACCTCCGCCCTGTACTGAGCGCACCCCCCCGGATCGGCGGCCCTGGGCCGCCCGGAAACGGCTTCCCCGCCTGCCTGTCTCCGGCCCCGTGCCGGCACCACCCGGGAGGTGCACCGTGCCCTTCGTCCCGCCTGCCGAGGGTGGCCCCCTGCGCCGCCGGATCTCGGACTTTTTCTTCGAACACCCCCTGGACACCCGACGGGCGGTCATCACCGCATCGGCACTCATGCTCGTGGCCGTCCTCGGCTTCGTGGCCTGGCCCCGTCCGGCCGACGACCTCCCCACCCACCTGCCGTTCGTCACGATCCCGCCCAGCAGCACCACGATGCCCGCAGAGGTCGTGGTCCACGTCGCCGGCGCCGTGCTCCACCCCGGCCTCTACCACCGCCCGGCCGGCGACAGGGTGGCCGACCTGCTCGAAGCCGCCGGAGGGCCGCTCGACGAAGCCGACCTCGACCGGCTCAACCTCGCCGAACCCCTCCTCGACGGCATCCGGGTCTGGGTGCCATCCGTCGCCCAACCCCACGACCCGCTTCCAGCGCAGGCGGCCGGCACCGGCCCCGTAGACCTGAACCGGGCCACAGCCGCCCAACTCGAGGACCTGACCGGCGTCGGACCGTCCCTGGCAGCGGCCATCCTCGACCACCGCGACCGCTTCGGCCCGTTCGGGGTGGTCGACGACCTCCTCGCAGTCTCCGGAATCGGCCCCGCAAAGCTCGCAGGCCTACGGGACCAGGTCCGGATCGCACCCACGGGATGACGGCGCCCGTCCTGCTCGCAGGAGCCCTCACGGGCGCATTCCTGGCTTACCCAACCGGCCCCCCGATACTCCTGACGGCCGCCATCGCAGCGACCGCATGGCACCTGCTCGGCGGGCGAACGATCCTGCTGGCGGCCCTCGGACTCGGGCTGGTCACCTCTGCGCTCGCCGACCGGGCATGGCAGGGCACCGCCGACGCACGCCAGGGGACCGTCTCCGGCGTCGTACGCCTGGTCAGCGACCCCCGCCCGATGCCGGGCGGAGGCTGGCGTGCCGAGGTCCGCCTCGACGGACACCGCTACGACGCCGAGTTCCCACCGACGACAGCGGCCACCGGGGTCGGCGACCTCCTGACAGGGGAGGGGATCATGCTGACCGGGGACCTGGACGGCGACCCCTGGCGCTGGCAGCGCATCCGCCACGTGGAGGGGACCCTCGAGGTCGCAAACGTCGGAGCGACACTCCCCGCAGGCCCGCTCCACCGGCTGGCGAACGCCCTGCGCAGAACCCTCGTCGGCGGCACGGCGCCGCTGCCCCCCGAGCAGGCGTCGCTGCTGACCGGCCTGGTCCTGGGCGACGACCGCTCCCAGGGCGACCGGACCGCCGACGACTTCCGGGCCGCCGGCCTGGGACACCTCCTCGCCGTCTCGGGCCAGAACGTGGCACTCGTCGTGGCTGCAGCCGGCCCGCTGCTCCGACGCCTCCGCTTCCGTACCCGCCTCCCGGCAACGTTGCTGCTCCTGGCCTTCTTCGCCCTGGTCACACGCTTCGAGCCATCGGTCCTGCGAGCCACCGTGATGGCCGGAGGGAGCGCCGCGATCGCCGCCAGGGGACGCGAGGCGGACGGGCTGCGGCTGCTCTGCCTCACGGTCGCCGCCCTCGTTCTGGTCGACCCGCTCCTGGTACACCGGGCGGCATTCCAACTGTCGGTGGTCGCATGTGCAGGGATACTGCTCGGCTCGGCAGCGTTGGCAGACCTCCTACCCGGACCACGCCCGGTCCGGGAGGCGGCTGCGGTGACCCTCGCAGCACAATCGGCAGTGGCACCGCTCCTGCTGCTGCTCTTCGGCCCGGTGCCGGTTGCGGCGCTGCCGGCCAACCTGCTGGCCGCCCCCGTTGCAGGGCCCCTCATGGTCTGGGGACTAACCGGGGGACTGCTCGCCGGCATCGTCGGATCTCCCCTCGACGGCCTGCTCCACGTACCCTCCGGGCTCGGCCTCGGATGGATAGGCGGGATGGCCGCCTGGGCGGGCCGGCACCCGATCGGGCTGCTCGGCGGACCGCTCGCCCTGGGCACCTCGATGCTCGTCGCATGGGCCGCCATCTGCGCAAGGCGGTCAGCCCGGCGGACAGGACACCTGGCCCTGCTGATGCTGGGAGCCGTGCTGCTGGCCAGCGCCCTGTCCGCCTGGACGTCGTCGCCGGGTAGGGGGGCCGCGGGTGGGTTGCGGGTCCTCGACGCCGCCGGATCCGTGATCGTGGTCGACGAGTTCCGCTCCGCCGAACGCCTCCTCTCAGACCTGCGCCGAACCGGGGTGCGGGCGCCGTCGCTGTTGGTGTTCCGTGCAGTCGTTCCACCGGAGGTGGCCTCCGCCCTGGGCGAACGCTTTCCTGAGGCAGACATCTGGGGCCCTCCCGGCTCGGTAGGCGCCACGACACCGCCCCCGGGCACCGTGATCCGGACGGGAGGCGATGGGTGGCAGGTCGACCTCCTCGGCGGCCACATCAGGGTCCGACGACGGCCGGAGCCATGAGCACCGGAGTGGTCGGGCCTCCACCACCGATGCCGTGTACCGTCGCCGACGTGATCCTGGAGTTGGGCCCCGAGCACGTCGTCGACATCACGCACCGCTCCGTCGTGATGGCGATCCTCAACCGCACCACCGACTCCTTCTTCGACCAGGGCCGCCACTGGGACTTCGACGACTTCCTGCGCCTTGCCGAACAGCACGTCGCCGACGGGGCCGACATCCTCGACATCGGCGGGGTCAGGGCAGCCCCCGGGCCCGAGGTCACCGCCGCCGAGGAGATGGACCGCGTCGTGCCGGCGGTAGACGCACTGCGCAGGCGCTTCGACCTGCCCATCTCGGTCGACACCTTCCGCGGATCGGTGGTCGAGGCTGCGCTGTCGGCCGGCGCCTGCATCGGCAACGACATCAGCGGATTCGCCGACCCCACCTTCCTGCCGGCCTGCGCACGACACGGGGCCTCGGTCGTAGCCACCCATGTCCGCATCGGGCCCCGCATCGCCGACCCGAACCCCCGCTACGACGACCTCTGTGGCGACGTCCGGGGCTTCCTTGCCGAACGCGGCCGCCGGGCGGAGACCGCCGGGATCCCCAGCCGACGCATCATGCTCGACGCCGGCCTCGACCTCGGGAAGACGCCCTCGATGTCCGCCGAACTGCTCCGCAACACCGACGACCTGGCTTCCCTCGGCTACCCGGTCCTGCTCTCCGCATCCAACAAGGGCTTCCTGGGCGCCCTCGTCGGCACCGAGGTCGACGACCGGACCGAGTCGACCTGGGCGGCACACGCACTCGGCATCGGAGCCGGCTGCCGGATCCTGAGGGTGCACGACGTCCGGGGTGCCCGACGGGTCGCCGACCTCATGGCCGCGGTGCTGGCCGGGGACGAACGTGCCGCCATGGAGCCGGTCGGATGACCACGCCGGTCGTCCTGATCACCGGCGACGAAGAGGTGCTCGTCGGCGAAGCCGTCAGGGCAGCGGTCGAAGCGGCCCTCGGGGACGAGGACCGGTCTCTGGCCCTCGAGGAGCTCGGCGAGTCCCACTACCGCCTCGAGCAGGACGGGAACGACTTCTCCACGTCCCGCCTGCTCGACGCAGCCCGGACCCCGGCGTTCCTCACCAGCCGGCGGGTCGTCGTCGGCCGCCACCTCGGGAGGTTCGGGACCAAAGACGACGTGGCACCGCTGGTGGCACTGCTCGAGGAGGGCCTCACCGACACCCGCCTGGTACTGGTCTGGGAGCGGGGCGTAGACCCGAAGCAGCAGAAGCTGAACCAGGTCCCGAAGTCTCTCAAGGAAGCCGTTGTGGCCGCCGGGGGACGGGTGCAAGCGTGTTCCGTCGGCCGCGGACGGGATGCCGACACCTGGCTCAGGTCCCGCCTGGATGCTGCCGCGGTCAGCCTCGACGGCAAGGCCAGGGCACTGATCGCCGAGCGGATGGGCGAGGACCGCACCCGGGTCGTCGGCCTCCTCGAGACGCTGACGGCGGTGTTCGGACCCGGCACCCGGGTCGGAGCCGGCGACGTGGCCCCCTACCTCGGCGACTCCGGACAGGTGCCACAGTGGGAGCTCACGGACGCCATAGACGCCGGCGACGTGGGCAAGTCCATCGATCGGCTGCACCGGATGCTTCACGCAGGGGGTCGGCATCCGCTGGGGATTCTCGCCACCCTCCACGGGCACTACGGCCGACTGCTCCGCCTCGACGGTGCCGGCATCGCCGACGAGCAGGGCGTAACCGACGTGCTGGGCATTAAGGGATTTTCGGCCAAGAAGGCACTCACCGTCAGCCGCCGCATGGGAAGCGAGCGGATCGGCCGTTCCATAAAGCTGTTGTCGGACGCCGACCTGGACCTCAAGGGCCGGACAGCGTGGCCATCCGAACTGGTCGCCGAGGTGCTGGTCGCCAGGTTGGCGAGCATGAACCGCCGCTGACCGGACTTGAACCCGGCGGCGAACCCGGCGGCGAAACGCCCCGGGTCAGGCGTTGAGGGAGTTGATGCGCCTCTGGAGGCGGGACTTCTGGCGGGCAGCGGCGTTGCTGTGGATGACGCCCTTGGCGGCAGCCGTGTCGATGCGGTGCATGGCGGCAACGAGCTCCTCGGCGCCACCCTCTCCGGACTCGGCGGCGGCAACGGCGGCCTTGGTGCGGGTGCGCAACTCTGCGCGCACGGTGCGGTTGCGCAGCCGGCGCTTCTCGTTCTGGAGGTTCCGCTTGATCTGACTTTTGATGTTGGCCACGGGGGCGCAGTTCCTTGGTTCGGGGGAGACGGCCGTCGGGATTCGCCCACAGGGCCGACCATCGAGGAGCGCCAAGGCTAGCGGGGAGCACCGGCAACACGGCAGACCCGACAGGACAGGGGTCACGTGCCCGACCTCGCCGCTGCCGGTACCGTCAGCCGACAATGGACCAGTCACGACTGCGCAACACCGCGATCATCGCCCACGTGGACCACGGCAAGTCCACGCTGGCTGACCGCATGCTCGAACTCTGCGGAGCCGTCGATCCCCGGCAGATGCGGGCCCAGTACCTCGACTCGATGGACCTCGAACGCGAGCGGGGCATCACCATCAAGCTCCAGAGCGTCCGACTCGAATGGCGTGACGCCGTGGTCAACCTCATCGACACGCCGGGCCACGTGGACTTCAACTACGAGGTGAGCCGGTCCCTGGCCGCCTGCGAGAGCGTGATTCTCGTCGTAGACGCAGCACAGGGAATCGAAGCCCAGACCCTCGCCAACTGCTACCTGGCCCTCGAACACGACCTGGAGATCGTCGCCGCACTCAACAAGATCGACCTTCCAGCCGCCGAACCCGAACGCTACGCCGAGGAGATCGAGCGGGTCCTGGGTATCCCCGCCGAGGACATCCTCCTGATCAGCGCCAAGACCGGCGGCGGGGTCGCCGAGCTCCTCGATGCCGTGGTCGCCCAGACGCCACCCCCGACCGGCGACCCCGACGCACCACTCCGGGCGCTCGTCTTCGACAGCACCTTCGACCAGTACCGCGGCGTGGTCTCGTCGATCCGCGTCGTCGACGGGACAATCCGGAGCACGGACACCCTCCGCTTCATGCAGGCGGGCGTCAACCACGAGGTCGATGAGATCGGCGTGCGGTCGCCCGACATGACACCGGTCGACTCCCTCGGCCCCGGAGAGGTCGGCTACCTCCTCGCAGGCATCAAGGACGTGGGAGAGGCCCGGGCCGGTGAGACGGTCACCATCGCACGGCACCGTGCCGACGAGCCGCTCGAGGGCTACCGCGAGCCGCAGCCCATGGTCTTTTCCGGCCTCTACCCGATCGAGGGGGACCAGTTCTCCGACCTGCGTGAAGCGCTCGAGAAGCTGCGTCTCAACGACTCCAGCTTCACCTACCTGCCGGAGACCTCGGGAGCCCTCGGCTTCGGCTTCCGGTGCGGCTTCCTCGGCCTCCTCCACATGGAGATCGTGCGCGAGCGCCTCGAGCGGGAGTTCGGCCTCAGCCTCATCACCACGGCGCCGTCGGTCGAGTACCGGGTGAACCGCACCAACGGCGAGTCCGTCGACATCGACAACCCGTGCGACCTGCCGCCCGCCGGCGAGATCGCCAGCATCGAGGAGCCCTGGCTGCTGGCCAAGATCATCACGCCCACCACCTACACCGGCGCGATCATGGAACTCTGCCAGGAGCGTCGCGGCGAACACGTCGACATGACCTACCTGTCGCCCGAACGGGTCGAACTGACCTACCGCCTGCCTCTGGCCGAGGTGGTCATCGACTTCTTCGACCACCTCAAGAGCCGGACACAGGGCTACGCCAGCCTCGACTACGAGCCGGTCGGCGTGCAGGTCTCCAAGCTGGTACGGGTCGACATCCTGCTTCAGGGCGAGCCCGTCGACGCCTTCAGCATGATCGTCCACCAGGACGCAGCCGACGCCTACGGGCGCAAGATGACCGCCAAGCTCAAGGAACTCATCCCACGCCAACAGTTCGAGGTGCCCATCCAGGCAGCCATAGGGGGACGGGTCATCGCCCGCCAGACCGTCCGGGCCTACCGCAAGGACGTGACCGCCAAGCTCTACGGCGGCGACATCACCCGCAAGCGCAAGCTCCTCGAGAAGCAGAAGGAGGGCAAGCGCAAGATGAAGTCCATCGGCCGCGTCGAGGTCCCCCAGGAGGCGTTCGTCTCCGCCCTGCGACTCGAGGACTAGAAACCCCTCGGCCGCTAGCATCTGGCCATGCTCGAGGACCGTAAGGCCGCCATCCTGCGTGCCGTCGTCCAGGAATACATCGAAAGCGCCGATCCGGTCGGGTCCGGACGCGTCGCCGAACGATCCGGAATCGACGTCTCGACGGCGACCATCCGCAACGAACTGGTCCGCCTGGAAGAAGAGGGCTTCCTCGTCCAGCCGCACACCTCGGCGGGGCGCATCCCAACTGAAAAGGCCTATCGCTTCTTCGTGGACGGCCTGCCCGGACCGGGTCGGCTCGAGACGGCCGACCGTGAGCAGGTCAGCGCCTTCTTCGCCCGTTCCCACAGCGAGCTCGAACACATGCTGCGCGACACCAGCACCCTGCTCTCGGACCTGACAGGCAGCCCGGCTGTCGTCCTGGCACCTGATCGCGACCACCAGGAGATCCGCTCGCTTCAACTGGTCGGCCTCGGACCCCACCTGGCCCTGCTCGTGATCGTGATGGCCAACGGCTCCGTCGAGAAGCTGGCACTCGAGTTCGCCGAAGAGGTCCACGAATCCACTCTCGCCATCGCCACGGCCCACCTCTCGGGAGCGATGATCGGTCGGCACATGAGCGAATGTCCCGAGCCCCCGGTGACCGGCGATCCGGCAGTCGACCATGTGCTGGGCGCCGCCCTGGCCCTGTTGTCCGACCGGGCGGCAGACCTGGAGGATGCGTTCGTCGGAGGTGCCTCACGGGTAGCCGACGTCTTCCACGACGTCGGCCTCGTCCAGCAGGTGCTGGACGTCCTCGAACACCAGTACCTGGTCGTCGGCCTGCTCCGCGACGTCCTCGACCGCGGCCTGAGCGTCGTGATCGGCACCGAAACCCGGGTCGAGCCCCTCAACGAGTGCTCGCTGGTGGTCGCCCCCTACGAGATCGACGGAGACCAGGCAGGCTCGATCGCCGTGCTCGGTCCGACCCGGATGAACTACCCGCAGGCGCTGGCCACGGTCGCAGTGGTGAGCCGCCGACTGGGCGACCGTCTCACCACGGGTTGAACGTGCCCCGCGACCACTACGAGGTTCTCGGCATCGGCCGCGACACCTCAGCCGAGCAGATCAAGAAGGCCTATAGGCGCCTCGCCCGCGAGCAGCACCCCGACGCCAACCCGGGCGACCCCGGCGCCGAGGCACGCTTCAAGGAGGCCACAGCCGCCTACGAGGCGTTGTCCGACCCCCAACGCCGCGCCCGCTACGACCGCTTCGGCCACGACGCCGGCGCCACGGGAGGATCGGCCGACCCGTTCGGAGGCCTCGGCGACCTCTTCGAGAGCTTCTTCGGAGGAAGTGGCTTCGGAGGGAGTGGTTCAGGAGGAAGGCCCCGGGGTCCGCTCCCGGGAGAAGACCTCGAGACCGTGCTCGACCTGAGCTTCGAGGAGGCCGTGTTCGGCTGCGAAGCCGAGGTCACCGTGCGCACGGCCGTCGCCTGCACAGCATGCGAGGCGAGCGGAGCGAGCACCGGCACCTACGCCGAACGGTGCGCCACCTGCGAGGGCAGCGGCCAGGTCAGAAGGGTCCGCCAGTCCGTGCTCGGCCAGATGCTCACCACCACCGTCTGCCAGACGTGCGGCGGCAGCGGTGAATCCATCGAGCACCCCTGTGCGAAGTGCGACGGAGCCGGACGCAGGATCGAAAGCGCCACCCATGCGGTCACGGTGCCGGCCGGCGTCGACGAGAGCCGCAGGCTGCGGATGGCCGGACACGGCGCAGTCGGCCCCCGTGGCGGCCCGGCCGGCGACCTCAACATCCGACTCCGGGTCGCCGACCATGCGGTCTTCGAACGGCACGGCGACGACCTCCTACACCGCCTCCACATCCCGGCCACCCAGGCTGCACTCGGCGTGCACCTCGACTACGAGACCCTCGACGGACCCGAGGCCATGGAGGTCCCGGCCGGCACGCAGACAGGCGCGATCTTCCGAATCCGCAGCAGGGGAGCGCCCCACCTGAACGGCCGCGGACGGGGCGACCTGCTCATCGAGGTCACAGTCGACACGCCCACCGACCTCGACGCCGAGGAGGAGGATCTGCTGCGCCGCCTCGCCGAAGCCCGTGGAGAGGCCGTTGCCGAGCCCGCAGAAGGCCTCCTCTCCCGGATCCGCCAGGCATTCAACTGAAGGCCCCGTGGCGCACTCCGGACCTGACGGCACCGCCGGCCCACACGTCTTCGTGGCGGACCTCCACTCCCCGGAGGTCGGGCCGGATGACCGCCATCACCTCGAGCGGTCACTGCGCCTCCGCAACGGCGACCCCCTGACCGTAGGCGACGGAGACGGTCGCTGGCGGGAGTGCAGGTTCGGCGACCACCTCGAAACCGTCGGCGGGATCGTGGAGGTGGCGCAACCCCCCGAAGAGGTCACCGTCGGGTTCTCGATGCTCAAGGGTCAGCGCCCGGAGTTGATCCTCCAGAAGCTGACCGAGTTGGGCGTGGACCGCATCCTGCCGCTCCTCGCAGAACGCTCGATCGTGCGCTGGGATGCCGACAAGCGCACAGCCCAACACGATCGGTTCCTGCGAATCGCACGCGAGGCCGCCATGCAGTCCCGCCGGGTCCGGCTACCGGTCATCGAACGCATCACCGAAACATGCGAGGTGGCGAACCGGCCGGGAACCGCCCTGGCACAGGCCGGAGGGCGGCGCCTGCATGCCGGCGACAGAACCATCCTGGTGGGTCCCGAAGGCGGATGGACACCTACAGAGGTGGAGGGCCACGACATGGTCGACCTCGGGCCGACAGTGCTCCGGGCCGAAACGGCCGCCATCGCAGCCGGAACACTGCTGACCGCGCTCCGTGACAGACGGGTGGCACCACCGCTCTGAGCGCACACAATTCTGGCCTAACGGAGACAGCAGCCGTCCAGTTGCCACGCAGCGCGGCCACTCGCTACGCTCGGCTACCACGCCGGGTGGCGGACGCGCAGGCTTATGCGCAAGCACGAGGGGAACCCCGAACACATGACCGATGACGAAGACCGCCGGTACCGCCGCCAGGTAGGGGAGCGGATCCGCCAGATCCGCCGCCAGAAGCGGCTCTCCCTCCAGGATGTCGAGGCCCGCTCCGATGCCGAGTTCAAGGCGTCGGTCCTCGGCGCCTACGAACGCGGCGAAAGGTCCATCTCGGTCCCCCGGCTCCAGCGGATGGCCCGCTTCTACGACGTCCCGGTCGACCAACTCCTACCTGTCGGCGACGACGATCCCGGAGTCGCGAGCGACGGGGCCGCCGCCCGGAAGGTCGTCATCGACCTCGTGAAGCTCCGCGAGGCCGAAGGCCCGGAAGCCGAGATGGTCACCCGCTACATGTCGATCATCCAGGTCAAGCGGCAGGACTTCAACGGTCGGGTCCTCACCATCCGGCGCGACGACCTCCAGGCCCTTGCCGCCATCCTGGGCTCCGGCGTCGAGGAGACGATCCCGCGTCTCGACGAACTCGGACTCCTCTTCCAACCGGACGCCGACTGAAGCCCCCCGGGTAGGACGGGGCAACAACGGACCGATTGAGCCCAATCGCACCGCCGGTAGCCTCGGCGTCGACATGGGTGCATTCTCACGAATCCTGCGCAGCGGCGAGGGTAGGAAGATCAAGGCCCTCGAGGCCATCGTCCCCGACATCAACGCCATCGAGCCCGAGACGGCGGCGCTCTCCGACGATGCCCTCCGGGTCAAGACGGACGAGTTCCGGCAGCGGCTCGAAAACGGCGAGGACATCGACGACCTCCTGGCCGAGGCCTTCGCCGTCGTGCGCGAGGCGGCGGTCCGGGTCATCGGACAACGGCACTACGACGTCCAGCTCATGGGTGGTGTAGCCCTCCACCTCGGATGGGTGGCCGAGATGCGCACCGGCGAGGGCAAGACCCTCGTCTCGACCCTTCCGGCCTACCTCAACGGACTCACGGGCAGGGGCGTACACCTGTGCACCGTCAACGACTACCTGGCCACCA
Source organism: Actinomycetota bacterium (assembly GCA_014381945.1). Classification (GTDB taxonomy): domain Bacteria; phylum Actinomycetota; class Acidimicrobiia; order Acidimicrobiales; family MedAcidi-G1; genus S20-B6. The sequence continues at coordinate 16,475 of JACNKQ010000062.1, forward strand.
GGGACTCCGAGTGGATGGGGCAGATCCACCGCTGGCTGGGCCTCGAGGTCGGCCTGGTGGTCCCCGGAGAACGGGACGCCGAGGCCAAGCGCATCGCCTACGCCGCCGACATCACCTACGGCACCAACAACGAACTGGGCTTCGACTACCTGCGCGACAACATGGCCATGTCGCTTGAACTCAAGGTGCAACGCGGACACGCCTACTGCATCGTCGACGAGGTCGACTCCATCCTGATCGACGAGGCCCGCACCCCGCTCATCATCAGCGGACGCCTCAGCGACGCCGTGGCGCTGTACCAGCGCTTCGCCGCCGTTGCCCGCGGCCTGCAACGCGACGTCCACTACGACTTCGACGAGGAGAAGCGCATCGTCGCCCCCACCGAGGAGGGCGTCCATGCCGTCGAACAGGCACTCGGCGTCGAGAACCTCTACGACCAGGTCTCCTCGAACCTCGTCCACCAACTTCAGTCGGCACTCAAGGCAAAGGAGCTCTACCTGCGGGACAAGGACTACATCATCTCCAACGGCGAGGTACGCATCGTCGATGAGTTCACCGGCCGCGTACTCGAGGGACGTCGCTGGTCCGACGGCATCCACCAGGCGGTCGAGGCCAAGGAAGGCGTGGCGATCAAGGAGGAGAACCAGACGCTCGCCACCATCACGCTCCAGAACTACTTCCGCCTCTACGACAAGCTGGCCGGCATGACCGGCACCGCCGAGACCGAGGCCGCCGAACTGGCCGGCATCTACAACCTCCAGGTGGTGTCGATCCCCACCAACCGCCCACTCATCCGCGACGACGCCAGCGACCTGATCTACAAGACCGAAGAGGGCAAGTTCGACGCCGTGGTCGATGACATCCTCGCAAGCAACGAGATCGGCCAGCCTGTCCTCGTCGGCACGATCTCGGTCGAGAAGTCCGAACAGCTGTCACGCGAGCTCGAGAAGCGGGGAATCGACCACGAGGTCCTCAACGCCAAGCAGCACTTCCGCGAGGCTGAGATCATCGCCCAGGCCGGACGCCCCGGTGCGGTCACCGTTGCCACCAACATGGCCGGCCGCGGTGTCGACATCCTGCTCGGCGGCAACCCCGAGAACATGGCCGACCGCGAGACCCGCGCCGCCGGCCTCGACCCGGACAGCCCCGAGGGGCAGGCAAAGGCGGCCTCGCTGCTGACGCGCTTCACCACGGACTGCGAACAACGCGGCGACGAGGTCCGCCGGAGCGGCGGCCTCTACGTGCTGGGCACCGAACGGCACGAGAGCCGACGGATCGACAACCAGCTGCGTGGGCGCGGCGGCCGCCAGGGAGACCCCGGCAAGAGCCGCTTCTACCTCTCGCTGGACGACGACCTGATGCGCCTCTTCGCTTCGGGTGCCATGCGCGGCGTGATGGACAAGGCCCTCCCCGAGGACGTCCCGATCGAGTCGAAGATGGTGAGCAAGGCCATCGAAAGGGCCCAGACCACCGTCGAGCAGAAAAACGCCGAGGTCCGCAAGAACGTCCTCAAGTACGACGAGGTCATGAACGAACAGCGGAGGGTCATCTACCGACTCAGGGACCGCGTCCTCAACGGTGCCGCCATGCGCGACGAGGTCCTCGAGGTGGCGTCCCGGGTGGTTGATGCAGGGCTCGACACGTTCTGCGACTCCGAACACCCCGAGGAATGGGACATCGACGGCCTCCACTCCGAGATGGACGGCTTCTGGCCGCTCACGGTCGACGCCGACGACCTGCGGAGCATCCCGGACCCGGACGGCCTCGCCGAGCGCCTCGTCGGCGACGCCACAGCCTGCTTCGCGGGACGGGAGGCGGAACTCGGCGTCGACACGATGCGCGAGGTCGAACGCCAGGTCATGATCCGCATAATCGACCAGCGGTGGCGCGAGCACCTCTACGAGATGGACCACCTCCGAGAGGGAATCCACCTTCGCGCCATGGGCCAACGCGACCCGACCACCGAGTGGCAGCGGGAAGGCTTCGACCTGTTCGGACAGCTCACCGACCTGATCGGCGCCGACTTCCTCCGCTACGTGATGCGCATCCAGGTCACCGTCGCCGACGAAGAGGGCGGCATGCCGGACGATGTCCAGACCAGCGGCCCCGAAGGACCGGTCGGCGGAGCGGCGGCGGTCGCTGCCGCTGCCGGCGCACCTGCCCCCGTCACCGAGGCACCCCCCGGACCGACACAGAAGGTAAACACCGAATGGGACGCGACGCCCCGAAATGCCCCATGTCCCTGCGACTCGGGTCGTAAGTTCAAGCACTGCCACGGCCGCTGAGCGATCGCACCCCGACATGCAGGACTTCTCCCCGAGACTGGACGCACTCCTCCGCCGCCTGGAAGAGGCCGCCGGCTACCTGCGCACCGACGAACTGGGTGAGCGCAGGTCGGCCCTCGAACTCGAAATGGCCGACCCCGACCTCTGGTCCGACCAGGACCGTGGCCGACGCGTCCAACAGGAACTCGCCGGTGTCGTCGAGGACCTCGACCTGCACGCCTCCCTGACGGGCCGCCTCGAGGACGCATCGACCCTCGGCGAGTTGGCCCTCGAAGAACAGGACGACAGCTTCGAGGCAGAGATCGAGGAGGCCCTCGTCGGCCTCGAGGTAGACATGGACGCCCTGGAACTGAGGTCGCTGTTTTCCGGCGAATACGACGCAGGCGATGCCGTCTGCCACGTCCAGTCCGGTGCCGGCGGAACCGACGCCCAGGACTGGGCCGAGATGATGCTGCGCATGTATGCCCGATGGGCGGAAAAGCGTGGCTTCTCGCTCATACCGGTGGCCACATCCGAAGGAACCGAGGCAGGCATCAGCTCGGCCGAGTTCATCGTGCGGGGCCGTTACGCCTACGGGCTCCTGCAGGGGGAGCGTGGAGTACACCGGCTGGTGCGGATCTCGCCTTTCAACAAGGAATCCAAGCGCCAGACGGCTTTCGCATCCCTGCATGTCGTCCCGTTCGTCGAAGACGTGGGCAACGAGGTCGAAATCGACGAGGGCGACCTCCGCATAGACACCTACCGCTCGTCGGGTGCCGGTGGCCAGCACGTCAACGTGACCGACTCTGCGGTGCGCATCACCCACATTCCGACCGGCCTCGTCACCTCCTGCCAGAACGAACGCAGCCAACACCAGAACAAGGAGCGGGCCATGCAGATGCTGGCAGCCAAACTGCTCGACCTCGAGCGCCAGAAGCGCCAGGACGAACTGAACGCCCTCAGCGGCGAACAGCGGGGCGTCGACTTCGGCAGCCAGATCCGCTCCTACGTGCTCCAGCCATATCAGATGGTCAAGGACCTCAGGACCTCCCACGAGGTCGGCGATGTCGAACGGGTCCTCGACGGCGACCTCGACGGGTTCATGGAGGCCTACCTCCGCTGGGCACGAGCCGGGGCGTAACGGGGCCTTGCGACCTGATCCCCGAGGCGCCACGATCAGCGACAGGCGCTCTGGTACCGTGCCCGCCGTGCAGCCGTTGACCCGCAGGAGCCTTCCACCGACCACGTGCCGGGGGGCGCTTCGATGATCCGCCTCGAAGGTGTCTCGAAGGTCTATAAGGGCGATGTCACCGCGCTGCGCGAGGTTTCGGTCGAGATCCAACGCGGCGAGTTCGTCTTCCTCGTGGGCCCATCCGGGTCCGGCAAGTCCACATTCCTGCGCCTCCTCAACCGGGAGGAGGTGGCCGACGCCGGACAGCTGATGGTGGCCGGCAAGGACATAGGTGCCCTGCGTTCATGGAAGGTGCCGTACCTGCGCCGCGAGATCGGATACGTCTTCCAGGACTACAAGCTGCTTTCGAGGAAGACCGTCTACGAAAACGTCGCCTTCGGGCTCGAGGTGATCGGCCGCCCCCGGAGCGTGGTCCGCAAGCAGGTGCCGTTCATCCTCGAACTGGTCGGGTTGACGCCCAAGGCCGAACGCTTCCCCGGCGAACTCTCGGGTGGTGAACAGCAGCGGGTGTCCATCGCCAGGGCGTTCGTGAACCGGCCCCTGATCCTGTTGGCGGACGAGCCCACCGGCAACCTCGACCCCGCCACCTCGGTCGGCATCATGCGCCTCCTCGACCGGATCAACCGCTCGGGCACCACGGTCGTCATGGCGACCCACGACCGGGGCATCGTCGACACGATGCGGCGACGGGTGATCGAGTTGGACCGCGGCGTCGTGGTCCGCGACGAGTCGCGGGGGGTCTACGAGTGAGCCGCCCGCCCGGCCGTCGGAGGCGCTGACATGTACCGGCTCTGGTACTACCTGCGCGAAACCGTCCTCAGCATCTGGCGCAACCTCAGCCTCACGATGGCCGCCATCCTCACGGTCGCCGTGTCGCTCGCCCTGGTGGGCGCATCGATGATGATCCGCGAGGGGGCCGAGCGGGCCACAGCCCAGTTCCAGGAGGGCGTCGAGTTCATCGTGTTCATGAACCCCGACGCCAACGCAGACCAGAACGCCGCCATCCGCCACGTCCTCGACTCCAGCCCATCGATCGAGGGCTACAACTACATCGACAAGGCGGCGGCCTACGACGAGTTCGAAACCCTGTTCGCCGACAAGCCGGAGTTGGTGGAAAGCGTCACCCCCGACGTCATGCCGCCCTCCTACCGGATCGTGCCGACCGACCGCTCGGCTGCCAACGTGAACGAGTTGGCAAACCAGTTCGCAGCACAACCGGGCGTCCGCGAGGTCGCCACGGCAACAGAGGCCATCCGCCAGATCGACGACTTCTCGACACGCGTCAGCCAGGCGCTCCTCATAGCGGCGGTGGTACTGGTGGGCGTCTCGGCACTGCTGATCCTCAACACGGTCTTCACCGCCATCGGAGCCCGCAAGCAGGAGATCGAGGTGATGAAGCTGGTGGGGGCATCGAACTGGTTCATCCGCATCCCCTTCATGCTCGAGGGCACGATCCACGGCCTCATCGGAGCGGCGATGGCCATTCCGGTCCTGTTCGTGGTCGACAACGAGGTCATGGCCTTCTTCCAGGAGTCCGACTCCGTGCCGCTGTTCCGGGGATTCGCAGTTCCCGAGGGCTTCGTCTGGGACACCAGCATCTGGTTGCTGATCCTGGGAGGGGCGGTCGGCATGGTCGGCTCGGCAGTCGCCGTCACCCGCTACCTCGACGTCTGAGCCCGTGGCGGCCGGCATGGACGGTGACCACGGCTGGGTTCGGGTCGCCGGCGCATCCCTCTCCGCCGGAACCACCACGGAGGCAACCCTCGACGATCATGACCTCGTCGTCTGGCGGACAACCGACGGCCGACCGTGCGTGATGGAGGCCCGCTGCCCCCACCAGTGGTCCCACCTGGCCGGCGAAGGCGCCGTCGAAGGAGACGAGCTGGTCTGCCTGACGCATTTCTGGCGATTCACCACCGAGGGAGAGGGTTGGAAGGAGAACATCGGCGGCCGGAGGGACCGCAAGGGCGACATCCGGACCTGGCCCTGCCGGGAGGACGCCGACGGGATCTGGGTTCGCCGCGGCGACTAGGTTCGGGGACCGGTAACAGCGGCAGGGGAGCGATCCATGGGCGATGACAGGCAGCAGGCACTCGACCCGGACCTGCTCGGGCGCTACACCCTCACCACCTGGGGATACAAGCAGGGCGAGACGGTGTCGTTGATGATCCACCTGGGCACCCGACTCGGCCTCTACGAGGCCCTCGACGGCGCCGGAAAGGTGACATCGGGCGACCTGGCTGCGATCACGGGCCTGCACGAGCGGTGGCTCCGTGAATGGCTGCGCGGTCAGGCAGCGGCACAACTCCTCGCCTCGGATGACGGCGAGACGTTCCTGCTCGAACCGGAGGCCGCAGCCGTGCTCGCCCGGAGCAGCGACCCCACCTTCGCCGCCGGGGTGTTCCGGAACCTGCGCGACCCGGCGATGGCCGACCGTCTTGCCGAGGCCTTCCACTCAGGACTCGGACCGACCTACGACGACCAGGGGGAGGGTTCCGAGATGCACGTCGAGGCGATGCTGGCGCCGATGGCCCGCACGCTGCTGGTGCCCGTCGTGATGCCCATCCTGGACGGGGTCGTCGACCGCCTGTCCGCCGGAGCGAAGGTCGTCGACGTGGGGTGCGGAGCGGGGCTGGCCCTGCAGCTCCTGGCCGACGCCTTTCCCGACTCCGAGTTCGAGGGCTACGACATCTCCGAGCGTGCGATCGCAGTCGCACGGGAACGGTTCGCCGACCGTGCCAACGTGACCGTGCACCTGGCCGGCGGTGAGGACCTACCGGCAACCGGCGACGCCGACCTCGTCATGACCCTCGATTGCCTCCACGACATGCCCCGCCCCGACCTGGCGATGGCGGCCATCCGAGGGGCCATCGCCCCCGACGGGACCTGGCTCGTCAAGGAGATCCGCTCGTCGCACGAATGGCACAAGAACCTGCGCAACCCGATGCTGGCCATGATGTACGCGACCTCGGTTGCAAGCTGCATGGCATCGGCGATGTCGACCCCCGACGGCCTGGGCCTCGGCACCCTGGGGCTCGATCCGGGCACCCTGGCGGACATGACCGCCAGTGCAGGATTCACGAGGTTCGTCCAGCACGAGGTCGACGACCCGACCAACCTCTACTACGAGGTACGCCCCTGATCAGCGGAACGCCTGCCATCCGCCGGCAGGCACGATGCACCCGCCAGGGTCGTCGGTGGCATCTGTGCCACTTCCGAGGCGGCACGGATACTGGAACCCGAGGTTCCGGACGACATCGGGCAGGTCGTTTTTCCTACGGGCCGACGAGGTCGGGAGCATGCCCGGGATGTCGACCCCGTCGAGCTGGTATAGCACCCAGTTCACGTCAGACTGCCGGGGGTTGACGCCGGCGTCCCGGAGCGCTCTTGCGGCGATCCGCACCAGGGAGCAGGCGTCGGCCACCGGGGCGTAGGTGGCATCTGATGGATCTGCAACAGGGTGCCCGGTCACCCGGCCGTACTCGGCGTTGCACATCTGCGAGAACGGGTCGGGGAAGCCCTCACGGTCGGAGTCCGGGAGCCGCCATGTGCCGGTACCGGAAGCGTCGACGATGAGCGCGCCGTCGTAGTAGGCGGCCACCTCGGGGCCACCGAAGGCGAGGACCTGTCCGGCAGCCAGGTCGCCGGACTGCCCGTTGAGGCCGGTCTGCACGAAGACCGGCGTCGGCATCCCCTGTCGGATCATCTCGGCCAGGAGCCCGGGAAGGGAGACGGCGTTGAGCACAGGGAACACGACGGTCGTGCCCTCGTCGATCATCCGCTCTACCGCCACGGCGAGCCCCAGCGAACAGGAGGTCGTTCCCTCACAGCCGACCAGGTGCACCCTTACTTCGTAGCCGAGGTCGTCCATCGCCTCGAGGAGGCCGGCTGACACAGCCTCCGACTGGCCGGGTGTGTCCGAGACGACGACGGCGATGGTCTCCCCGTCGAGCAGCCCGCCCGCCTCGGCCGACCGGGCTGCCAACTCGAGTTGGGTGTCGCCGGCGACGGCGATGGTCAGCAGGCGGCCGCGTGCCGTGCGGAGGTCGTCGGAGGACTGGGGCTCGGTTGTGATCAGGGGCGTCCTCCCGGTGCCGGCAATGCACAGTGGCGCCGATCCCTGGAGACCGGTCATGTCCAGCACCAGGACTGCAGCGAGTTCGCCGGTCGCCTCGAGGCAGGCGGCGCTCCGAAGGGTGTCGATGTCCACGCCGCCGCCACCCAGCGCAGTGACCTCGACCGTGCGGAGGTCGAGTCGACGGCCGTACACGCCACCGCACTCGTCGTTCAGGATGCCGACGAACGCCTCGACCATCTCGGCCGTGTCGCCCACGGGGAATTCGAATCCGATCCGCTCGTAATCCTCGAGGCGGGTGCGCAGGTGGACGATCCGGATGGCCTCCTCTGTGATCCCGTCGTCGGTGGCACGAAGGGTTGACCCGGGTGGATCGGAGGGAAGGCAGAACACCTCGAGGCGCTGCAGGGGATCGCCCCTGTCAAAGGCCGCCTGGAAGTCGGCGAACACGTCTCCGCGGGGATCGTCGAAGCTCATCGGCCACGCTCCCGGATCAGGCGTCGTGGCCGGGGGAAGCGTGGAGGAGGTGGGTGGATCCGTCGTGGTGGTCGTGGAGGTGGGTGCAGCCGTAGTGGAGGTGGTAGTGGAGGTGGTAGTGGAGGTGGGCGGATCCGTCGTGGAGGTGGTAGTGGAGGTGGGCGGATCCGTCGTGGTGGTCGTGGACGTCAGAAAGGCGCCCGAGGCCGGGCCGGAGTTCGTCGGCTTGTCACGAGCGCAGGCGGAAGGTGCGTACACGAGGAACAACACCGATGCCAGGAGACCCAGCATCGACGGACGAATTCGGATGCCGTGGGAGCGGCAGCACAAGGATGGCACAGCGGGCGATGGTACAGACGACAGGTCGCCGGGAGGGCCCACACCCCGGGGTGCCCGCCTCAGGTGGCGTTCGATGCCTAGCCTCTCGCCCGTGAACGGATACCCGCACAGATGAGCGACGAAGAGGACATCCCGCCGGAGCCCGATGACACCCTCGACGCGACGGGCGACCTGGCCAGGCCTGAGCAGCGGCTGCCCGAGGCGGGAACAGAGGTTTCCGGCGAGATGCGAATCCGCCGCGGGTCATTCTTCCGGGCCCGCCGTGAGGGAACCTCGCCCGTAGCGGACCTCGAGGTGGAGGCAGGGCCGCTCTGGAGCGAAAGGGAGGCCGAACGCCAGATCCGCATGTTCCTGCTCCGCATCGCCGGCGAACGAACCCTCGTCCACCGCGACGACCCGGTCGACTTCGCACGCGAGAACGACCTCCTCCTCCTGTTCGGACCCGACGAGGAGGAGGCGTTCGCCAAGTTGGCACTCCGCTTCCCTGAACAGACGGTGGGTCAGTGGGCCACCCTGCTGGCCGGTGGTGATCGGACGGAGGCATTCGGGCCGCGCTCGCGTGCCGAGCGCCGCGACGAGGCATCCATCGAACAATCGATCAAGCTGGGGGTCCGCAAGCGGGCGCTCAGCGTGCTGGGGCTGGCCCTGGTTGCGGTCATCGGCTACCTGGTGATCGGCAGTGCGCTCGAAACGGCTCCCGTGGATCGATCGGATCGCGCCCTCCGCTTCGCCGAGACCAGCCAGAACCGCGACCTCGGAGACCCCGACGACCCCGATGCACCGGTGACCGGAGGCCCACCCGTGGCCGAACCGCTCCTCGTGGCCGACCTCGACCGACTCGTCGCCGTGGCGGCCGGTGAGGGCACGGTCGACGATCGAATCAGGTTGCGGGTCGACGACGCCGTCCTACCCGTGCCCGTCGGCGGCGTGGCCGCATCGGTATTCGAGCACAAGGGCGGACAGGTGGCGCTTGTCGGACCAGGGGGATGGGTTGACGGGGCATGTGTCCGGGCATCGGTCGTGACAGAGGCGCTTCGGCCCCTCGACGTGGTCCTCTTCGAATCCTCCGACGGCGCCTGTCCGATCGGCCTGGCAGGTCGACCAGCCAGGGCCACGTGTCGGGGTACCGATGCACTGGTCATCGAGATCGACATTCCCCAGGGCGAGGTCGACCTCGTCGAAGGCGGCATCGGATGGGCGGAGGGGATACGACTCAGCCTGGAGTTCGCCGCACCCGGCTGGGAGGTGCTGTCCCTGCGGGGCACGATCACCGTGCCATCGGGCGGCGAGGCCGTCGCAATACCCAGCTTCGGCGGAACGCCGGGCGACGAGATCACCGTAGACCTAGGCGAAGGCCGCACCGGAACCTGCAGGTTGGCCTGAACGGACCCGCAGTTCGAGACCTGCATCGCCCGGTCACTCCCGGCATGGCCGATACCGTGGCGCCCATGTGTGGCCGGGTCGTCACGAGCTCCACGCCCGAGGAACTCGCCGAGTACCTCGGGGCGGACGAGATCGTCGCGACCCTCGACGCCCCCGACCACAACGTGCCGCCCACCCGGCCCCTGCCCCTCGTCTGGGAGGAGACCGGCGGCCCGGGGTGCGCCAGGAAGCTCGGCACGGCCCGTTGGGGACTTGTGCCCTCCTGGGCCAGCGACCCTTCCGTCGGCAACCGGATGTTCAACGCCCGGGCTGAGACAGTGGCCGAAAAGCCGTCCTTCCGATCCGCATTCAAGCGGCGCCGCTGCCTGGTTCCGATCGACGGCTTCTACGAGTGGGGACCGGCGACTCCAGGGTCGGCCGGGAAGAAGCAACCCTGGTTCGTCCACCGTGCCGACCGCGATCCGCTGGTCCTCGCCGGCCTGTGGGAGAGTCGGACCGTGGAGGGCAGTGGTGGACTACGCACCTGCACTGTGATCACGGTCGACGCCAACGAGGACCTGTCGGCCATCCACCACCGCATGCCCGCACTGCTTCCGCCTGACGGTTGGTCCACCTGGCTCGACCCCGACCTGGACGACCGGGACCTCCTCGAGGCACTCCTGTCCCCGGCTCCCGCCGGACTCCTGCACCGGCATCCGGTCGACCTACGCGTCGGCAACCCCCGCAACAAGGGCCCCGGCCTGATGGAGCCGGTCGAGGTCGACACGGCGCCCGGGGACACCCTGTTCGGGGCAGCCGTGACCCCATGAAGGGCGACCGACGACTTTCGGGCTGGACCGACGAATGGACGGGCGGGCATGTCACCGTCCGCGTGCACGCGGCCCGCCGTCGTTTCGACATGAGCCTGCTCCGATTGCAGGCGCAACTCGAGACACCGGCAGTCGACCGGTCGCTGCCATGGGTAGTCGCCTTCGTGCTGTTCACCACACTGTCCCTTCTGGCCCTCGCCAGGAACCGCGACTTCGGCCTGGGCACCGGGATCGGCTTTCCACTCCAGGCCATACACCTGCTCGAAGGCGGCCGCCCGCCGGTGATCTCAGACCTGGGCCTCAACCTCTTCGCAATCCAGGCAGCGTTCCTGTTCGTCCCGATCGCATTCCTCGCACGCTTCGTGCCCACAGCCGAGATGCTCCTCGTCTTCCAGGCCCTTGCCCTGGCCATTCCGGTCGTACCCATCTGGCGCATCGCACGGGGGCCGGCCAACCTGCGGATCGGTGGCGCCGGTGCCCTGATGCTCGCCTATGCACTGCACCCATCGGTCCACAACCTGAACCTGGCCGGTTTCCACACCGAGGCGCTCGCCCTCCCGGCCCTGTTCGTGGCCTACCTGGTCGGACGCCGGGGCCAGTGGATTCGGCTGGGCCTCCTGTCGCTGGTGATCGTGGCCGCACGTGCGGACCTGGGCCTCGCCCTGGGTGCCCTCGGCCTCGTTCTGGTGCTCGAGGACCGGCGAAGGCCCGGCTGGATTCTCGCTGCCTTCGGGACGGCCTGGTTCGTCGTGATGGCCTTCATGCTGCAGCCGATGTTCGGGAACGGCGCCTACCCGCACCTCGGGGCATTCGCCGCCTTCGGCGACACCGCTCCAGGCGTCCTCGCCGGCATGCTGGGCGACCCGGTCGGCGTGGTTTCGCACCTGACCGACAGGGTGGCATTCGAAAAGCAGCTCCTGCTCCTCGCCCCGGTCCTGTTCCTGCCGTTGATACGCCCCCGGTACCTCCTTCCGATACTCCCACTGCTGGGCCTCTACCTGATCGCCGATGTTCCGGACTTCGGTCTCGGCAACCCGCAGCAGGACGTGGCCACCCTGCCCTTCGTGATGATCGCAGCGGCCTATGCGCTGCAACGCCTGGGACGGCGGGGGGTCAGCCGGGTGCTGGTCGACCGGCGGATCCTGAGCGTGCTGGTGCTGACGGCCCTTGTCTTCTTCGTCCGGGATGCAGCGGCTTCGCCCTACGAGCAACCCTGGGACTGGGGACGTCGCGATGCGGTGGACACGGCCCGCCTCACCGCAACCGGCATGGTCGAACGGTGGGATCGGGTACTTGCGACGTCCGCTGTCTTCCCCCTGATTGCCGAGCGGACCACGGCCATGGTCCTCCAGGACGACACGCCGTTCCTGCCCGACCTCGAGTTGGTCGAGGACATCGACGTTGTGATCTTCGACGAGACAGCGGCCAGATGGCCCCGATCCAGCGTCCGTGGCTTCGGCGGCGTGCTCGTGATGCTCGACTTCGAGGAACGCTTCGCTGAAGAAGGCGTCCACCTCTGGGTGCTCGCCCCCTGACGGGGAGCGCGAGCCTCAGACGACGTCAGGATGTCGGGCCACCCGGAGAGCGGTGCGGAGCATCTCGGCCACAAGGTCGAGGCCTGCCGGGTCCGGGTCTGCTTCGGCCAGCCCGAAGTCGAGGTGACCCATGTGTTCGATCGGCACAACGTGCAGGTGGGTGTGCGGCACCTCGAATCCGGCGATCATGAGGCCGACCCGGGTAGGGGAGAAGGCCTCCTGGATCGCAACGCCGACGGCGTGGGCCACCGTCATGCAGTGGGCGGCAACGTCTGACGACAGGTCCGTCCAGCGGTCGACCTCGGCGATCGGGACCACCAGAGTGTGGCCCCGGTTGAGGGGACGGATGTCAACCATCGCCACGCACACGTCGTCGCGCCAGATGATCCGGCCGGGGATCTCTCCGGCGATGATGCGGCTGAAGATCGAGGGCATGGTGGCCTCCGGGCGTTTGGTGAAGGGGGTGAACGGGGTGAACGGGGTGAACGGGTGTTCATCGTAGGCTCCTACCCGTGAACAGCGAGGAGCGGCGGGAACCCACCCTCCGCACGGGATGGCAGGGTGTGTGGACAGTTCCCAACGCCATCAGCGTTGCAAGGATCGCCTGCATCCCCTGGTTCGTCTGGCTGCTGTTCGGGGCCGGGGACCGGACGGCGGCAGCGCTGCTGCTCGGAGCACTCGGAGCCACCGACTGGGTCGACGGCTGGGTTGCCCGCCGGTTCGACCAGATCTCCGAGATCGGCAAGGTCCTCGACCCGACAGCCGACCGGCTCCTGCTCATTGTTGCGGCACCGGCGATGATCATCGACGGTTCGGTCCCGACCTTGTTCGCCGCTGCGGCGCTCCTGCGGGAGGTCCTGATCGGCGCTGCGGCGCTCCTCCTCGCCGGCTTCGGCGCACGCCGGATCGACGTGACCTGGTGGGGCAAGACGGGGACCTTCGCCATGCTGTTCGCCTTTCCGTGCTTCCTGGCGGGGGAGTCCACGATCACCGGCCGACCGGCCTTTGCCGTGGCGGCCTGGGTCTTCGCCATCCCCGGGCTCCTGATCGCATGGTGGGCCGGTCTCGGGTATGTCCCCGAGGGATTCCGGGCGCTCCGGGAGGGCCGAGCCGCCCGGGAAGGTGCCTGAACCTCGCCCCAGAGCCCACTGGTGCCGATGCATTGTGTAGGTTCGGGCGCATGAATGTTCCAGGCGACCTCCGCTATTCGGCCGATCACGAGTGGGTCCGCGTCGAAGAAGGTGGACGGGTCCGGATCGGCATCACCGACTACGCACAGGACGCGCTCGGGGACGTCGTGTTCATCGACCTTCCGTCCCTCGGCACGACGGTGCTGACCGGCGCGGTGTTCGGCGAGGTCGAGTCGACCAAGTCGGTCTCCGAACTGTTCGCACCCCTCTCCGGCTCGGTCGTGGCAGTCAACGACGAACTCGAAGCGGCCCCCGAACGGGTCAACGAGGATCCCTACGGCGACGGATGGATCTGCGAACTCCAACTCGCGGACGCCGCAGAACTCGACGACCTCATGGACCCGGCCGCCTACTCGACGCTGATCGAGGGTTGACCGTGGACGAGAAAAGGTGCCCGGCGTGCGGGCGGACAGACGACGGTGCGGCCAACTTCTGCCCCTCGTGCGGTCATGAGATCCGCTCCTCCGCCGACGAGATCACCGACACCTTCGAACTCGAAAAGGAACTACCCCACGAAGAGGACCGGGCCCGCTTTCCCCACGACTGCGGCCTGTTCGTGGTCGAATCGGGTCCCAAGGCAGGTGCCCGCTATGGCCTCGAGGCCGACCTCACGACCCTGGGTCGCCACGGGGACGCCGACATCTTCTTCGACGATGTCACCGTCTCGCGGCGCCACGCCGAGGTACAGCGCACCGGCGACCGCTACCTGGTCCGGGATGCCGGCTCCCTCAACGGCACCTACGTGAACCGGGATCGGATCGAGAGCGTCCTCCTTCAGGACGGCGACGAACTCCAGATCGGACGATTCCGGCTGGTGTTCTTCCACGGCACCGCAGGCTGACCGGCGGGCCATGACGGCGACCACCACCCTCACGATCGGCGAGGTGATCGACCGGCTCGTCGAGGAGTTCCCCGATGTCACGGTCTCGAAGATCCGGTTCCTGGAATCCCAGGGCCTCGTGGATCCCGGACGCACCCCGTCCGGCTACAGGCAGTTCACGTCGACCGACGTCGGCCTCCTTCGCTGGGTGCTCCGCCAGCAACGCGAGCACTTCCTTCCCCTCAAGGTCATCCGGGAGGCCCTCGAGGAAACCGGTGGACGGGTCCCGGACCCGAACGGGGACGGCGACGACGCCGAGGTTTCGCCCTTCCGGGAGCGGGGCCGGCAGCGTCGCTTCGTGGGATCGGTGAGCGTGTCGCGTGAGGAGTTGGCAACCACGGTCGGGGTGGAGCCCCCGATCATCGCCCAACTCGAGCGACTGGGCCTGCTGGTCGGTCATGTGGCGGGTTCGGCGACCGTCTACGACGGCGAGGCCCTGCACGTGGCCCGCCTCGCAGCCCGATTCCTCGAACTCGGGGTCGACCCCCGCCACCTGAGGATGTTCCTCGTCGGGGCGCAGCGGGAAGCGGGTGTGCTCGAGCAGGCCCTCCTGCCCCGGCTACGGAGCGACGACCGCTCACAACGCGAGGTGAGGGCCCAGCTCGACGAGTTGGTGGACGCCGGGAGCCAACTGCGCGAGATCCTGCTCCGTCGCTCACTGGGCCGACTGGGCGACCAGGCGTAGTCGGCCACATGGGTGCACCTCGGCTACTACTAGGTTCCGACGACCTGGCCCGGCGCGTGAAGGAACTAGGCGCAGAGGTCGCCGAAGGCCTCGACGACGGTGCCGTCGTCGTCGGGGTCCTACGGGGCTGCCTGCCGTTCCTGGCCGACCTTGTGCGCGCCGTGGACCGACGTCTCGAGATCGACTTCCTGTCGCTCAGCGCATTCGCTCCGGACAGCGGACGGGTCCGACTCACCCGCGACGTCGGTTTGGACGTGAGCGGCCGCCAGGTGCTCCTCGTGGAGGACATGGTCGACACCGGACTCCGGCTCGACTTCCTGCTCCGCCACCTCCGGAACCACGAAGCGTCCGAGGTTCGAGTGTGCACCCTGTTCGACCGCGTCGACCGGCGTGTGCTCCCGGTGCCCGTCGACTACGTGGGCTTTGTCCTGGAGGAACCGTTCGTGGTCGGATACGGACTCGACCATCGGGGACTGTTCCGCAACCTGCCGGGCATCGTCACCCTCGACCAGGCACAGCTCGAGGCGGACCTCGATTCCTGTTCCGAGCCTGGTGGAGATGCCATGGTCGACGACATCCGAACCTTGGCCAGAGCCGGTTCCGGCGACGAGAGTAGGGTGCCCGCGTGATCCGCCAGGAGTTGCCCGGGGGCCGTCGATGATCGAAATGCAGATCGTCGGCGTGCAGGAGGTCCTGCCGACGAACACGCCCGTCGTCCTGCTCCGGGAAACAGAGGGGCGGCGGCTGCTGCCCATCTTCATCGGGCACCCGGAGGCGACAGCGATAGCCCTGGCGCTGGCAGGCCAGGAGACCCCACGCCCGATGACCCACGACCTGATGGCCGGGGTACTCGACGGCTTCTCCATCAGGCTCGAGCAGGTCGTCGTGAGCGAACTGCGGGACCGCACCTTCTTCGCCGAACTGCATCTTCGGGGACCGGATGGCCCACAGGTGGTTTCCGCCAGGCCCTCCGATGCGATCGCCCTCGCCGTCCGTACAGCCACATCCGTATTCGCTGCCGAAGAGGTCCTCGACGAGGCCGGCTACCTGCCTCCGGAAGAGGAGAGGCCCACTGGCACCGAGGAGCAACTCGAGGAATTCCGCGAGTTCCTCGACCAGGTCAACCCCGAGGACTTCGCCGGGGAATAGACCCGAATCGGGATCGTTGGCTGACTCCCCAACAGGTGATTGACGCCGCGCGCTCCCGCCCCTACCCTGTGGAGGTCACAGGGGTGTAGTTTCGCCGTTGTGGTTCGCATTGCACCGACACCCGGGTCGCCGAGAAGGCCCTACAAGGTGGCAGGCGGTGCAGAGAGGGGTTGACCGTGGATACACCGACAGAGGGTTACAGCGCTAAGCAGAGTGCCGATATCGTCGGCATCACCTACCGCCAACTCGACTACTGGGCCCGGACCGAGTTGGTGCGGCCATCGCTGGTTGACGCCGAGGGCAGCGGCTCACGCCGCCTGTACTCCTACCGCGACCTGCTCGAACTGAAGGCCATCAAGACCCTCCTCGACGCCGGCATCCGCCTGGAACGCGTGCGGAAGGTCTTCGAGTTCCTGCACGACACGCTCGACGAGGACGTGTCCCGGGTAAACCTGGTCATCAGCGGCGACTCCGTCCTGGTCCGACGAGGCGAACACGAGATCATCGACCTGCTGCGCAGGGGACAGGGAGTCCTCAACATCCTGCCCCTGGCCGGCGTGAAGCACGACCTCGATGCCACGATCATCGACTTGTTTCCGGCCACCCGATCCGCCGCTGGTACCTCCGGCGTAGGCGACGATGCCTCGGCGGTGGGCAAGTAGGCGCATGGCCGACATCCACCGGATCAGGCCTGCCCCTGAACCCGTCGAGTTCGCCCACGAGTCCGAGCGTCGGGTAGCCGAGCTCCTCGACTCCTACGGGATCACCTGGGATTACGAACCCCGCACCTTCGTGCTGGAGCAGTATTCGAACGGCAGTCCCCGATCGGCCTTCACCCCCGACTTCTACCTCCCCGACCACGACCTCTACCTCGAGGTCACCACGCTGCGCCAGGCGCTCGTGACCCGCAAGAACCGCAAGGTACGCCAACTGCGCGAGCAGCAGCCCGACATTCAGGTCCGCATCCTCTACCAACGCGACATCGAACGCCTCTTCGCCACGCACGCTGCCTGAGCGCCGTGCCGGTACCGTCGCTCCCATGAGTGACCTCCGGAACTCGCCGCTCGACGCCGTCCATCGCTCGCTGGGCGCCAGGATGGTGCCGTTCGGCGGCTGGGACATGCCGGTGAGCTATCCGGCCGGCACGATCGCCGAACACATGGCATGCCGGGAGGGTGCTGCCCTGTTCGACGTGAGCCACCTGGGGACTCTCGAGGTGTCGGGACCCGGCGCATTCGACATCCTGCAGAATGCCCTGAGCAACGACCTGCGGCGTATCGGCCCGGGAAGGGCCCAGTACACGCACCTGCTCGACGAGGGCGACGCTTCGGTACTCGACGACATCATCGTGTGGTGGCTCGCCGACGAACGGTTCTGGGTCCTGCCCAACGCCGCGAACAGTGCAAGCGTGGTCGCTGCGCTGCCGGGCTGCCGGAATCTCGGAGCAGAGCGGGCGCTGCTGGCACTCCAGGGACCCGACTCCCGGGCCGTGCTCGGTCAGGTCTCGCCTGAGGCCGCCGCCGTGGGCCGGTTCCGGGTGGCCGAGGTGGCATGGGATGGCACGATCCTCACGGTCGCAGGCACCGGCTACACGGGAGAAGATGGTGTCGAGGTCGCCGTGCCCGACGAGGCGGCCGCAGCGCTCTGGGAGGCCGTCACGGCGCTGGGAGCAGAACCGGCAGGCCTGGGTGCCCGCGACACCCTCCGCCTCGAGGCCGGCCTGCCTCTCCACGGACATGAGCTGGGAGAGGGGATCACCCCGCTCGATGCCGGACTGGGATGGGTCATCGGCTGGGACAAGGACACATTCCGAGGACGTACGGCGCTGCTCAACGTCCGCGAGGCGGGGCCGGTACCCCGACTGCGGGGGTTGTCGGGGGAGGGACTGCGCCCGCCACGAGAGGGGCAGCCGGTGCTGCACGGTGGCGAGCAGGTCTCCGTGCTGACCAGCGGCAACCTCTCGCCGGTTCTGGGACACGGGATAGGGCTGGCGTTCCCGACAGCCGCCGTG
>JACNKQ010000050.1 GCA_014381945.1 Actinomycetota bacterium
CACATCCAGAAACGCGGTCCCAGTCGCTACAAGGCCCGCTACCGCTCTCCCGATGGGCGCGAACACTCAAAGACCTTCACCCGGAAGGGGGATGCCGAGCGCTGGTTGGCAGCCATCGAGGTCGAGAAGTCCCGAGGGAACTGGGTCGACCCAGCACTCGCCAAGCAGACCTTCAGGGCCTTTGCTTCCGATTGGATGGCCGCACAAGCACACCTGGCACCGACAACGAGGCAGAAGGTGCGCGGCCACATCGACAACCACCTGATTCCTGCATTCGGGTCAATGCGGCTCGCGTCGATTCAGCCACAGCACGTGCGGAAATGGGTCACTGAGATTTCCAACACGGGAAGGTCGCCAACAACCATTGGGAACGTCGCGTCCACCCTCGGACGGATCATGAACACCGCAGTAAGGGACGGTGTGCTCGGCCGCTCCCCTTGCGCAGGTGTCGAACTCCCGAGAGCCGGGGCGGCCCAGGAGATGCGGGTGATAGCACCTGCTGAGATTGTCGCCCTCGCCGAAACCATCCACCCTCGATATCGAGCAGTGATCTACCTGGCCGCCTACGGGGGGCTGCGGTGGGGTGAAGTTGCCGCTCTACGACCCGGACGTCTCAATCTGCAACGTGGGTCAATACAGGTCCGTGAATCCCTTGCGGATGTGTCTGGGGTGCTGATCACCCAGCCACCGAAGTCGGGAAAGAATCGTTCAGTGAGCCTGCCGCCGTTTCTCTGCAGCATCCTGAACGACCATCTGACCCGGTTCTCTTCCAGTGACTACGTGTTCACGTCACCCATGGGAGAGCCTCTACGGCGTTCGAACTGGTACCGACGACATTTCAAGCCTGCAGTCATCGAGGCAGGCATCGACCCGGGGTTCCGATTCCACGACCTCAGGCACACCTGCGCTGCACTGGCAATCGCCCAGGGTGCACATCCAAAGGCCGTCCAAGAGCGCCTCGGACACGCATCAATCCGGCTCACGCTCGACACCTACGGACACCTGCTCCCAGGGTTGGATGAACGGCTCTGCGACGACCTCGAAGAGGCCCATTTCGAAGCGCTCGCGGCCTCACCGCGGCCTGAGTCGGGAATCGTCGTCCCGTTCGAGAGGAGAAAAACCACAGAACCCCCTGCTGTGCAGGGGGTTCACGTGGAGCGGACGACGAGATTCGAACCCGCGACCCTCACCTTGGCAAGGTGATGCTCTACCAGCTGAGCTACGTCCGCGTCGGGGCGTCACTGTATCGGCGGACCCGGAAGTTCAGTACGCCGATCGGGCGACCGCAGACCCGATCGGCAAGACTCCCCGCATGACCCAACTGGTGTACGAGCACGACGAGCTGCTCGCCGACCACGACTACGCCGCTCCCCACGAGGTGGCCGGCCGTCGGCTCCACGGCGGCTTCCTCACCGACGGCACCTACCAGCCACCCCGCACCCTCGTGCGCGAACCCGCCCTCGCCGCCTGGGAAGGAGCCCTACGCGACCGGGGAGGCGAACCGTTCGCCGCCAGCGCCGACCTGCTCACCGGGCCCCGCTTCCCGACCGTCCCCCAACAGCTCGCCCTGCTCCGCCACGGCCTCGACCAGCCCTTCTGGGACACGCTCACCGTCGTCGGCAAGATCGAGGCCAGGGGGGCCTTCCTGTCCGTGCTCCCCGTACCCGACCTCTCGGCGGCCATCATCGAGGACATCTCCGAAATGGCGATCGGGCACCTGGACCGCGGCCTGCTGGACGCCCACGGCCTCGACGAGGGCGGCAACCCGGCACTCGGCATCGGCGGACACGACGAGATGTGGTTCGTCGCCCGCGACCTCGTATACGGCCCCGACGCCCACCCAGACATCGAGCCTCCCGACAACATCGCCCGCATCGACGGGGGGCGCCACCTGCCAGAGATCGACAGCAAGATCGAAGAGCTGTTGTCCTTCCTCGCCAACCTGCTGGTCATCGAGTTCCGGGCGGAACTCGGGTTCGCCGAGACCCAGGCGGTCTTCAACTCGCCGGAGGCCTTCACCGACCGACGGCCCGAAGCCGAAACCGCTGCCGAGATCATCGAGCGCATACGAACCGACGAGCGCATCCACGTACGCTCCCTGAACCTCTACCTCGGCGAGATCCGCAACGTGCACCTGCGCACCGGTGACGGTCGCCACCTGCCCGGTAGCGTCCTCATCGACCGGTTCTGGGACGGGCTCGTCCACTGGGCAACCGTCGAACAGCCCCGGCTGGCCGTAGAGGACTCGCAGCGTCGCATGTACGAACGGATCGCCCGGGAGCCCGACGGCGACCCCATACGCGCCGCCTTCGACGCCGCCTGACCGCAAGGCAGCCGGTCAGCCCTGCACCTCAGGTGGCCGCAGGTCGATGCTCAGCGTCAGGATCCCGTCGACGACGTCGGCCTCTGCGTCACCGATGATGGCGAAGTCCTGGAAGTCGAGTTGCGCCTGCTCGATGAACCGCAACCGCTCCTCGCCGCCGATCGGTGGAAGGGGCCGGTCCCGCACCGCCCGGGCACGCTCCTTGAAGCGCTGCAGCATCGCATCGAGGTCAAGGTCGTCGCCCACGCCGTCAACCTAGGACCCGGGTCCACCCCTGCCGTTACCGGTCGCCACAGCAACCTCAGCGAGGACATCGGCAGAGTTCCTGACCCTGGTCGGTACAGCCTCCTCCGGAACAGGCCCCGACGGGACCTCAGGTTCGGGATCAGGACCGACCTCGGCCTCTGCAGACCCGCTGTCCCCGGCATCGAACGGCGCCGCAGCATCGGCCTCGACACGGGCGATGGCCCGCTCGAGTTCCCCGCGGGCCACGGCCGCACGAACCACCCTGTCAGGACGGGTCTGCCACCAGTAGACACCCGTTGCGACCAGCATCAGCGCTGCGATCACCCGAAGCGTCACGACGATCTGGTCGACGCGGTCGTCGGCGGTTCGGCCCTCTCCGTCGACCTCCGGGGGCACCGTCTCGACGGTGGTCACCTGCGCAGAGACCGGAGCCACCCAGGCCAGGGCACCCACGAGCAGGGACGGAGCGATCACAAGTGCCGCAACAACGCTCTTGACCCTCGGTGCCCGCATACCCCTCCTTCTTTCCCTCGCCACCGATGCTAGCCAGTCGAAACGGGCCTGTCCGGAAAACTCAGCCGGAGGCGGCGAGCAGGGCCTGCCCGATGTCGGCGACCACGTCGTCCGGGTGCTCGAGGCCACACGAAACCCGCATCGTGCCCGGTCCGATTCCGGTGGACGCCATCTCCTCGGGTGTCAGGCCAACATGCGTGGTGCTGGCAGGATGGGAGATCAGCGTCTCGGGGCCTCCGAGAGAAGGCGCCTGCCGTGCCAGGCGGACGGCCTCGGTGAAGCGACCGCCCGTTTCGATGTCGCCCCCCAGGTCGAACGTCAGCAGCCCACCGAAACTGCGCATCTGACGCTCCGCCAACCCATGCTGCGGATGCGATTCGAGACCCGGGTAGCGCACCAGATCCACGCTGTCATGCCCTTCGAGGAACACGGCGAGGCGCTGAGCGGTGGCCGCCTGGTGGGCGAGCCTCACACCCAGCGTCCGGAGGCCCCGGTGGGCGTTGAATGCGTCATACGGTGAGGCGTTGGCGCCCTGGAGCACGGCGAAGCCCCACAGCCACGACAACAGTTCCTCCGAGCCCGCCACCACGCCGATGGTTGCGTCGTTGTGGCCGGCGATCCCCTTGGTGGCCGAATGCAGCACGAGGTCCACACCGTGGGCGAGCGGGCTCTGGCCCAGCGGGGTGGCGAACGTGGAGTCGACGACCGTCGTGGCCTGTGTGATCGCCCCCAGTTCGTCGAGGTCGACCAGATCGAGCTTGGGGTTGGCCGGCGTCTCGGCACAGATCAGCATCGTCTTCCCGGGCCGGATGGCCGCCTCGAACGCACCGGACTCGGTGCCGTCCACGAATGTCACGTCAATGCCGAAGCGCGGGCAGGCGGACTGCAGGAACAGTTGCGTACCGGCATAGATCTGGCGCTGGGCGACGATGTGGTCGCCGGACGAGCACAGACCGAGAGCCACGGCGCTGACGGCCCCCATGCCCGACGCGAAGGCACGGGCCGCCTCCGCCCCCTCGAGTTCGGCGATGGCCGCCTCGAAGGCATTGATGGTCGGGTTGCCGTACCGGCTGTAGAAGCGCTCGGCGCCGACAGCAGTCGCCATCTGGCGTCCCTCGTCGATTGTCGCGAACTCGAACGCCGACGTGGGGTACAGAACCGGTGCCAGCGACGTCTCGCCCTCGCCGCGTCCGGCCAGGATCGCCGAAGTCTCCGGCTCGCACCCGGTGGTCTCTTCGTCAGCCATTCGATTCGATCTTCTCGAGGAACGAACCCAGGTGCCGGCCAACCTCGTCGGTCGCCAACAGGAAACCGTCGTGGCCGTCAGGGCTCTGGATCACATGATGGTCGCATCGGCCGCCCGCTGCACGGATCGCGTCCCGCAGGTCCTCCTGCTGGGCCGTCGGGTACAGGATGTCGGACGTGATGCTCAGGGTCAGGAACGGCACCGGCGCCAGGCGCCCCAGTGCCTTTTCCAACGAACCGCGGTCGCGGGCCACGTCGTGGAGGTCCATCGCCCGGTTGAGCAGGAGGTAGCTGTTGGCGTCGAAGCGGCGCACGAGCTTCTCGCCCTGGTAGTCGAGATAGGACTCGACCTGGAAGCGGTCCCAGCGGTCGAACACCCTGCGCGGGTCGACCATCTCACGACCGAAGCGGTCGCCGAACGCCGGGTCGCTCCGGTAGTGGATCTGGGCGATCGACCGGGCCACGGCCAGGCCCACATGCGGACCGTCACCGGGCGATGCGTCGTAGTAGTCGCCGTCCCGGAACCTGGGATCGATCGCCAGAGCCGTCCGTCCGGCGGCACTCCAGGCGATCTGCCAGGCACTGGCGGCCAGTGCCGTGGCGATCGGCACCACCGACCGCACCCGCTCCGGGTACATCACCGACCACTCCAGCGCCTGCATGCCGCCCATCGAGCCGCCCACGACGCCGAGCCACCTGCCGATGCCGAGGTGATCGGCGACCGAGGCCTGACAGCGCACCATGTCGCGCACGGTGACCACCGGAAATGCCGAGGCGTAGGGGCGCCCGGTCTCAGGATCGACCGACGCCGGCCCCGTCGATCCCTGACAGCCGCCGAGGACGTTGACGCACACCACGAAGTAGCGGTCGGTGTCGAGCCCGCAGCCCGGTCCGATGACGCCGTTCCACCACCCCGGGGTGGAATGTGCCTCGTCCACGCCGCCGTGGGCGTGGGAGTCGCCGGTCAGGGCGTGGCAGACGAGGACCGCGTTGTCGGCCGCAGGCGACAGTTCGCCCCATGTCTCGAAGGCCATCGTGATACCGGGGAGGATGCCGCCCCCCTCGAGTGCGAAGGGCCGACCGTGCCCGACGCTGTGGAATCGCCGGCCGCCGGCCGGGTCGCCCGGCTGCCAGGCGCCGGTGACGGGCAGGTCGGCCGAATAGCCGCGGGGGTGCAGCATGGCGTCGAGGGGAAGGTCGAGGTCGCGCCCCGCCGAGCCGTCGCCCGACTGCGTCTCGTCACCGCTCATGGCTCGTCCGTTCCCGATCTGCGGGGGGACACCTCCGGCCCGTAGCCGGTGGTTGGGCGCTGGCGCCTCCACCGGACACTTCGTTGCCCCGGCCGGTCACCCGACCCGGACCACATCCCCACCCCGTTGCCGGGGTGAGCGGGCACCTTGGGTGTCCGTCCCAGGTTGCCGGACCCGGCTTTCGGCCGGGCCGCTCGTGATGTTTCGGAACAGTGTAGGGGGTGGCGGCAACCGCCGGTCAGTTGATAACGGACCGGGATGCCGGATGGGCGCCCCACCACCAGTCGAGAAGCGGCGTCGAAGACACCCCGTAGGCCCCACACATCACCTTGCCGAACGCCCTCCACAGTTGCGGCGAGGCCATCCAACCCGCCTCGTGGATTGCCATCGCCGCCTCGGCACCCTCGTCCCAGGTCGTGCGATCGCCGGGAAGCGGCAGGTCGGCCACCAGTCGGGCGGTCAGGCGGACACGACCAGTCGAACGACCAGCCCCGGCCGCCGAGACCGCTGCGAGGGCGGAAACGGGTGGCGACGAAAGCGCTGCTGCGAGGTGCCAGAGGTCGGACGGGTCGGGCTCGACGGTGATGAGCGGCGTGAGCGGCACCGTGCCCCCCTCGGGGTCGACCATCGCCTCGACGATGCGGGTCTGCGAGGCGACGAGCACCTTCGGGCGTCTCCGCTCGTCGATCCAGGCGGCGACCCCCTCGTCAACGACGGCGGCCGGGTCGACCATGGGAGCCGACCAGCGGCGGCCGGCGAACCTCGCCTGTGACGAGCCCCAGCGGCAGTTCAGCGGATCGACGAGGCCGGTCGTGACAAGCGGTCGACCAGTTGCGACGTCCGCATCCTCGCCCACGGCGCCCACCAGCCCGTAGTAGTGCTGGCGGAAGCCGGCGGTCACCCGCGCCATGTCGCCTACGCAACCGTCGCTGCTCGGCGACACCATCGGAATGCCGAGCAGGCCTGCAACCAGCCCACCCCAGCCGACCGTTCCGATCGGCGCCGCAGCGACACCGGCCGGCTCGAGGTGGCGGTCGGCCAACAGCGTCACCTCCGAGGTTTCGGCCGGCGCACGTTCGAACACCGGTGCACACACGGGGGTGCGACCGTCGAACACACCCGAACGGTCAAGCCAGAGCGCGTCGAGCCTTCCGCTTCCGAGCAGGTAGCCGCGGACGGCCGCTGCATCGCGTGCCGACAACAGGGACTGTGGCTGGATGAGAGACATCCGGCCCCCCGGGGCCAGAAGGTCCGTCCCCAGGGCCAGGAACAGCCAGGCGGCATCCGTGTAGGCGCCCACCAGGTCCGGGAACCTCCTGCGCAGCTCCCGCCGACGGTCGGCATCGAACGCCGTACCCGAGCGCAACTGACCGAGGAACGGTGGGTTGCCGACGACCGCCCCGAAGCCGGCCCCCGGCGCTGTCGGCCAACAGGACCGACCCGCCACCAGCGGATCCGCCTCGACGACCCCGGCCACCCCCGACGGTTCGACCCCGGCCCAGCCGGCCAGGGCGCACCTCGTCAGGTGGACCGCCACGGGGTCGGTGTCGGCACCGAAGAGCCGGGTGGTTGCCAATTCACGCGGGTCGGCGCCCCGTTCAGCCAACCTGATGCCGGCGGCCAGCAGGAACACTCCGGCCCCGCAGGCCGGATCGACGACCGGTCCCTGCTCGACGGTCACCGCCACCAGCGAGGTGGCAACGTCGGCCGGCGTGTAGAAGGCGCCGCTGTCATGCCGGTCCGGCATCGACTCCTCGTGGAGGCGGCCGACTTCGGCGAGCCGACTCAGGTCGCCGGCAGCACCTGCAGCCCGGGCCGCCTCACCCAGGTGCCCGGACCCCGAGGAACCCCCCGGTCGGGCCACCGCAACAGGGGGTCGATCAGGCGGCGTCAGCCGCCGGGTCCCAGGCGGTCAGATCGGCCAGGCGGGGGTCGTTGGAGAAGACCTCGACGATCGGATGCTTCATTCCGAGGCGCCGCATAAGCTTGCGCACCTCGAGCTCCTCATCCCAGAGCACGAGGCTCACCACCAGGCCGGACTCGCCGGCCCGTGCCGTGCGACCGGACCTGTGAACATAGGTCTTGGCATCGGAGGGCGGATCGTGGTGGATGACCACGTCGACATCGTCGACATGGATGCCCCTGGCGGCTACATCGGTCGCCACGAGGGCCTTGATCCTGCCGGAGGAGAAGTCGCGCAACGACTTCTCGCGCTTCTCCTGGCGCAGGTCTCCGTGGATGGGTGCTGCGTCGACCCCCTCGTCCTGGAGTGCCTGGGCCAACTTGTCGGCACCCCAACGCGTGCGGGTGAAGATGATCGTGCGGTTGGACGACTCGATGATGGCGGCGGCCACCCTCACGCGGTCCATCCGGTGGACGGCGAGGAACCGGTGCTCCATCTCTGCAACGGTGGGTTCTTCGCCGTCGATGGCGTACATCGCCGGATCGTTCTGGTAGCGGCTGATGAGTCCGGCGGTCATCCCGTCGAGCGTGGCCGAGAACAGCAACGTCTGGTGCTCGCCCTCGATGCCGCGCAGGATCCATTCGACCTGTGGCATGAAGCCCATGTCGGCCATGCGGTCCGCCTCGTCGATGACGATCCGCTCGATGCCCGCCACGGAGAGTTCCTTGCGCTCGATGAGGTCGATCATGCGGCCCGGGGTGGCGACCACGAACTCGACGCCCCGCTTCAGGGCAGCGATCTGCTTCTCGATGGGGGCGCCGCCGTAGATGGCGTGGATGCGGATGCCCCGGCGAGCAGCCAACGGCTCGAGTTCGCGGCAGACCTGGACCGCCAGTTCGCGTGTGGGCACCAGGGCAAGGCCCGTCGGGCGCCCCGGCTGGGCCTTCGACAACAACTGTATGAGCGGCAGGCCGAAGGCCAGCGTCTTGCCAGAGCCTGTCTTGGCCTTTCCGCAGACGTCGCGGCCGGCCAGGCCGTCGGAGATCGTGAGGGACTGGATTGCGAACGGTGTCTCGATGCCCCGTTCGGAGAGAGCGGACACCAGATCGGCGTCCACGCCCAGGTCGGCAAACCCGGTGGTGGTCATGTGTACCTGTTCCCGGCAGCCTGGCCGCCGTGTTCGTCACCCGCAACGAAGAGCGGGTCACGTCACCTTTCTCCGGGTGACGAGGATGTCCGGGGCCGACACACCAGCGGTCGACTCTGCCCGAACGTTGCCCCCACCCTATCGGAACGGCGCCGTTCAGCCCTCCATGACCCGTCCGTCCCTTACAACGACCCCTTCTGCAGCCAACCGGCGGGCCTGATCCGCCTCCAGTCCGGGAACCAGTCGGCCCGTGGTGGTCACGACCCGCCACCACGGATGGCCCTCGTGGGTGCGCAGGAAGCGGCCGACCGCACGGTGCGCCCCGGGGAACCCCGCTTCGACCGCCACCTCCCCATAGGTGACGACCTCGCCGGGACCCAGTGCATCAAGCACCCGACCGATCGCCTCCTCGAAGGGGGTCATCGGTGTCCGGGGGTCAGGAATCGACGTGGCCGCCCTCGGGGAGCAGCCTCACGACGGGCACCGGTTCGGCGAACCCGCTGATCTCGAGATCGCCGACCGGCTCTATCTCGGAGTTGACGAGGAGCGACGACACGAGCGAGGCCGGCGCCAGGACCTGATGTGACTCGGCGATGTCGCAAAGGCGCGAGGCCAGGTTGACGGCATCGCCGATGTGGTCCTCGCCCTCCACCAACAGCACCGGCCCCTTGGCGATGCCGGCCCGCAGTTTGAGCGGAGATCCGCTCATGTCGATCACGCCCTCGATCTCGATGATCACCTCGACCGTGCGCTCCGGCTCGGTCCCGACGAGCATCGCTCCGTCGCCCAGCCACTTGGCGATACGGACGCCCTTCTTGGCTGCGATCTGACGAACCGAAGACTTGAAGGCATGCAGGACATCGAGCGCCGCACCGTCGCCCTCCGAGTCGATGAACGATGTGAAGCCCGAGAGGTCGATGAACGCGAAGGTGCGGTCGACCCGCTGGTACTCGTCACCCGAAGCGTTCCTCATGCTGCGTCACGGTAGTTCCGACCGGTCGCAGCCACAGCACCGCCGACGACGATGGCGACGAGGCTCATCCATATGTTCACCCGCACGCCGGCGACCAGCGAGGCGTGGTCGATTCGCAGGCTCTCGACCCAGAGTCGGCCCAGGCCGTAGCCGCACACCCAAAGGCCGATGAGGCGACCAGGCTTCAGCACGCCACGGCGGTCCACACGAACCAGGACGGCCGCAAGGGCCAGGTTCCACAGACCCTCGTACAGGAACGTGGGGTGGAAGGTCTCGACAGCCAGGTGGGCTGCCGGACGGTGGTCGGTGTCGATGCTCAGGCCCCACGGCAGGTCGGTGGGCCGCCCGAAGAGCTCCTGGTTGAACCAGTTGCCCCAGCGGCCGATTGCCTGGGCAACCGGCAGGGTCGGGACCAGGGCGTCGAGCACCTTCGGCATCGAGATGCCCTGACGGCGGGCGATGAGCACGCCGACGATGACCCCGGCGGCCAGGCCTCCCGGGATGCCGAGCCCGCCCTGCCAGACGGCAGGCACGTCCTGCCAGCGGCCGCGGAACTTCTGCCAGTCGGTGGCCACGTGGTACAGGCGCGACCCGATGAGCCCGGCCGGCACGGCCCAGACGGCGATCGTCGCAATGTGGTCGGCGGTGCCGCCCTTGTCCACCCACCGTCGCTGGCCCCAGGAGACGGCCACCATCACGCCGAGGGCGATCATGATGCCGTAGCCGCGGATCTCGAGCGGCCCCAGGCCGAAGGAGCCCGCCGAAGGGCTGGGAATCGCCGCGATCACGTCAGGGGCTCAGCAAAGCGGTCGGCGCCGAGCGCCATCAGGTCGTCGAAGCCGGCGGTCACGGAGCCGAGGCGACCCCGGACCAGCGGCAGGTGCTGTTCGGCCCAGAACCGGGCGATCACGACCTTGTCCGCCAGGGCAGGATCGTCGTCGCCCGCGTCGGTACGGGCCCTGGCCGCCAGCGCCAGTCGGGCGAGCAGCCATCCGCCGAGGAGGTCTCCGAACATGCGCAGGTAGGGCGTGGCCCCGGCCAGCGCATGGCGGGGGTCGGCGAGGCCGTGCTCCATGAGCCAATCGGTGGCCTGGCGGAGGGCGTCGAGACCGTCGGCCAGGCCGCTGCGGATCGAGGCGAAGTCGTCACCCGCCGCCGTCAGAGCCACATCGAGGCTGCCGATCTCGTCGAGGAGGCCCTTCACGACCGCTCCACCGCCCATCGGGAGCTTCCGGCCGACCAGGTCCATGGCCTGGATGCCGTTGGTGCCCTCGTAGATGGGCGAGATGCGGGAATCGCGCAGGATCTGGGCCGCACCGGTCTCCTCGATGTAGCCGTAGCCGCCATGCACCTGGATTCCGATCGAGGCCATCTCGACGCCGAGGTCCGTGCTCCAGGCCTTGGAGATCGGGGTGAAGAGCTCGGCCCGGTCAGCGGCCGCCTGCCGGATGTCGGCGTCAGAATGGCGGGCGGCGACGTCGTTGGTCGCTGCGTTGAGGTACAGCAGGCAGCGCATGGCGTCGACCGATGCGCGCATCGTGAGGAGCATGCGCCGAACATCGGGGTGTTCGACTATGGGCGATGACTCGCCCTTCGGGGCACCGACTGCGCGTCCCTGTCTGCGCTCGCGGGCGAAGCCGGCCGCCAGTTGAAGGGCCCGCTCCGACACGGCGAGGCCCTCGATGCCGACGCCGAGGCGGGCGTTGTTCATCATCGTGAACATGATCCGCATGCCCTGGTGCTCCTCGCCGATGAGGTAGCCCACGGCGCCGTCCCCGGCTTCGCCGTAGGACATCACGCAGGTCGGGCTGGCGTGGAGGCCGAGCTTGTGCTCGACGGATACGCAGGTGAGGTCGTTGCGATCGCCGATGCCGCCGTCCTCGTCGACGAGGTACTTGGGCACCACGAAGCAGGAGATGCCCCGGGTGCCCGGCGGGCTGGCGGGCGTGCGGGCGAGCACGAGGTGGATGATGTTGTCGGTCAGCTCGTGCTCGCCGAACGTGATGAAGATCTTGGTGCCGAAGATGCGGTGGGTGCCGTCGGCCTGCGGTTCCGCCCTCGTCGTGAGCGCACCGACGTCGGAACCCGCCTGGGGTTCCGTGAGGTTCATGGTGCCGGTCCACTCTCCGGAGACCATCCGCGGCAGGAAGGCCTCCTTGAGGTGCTCGTCCCCGAACGTCTGGATGGCGTCGATGGCGCCGACCGTCAGGAGCGGCCCCATGGTCCAGGACCGGCAGGCCGTGCCGAGCAACTCGGTCATCACGGTCTGGATCAGCGCCGGGAAGCCACCACCGCCGTAGTCGGGGTCCTGGGTCACGGCGCCCCATCCTGCGGCCAGGTACCGGTCGTAGGCGTCGTGGAAGGCCTGCGGGACCGTGACGACGCCATCGGTTACCGAGCAGCCCTCGGCGTCGCCGATGCGGTGGGTCGGAGCGACGACCTCCTCCACGAAGCGGCCGAACTCGTCGAGCACGCCATCGACGGTTTCGGGGTCCACGTGTTCGAAACCCGGCAGGCCACAGATGCCTTCCAGATCGGCGACCTCGCGCAGGACGAGGCGGATGTCGGCCAGCGGTGCCCGGTAGTCGCTCACGGCTTGCAGAATACCGCCGTAGCCACCCGCTGCCCGTGGCGGGCCCCGACACCTGACCCCCGGCGAGACCGCTCCCGTACACTCCCCGGATGACCGCCATCGCCCCCATCCGGTCCGGTATCCGACGATGAACGGGACGGCAGTCCGACTCCGCGGCCTCGACGAGTTGCTGTCGGACCGACGCCGCGAACTCCGGTCCCCGGAGGTTGTCATGGCGCCCCGCCAACTGGGCGCCGCACGGCTCACCCGCTACAGCTTCAGCCGCACCCTGCTGCGGCGGGCGGCACGCGAGGGCTGGCGGTCCCGCCTGGTAGAGCTCGAGATGGACGCTGAGGGTCGCGGCCACGCCATCTACCGCACCGAAATCAACGGTCGGGAGTTCGACTTCGTGGCCTTCACCACCACGATCGACGAGTCGCTCCACACCGACCGGGTAATCGCCGAGGCCTGGGAGGTGAGCGGCGCCCTCGTCGATGGAGCCGTCGACGCCGACTACCTCGAGGTGCTGCGCCGGGAGGTGCCACGCCAGGAGGACGCCCGCCTGGACCCGCGGGTCCTCGTCCTGACGCGCGGCAATCGCAGCGTCCGCTTCTTCGGCTACCTGGTCGACCGGTTGGCCGCCGGCCTCCAGCCTGAGGTCGACAAGGTGGCCGACGCGGGCTACATCCTGCGCAGCACCGCCTTCTACGGGAACGGCAAGTTCGGCATGCGCTCCTACCTCGGCTACCCGGAGGGCCACCCCCTGCGTGCTCCCTACCGGGCGCAGTTCCTGTGCGCCTGGTTGTTCCGGGAACTCGGCTACGACCAGGTCGAGTACTGCGCCGGCGTGCGCGGCGGCGACACCGCAGCCCGCTTCGGGGGCGACTGGCGGCACTACTTCGGTCTCGGCAACGCCACCGGCCTCGGGCTGGTCCCCTACGCCTTCAAGCATCCCCGGATCCTCAACGCCTGGGCCGGGGTCCGCGAACTGGCGCTCGCCAACGTCCGGGCGCTCCCCGCCACCCCGGAGCGCCTCGACGCCCTGCGCCGCTGGACCGACCGGGCGTTCGTCCACTTCACGACCCTCGGTGGTGCCGACCGGCCGCCGTGGCTGGGGCCGGCCTCGATCGCGGAACGGGCACGCCTCGTCCGTGCACGGATCGACGAGTTCGCCGACGGGCCCGCCCCGTTCGAGGCCCTGTACCGCTGGTCCGAGGACCAGGACGTCGAGACCGGCGAACTCGTCGTCTCGCTCCTCATCGAACTCGACGAAGGGCTCGACGACGACCTGGTCGACGACCTCCTGCGCGTCGACGAGGAGGTCGTGGTCGATCCGCTCACGACAACCGGCGACCTGCGGCGCCTGTTCGATGAGCGCTACCCCTGGCTCGATGACCTCGGACTCGACGGGACCGGCGAGGGGCACTACTGGTGGGTTATCTCCGACAACAGCGACGAGCCGCGGCGGGCCGAGCGCTCCGTGCTCTCACCCGACAACCACGATGTGGCGATCGACGTGGCCCGCCGTCTCCATGCCCTGCGATGCAGCCTCGACGAGCTGCCGGGAGACACCGCCGTCGGCACCCTGCTCGCCGAGCGCCCCCGCCACGGCAACGCCGTCCTGCGGCTACTCGGCAACGACCAGCCCTATGGCGAACCACGCGACAACGCCTGCGCCGCCGACTTCCTTCCGCTCGAACTCCAGCGCTTCCAGTTGGCGATGTACGGCATGGACAACTTCTCGCCGAAGTCCACCGACTGGCTGCGGGTGACGCTGTTCCAGGGGGCGCCCCGCATCGACGACCTCGGCCCCGACACGACCGACGACTGGGTGTGGCCGCCACGCCCCACGGAGGCTTCCCCATGATCATCGACGGCCTCCAGATCAACGACTGGAGCCGGCCGGTCGTCGAGCAGGTGCGCTCCGGCGGCATCGACGTCGTCCACGCGACCTGTGGAGTCTGGGAGGACATGGCCGGCACCTTGACCCGCATCGGTTCGTGGCGGCACTTCGCCCGCCAGAACGCCGACTTGGTCCGCATCGTCACGAGCGTCGCCGATATCGAGCAGGCCGCCTCGGACGACGTGCTCGGCATCGTGCTGGGCTTCCAGAACAGCTCGATGCTGGGCGACGACCCCGAGATGGCCGGCATCTTCGCCGACGTCGGCGTCCGCGTCATCCAGCTCACCTACAACATCGCCAACCACCTGGGGTCGAGCTGCTGGGAACCCCACGACGGGGGCCTGACGCGGGCCGGCCACCGCATGGTCGCCGCCCTCGACGACGCCGGCGTCCTCATCGACATCTCCCACGTGGGCAACGCGACCGGCCGTGACGCCATCGACGCCTCGGCCAACCCGATCGCCGTCACCCACGGCAACCCGGCCTCGTTCTGCGACTCGCCCCGCAACAAG
This sequence comes from Actinomycetota bacterium, assembly GCA_014381945.1. Taxonomy (GTDB): domain Bacteria; phylum Actinomycetota; class Acidimicrobiia; order Acidimicrobiales; family MedAcidi-G1; genus S20-B6. The sequence goes on from JACNKQ010000050.1 coordinate 14,588, forward strand.
CCCGACGACCTAATCCGGGCCCTCGCCGACCGCGACGGCATCATCGGCTGCACGCTGTACCCACTTTTCATGGGCGGCGCCGACGTACCCCGCTCCACCTACTGCCGGATGCTCGCCGACCTGGCCGACATGGTCGGCGTCGAACACGTCGCCATCGGAACCGACGCCGTCGTCGGCTGGAGCCCCGACGCCCTCGGCTGGATGCGCAACGGACGGTGGAACCGCCCCAAGAACCCCGACGAGGTCCCGCCGTTCCCGCCCTGGCCGGCGTGGTTCCAGGGCCCCCAGGACTTCCCCTCCCTCGCCGAGGGGCTCGACGAGGTCGGCTTCCTCCCCGAGGAGCGCGACGCCGTCCTCGGCGACAACTGGATGCGCCTGTTCGGACAGGTCTTCGGAGGCTGACGGGCCGTGGCCGTGACCGTCTCCCCGCGTGAGGTCGTCGACGAGGTGCACCGCGCCAGCCGGGCCCTGGGCTGCGATGCCGACCTCGCCGACCGGCTCGCCGTCGAGGTCGCATTCTGCGAGGTCCACCACGGAGGTGGAGTTGCCGCCTGGGCCGAGCTGGTCGCCACCGGCGACGGCCGGCTGGCCGAGGCCGCCCTTGCGCCGTTCCGGCTGGCGGACGCCGAGGTCGCGCTCCGAACCGACGGATCCACTCGACTCGACCTCGATCCGCCCGTCCCGCTGGCCGTGCTGGCCCGTTCGCTGTGGGACCTCGAGCGGCGTGGCGTCCGCTGCACGCCCGACCCCGAAGGGTGCCCGGGCACCGAGTTGCTCTCGACCCTGGAACTCGTCGCCCGGGATCCGGACCCCGTGGCCGGCGAACGGGTCGCCGAACGCTCGCAGGAGGCCCTGAACCACGGGGTCGACGTCGATGACGACCTCTGGCGGCTCCTGCACGACCGGGCGAGGGCGTTCCTAGTCGCCGAGTCGGTCCTAGATGCAGTGCACGCCGTCGGGGAGGGTGGGATCTGATGCCGACGGTCACCCTCGACGCCGTCGAATCGGCCTCCCGCCGGGCACTGGAGCGCCACGGCTGTCGGCCCGACATCGCCGCACACGTCGCCGACGCCGTCCGGGTGGCCGAGGGAAACGGGAACCGCATCTGCGGCCTCTACTACCTCGAGAGCTACTGCCGGCAGCTCGAGACCGGCCGGATCGCCGGGGACGTCGATCCGGTGGTCACCGTGGACCGACCCGGGGCGGTGCGCGTCGACGGACGGCTCGGCTTCGCCCAGTCGGCGTTCGCCGCCGCCCTCCCCCACGCCGTCGCCGCCGCTCGCGCCAACGGGATCTGCGGCCTCTCCGTCGAGCACACGCACACCTGCACCTCGCTCGGCTACTTCACCGAGCAGTTCGCGCGTGAGGGACTCCTGGCCATCGGCGCCACGAACGCCACTCCACGTGTGGCGCCACCCGGCGGCTCGACGGCGGTGCTCGGCACCAACCCGTTCGCCATGGCGGTCCCCGACGGCGACGGCGGCATCGCCTTCCAGTTCGACTTCAGCACCAGCGCCGTGGCGCTGGGCAAGATCACGATGGCTGCGGCGGCCGGCGAGGAGATCCCCCTCGGCTGGGCCGTGGACGCCGACGGCAACCCCACCACCGACCCCGATGCGGCACTCGCCGGCTCACTGGTCTCCGCCGGTGGCTACAAGGGCTACGGGCTCGGCCTCATGGTCGAGGTGCTGGCCGCCTGCCTGACCGGGTCGCGCCTCAGCGTCGACGTCCCGCCGCTCAAGGCGCCCGAGGGTCCACCTCATGACCTCGGACAGTTCTATGTGGTGATCGACCCGGCGGGCTACAGCGGCGACGGCTTCGCCGAGCGCCTGACCGCACTGGCCGCCTCCATCGCCGAGCAACCGGGCGCCCGCCTGCCGGGTGCCAACCGGGCCGTGCCCGATACTGTCGATCTCGAACCAGACCTCTGGGAAGCCACACAGGCACTCGCCACAGACTGAGAAGCCGCCATGGACAGCGCAACCGCGATCACGAACCTGTTGTACCGGTACGCCGAACTGTTCGACGCCGGCGAGCACGAGGCCTGCGCAGACCTGTTCGCCCATGCACGGATCATCCTCGACCCGGAAGCCCCCCTGGTGGTCGACCGCGACGGGATCCTCGAGGTCTGGCGGGCACTGGTGGTCATCCACGATGACGGAACGCCGCGCACGAAGCACGTCGTGACCAACCCGATCCTCGACATCGACGAGGCCGCCGGCACCGCCACCTGCCGCAGCTACTACACCGTGCTCCAGCAGGTCGACGACGGGCCGCTGCAACCCGTGGCGGCCGGTCGCTACCACGACCGCTTCGAACGCGTCGACGGCGAGTGGCGGTTCGCGGAACGCGACTACTCGCGCCTCGACCTCACCGGCGAACTCGGCGCGCACCTGCACACCGACCCGCGGGCCTGAGCGCCCCGACCGGGGGATCAGCCCTCGACGACAGCGGCGTGCGCCGTGACCCGCTTTGCTCCCCCGCTGTCGCCGGCCAGCCAGTGGCGACGGCACCTCAGTTCGTAGGTGACCTGGTGGTCGTCGGGGTCGTCGACGAGAAACAACTCGCCGTCGTAGACCTGGTCGCCGTCGACCAGGCGGGCGTTGTGGGTGGCCCGCCCCCCGCACCAGCAGCGGGCCTCAACCTGGATCTCGGCGGACTCGTCGGCCATCTCGAGGAGGCGCTTGGTGCCCTCGAACAACTCGCCCTGGAACGACGTGAGCAGGCCGAAGGCGAAGACGTCGGCGCCCAACTCGTCGACTATCCGTGCCAACTGGCCCACCTGGGCGGCGGTGTAGAACTGCGCTTCGTCACACACGACGTAGTCGAGGCTCCCATGACGTTCGGCCATGGCAAGCGCCAACTCGTAGAGGTCGAGGCGCGGGCCCACCTCGACGGCATCGGCCGAGACACCGAGGGCACTGGACACCTTGCCGTCGGCCCGGTCGAGTTGGCTGCACAGCAGGCCATTGAGGTTGCGCGACGACAGGTTGTGGTGGATCTGGAGGGCGAGCGTGCTCTTGCCCGACCCCATGGTCCCGTAGGAGAACCGCAGGCGGGCCATCACGAGCAACCGCTGGTGGCGCCGCAGTCGGTGCACACGTAGCAGGACCCGGCCCGCTGCATGGCGATTCCACAAAGCATGCAGAGCGGGGCATCGGCCGAGGAACCGGCCGACAGGTGGGCGGCGAACTGGGCGGCTGACGGAACCGACGGCGGATCGGGTGGCACATCGAGGCCCTGTGTCGTCTCGGTGGCGGACTCCTCGACACCGGGGAGCGTTGGCTGGGTGCGCTCGCCGGTGGTGAGGATGTTGAGTTCGGCCCGCTCCTCCGGGGTGAGGTACTCGACAGCCAGGCGCCGGAACAGGTAGTCGATGATGCTCGTGGAGATCCGCAGGTCGGGATCGTCGGTCATGCCGGCCGGCTCGAAGCGCATGCCGGTGAACGCCTCGACGAACGCCCGCAGTGGCACCCCGTACTGGAGGCCGTGGCTGAGCGAGATGGCGAAGGCGTCCATGATCCCGGCCAGGGTGGAGCCCTGCTTGGATACCCGCATGAAGATCTCGCCCGGACGGCCGTCCTCATACTCGCCTACGGTGACGAAGCCCTTGCAGTCGGCGACCCGGAACTCGAAGGTGAGCGACCGGCGGGACCGCGGTAGGCGCCGGCGCACCGGCTCGGCCGTGGAGACAGCTGCGACGGCCCCGGCGACGGCGGCAGCCGGTGACTCGTTGCCGGAGGCCAGGGGCTGGCCGACCTTGCAGTTGTCGCGGTAGATGGCGACCGCCTTGAGGCCGAGCCGCCACGACTCGAAGTAGAGCTCCTCGACGTCGTCGACCGTGACGTCCTCGGGCATGTTGCAGGTCTTGGAGATGGCACCGGACAGGAACGGCTGGACGGCTCCCATCATGCGGATGTGGCCCATGTGGTGGATGAAGTGATCGCCCATCGAGGTGGCGAACACGTCGGCGTGTTCGGGCAGGAGGTCGGTGCATCCGGCCACCGAGTGCTTCTGGTCGATGTGGTCGATGATCGACGCCGTTGCCTCGTCGTCGTAGCCGAGGCGTTCGAGTGCACGGGGCACCGTTCGGTTGACGATCGACATGGTGCCGCCTCCGACAAGGCGCTTGGTCTTGACCAGGCTCAGGTCGGGCTCGATGCCGGTGGTGTCGCAGTCCATGAGGAGGCCGATGGTGCCGGTGGGTGCCAACACCGTGGCCTGGCTGTTGCGGACCCCGACACGTTGGGCAAGGGCGCATGCCTCGAACCACGCCTCGCGACCGGCCTCGACCAGGACCGGCGCAGCCGAATCGTCGAGAAGCTCAGCCGCCTCGCGGTGCTGGTCGAGCACCCGCAGCATGGGCTCGCGGTTGGTCTCGTAGCCGGCGAACGGACCCATGCGGTCGGCCAGGCGGGCCGAGGTGCGGTAGGCGTGGCCGGTCATGAGCGACGTGATCGCCGCCGCCACAGAGCGCCCCTCTTCGCTGTCGTAGGGCAGTCCGAGAGCCATGAGGAGGGCCCCGAGGTTGGCGTAGCCGAGGCCCAACTGCCGAAACGCCCGGGTGTTCTCAGCAATCGGTTCGGTCGGGTAGTCGGCGTTGCCGACAAGGATCTCCTGTGCGGTGAACACGACCTCGACGGCGTGCAGAAAGCCCTCGAGGTCGAACCCGCCGATGGCGTCGGTGTCGGCATCGTGGTCGCCCAGGAACGACAGCAGGTTGAGGCTGGCGAGATTGCAGGCCGAGTTGTCGAGATGGACGTACTCCGAGCACGGGTTGCTGGCGGTGATCCGGCCGGTGTTGGCGGCCGTGTGCCAGCGGTTGATGGTGGTGTCGAACTGAAGCCCGGGATCGGCGCACTCCCATGCGGCTTCGGCGACCTGGTGGAACAGGCGGCGGGCCCTCAGGGTGTCGATAACCGAACCGTCTGTGCGGGCGGTGAGGTCCCAGTCGGTGTCGTCGGCGACCGCCTGCATGAACTCGTCGGTGACCCGGACAGAGTTGTTGGCGTTCTGGTACTGGATGGAGTGGGAGTCGGAACCGTCGAGTCCGACCTCGAAGCCGGCGGCCTCGAGTGCACGCAGCTTGTGCTCTTCGCGGGCCTTGCACCAGATGAACTCCTCGACGTCGGGGTGGTCGGCGTCGAGGACGACCATCTTGGCGGCCCGCCGGGTCTTGCCGCCGCTCTTGATGGTGCCCGCCGAGGCATCGGCTCCCCGCATGAAGCTGACCGGGCCACTGGCGGTGCCGCCGCCCCTGAGGGCCTCGCGTGATGACCTGATCCGGCTGAGGTTGACGCCGGCTCCCGAGCCGCCCTTGAAGATGACGCCTTCTTCGACGTACCAGTTGAGGATCGAGGTCATCTTGTCGTCGACGGAAAGGATGAAGCAGGCCGATGCCTGCTGGGGGGTGTCGGGTACGCCGATGTTGAACCAGACCGGCGAGTTGAAGGCGGCCTTCTGCGTGACGATCAGGTGCTTGAGTTCGTCGGCGAAGGCGTCGGCCTCGTCGTCGGCGGTGAAGTAGCCGTCGTTGCGGCCCCAGGTTGCAATGGTGTCGACGACCCGGTCGGCGACCTGGCGCAGCGAGGACTCGCGCTCGGGCGTGCCGAGCTTCCCCCGGAAGTACTTCTGGGCGAGGATGTTGGTGGCGTTCACGGACCATGAGGCGGGCACCTCGACCCCGAACTGCTCGAAGGCGACGGATCCGTCCCGGTGGTCGACCAGGCGGCAGTCGCGGTGCTCCCAGGCGGCGGCGTCGTAGGGATGGGTTCCCGCCTCGGTGAACAACCGCCGGATGCCGAGGACGCCACGTTCTGGCATCAGGGTCATGTCGTTGAAACCATCTTCCGCTCGATCACCTGTCCGGGTTGTTCCAACACTACGACCTTGGCATGCCCCGAATCGGGGACCAATGCCCCCGTTCGTCGCACCACCCTATGAAGGCCACCCTGTTGAGGGGAAGGGCATGAGCTGTGGAAATGGAGGTGGATGACCCCTGATTTTTCCACAGCCGTCCACAGGCCCCCACCAACCCCGACCGACCGGGTGACGGCTACCGTCGCAATGTGCAACAGGTGTTCCCACCCGGCGACGGAGGCGAGGCCGATCCGGTCGCCGTCTACCACGATGCCGAACGCCCCGCCCCTGCAGGCCGACCGTGGGTCCTGGTGAACATGGTTGCCTCGGTGGACAGGGCCACCGCCGTCGACGGACTCTCGGGTCCGCTGGGTGGCGACGCCGACCGTCGTCTCCTTGGGGTGGTGCGAGGCCTGGCCGACGTGGTGCTGGTGGGCGCAGGAACCGTGAGGGCCGAGGGCTACCGGCCGCCGCTGACGCCGGCCGCCGCCGTGGGCGGACGCAGGGCCACCCGGGGCCAGGCGGTGCGACCCCGGTTGGCCGTTGTGTCGGGCAGCGCCAACCTGGACCCGTCGGCGGCGCTGTTCGCCGACCGGGACCCGGATGACCCGCGACCACTCGTGTACACGTCTACCGACGCGGTGCCGGACCGGCTCAACGGGCTGTCCGGGGAGGCCGAGGTCGTGGTGACAGAAGGCGTTCTGGATGTCGTCGAGGTGGTGGCCGACCTGCACGACCGGGGCGTGGGCACCGTGCTCTGCGAGGGCGGACCGGGGCTGGTCGCCCAACTCGCCTCGGCCGGACTGGTGGACGAACTGTGCCTGAGCGTGTCGCCCCTGCTGGTGGGCGGCGGGTCGGGCCTCCTGTCGGGGGCACCCTTGGCGACCCCGATGTCGTTGCGGCTGGCACATGTCCTGACCGCCGAAGGCTTCCTCTTCTGCCGTTATCTGGCCTGCTGACGCTGCCCGAGTCAGCCGCCGACCGGCAGTTCGATGCGCTGGCCGGGCTGGAGCAGCGCCCCACCCGCAGCGGCGGTGAGGCGGTCGACGGTGTGGCGCACGTCGATTCCGGCCGGGGTGAGCCGCTCGGCGATGGCCCAGAGTGTGTCGCCGGGCTGAACCACGTAGACGACCGGCTCGCCGGCCGCAAAGGCCGATGCCCCACCGGGGACGCCGTTGACACGGCCCGCCAACTCGCCGGCGACCAGGGTGGTGCAAAAGACCGTGGTGGTCAGGACGAGTGCGGCGACCATCCGGCGCCGGCGGTAGACGCGGGTCGGCGTGACCCGGGACGGGACGGCGCGGAATGCGCCGAGGCGCTGGAGGCCCGCGGGGTGCGGTACGAAGGTCGTGGGCACCGTGGTCGTGGGTGCGAAGGTCGTGGGCACCGTGGTCGCGGGCACCGTGGTCGTGGGCACCGTGGCCGTGGGTGCGAAGGTCGTGGGCACGAAGGTCGTGGGCACCGTGGCCGTGGGCACCGTGGCCGTGGGTGCGAAGGTCGTGGTCATGGTTCTCATCCTCTCCCTGGGGTGTGACAGTGGCTGGATTTCCGGTGTATTGCGAGGGTGCTTGACATGGAACGCCTGTTCGGGGAACATGTGTGCGACGAACGTCCGTTCGATACCGTACACTCTATCGAACACCTGTTCGATGTCAACCCCCGACAACAGATGCACTGGGAACCTCCGAGAAAAGAGCCCAACCATGACCGGAACCACGCTCACCGCCCGCCAGCAGCAGATACTCGAGCTCATCGATCGCCATACCCGAGAACGGGGGTACCCCCCGTCAGTACGCGAGATAGGCGACGAGGTCGGCCTCACGTCGCCTTCCACCGTCCACTCCCACCTGGGCACCCTCCAGGACAAGGGCTACCTAAAGCGCGACCCCAGCAAGCCCCGGGCCATAGAGGTCTGCTTCGACGCGACCTCCGGCGCACCCGTACACCGTGGCACCGTGTGCCACGTCCCGCTGGTCGGCGATGTCGCGGCCGGCACCGACGTGCTCGCCCACGAAAACATCGAGGAATCGGTCCCCCTGCCCGCCGAGTTCACCGGCGAAGGCGAGCTGTTCATGCTCCGGGTCCGCGGCGACTCCATGATCGACGCCGGCATCTTCGCCGGCGACTTCGTCGTCGTGCGGTCCCAGCCCACGGCCGACGATGGCGACCTGGTGGTGGCCGGCATCAACGGGGAGGAGGCCACCGTCAAACACTTACGGCGCGACGGCAGCCACATCGTGCTCCGGGCAGCCAACCCCGACTTCCAGGACCTGCGCTACCCGGCCGACGAGGTATCGGTCTTCGGCCGCGTGGTCACCGTCCTGCGACGGCTCTGAGCGCCGGTTCCCCCTCCCCCTCCGGGGGGTCGGCGCTCAGACGCCCCTCTCCAACAGCGCCCGCAGCGCCGCATGGACCGCCTCGAGCGAAGACCTGTCCAGGTGCTCGTCGGCCATGTGGGCAACCGTAGGGTCGCCCGGCCCCAGGTTCACCGCCGGCACCCCGTGCTCGCTGAAAAACGCCACATCGGTCCAGCCCAGCTTGGCCCGAACCTCCAGCCCCGACTGCTCCACGAGCCCCGCCATGAGCGGATGGCCGAGTCCGGGGGCGGCCGCCGGCCCGTGGTCCACAAGCTCGACCGAGTCACCGTCGTCGAGGAACGGTGCCAGGACCGCCCGAACATGGGCCTCGGCCTCGGTGCCGCTGCGGTCCGGTGCATAGCGGTGGTTGACCTGCAGCACCACCTCGTCGGGGACCACGTTGCCAGAGATTCCGCCATCGACTGAGACGGCCTGCAGCGCCTCTCTGTAGCGGCAGCCATCGACCTCGGGCTCCCGGTGCCCGTAGGCCTCGAGCGCCACCAGGATGTCTCCGAGCCGGTGGATGGCGTTGCGACCCATCCACGGCCGCGCCGTGTGCGCCCGTATGCCCCCCAGCCGGACCTCGAAGCGCATCGTGCCCTGGCATCCCGCCTCGATCGCCCCGCCCGTCGGCTCGCCCAGGATCGCGACATCTCCTTCCAGCAGTTCGGGTGCCTCGGCGAACAACTCGGACAGCCCGCTGTGTTCGCGGGCGACCTCCTCACGGGCGTAGAACACGAACGTCACGTCCACCGCCGGCTCCGGAACGCTTCGGGCCAGCTCCAGCATCACGGCCAGCCCGCCCTTCATGTCGGCCGAACCCAAGCCCCACACAGTGTCGCCGTCGATGCGCGCACGCGTGCCGTCGGATCCGGCAGCCTCGGGAACCGTGTCGGTGTGCCCCGCCAGGATCAGCCGGTGTGAGCGACCGAGCCCGGTCCGGGCGACGAGGTTGTCACCGACCCGGTCGACGGTCAGTCCCGGAACGGCACGCAACCCGGCCTCCAGGTGCGCCACGATGGCCGCCTCGTCGAAGCTCGCCGACGGGATGTCGACGAGTTCGGCAGCAAGGGCCAGGAGATCAGTCATGGTGGTGCCTCGGGCTGCGGCTCAGGTGGTGACGCCGTGGGTACGCAGGATCTCGGTCAGTGCCGACTTGTCGTGGCGCTCCCCCTCCTCGAGGCGACGCAGCACCAGGACGCAGGGCAACCCGAACTCGCCACCCGGGAACGACCTCGGGCGGGCAGCCTGCACGGCCACGCACCAGGGCGGAACCTCACCGCGACCCAGCTCCTCGCCGGTCTGGGCGTCGATGACCGGGATCGAGCCGGTGAGGACGGCGCCGGCGCCGAGCACCACGCCGTCGCCCACCCTGGCTCCCTCTGCCACGATGCAGCGACTTCCGATCAGGCACTCGTCGCCCACGACCACCGGGGTCGCATTGGCCGGTTCGAGCACTCCGCCGATGCCAACACCTCCCGAGAGGTGCACGTTGCGGCCGATCTGGGCGCACGAACCCACGGTGGCCCAGGTGTCGACCATGGTGCCGTCGCCCACGTAGGCGCCGATGTTGACAAAGCTCGGCATCAGCACCACACCAGAGCCCTGATAGCTGCCCCAGCGGGCCATGGCCCCCGGCAGCACCCGCACGCCACGGGAGGCGAAGTCGCGTTTGAGCGGGATCTTGTCGACAAACTCGAAGGGGCCGACCTCGGTTGTCTCCATCCTGGCCTGCTTGAACAGCAGCAGGATTGCGAGTTTGAGCCACTCGTTGACGACCACGCTGCCGGGACCGGGTTCGGCCACGCGTGCCTCACCGCTGTCGAGTAGTTCGATCGCCTCGTGGATGGCGGCGTTGGCGTCGGCATCGTCGGAATCGAGGGATTCCCGGTTCGCCCAGAGCTGTTCTATGCGGTACTGCAGGTCGGACATGGTCGACAGGCTACCGACCGGCCCCCCTTCGATCGGGACGCTTTGTCCCCCGGGGAAGCCGGCGTCAGTAGCGGCGGACGCGTTCGGCGACGAGGTCCAGGCGGTCGTCGGTCGCCACGGCGGCGACGCGGACATGGCCGGTGCCACCCGGGCCGTAGAACTCGCCCGGGCTCACCACGATGCCCAGCGTCCCGGCCAGCCGGTTGATGAGGCCCCAGGCGTCACCATCCGGTGCCGCCACCCAGAGGTAGAAGCCGCCTGCCGGCAGGGTCGCCTCGATTCCCAGGTCGCCCAGGATTCCGGCGAGCAGTTCCAGGCGCCGGTGATAGCGGCCCGCCTGGGTCTCGACGTGGGCCTGATCGGAGAGCGCCGCAGTGCCGGCCGCCTGTGCAGGCCCGGGGATCATGAAGCCCTGGTGCTTGCGGACCTCGCGTAGGTAGTGGACCAGTTCGGTGTCGCCGGCGTAGTACCCGACCCGCAGGCCGGCCAGGTTCGAGCGCTTCGAGAGCGAGTGCACGGCAATCACCCCTTCGGAGCCGTGCTCGAGCACCGACCGGGCCGGGCCGTCCCAGGTGAACTCGACATAGCACTCGTCGCTCAGGACCGGAACGCCCCGATCCCTGCCCCACCCCGCTGCTGCTCCCAGGTCTTCGAGGGCACCGGCCGGGTTGCCCGGGGAGTTGACCCAGAGGCAGAGGGCACGACCGGCATCGGCCTCGTCTATGGCCGACAGGTCCAGGCGCCAGTCGGCGTCGAGCGGCACGGCAAGGGCACGGCATCCGGCCAGCTCGGCGCCCATGGCGTAGGGCGGGTAGGAGATCGCCGGGTAGAGGACCGTGTCCCGGGAAGGATCGCGGAGCCGCAGCACCTGGGGCAGGCCCGTGACGAGTTCCTTTGATCCGATGCAGGCGCCCACCTGTGCCGGCTCGAGCTTCACGTCGAGGCGACGGTCGAACCAGCCGCAGACAGCATCCAGGAGGTCGGCGCTGCCGACCGAAGGCGGGTAGGAACGTGCAGTGTCGGTTGCGGCAGCCAGCGCATCGGCCACGACATCGGGCACCGGGTCGCACGGCGTGCCCACCGACAGGTCGACTGCGCCTCCGGGGAGGGCGCCTGCGACGGCGCGGGCCTCGTCGAGCAGGTCGTACGGGTAGGGCGGTGGCACGAACCCGCCGGACCGTCCGGTGCTCACTTGGAATCCAGCACGATCGACCCGTCGCCTTCCTCGGCGAACTCGGCAAGGCGCCCCACCGAACCCTCGTCCAGGCGCACCCTCAGCCGCCAGCCGCGCTCGTCCGACGACTCGTCCAGGACCTCGCCCTCACGGTGGGCCATGGCGAGCGCATCGCCCCGGTCGAACGGCACCACAAGGGACACGACCCGGGTGGAGGCCCGCAGCCGTCGGCCGATGGCGACCAGCAGGTCTTCGATCCCCTCGCCGGTCATCGCCGAGACCGCCACGGCGTCCTCCTCCCTGGCCGCCAGGCGGGTGGCTGCCACCGGATCGGCGTCGGCCTTATTGAAGGCGTAGAGCTCCGGAACCTCTTCGGCGCCAATCTCGCGCAGGACTCCACGGACAGCGTCGATGTCGCCGAACGGGTCGGGGGCGGAGGAATCCACGACATGGACCAGCAGGTCGGCGTCGACAACCACGTCCAGGGTCGTACGGAACGCCTCGACCAGTTGGTGGGGCAACTTCCGGACGAAGCCGACCGTGTCTGTCATGAAGACCGCCTCACCGCCGGGCAGCTCGAGGCGCCGTGTCGTGGCATCGAGCGTGGCGAAGAGCCGGTCCTCGACGAGCACGCCGGCGTCGGTCATTCGGTTCAGGAGCGTCGACTTGCCGGCGTTGGTGTATCCGACGATTGCCACCGACCGGTTGCTGGTGCGGCGGCGCCTCTTGGACTGGGTGGCCCGGTTCTGCCGCACGCCCACCAGGTCCCTTTCGAGCTTGCGGATCCGCCGCATGATGCGGCGCCGATCGACCTCGAGCTGGGTCTCGCCGGGGCCCCGGGTTCCGATGCCACCGGCCTGCTGGCTGAACGTGCGGCCCGAGCGGCGCAGGCGGGGCAGGCGGTAGCGGAGCTGTGCCAACTCGACCTGTGTGCGGCCCGCCAGGCTGCTGGCGTTCTGGGCGAAGATGTCGAGGATCACAGCGGTGCGATCCAGCGCCGACCTCTTCAGGATCGTCTCGAGGTTGCCCTGCTGGGCCGGGGTGAGCTCGTTGTCGAACACGACGGTGTCGGCGTCGTGGTGCTCGGAGAGGTCGCGTATTTCGGTGGCCTTGCCGCTGCCGACGTACGTGGCGATGTCTGGGGCATCGCGGTGCTGGAGCACCCTGGCCACGGGGTCGGCTCCGGCCGTGTCGACCAGGCGGGCCAGTTCGTCCATCGAGGCGTCGACCTCGTCGGGGTCTTCTCGGCCCAGTGCCACACCCGCCAGCACGATGCGCTCACGGAACGCACGGTCGATGAGGCCGCTGCCGGCACCACCGAACTCGCCGAAGGCGCCCCGGTGCGACGCCTCGCCTGGAGCTTCTGGATCGCCTTCGACGGGTTCCTTCGGAAAGTCGTCACCCACGTCCGACCTCGTGCTCCCCGATGTGGACCGACGGACCGGTCAGCCGGATCGTTTCGGCCAGTTCGACGACGGCGCTGCCGCCCGGCATGCGCACCTCGACCCGGTCGCCTACGAACCCCCACGAATGCGCCATGTGGGCGGCAGCACAGGCACCGCTGCCGCAGGCCTTCGTGAGACCGGCGCCCCGTTCCCACGGCCGCAGTCGGATCGTGGCCCGGTCGAGGACCTGCACCAGGTGGACGTTGCACCCCTCAGGTTCGAAGAACGCCTCGACGGCCGGACCCACGGCCCCCAGGTCCACGGCATCGACATCGTCGACCTCGATGACCAGATGCGGGTTCCCCATGTCGACGGAACCACTGCGGCCCGACGTCGGACCGCCGAGGTCGATAACCAGACGGTCGATGCCGGGACCCTGCCCGGCGGAACCCATGTCGACGGTTGCCGTGACCTCGGTGTCGTCGGGACCGCCCACGACGACGACCCGGCGCCTTCCGGCTGCCGTGTCGACGGTCAGGTCGAGATCCGTGGCACCGGTGGCCCGTGCGACGGCCTGCCCGAAGCAGATCAGGCCGTTTCCGCTCACCTCGGCATGGCTGCCGTCGCTGTTGACCAGCGTGAAGTTGAGGCCCTCTGCGGAGCCGACCCACGGCGTGCCGAAGACGAGGCCGTCTGCGCCGATGCCGCTGACGCGGTCGCACAGGCTCCGCGCCAGGTCGGAGGCGTCGGACGGCACCCCGTGGACGAGCGCCACGAGGAAGTCGTTGCCGAGGCCGTGGTGGTGGGTCAGGTGCACGGCGCCATTCTCGCCCACAGGCGATCCGCCACCGCGCCCGGTTCCGCTCCGTTCATGCTGCGCACCCATCGAAGGCCGCGAGCAGGTCGTCAAGTACGTCCATCGGCTCGTCGTCCACGTCGAGCCACGTGATTCGGGGATCCCGCCGGAACCACCTCTCCTGTCGGCGGGCGAACCGCCGCGTGGCGGCCACCGCCTCCTCCACAGCCTCGTCGAGCGTGCACTCGCCACGCAGGTGCCCCGCCAGTTCCCGATAGCCGAGCGCCTGGGCGGCGGTCTGCGACAGTCCATCGGATTCGACCAGAAGGCCGGAAACCTCGTCGAGGAACCCATCTTCCATCATCCGGTTGAACCGTTCGGCTATGCGCCGGTCCAGCAACGCACGCTGTACCCGGAGACCGACCTGCGTGAACGGGGTCTCGGGGTACTCCTCGAGGCCCGGCCCGAACGACGAGAAAGGCCGCCCGGCTCCCAGCGTGACCTCCAGCGCCCGGATCACCCGCCTGCGGTTCGTCGGCTCCATGCGGCCCGCCGCCACCGGATCCGAATCCATGAGGCGTCGATGCAGGTCCAGCGTGTCGGGCTCTGCCTCGAGTTCGGACCGCACCTCCCCGTAGCGGCCCGGGATCTCGAGATCGTCGACGACGGACCGGATGTGGAGCCCGGTGCCACCGACCAGGACCGCCCGGCTGCCCCGACCCGTGATCTCGCCCAAGGCAGCCAGCGCCGCCGCCTGGAACATCGTGACCGTGAACTCGTCGGAGGGGTCCGCCAGGTCCAGGAGGTGGTGTGGAACCTCGGCACGCAACTCCGTAACCGGCGTGGCCGTGCCGATGTCCATGCCCCGGTAGACGGCCATGGAGTCCATCGACACCAGCTCTACCCCCGGGCGCCTGCGGGCGACCTCGAGCGCCAGCGTCGACTTGCCCGATGCGGTGGCCCCGATCAGGACCAGGTGGCCGTTGGCGTGGTCTGGCACCGCTGTCGGTCCGGACTCAGGCCGAGGCGACCGGTATACGGCGGCGATGTCGCGGCGCCGTCGTGATCTCGAGCAGTTCGCCGTACAGGTAGTGGGTGCCGGCACCCGTGATCCGCACCTCGGCGTAGGCGCCTGTACGCAGGCCGTCGGAACGGGGCACGTGAACCAGCTTGTTCTGGCGGGTGCGTCCGGTGACCTTGTCGGGCTCGCGCTTGGAGGGCCCCTCGACCAGGATCTCCTCGATGCGTCCAATCCTTCCCTTGTGACGACGAGCAGACGAACGGCGCAGGACCCGATGTAACCGCTCGAACCGTTCGACGCATACGGCGTGGTCCACGAACTCGTGCGCACGGTCGGCTGCCTCGGTGCCGGGCCTGGGCGAGAACACGAAGGCGAATGCCGAGTCGTATTCGGCTTCGGCGACAACCTCCAGGGTCGCCTCGAAGTCGTCCTCGGTCTCGCCCGGGAATCCGACGATCACATCGGTCGAGACGGCCAGGTCGTCGATGCCGGCCCGGGCGGCGGCCAGACGGTCGAGGTAGCGCTGGGCGGTGTAGCCACGGTGCATGGCGGCCAGCACCCGGTCGCTGCCCGACTGCAGCGGCAGGTGCAGGTGTTCGCACACCGACGGGGTCTCGGCCATGGCGCAGATGGTCTCCGGGCGGAGGTCCTTGGGATGAGGGCTCGTGTAGCGGACACGTCCGATGCCATCGACGGCACCTACCTCGCGCAGGAGGTCGGCGAACAGCGGGCGGGGGCGACGGCGACCCTCCCGAACCCATCGTTCGCCGGCCTCGAAGGCATCGGCAGGCCCGGCGTCGATCGACCGCAACCTGCTGGTGAGGTCGCGGCCGTAGGAGTTGACGTTTTGACCCAGCAACGTGACCTCGGTGACCCCGTCTGCAGCGAGGTCCTCGACCTCGGCCACCAGTTCGCCGAAGGGTCGGCTGATCTCTGGGCCCCGCACTGCCGGGACGATGCAGAAGGCACACGAATTGTCACAACCGACCTGGATGGTGACCCAGGCGGTGTGGTCGGCGTCTCGCCTGGTCGGCAGCGCCGACGGGAACGCGTCGGCATCATCGCGCACGGTCTCTTCGAGGATCTCCATTACGGGGCCGTGCCTACGGGCGTGGGCCAGCAACTCGGTGGCACGGTTGACGTTGTGGGTGCCGAACACGACATCGACATGGGCTGCCCGTTCCTGTATGAGTTCACGGTCCTTCTGGGCGAGACAGCCGGCCACGGCGACCTGCAGGCCCGGTCGCTCTTCCTTGAGGGCCTTGAGGTTGCCCAGGGCGCCGTAGAGCCTGTTGTCGGCGTTCTCCCGGATGCAGCAGGTGTTGAGCACGATGACGTCGGCGTCGGCCTCTGAGGCGGCTTCGACCATCCCGTCGGCCTCGAGGAGGCCGGCGATCCGCTCGCTGTCGTGCACGTTCATCTGGCACCCGTAGGTCCGCACCGCATAGGTGCGGGCGGGGGAGACGGATTCGGGTGCGTCCGTTTGCGTGGGATCCACACCGAACAGGCTACGGGCCGGCTGCTACGCCGGGTGTCGGACGCCGGGTGCAGGCAGGCCGCCCTTCGGGGCCGGGCGCCGGCCTACCCGGTGATCTGCGTCAACTGTCGAGGCTGATGGGCAGGTCGTCGGCTTCGCTGAAGGCGCCGTTGGCGGCGGGATCGCCCGTGATCTCGCCGGTGGCCTCGTCGACGACCGGGGTCTCGTCCGGCTCGACCGGCTCGACCGGCTCGACCGGGTTGACCTCGCGCCAGATCCGATCGCTGATCTCGACCATCAGCTCGGGGCTCTCTGCAAGGAACTTCTTGGAGTTCTCGCGGCCCTGGCCGAGCTGCTCGCCGCCGTAGGTGTACCAGGCGCCCGACTTGTCGACGACGCCCAGGTCCACGCCCAGGTCGAGCACCGAGCCCTCGCGGCTGATGCCCTTGCCGTACATGATGTCGAACTCGGCCTGCCGGAACGGCGGAGCGCACTTGTTCTTGACGACCTTGACCCGGGTGCGGTTGCCGACCATCTCGACGCCGTCCTTGATGGCCTCGATCCGGCGGATGTCGAGACGGACCGACGAGTAGAACTTGAGGGCCCGACCACCGGGCGTGGTCTCGGGCGAGCCGAACATGACGCCGATCTTCTCGCGCAGCTGGTTGATGAAGATGCAGATGGTCTGGGACTTGTTGAGGTTGGATGTGAGCTTGCGCAGCGCCTGCGACATGAGGCGGGCCTGGAGGCCCACGTGGGCGTCGCCCATCTCACCCTCGATCTCGGCCCGGGGGGTGAGCGCCGCCACGGAGTCGATGACGACCACGTCGAGGGCCCCGGAGCGGATGAGCATGTCGGTGATCTCGAGGGCCTGCTCGCCGGTGTCGGGCTGGGAGATCAGGAGTTGGTCGACGTCGACGCCGATGGCCCGGGCATAGACCGGGTCCATGGCGTGCTCGGCGTCGACGTAGGCGCAGATGCCGCCGTTGCGCTGCGCCTCGGCCACGACGTGTACGGCGAGCGTGGTCTTGCCCGACCCCTCGGGGCCGAAGATCTCGACCACCCGCCCGCGTGGCAGGCCGCCGATGCCGAGCGCCAGGTCCAGCGCCAGCGCCCCGGTGGGGACGGTGTCGATGGACATCGAGCCCTTGTCGCCCATCTTCATGACGGCGCCGGTGCCGAACTGCTTCTCGATCTGGGTCAGCGCCAGGTCGAGGGCCTTGTCCCGGCCCTCGCCGTCGACGTTGGTGACGGGTGCGGCCCCGGTGTTCTTGCGGACCTTGCTCATCGTGTGCTCCGTTCCTTCGCCGGGATATTCCCGGTTCTGTTGGCGTGGTGGATCTGTCTGATCGATTGGGGGTGACCCTACGAAGGGGGTGTGACAGTGGGTTCGGGTGGACCCTCCGGTGGCCCGAATGACAACAGTGTAAGTGCGAACAGACGTTCGATGCAAGCATTTCCGACAATCCGGTACCGTCCGGGCATGAACCGCCCCGATGCCGAACCCGAAACCACGCCTGAGACCGACGAACAACTGCGAGAACGCCTCTCCCCGATGCAGTTCCACTGCACCCAGGAGGCCGGCACCGAGCAGGCCTTCACGGGCGAGTACTGGGACGAAAAGACCGCCGGCACCTACCGCTGCGTGGTGTGCGGCGAAGCGCTGTTCGACAGCGACACCAAGTTCGACTCGGGCTCCGGTTGGCCCAGCTTCTGGGAGCCGGTCGCCGACGGGCTCGTCGACAACCACCGGGACACGAGCCGGGGCATGGTCCGCACCGAGGTCACCTGCGCTTCGTGCGGTGCCCACCTGGGCCACGTGTTCCCGGACGGCCCCCAGCCGACCGGCGATCGCTTCTGCATGAACTCGGCGTGCCTCACCCTCGACCCGCGCGACTCCTGATCACCCGAGCCTGAACCTCTCCAACGTCTCGTAGACGGCGCCCTCCGGCAGGGTGCGGCTGCGCACCAGGCACACCTCGCCCACCTCGAAGCTCCCGGCGACCGGCGTGCCGGCAGTCCCCGGCGGCACCGGCCCCTTCGACCTCGCCAGCGTGAGATGCCCGGTGAACGCCCGGTCCCCGGGGGGCTCCCCCACCTCGTCCGTCGCATCGACCACCGTCGCCGCCAGTCTGTCCAGCCCGGCCACCGGCACCATCACGATCCGGTTCCCCAGCAGCCGGGTCGCCGGTCCCGCCTCGGCCTTGCGGCCGAGGACCGAGGATTTGAGTCGCTCTTCTTCCCGGAGCACACCCACATCCCGACGAGTCGGGAGTCGCCCTACCCCGGCGGTGGCGATCTGCCGATGGAATATTCGCACACGCTGGACCCGTTCGTCGCGTTTGGCGCGATTGCCGCGACCACCGAGAAGATCAAGCTGGCGACGGGCATCGCGCTGATTGTGGAGCGTGACCCGATCATGCTGGCGAAAGAGGTGGCGACGTTGGACCAGCTCTCGAATGGCCGGGTAATGCTGGGCATCGGTGGCGGGGGGAACCGCGAGGAGATGCGGAACCACGGCACGGAGCCGTCGAGTCGCTGGCTTCTGGGGCTCGAACGCGTCGAGGCGAAGCAGGCGG
>JACNKQ010000010.1 GCA_014381945.1 Actinomycetota bacterium
GGGCGCCATCGTCGTCTCGGGCGCCATCGTCGTCTCGGGCGCCATCGTCGTCATGGGCGGCACGGTCGTCGTGGGCGCCATCGTCGTCTCGGGCGGCACGGTCGTCTCCACGGGCGTCTCCACGGGTGCCATCGTCGTCTCGGGCGGCACGGTCGTCTCCACGGGCGTCTCCACGGGTGCCATCGTCGTCGTCGCCTCCGACGGGTCGTACATCGTCGTCGTCGTCACACCACCCGTGTCCGACGGGTCATACATCGACGGGTCGTACATCGTCGTCGTCGTCACACCACCCGTGTCCGACGGGTCATACATCGACGGGTCGTACATCGTCGTCGTCGTCACACCACCCGTGTCCGACGGGTCATACATCGACGGGTCGTACATGCCACCCATGTCCGGCATACCCGAACCCGAACCGCCCATATCCGGCATACCCGAACCCGAACCGCCCATATCCGGCATACCCGAACCTGAACCGCCCATATCCGGCATGTCGCCCATGTCCGGCATGTCCGACGGCATCATCGGGTCGAACTGCTCGAGGTCCTCGAAGCGGTCCATGAAGCCGTCGCTGCTGAACATGTCCTCGTTGGCCTGGAGTGCCGCCCCGAATCCCATCGTCGGGTCGACACCCTCGAACATGTCGGCGAAGCCCGACTCCTGGTCCAGCTGCTCCGCGAACGAGCCGAAGTCGGCGTCCTCACGCATCACCTCGGTCATGAAGCTGGCCATGTCGATGCCACCCTCGCCGCCGCCCATGCCACCCTCGCCGCCGCCCATGCCGCCGCCCGTGCCGCCCATGCCGCCGCCCATGAGCATCGACATGTCGGCTGTCGGGTCGAGGACCTCACCGAGTTCGCCGAAGGACGACTCGTCATCGAACATCCGCATGAAGCCGCCCATCTCGGTGTCCGGGCTGAACATGGCGGCCATGTTCCCCATCCCGGCCTCGGGATCGAACGCCCCCATGAGGTCGCCGAACTCGGCACCCGTGTCGAAGGCATCCATGAACGTGTCCATGCCGCCCTCGGGGCCGAGCATCCCCATGAGGTCCCGCATGTCGGCATTGGGGTCGATGACGGACATTGCATCGCGCATCTCGTCGGGCATGTCCATGACACCCATGAGGTCCCCGAAGTTGGTCTCCGCGTCGAGAACGGAGATCCACTCGTCGCGGTCGACGCCGGCCTCGAGGCCGCCCATCATCACGCCGAAGTCGGCGCCCTTGTCCATGCCGGCCATCAGGTCGTCCATCAGGCCGCCCTCGGCCATGAAGCCCATGCCGCCCATGCCGCCTTCGGCGCCCTCCGGGCCTTCTGCAAAGACCGCCCGGAAGTCGAAGCTGCTCTGTTCCATCACGGTGGTCATGCCGGTGACGAACATCTCGGCCATGCCGGAGTCCATGTCAGCGAGGTGCCCGACAAACCGCTCCTCGGCGGCGACCATGCGTTCGCCCATCTCGACCTCGAACGACTCGAAGCGTTCCTGACGTATCTCCATGCGGCGCTCCATCTCGGCACGCATGTCCTCGTCGTCGATGTCTTCGAACTGGGCCATTTCGAAATCCATGCGGACCATTTCGCTGTCCATGCGGAGTTCGGTCAGTACGCCGGCGAAGGCCATGCCACAGGATGCGGTTGCCACGGTCTCAGTGGCGGAGTCCGGGTCGATGACCTCGTCCCTACAGGAGCGGATGTCGTCGCGGACCTCTTCGTAGGCGCCCAACCAGTCGGATCCTGCCTCCTCCCAGACGCGTTCCGCCTGGCGGACGTTGGTCCGGATCTCCTCGAGGGCCCCGGCTTCCTCCCGCTCATCGACCGACTCGCGGATCTCCTCGTGGAGGGTCTCGAGCATCGTCTCGTCGAAGACCAGGTCGGTGACCGTCGTCGCCTCGCCCCCTTCAGCCTGTTGGACGGCCACGAGGTCCTCGATCACCTCGAGGACCTCCTCGCCGACCACCTCCGTGACGGTCTCCTCGGCGACCACACCCGCCTCGATCATCGGACTCACCCGCTCGGCAACCATGCCCAGAACCTCGACCGGGAGGTCGGCGTCGATGCCGAGCGCCTCGATGGCGCTGAGCGAGAAGGCCCCGGCCACGACCGAGGACGACACCGTGGTGCCTTCGGTGGCCGCGGCGTCCGATGCAGCCGACACCTCATCGGCGTCGAGGCCCGCATCGACCAGGGCATCCATGTCATAGCCGGCGTCGATCAACTCGCCCGGGTCGGCGCCCGAGTCGACGAGATCGGTGGCGGTGATGCCAGCGAAGCCGAAGTCCGATGAGTCGTAGCCGGCGGTCAGGAGGTCGCCGGTGGCGTAGCCGGCCTCAGCCAACGAGGCGGTGGTCACCTCGCCGCCTTCGCCCACGAGGTCGGCGAGCGCGAAGCCGGTGTCGAGCACCTCTTCGAGTGAGGCGCCTGCATCGACGAGTTCGGTGGCCGTGATGTCCGCCGCGAGGAGGTCTTCTGCTCCATAGCCCGCGGCGGCGACCGACGTGACCGATGCACCTGCATCGAGCAGATCGGACGCCTCCAGGCCGGCCGCAGCGAAGTCCGATGTCGAGAACCCCGCGTCGAGCGCCTCGTCCACCGACACACCCGCATCCGCCAACTCAGCCACCGACACGTCCCCGTCCGACCCCACCACATCCGCCAACGACGCCCCCGCATCCTCCAGTTCGTCCAAGGCCGCTCCGGCGGTGAGGAGGTCCGACGCCTCCGCGCCACCGTCAAGCAGGTCGGCGGTCGCAAAACCGGCATCGACAAGCACATCGGCCGAGAACCCGGAGTCGAGGGCGTCTACAGCCGTGACCTCGGCGGGATCTGGGGTGGTGGACTCCTGGGCCGACACGGGGCCGACCGCAACCAGCGACATGCCCACGGCAACCGCCGCGGGCACGGCGACTCGGCGAGCCCAACGGTGGGCCGCTCCCCCTGTCACGATGTGGATCCTTCCCAGTGGTCGAAAAGAATAGGCGCGTTTCGAACGCTGTCAAGGGGGCTCTCGCTCACGCCTTCCGTATGCGGTCTCCTCGGTGGATCGGACCGGGTTCGATGACCCTGGCGTTGATGCCGCGCAAGTTGAGGCTGCGGCCGGCTTCGGAGTTGATGAAGCGCAGGGCGTCCGGGCCGAACCGGGACGAGAACTTGGCGCAGCCGGTGTGGGGCTGGTCGGTGACCTCGATGACCGCCCCGCCGATCGCCAGGCGGGTCCAGGGCGGCAGGTTGGTGCTGGTCAGGTCCAGGTCGACGGCCAGCTGGTCGCCGGACAGCGGTCGCCGGTCGGGGTCGGGGCAGATCAGGGCCAGCAGCCGTGCGTTGATGACGTTGAGCTGCATGTCGGGGTGCGGGCCGCCGTCCTCGGTGCGTTTCGACGGCCGCTGGTTCCAGGTGTCGCCCACGAGGCCTTCGTCGAGGCTCAGTTCGCCGACCTCCAGCACCTCGCGTTCGTCGACGGCCGGGCGCCGCACGATCAGCTCGAGCGTGCCGCCGTCGGCGGGCGAGCGTCGGACCTCGTCGAGCCCAACCTCGAGCTGCTCAAGGGCGGGGTGCTCCATCTGCAGAGTCTGACAGCATGGGCGGGTCATCCAGTAACCGGTTCCGAAGCACGCGTCACGACGCTGTTGTACCTTCAACGTGTGTCCGGAGATCATCAGATTCGCGACAATGACGGATTGCATCTCGATGCAACCTTCACCGTCGAACGCAGTGTCGAGTTCGATCTGATCCTTTATTCGCGGGGAGGTGGCAAGCCGCCTTCGAATCCCGACTACCTGCCGGCGCTTCGGCTTCTCCTCGAACGACTTGCGACGCAGGGAGCGACGATCCATGACATCACCATCGACTCTCACTATGCGCTCAGGCACTACCCCCAGGCCGCAGACCGGCGTCTCGACCTTCTCTTTCCCCTGAGTCTCAAGGGCTCGACCGATTGTCAGGATCTACAGCGCCAGATTTCAAGAGCGCAGGGTCCGGTCGCCCGAAGGCCCGATGCAGTCACCGGCGGTAATCCCACCAAACGCATTCGGATCAGGGTGTCGTGCCCATCGGCAACAACGGAGGCGGCCTTCTTGGCCATCATCAATCCCGCCTGAGCCAAGCACTCACCCCTCTGGCAGACTCAGGCGGTGCGGGATCCGGCGACACGTTCTGAGCGGCACGTCATCGCGTTCCTGGCGACGATGGCGGCGCTCATGGCCTTCGGGATCGACCCGATCCTGCCGGCCTTCGACGAGATCCGTGCCACCTTCGACCTGGTCCCGGACGACAACTCCGTCACCCAGATCGTCAGCGTCTACATGTTGGGGATGTCGTTCGGGCAACTCGTCTACGGGCCTCTCGCCGACCGGTTCGGCCGCTCCCCGGTGCTGTTGGTCGGGCTCGGGATCTATGCAGCCGGGGCCCTCATCTCGATGCTCGCCCCCAGCCTCGGGACCCTGCTGGCCGCCCGGGCGCTGTGGGGCTTCGGTGCAGCGTCCGCCGGGGTCCTGCGGGTAACCATCGCCCGCGACCTGTACCGGGGCGACCAGATGGCCCGGGTCATCTCGATCGTCATGGGGTTCTTCCTGCTCGGACCGATCGTGGCGCCGATGTTCGGCGAAGCCGTCCTGGCTGTGGCGTCCTGGCGGTGGGTGTTCGGATCAGCCCTGATCCTGAGCGTCGGCCTCGCAGCATGGACGGTGCGCTTCGGCGAGACGCTCGACCCGGCCAACCGTCGGCCGCTGCGGGTCGGTCCGACGCTGGCAGCCTTCCGGAAGGTGCTGACCACCCGTGTCACCGTCGCCTACGTCCTGGCAACGACCTTCGCCTACGGCGGCTTCTTCACCTACCTGGCAAGCACACAGCCGATCTTCGACGTCGTCTACGGCCGGGCCGACCTGTTCGCCCTTCTCTTCGGTGCGGGCGGCGGGCTCATGGCCGCCGCCTTCTTCACCGTCAACCGGTTCATCGACCGCTACGGCGCCCACCGTGTGGCAGTCGGAAGCCTCACATGCGGCGCCACCCTCAGCACAGCACTCCTGCTGCTCTCCATCGCAACCGACGGCCGGCCCTCGTTCTGGGTGTGGGTCGTCAGCATGGCCGTCATCAACTCGTTCATTACGATGCTCATGCCCACCGGAATGTCGCTGGCCCTCGACCCTATGGGCGAGATGGCCGGCTCGGCCTCGGGGATCCTCGGGTTCGTGAGCATGGCCGGCGCCTCGTTGCTGTCGTTCATGCTCAACTCCCGCATCACCGACTCGGTCACCCCGATGGCGGTCGGCTACGTGCTGTTCGGATCCGCGGCACTGCTGTGCACCCTT
Organism: Actinomycetota bacterium; assembly: GCA_014381945.1. Taxonomy (GTDB): domain Bacteria; phylum Actinomycetota; class Acidimicrobiia; order Acidimicrobiales; family MedAcidi-G1; genus S20-B6. Next base: position 5,306 of record JACNKQ010000010.1, read on the forward strand.
GCCTCAGGTGCAGGAAAGCGTCCTCAGGTCACCTGACCCACCACCCGGTCCAGGTAGTCGTTCGAAAAGCGTCCGTCCGGGTCCAGCCGGGCCCGTGCCATCTGGAAGGTCTCCCAGCCCGGGTAGCGGTCGGCCAGGGTCGCCGCCGACTGGAAGTGGAGCTTGCCCCAGTGGGGGCGACCGCCGTAGTCGTCCATGACCGCCTCGACGCCACGGAAGTAGTCCTCGTGCGGCGTGCCCCGGAAGACGTGCACGGCGATGAAGGCCGAGTCGCGGCCCGAAGCCGTCGACAGCGGGATGTCGTCACCGCCGAGGATGCGGTACTCGACGGGGAACGAGATCGGCCGGCCTAGCCCGTCGACGACCTCCTGCACCCGGCGAAACGCCTCCAGGCCGTTCTCACGCGGAACGGCATATTCCATCTCGTAGAAGCGCACCCGGCGGGGGCTGGCGAACACGTCGTAGCTGGTGGTGAGGTACTCGGCCCGGCCGTCGCCGGCGACCATCCCGTTGAGGCGCGGGACCAGCGAAGGCCGCATACGGCCGAGGTGGTTGAGGGCGCCGAACACGACGTTTTCCATCAACTCCTTGTTCTTGAAGCGCTTCCAGCGGCGACGCAGCGCATGGCGGAGGTTGCGGGGCGGTGGCGGTGCCTCGGTGGTGCGGGTGTTGCGCTTGAGGAGTGCCCGGCCGGTGTGCGGCATCCAGAAGAACTCGGTGTGGTCGGTGGATTCGGCGATCCCGTCGAAACGGTCGAGCACCTCCTCGACGGGCAGGACCTCCTCGATGGCGTGGAGGTTGAACGCCGGCACGCACTGCAATGTCACCTCGGTGATGATGCCGAGCGCACCGAGACCGACACGCGCCACGTGCAGCAGGTCGGCGTTCTGCCCGGCGTCGCAGGCCACGACGAAGCCGTCACCGGTCACGAGGCGCAGGCCGACGACCCCGTCGGCGATGCTCCGGAATCCGAGGCCCGTGCCGTGCGTCGAGGTCGAGATGGCGCCGGCCACCGACTGGTAGGCGATGTCACCCAGGTTGGGCATCGCCAGGCCGGCGGCGTGGAGCAGCGGGTTGAGGGCGGTCAGCCGTATGCCGGCCTGGACCCGCACCAGCCCGGACCCCCGATCGATGTCGACCACGGCGGCGAGGTCGTCGAGGGTGACGAGCACGTCGTCGGTGACGGCGATCGCCGTGAACGAGTGGCCGGCGCCGACCACCCGCACCCGCCGGCCCTCAGCGGCGGCGAGTCGCACCAGCGCCGGCGCCTCCTCCTCCGTGCGGGGCCGTTCGATGCGTTCCGGCTGTGCCCCCCTGTCTCCCGCCCCTCTCCTCCTGTTGCCCTCGTGCCTCAAGCCCCTGCCCGGGGCCC
>JACNKQ010000053.1 GCA_014381945.1 Actinomycetota bacterium
GGTATCAGGTATCAGGTATCAGGTATCAGGTATCAGGTATCAGGTATCAGGTATCAGGTATCAGGTATCAGGTATCAGGTATCAGGTATCGGGTATCAGGTTGCCGGGGTTCATGATCCCGTGGGGGTCGACGGCTCCCTTGAGGGTGCGCAGCAGGGCAAGGCCGGACTCGCCCAGTTCGTGGGCCAGGTAGGGCTTGCGAACCCGGCCGATGCCGTGGTGGTGGGCGATCCCGCCGCCGTTGCGGGCCGTCGCCTCCATGACCGCATGCCAGCACGCCAGGTAGGCGACCTCCAGGTCGGGGGAGTCGGCGGAGTCGGCGGAGTCGGTGGAGTCGGCGGTGTCGGCGGGTGCTGCGGCGGCGAAGGTGAAGTAGAGGTTCACCCCGGTGCGGTAGGCGTGCGAACTGTGTGCGCTCACGGCCACCACGCCGTCCACGGCGCCGACGTCGGCCAGGACGGCGTCGTAGATGGCCTCGACACCCGTCCATGGGCCGGAGACCTCGATGGTGTCGACGATGAGCCCCTGTTCGAAGAGTTCCTCCCACGACGGCACGTGGTTGCGGTTCTCCATCCAGTGGGGCCCCACCTCGTCGTCCGCCCTGGTGAGCCCGCACGAATCTGCCAGGCCGTCGACGGCAGCCACCTCGGCGTCGACCCTGCCGGCCGGCCCCTCGTGGGCCATCAGCAGGATTCCCCGGCCCTTGATCGACCACGGCCTGAAGGTGCGGCGGGCCTCGCGTGCGTCGTACTGGCGCATCACCGGTGGCTTCCAACCGGCCTGCATTATCAGGCGTTGTGCTTCGAGGCCGGCGGTCAGGGATGGGGTGTGGAAGGCCCGCCAGGTGCGCTTTTCTGGTTGGCGGTGCAGGGCCAGCGTCACCCCGGTGACGATGCCCATTGTGCCCTCCGCCCCCAGGAAGATGTGGCGGAGGTCGGGTCCGGCTGCCGCCCGGGGTGCCCTGCCGAGTTCGACCAGGGTGCCGTCTGGCAGCACCACCTCGAGCGCGTACACCATGTCCTCGATGTTGCCGTAGGCGGTCGAGAACTGGCCGGCAGCCCGGGTCGAGACCCAGCCGCCCACGGTGCTCAGGGCGATCGACTGCGGCCAGTGGCCGATGGTGAGGCCCAGTGCGGCGACCGCCTCCTCGGCTACCAGGCCGTTGACCCCGGCGTCGAAGGTGGCGACCAGGTTGACGTCGTCGATCTTGCGTATCCGGTCCATCGACGACAGGTCCACAAGGAGCATGTTCTGGTCGGGCCGAATCCCACCGCAGACGCCGCTGCCAAGACCGAACGGCACGACGGCGGTGCCGGTCTCGGCTGCCAGGCGGACCACGGCCTGCACGTCGGCGGTCGAGCGGGGCCGCACCACAGCACCGGGGCGGTCATCGAAGGTTTCGCTCCAGGCTTGGAGGTGGCTGAGCACCCAGTAGTCGTGGCGGCGGTCGTCGACGTCGGTGTCGGAGGTCAGCACCCGGTCGGCGCCGAGGGCGTCCCGGAGCCGGATCAGCAGGTCGTCGGCGAGCATGCGGGCCTCCTTGGAGTGTGGCGGGTCGGCGGCGTGGGGTCGGTTGCTTCGACGGGTGACCCTTGCACATTCTTCCATCGGCAGCCCGGCCCGGGTCTGCTCGGCTTCGCGACCTCAGGGGAGGCGACGGTCCCGCGGCTCCCCGGTTTCCCATCCGGCCGGAATCGACCGTGCCGGCACCTCGAAGAGGAGGCTGCAGCAGGTGAGGGCTCCTTCGGCCTTGGCCAGTTCGGAGGCGTCGAGGGTGCGCACCTGCTGGCCGGCGGCGGCGAGTCGCTCGGCGGTTCGGGGAAAGGCGGCAGCGGCGAGGACCGTGTCGCCGATCCGGACGACGTTGGCTGCGTTGGGTTCCATCGGATCGACCTGGATGCAGGCCCTGCCCGGGAAGGTGGCTGCATCGACCCATTCGGGATTGATGAGGAGAGTGTCGTCCGAGACCGCCGTGACGGCCGACTTGAGGTGGAGGCAGCCTCGGAACCCGACCTTGGACACTTCGTAGCCGTGGTCGGCGACGATCGCTCGCAACTGATCCACGGCCTCGACGTTGCTGCGAGTGGAGAGGCCGACGTGGATGCTCCGGCCGGCGACCAGCACGTCGCCGCCGTCCAGGATGCCCGGCGCCTCGATGTGTGCGAGCCGCCGGTGGGGCGAGAGCGCCTGTTCGATGGAGGGGCGTTCGCCGCGCCGTGATGCGGCGCCCGGACGGGTGATGACCGCCACCTCGTCGAGCACGACGGCGATGTCCTCCACGAACACCGAGTCGGGGAAGTCGGGTTCGGCGGGTAGGTGCTCGACCCGGCAGCCGAGATCGGCAAGGGTGGCCTCGTAGGCGGCGTGCTGGAAGCGGGCGGCCTCGAGGTCGATCGGGCTCCGGTCGAGGTGGGTCAGCTCACAGTCGGCGATGGCAGGGCTGACCCCTCGGGTGACTGCGACAAGCACCCGGAAGACGGTAACGGGCACACTGCCGGTCGGGCCATCTGACGGCGGCGGCCTGCCTAGGTTGGGGCAGTACGACTGTCAGGCCGTAGGTTCGCCGGGCAGGGTCGATTCGTTGGGAGGAACGACGTGGCGCAGGTTCGAGCGAACGGCATCGACATCGAGGTCGAGACCTTCGGGGACCCCGCAGATCCGACGATCCTGCTCGTCATGGGAATCAGCTTCCAGTTGGTCCACTGGCCGGACGAATTCGTCGAGCAGTTGGCCGGCCGTGGTTTCCACGTGGTCCGCTTCGACAACCGGGACGTCGGCCTGTCGACCTGGTTCGACGACGAGCCCCGGCCGAACCCGGCGCTCTTCATGGTGAAGTCGATGCTCGGCCTCCGGCCTCCGGCCCCGTACACCTTGCACGACATGGCAGATGACACCGTCGGGGTGCTCGATGCTCTCGACATTGATTCCGCCCATGTCGTGGGGTTGTCGATGGGCGGCATGATCTCGCAGCGCCTCGCCATCGAATATCCGGAGCGTGTCCGTTCCCTGTGTTCGATCATGTCGAGCACCAGGCCACCGAAGGCGTCGTTCCGGCTCATCCTGAAGTTGCTGAAGTTGGGCTCGGATCCGGAAGGCCGGGAGGAGCGGATCGAGAACACCCTGGCGCTGTTCCGGCTGCTCAGCGGTGGCGGGTTTGCGTTCGACGAGGAGCACGGGGCCGGGTTGGCCGCCAAGGCAGTCGACCGGGCCTGGCACCCTGCGGGCACGGATCGGCAGTCCGCAGCGATCTGGGTCGACGGAGATCGCCGTGCCGAACTGTCCGGACTGAAGATTCCGACAACCGTGGTCCACGGAACGGCAGACCCGCTGATCCTGCCGAAGCTAGGCCGGGAGACAGCCGACGCCGTGCCGGGCGCCGAGATGGTCTGGATCGAAGGCATGGGCCACGAGTGGCCCGAAGAGGCATGGCCGGCGATCCTCGACGCCATCACCGACCGGGCCGACCTGGCCGGTCGCTGAGGCGATGCGGTGGGGTTGGCTGTCGGTCGGTTCCGTAACCGGAAACCAGTGCGCCCCCTGGGACTCGACACCAAACCCAAAACCTGCGGGAGTTCCCTCTACCGCAGGGCCCAGGTTAGTCGGTGGGGTGTCCCCGCCAGCAGGACAGCCAGAAGGGCCTCCAGGCTGCTGTCAGGGTGTGTCACCCCCGTGGCTGCCTGGAGGTATCGGTTCGGTCAGACCAGTTCAGGGCACCGAGGACTACCGTCCGGTCATGGACGTGGAGGTTCGGCACTCTGACATCGAGGGATTTGGAGTCTTCGCCAGCCGAAGTTTCACTGCCGGGAAAACCATCCGAGTGCTCAACATCGTTCGTGAGATCACCGCTGACGCCCCATTGCGACCCGACCGAGACGAACACGTCGAGCACTGCAATTGGCATCACCCTGAGGGCGCGGTCCTCTTGTACGGCGTCCCCGACCGCCACTACAACCACAGTTGCGACCCCAACGCATGGGAACGATTCGTCGACAATCGACCCGAGATCGTTGCCCGCCGCCGAATCAGCCAGGGCGAAGAGATCACGATCGACTACATGATCAACAACGGTGGCGGCGCCTCTTGGCCCTGCAACTGTGGCGCAAGCCGATGCAGAGGGATGACCTCAGTGAGTTTCTTTGCCCTGCCTCCGGATGTACAACGCGAATACATACCGTTGTTGGCCGACTGGTTCGTGACTCGATACAGCCGAGAACTCTCGGATCTGGAGAAACGGCTGACAGGCTGACCCCCGCACCCCGCTTATCCGTGTCGGAGGGAGCTCCTAGGTTTTGGGTTTGATAGTGCGCCCCCTAGGACCTGCCCAAAAAACCGGAACAGACCTAGTGGCTCATCGCTCCGGTTGCCCCAGATGGTAGTCGATGGGGTGCCCCCGACCAGCAGGACAGCCAGAAGGACCTGGAGGAAGTCCTGGCTTTGAGGGTGCGCCCCTAGGAGGAGAGGCCATTTGCAATAGGTCTGCTATCGAATGGAACCACCTCGGTGCTCAGGGGCTCCACGTCACCCTCTGCGAGGAAGAAGCGGAAGAACAGGGTGCCAGAAGCCCGGCCCTCGGTGTCGATCCAGTTGGGGACGCCGGGGTCGGCGTGGGCCACGACCATGCGGAAGGAGCCGTCGGCTTCAAGGGTTGTGGTGGCTCTGTTACGACTGACCGGCCGATTCAGGTAGTCAAGGGTTTGTTGGAATCGGTTCCAGGCGCAAACGTTCGCGAAACGGCATTCGGGCCATCGGCCGGTGATGACCAGCGCCTCGTCCGGGCCGAGCAGCCACCGACCCAGCGAATAGTGGGCATCGGCAGCCGCCAGGGCGAAATCACCCGGTTCCTGGGGCACCGGGAATTCATTGGGGATTCGGCCCACCCAGTCGGGCCGCGCAGCGTGATCGGCCGGGCGCAGACCGTCGATGGTCTTGCTTCGTACATGGGTGGTGACCCGCCCGATGGCAGCAGCCACCAGGTCATCGTTCCACGGCGGCGGCGGGCCATCAGGTGGGTCGAGGTTCGAGATGGTCAGCGGTACATGGACATCGGCGGCAGCGGCCGAGGACTCCCACTCGAAGTAGTGGCGGCTGGTGAGGCGACCGGCATCGGCCGACAGTTTCAACCAGTTCCGGTCCCGGGGCTTACCTCCGAGGATGATCTCATAGGAGCCGTCGGCGGCAACGTCGAACTGCGTGTCGTTGAGTACCCCGTCGGTGCGGTCCGGGTAGGAGCCGTTGTTCGCTCCGGCCTCCACGGTGAACGCCGTGTACACCGCTTGGGCCAGATTGCCAGTGATCCGGTAGGTGCGGTCGCCCCGGATGGGGGCCTCAAAGTAGATGGCGTCGGGATTGTCACCGCTGAACTTGCGGGTCGGCGTCACGATACGACGCCACACTGGACGTTCCGGATCGAACTCGGCGTGGCTCACCAGCCCCGACTGGAGAATGTGGGCGATTGTGCGGTGTGCCTCGGCGACGTCGCGGTCGTCGACCACCATCCACTCCTCACCGGCGAAACGCTCACCGGCCTCGGCCAGCACCTCGATCAAGCCGGCCCATGCAACACGCGTCTCGGACATCTGCTTCCTCTCGATCCGGGCTTTTCGATCCAAGAACGAGTGTGGCCCATTACCCGATTAGCGACCCAATCAGGCCGGCACTGAGGGCCCATTTCGAGCGGTGCCGGGCCGCCCGCTTGCTCTTGCTGACCTCAGTTCTGCGGACTGGGGGGCGATTTTCGGATTTTGGCGGTGTGCCCCCCAGAAGGCGCCACTAAAACCCAACCGGACCTTCAGGCTCCATCGGCTGGGCTTGCCCCAGACGGTAGGCGATGGGGGTGTCCCCGACCAGCAGGACAGCCAGAAGGGCGTAGTTCCCTGCTGGGATTAGCGGTGTGGGGGTGACTGTCGCTTTTGGTGGGCTTCAACTAACCGGATGCCGTGTTAGGTGACGGGTGACCCCTGGGGGGAATCGTGTGACATCGGCCATGCAATACGCAAAGATCGCGACCATGGCATCCAAACCAGGTTCGAACGTTGAGTATGCAAGCCCGGGTATTCGACTCGGCTCCTACTTCCTGGAGGCCGTTCTTCTGATCTGCACCCTTGGGATCGGCTGGTTACTCTGGGCTCGGACTACAGCGGGGAAGGGGCAGACGCCAGCGAAGAAGTTGCTCTCGCTCACCGTCGTCGATGAGTGCACGCACAAGCCCCTTGGAACCGGTCGGATGTTCTGGATGCGCGGAATCCTTGCGATCATTCCAATATTCGCAATCTTGCTCACGTTGGGGATCCTCTGGTTCATGCCCCTTTGGGACAGTCGCAACCAGAACCTCGTCGACAAGTGGTCGAGTGCAGTGGTCCTCAAGGACGCCACGGAGGCCGAGAGCCCACCTGCCGCAAGAGAGGTGGAAGCCTCGCCAGAGCCAGTTTCGATTGAGCCAACTAACCCGATCCAGA
>JACNKQ010000009.1 GCA_014381945.1 Actinomycetota bacterium
GCAGGGGTACCGCGGGGATGGGAGCCGGGACCGGGGTGCCCGGGTGGACGACGACGCCCTCCAGGGCGGGAAGAGCGTGGTGGAGGGGGCCGACCTGGCGGGGCATGCCGTGGTCACGGCGGTCGGTGTCGACGGCCGGGGGCTGTTCCTGGTGGCCCTCTCGGGTGGCGGCATAACGCGGCCCTTCGGTCGCTCCACCCGCCTCGAACCGGTCTGGCGGCTTGATTTCGACGGCGCGCCAGTTGAGGCTCTTGTCGGAGACGGCCCCGGACAGGTCCACTGGCTGGTCGACCACCTGCTGATGGCGATCTGTGCAACACAGTTGGGCGTGACCGAACAGGCCCTACGGCTGACGGCGGAGTACACCAGCGAGCGGGAACAGTTCGGCCGTCCCCTCGCCACCTTCCAGGCCGTCACCCAGCGCCTGGCCGACCAGTTCGTGAACGTGGGGGGAATCCGGCTCGCCACGCTGTCCGCCGCATGGCGCCTGGCGCAGGGCCTCGACGCCCGGGAAGACCTCCTGATCGCCAAGTGGTGGGCGTCGGAGCGGGCAACCGAGGTCGCACATGCCACCCAGCACTGCCACGGCGGCATGGGCGTCGCCAGGGACTACCCGTTGCACCGCTACACGCTCTGGAACAAGCACCTGACCACGTCTCTGGGAGCAGGCACCCGGTCGCTGCGGGCACTCGGAAGCCTGCTGGCGGAGACATGACCCAGACATGACCCAGAGATGACCCAGAGATGACCCAGAGATGACCCACCACGACCTCCTCATCATCGGAGCCGGTTCCGGCAACTCGGTCATCGGCCCGGAGCACGACGGCTGGGACATCGCCATCGCCGAGCCCTGGCTGTTCGGCGGCACATGCATGAACCGTGGATGCATCCCTTCGAAGATGCTGGTCCATGCCGCCGACCTTGCCATGGCTGCACGGCATGCTCCGGCTCTGGGTGTGCACACCACCTTCGAGGGTGTCGACTGGCCGGCTATCCGCGACCGCATCTTCGGGCGGATCGACCCGATCGCCGATGCGGGCCTGGCGTACCGGCACAGCCTCGACAACGTCACAGTCTACGAATCCGTAGCCCGTTTCACCGGGGACCGCTCCTTCGACATCGGCGGACAGGCGGTCACGGCCGACCGGGTCGTGCTTGCCGCCGGAGCACGATCCGTGGTGCCGGAACTTCCCGGTCTGGCGGACTCGCCATTCCACACTTCCGACTCGATCATGCGCATCGATGAACTGCCGGAACACCTGGTCGTGCTGGGTGGAGGCTTCATCGCCCTGGAGATGGCGCACATATTCCACGGCCTCGGGAGCCGGGTCACGATCCTGCACAGGGGCGATCTGCTGCTGCGGCGGGCCGACGAGGACATCCGTCGGCGGATCACCGACATCTACGCCGACCGCCTCGACCTGCGCCTCGAGACGAACGTGGACCGGGTCCAACACGATGGAGGGTTCCGGTTCGACCTGTCCGACGGTTCGCAACTCGAGGCCGACACGTTGCTTGTGGCCACAGGGCGGCGGCCCAACAGCGACCGGCTCGAAGTGGCCTCTGGGGGGATCGAGGTCGGCCGTGGTGGCTATGTCACCACGGACCAGTTCCTGCACACTTCTGCCGAAGGCGTCTGGGCCCTGGGCGACATCACCAACCCGGCCCAGCTCAAGCACACGGCAAATGCCGAGGCCCGCGTGGTCGCCCACAACCTGGTCGAACCGGACGACCTCTGGCCGATCGACCGATCGATGACGCCTGCTGCTGTGTTCTGCCATCCCCAGATCGGATCGGTGGGCCCCACCGAAGCCGAATTGCTGGCCGAGGGCCGCCCGTATCTGCGTTCTGTACGCAACTACTCCGACATCGCCTACGGATGGGCGATGGAGGACACCACCGGGTTCGTGAAGTTGCTGGCCGATCCTGAGACGCGCCTCCTGCTGGGCGCCCACCTGTTGGGCCCCCAGGCGCCGACGCTGGTCCAGCAGATGATCCAGGGCATGGCCCACGGCCTCACGGTCGACCAGATGGCGGGCGGACAGCTCTACATCCATCCGGCCATGCCCGAGATCCTCGAGCAGGCGTTGCTGGAACTCTGAGCCAGCGACCAGACTCACGGCATGCAGAATCTGAGCGGAAAGGTCGCCGTAATCACCGGTGGAGCATCGGGAATGGGGCGGGCTTTCGCCGACCGCTTCGCCGCCGCCGGCATGCGTATCGCCATCGCCGACATCGAAGAGCCGGTGCTCGACCAGGCCGTCGACGAACTGAAGGCAGCCGGCGCCGACGTGATCGGTGTGCGCTGCGACGTATCGGACCACGGTTCCATGCAGGACTTCGGCGCAGCGGTCCGGGAAGCCTTCGGCGCCGTCCACGTGCTGTGCCTCAACGCCGGAGTCGCCTCGGGTGGCACGATCGCTGAACAGTCGGTCAAGTCCTGGAACTGGGTGCTGGGTGTGAACCTGTTCGGCATCGTCCACGGCCTCGACGTGTTCCTGCCCGGCCTCATCGAACAGGACGACGGTCATGTGGTTATGACCGCTTCGATTGCCGGGCACACCTCGTTCGCCGGCCTCGGCCCCTACAACGCCTCGAAACATGCCACGGTCACCATTGCCGAGACCCTTTCCGTGGAGTTGGAAGAGATCGAATCCAATGTCGGCGTGTCCTGCCTGTGTCCGGGGTTTGTCGCCACGAACATCTTCGCCGCCGACCGCAACCGTCCCGAGTCTCTCCAGGACGTCTCGAAGGAACCGGTCAGCGACGAGGACCAACTCGCCCACGAGGCCCTAATCGAGTGGATGGCGGCCAACGCCCTGCAGCCCGCTGCGGTCGCCGACATGGTCCACGACGCTGTCACGTCCGGCACCTTCTGGATCTTCACCGACGAGGACCATCTTCTCCAGATCGCCGAAAGGCACGAGCGGATCCGCAACCTCCAGAACCCCAACGCCAAGCACATTCGAGACGACTTCTTCGAATAGATCGAATCCACCACAAGCCATCCGGTCAGGAGATCTCCGCAATGCAGGATCTGAGTGGAAAGGTCGCCGTAATCACCGGCGGCGCATCGGGTCTGGGGCTTGCGTTTGCCCACCGCTTCGCCGCCGAGGGCATGCGTATCGCCATCGCCGACATCGAAGAGCCGGTGCTCGACCAGGCCGTCGACGAACTGAAGGCAGCCGGCGCCGACGTGATCGGTGTGCGCTGCGACGTATCGGACCACGGTTCCATGCAGGACTTCGGCGCAGCGGTCCGGGAAGCCTTCGGCGCCGTCCACGTGCTGTGCCTCAACGCCGGAGTCGCCTCGGGTGGCACGATCGCTGAACAGTCGGTCAAGTCCTGGAACTGGGTGCTGGGTGTGAACCTGTTCGGCATCGTCCACGGCCTCGACGTGTTCCTGCCCGGCCTCATCGAACAGGACGACGGCCACGTCGTGGTGACCGCCTCGATCTGCGGACACACCTCCTTCGCCGGCGTCGGCCCCTACAACGCCTCGAAGCACGCTGCTGTCACGGTCGCCGAAACCCTCCATGCGGAACTCCGCGAGATGGAATCCGCCGTCGGCGTGTCGTGCCTGTGTCCGGGGTTCGTCGGCACCAACATCTATACCGCCGAACGGAACCGCCCCGAGACCCTCCAGGATGCACCCGGCGAGCCGGTCAGCGATGAGGAACGGATGCAACTCGAGGCGGTGACCGAGTGGATGTCGGCGAACGCCCTCCAGCCCGCTGCGGTCGCCGACATGGTCCACGACGCCGTCGCGTCCGGCACCTTCTGGATCTTCACCGACAACGAGCAGGTCGACCAGGTCGCCGAGCGCCAGGAGTCCGTCCGCACCCGCCGGAACCCCACGGCAGGCCGCATCAACCACGAACTCTTCGGCTGAGGCCCTTTCCCTCAAGGAAACCTCCCGAAAGATGGCGGCCCCGGCTCCTATGCTCGGCGCATGGGCAGCACGTACGGAACCCTGTTTCGAGTCGCCACCTGGGGTGAGTCCCATGGTGGCGGCATCGGCGTTGTAGTCGACGGCTGCCCGCCGCGCCTGCCGTTGTCCGTCGAGGACCTCCAGCACGACCTCGACCGTCGGCGCCCGGGCCAGAGCAGCCTGACGACCCAGCGCCGGGAGGGCGACGAAGCCGAGATCCTCTCCGGCATCTTCGAGGGCCGCACGCTCGGAAGCCCAATTGCCATCCTGGTCCGCAATGCCGACGCCCGACCGGAGGCATACGAGCACCTCAGGGACGTCTACCGGCCCTCCCATGCCGACTTCACCTACGACGCCAAGTACGGCATCCGCAACTGGCAGGGTGGCGGCCGGGCCAGCGCACGTGAAACCATCGGTCGCGTGGCGGCCGGCGCCATCGCCAGGAAGCTGCTCGCCGACGCAGCCGGCATCGACGTCCTGGCCTGGGTGTCCCGGGTCCACACGATCGGATCCACCGTCGATTCCGGTTCTGTGACGCTCGAGCAGGTCGAGGCCGACCCCACCCGCTGTCCCGACCCGGACGCAGCGGCCGCCATGACCTTCGCAATCGAAGACGCCCGGCGCAACGGCGACTCGCTGGGTGGAATCGTGACATGCGTGGCCCGCAACATGCCCGCAGGCCTCGGCGAGCCGGTCTTCGACCGCCTCGAGGCCGACCTCGCCAAGGGGATGCTGTCCCTGCCGGCAGTCAAGGGATTCGACATCGGGGCCGGTTTCGATGCCGTTGCGATGACGGGCCTCGAGCACAACGATCCGTTCGTGCCGGGCGTCGAGGGCCCCACGACGAGCAGCAACCGCTCGGGGGGCGTGCAGGGCGGCATCAGCAATGGCGCCGACCTGGTGTTCCGCGTGGCGTTCAAGCCCACGGCCACGATCAGTTCGGCTCAGGACACCGTCGACACCGGCAACAACCCTGTAACCCTCGAGGCCACGGGCCGTCACGACCCCTGTGTGCTGCCCCGTGCGGTTCCGATGGTCGAGGCCATGGCGCTGCTGACCCTGGCCGACCACTGGCTCCGCCAACAGGCGACGGACGTCCTCGACTCCTAGGTCGCATGCCTTCCCACCTACACTCGGGGCTGCACCGAACAGGAGCCCAGCATGCCTGAAACCCCCACCTCCGGATCCGTCGACGCCGCCCTTCCCCTCTACTACGAGATCCCGAGGTTTGAGACGCTGGAGGACGAACGCCGCCATCGGCAGGAGCGCCTGGCGGCGGCCTTTCGGATCTTCGGAAAGTTCGGGTTCAGCGAGGGCGTGGCCGGCCACATCACCGCCCGCGACCCCGAGCACACCGATGCATTCTGGGTGAACGCCTTCGGCCAGCCCTTCTGCGACATCCGCGTCTCCGACCTGCTGCTGGTCTCACACACCGGAGATACCCTCCATGGTTCGCATGCTGTCAACCAGGCGGCGTTCGCCATCCATTCCGGCATCCACATGGCCCGGCCGGATGTGATCGCCGCCGCCCACTCCCATTCGCTGCACGGCAAGGCCTGGTCCTCGTTGGGCCGGATGCTCGACCCCATCACCCAGGACTCCTGCATCTTCTACGACAACCATGTCCTGTTCGACGACTACACGGGCGTGGTCAACGACCCGGAGGAGGGCAAGCGCATCGCCTACGCCCTGGCCGGCCACGGTGCTGCGATCCTGCGCAACCATGGCCTTCTCACCGTGGGTCGCAGCGTCGATGAGGCGACCTGGCTGTTCGTGTCGATGGAACGCACGTGTCAGGCACAACTACTGGCGGAGGCGGCGGGTACTCCCGTGCTGATGGACGAGGCCGTCGCCGCCGAGACCAGCAGCCTCGTCGGCAGTGGGTTCGCCGGTTGGTTCAGCGCACAGCCGATGTTCGACCAGGTCATAAGGGAGCAGCCCGACCTGCTCGAATAGCGATTTCTACCTCAGCCCACGAAGGGCAGGTCGACCACCTCGGCAGGGACCTCGGTTCCCCGCTGGTCGATGCTCAGTGTCTCACCCACGTGCACTGCGGCCGGCAGGAACGCCAGCCCTATCCCGTGTCCCAGAACCGGCGAGAAGTTGCCGCTGGTCAGCACGGAGACCTGCTCGCCACCGTGCAGCACCGGCTGGCCCTCTCGTGGCGGGCGCCGTCCCTCCACCGACAACCCCCGCAGTCGGCGTACCGGCCCCGCCTCGCGGACGTTGAGCAGCGCCGGACCTCCTCGGAATCCGTCCTTGGCCCACCCCATGACCCATCCCAGTCCCGCCTCGCGCGCGGTTGACCCCCCTCCCCCCTCCTGTCCCGGGGGAGGCAGGGCGGCCCCCAGGCCGGGG
>JACNKQ010000008.1 GCA_014381945.1 Actinomycetota bacterium
TGGGGATGGGTCGGCGACGACGTCTGGTTGGCCCACGGCATCCACATCGACGACGACGAGATGCGCATCCTCGGCAACGCCGGCACCGGAATCGCCCACTGTCCGTCGTCCAACGCCCGTCTTGCCGCGGGCATGTGCCGGGTAACGGATCTGGTCGACGCCGGCTGTCCCGTGGGCCTTGGCGTAGACGGCGTGGCCTCGAACGAGGTGGGCGGCCTGTTCCCCGAACTGCGTCAGGCGCTCTACACGGCCCGGCTCCGGGGAATGCAACCCGATGCCCTCATGCCGTCCGACGTGATCGAGATCGGCACGCATGGCGGCGCCCGGTGCCTCGGGATGGACGACGTGGGGCGCCTCTCTCCAGGTATGAAGGCCGACCTGGCGGTGTGGCCTGGCGACGACCTCGGCGACGTCCACGACCCACTCGCCGCCCTGGTGCTCGGTCCGGACCGTCGGGCCCTGCACCTGCTCGTGGGCGGGAAGCCGGTGGTCACCGACGGTGCGCTGGTCGGCGTCGACCTGGCAGCCGCACACCGCGACCTCGCCGAACGGGCAAGGAGGCTCTGGTAGGTGGAACCGGCGGATCTGGGCCATGATGGCGGCGTGACCACCACCGCCGAGTTCACGATCGAGCCGTTCGTGGACGGCGCCCCGGGCCCGCACGTCCAGGCCGCCATCGCAGTCGCCGAGGAGGCCGGGCTGGAGGTGGAGGTCGGCCCGTTCGGCACGTCGGTAACCGGCGAGACGCCGGCCGTGGTGTCCACCGTGGACGCCGTGCTCCGGGCCGCCGTCGAAAACGGCGCCACTCGTGTCTCGCTGCAACTGACGGTCGATCCGACCTCCGGGTGATGGTCGGATGCATCCACCGAACGTGGGCCGTACCCACGATCGACACAGGGGAGGAGCTCCGATGAAGCGACGCCTGTTCGGACTGCTCGCTGCTGTCCTGACCCTGGGCCTTGTCGCCGCATCCTGTGGTTCCGAAGGCGTAACCACGACCAGGGCCGCCTTCGTCTACGTCGGCCCAGTCGGGGATGCCGGATGGACGTGGGCGCACGACCAGGGCCGTCTTGCTGCCGAAGCGACGACAGGCGTCGAGACCGCCTTCGTCGAGTCGGTTCCCGAGGGTGGAGCCGATTTCGCCGACAGTGTCCGCCAGTTCATCGACGACGACTACGACGTCATCATCGGAACGTCGTTCGGCTACATGGACGACATGCTGGCCCTTGCCGACGAGCACCCGAACGTCGTCTTCGAGCACATCTCGGGCTACCTGTCGAACGACACCAACTTCGGCAACTCCTTCGGCCGCATGTACGAGCCCCGCTACCTCTCCGGCATGGTCGCCGGCTCGGCCACCATGTCGAACCAGGTCGGCTACGTGGCCGCCTTCCCGATCCCGGAAGTCATCCGGGGCATCAACGCCTTCACCCTGGGCGTCCAGGAGGCCAACCCGGGTGCCACCGTCGAGGTGGTCTGGACCAGTACGTGGTTCGACCCGGTCGTCGAGGGCGACTCGGCCCAGGCCTTGCTCGACAAGGGCGTCGACGTGCTCGCCATGCACCAGGACTCCCCGGCCGTCGGTGAGAAGGCCGAGGCAGCCGGTGCCCGGTGGGTCTCGTACAACTCGGACATGAGTGCCTTCGCCCCGAACGCCTACCTGACGGCGCCCGTCTGGGATTGGGGCCCCCGGTACGCCGAGATCATCGAGGCGGCAAGGGCCGGCACCTACACGCCGGCGCCGGACGGTTACTGGGGCTCGATGGCCGATGGTGTGGTCGCCCTGGCGCCGATCGCCTCCGACGTAAATGCCGATGTCGTGGCAGCGGTCGAGGCCCGCAGGGCCGAGATCATCGCCGGCACGTTCCACGTGTTCAGTGGTCCGATCAACGACCAGGACGGCTACGAAGCCGTGGCCGCTGGCGAGACCCTGGACGACGGTGCACTGCTCGGCATGGAGTTCTTCGTCCAGGGCGTCATCGGGACCCTCGGGTAGACGAGATTGTCCGCTACCCGCTCTGATCGGCGCTGGAGGAGAGGTCGCCTCTCCGGGGCCGCGGCGCCCGGCCGTCCTGAGATCCCACGGAACACGCCATGAGCCAGGCTGCCGCCGTCGAACTGGTCGACATCTGGAAGCGGTTCCCCGGCGTCGTTGCCAACGCCGGTGCCAACCTACGCGTCGAACGGGGAACCGTCCACGCCGTCCTCGGCGAGAACGGGGCGGGCAAGTCAACGTTGATGAACGTGCTGTCGGGCGTGTACCGGCCCGACGAGGGAGAGGTGCGCCTCGACGGCACACCACAGCGCTTCCACACCCCGGCTGATGCCCTGGCAGCGGGTATCGGGATGGTTCATCAGGAGTTCCGCCTGGTCCCGTCGTTCACGGTCGCCGAGAACGTGGTCCTGGGCTCCGCCGAGCGCATCCTGCGGCGCCAGGACGTCGAGGCCCGCGTCGACGAGGTGGCTCGCCGCTTCGGCCTCGCCACCGAACCGGATCGTCCGGTCTGGCAACTGTCGATGGGGGAGCGGCAGCGCGTCGAGATCCTCAAGTCCCTGTGGCGTGATGCCCGAATCCTGATCCTCGACGAGCCGACCGCCGTGCTCACGCCCAACGAAGCCGACGAGCTCGGCGAGGTGCTCCGGCACATGGCCGACGACGGCCGGTCGGTGATCTTCATCAGCCACAAGTTGCACGAGGTTACGGGGTTCTGCGATGTGGCGACCGTGCTGCGCGGCGGTGAGACCGTCGCCGCCTCGCTCCCGGTTGCCGAGACCGACGCTGCCACGCTGGCGAACCTCATGGTCGGATCGACCTCGCTGGCCGGCGAGCGGCCGCCGTACCGGACGCCGGGCGAGGTCCGGTTGGCAGTGTCAGGGCTCTGCGCCCTGGACGACCGTGGACTCCCCGCCCTCCACGACGTCGACCTGGAGATTCGATCCGGAGAGATCGTCGGAATCGCAGGCGTGGCCGGCAACGGCCAGCGGGAACTGGCCCAGGTGGCCGCCGGCCTCCGGGGCTCCACGGCCGGGTCCGTACACCTCGACGGAAAAGACGTCACCAGCGCCCCACCGCGGCGACGCTTCGGTCTCGGACTCTGCTACATCCCCGAGGACCGCATCGGCGTAGGCCTCGCCCCGCGACTCTCCGTCGTCGAGAACGCCGTGTTGCGCACCTACAAGGGGCACCGGCGGGGGCCGTTCCTTGTCGGGTCGAGGCTGACCGCATACTGCCGGGACCTCGTCGAGCGGTTCGGTGTCCGCACGGGGGCGTTGGGCGACCCCATCGCCGGGCTCTCCGGAGGCAACCTGCAGCGCCTCCTCGTCGGACGTGAGTTGAGCGGCCGGCCGGATGTCGTCGTGGCCGCCCAACCCACGCGCGGCCTGGACGTCCAGGGCGTGAAGGCCATCCAGGACCTGCTCGTGGCCGAGCGCGATGCCGGGACGGCGGTACTCCTCATCTCTGAGGACCTCGACGAACTCCTGACCCTCGCCGACCGCCTGCTGGTCATGCACGAAGGTCGCATCGTGGCCGCGTTCGATCCGATGGACTCGGAACGAAGTGTCATCGGCGAGGCGATGGCGGGCCATCTGGCGGACGAGGGGGCGGCATGAAGCGTCCGGTCCTTGTCCGACGTCACCGGCCGCTCCGGGGCGGCCAACCCCTGGCCTTCGCAGTCGGCCTGATCCTGGCCCTCGCCGTGGGCGCCGTCCTCCTGATGGCGGCGGACCACGAGCCCCTGCGCGTGTACCAACGCATGTTCGAGAAGTCGCTCGGCGACCAGAACGCCTGGTCGCTCACCCTGAACCGGGCGGTGCCGCTGGGCCTGGCCGGACTCGCCGTCGCCGTCGCCGGTTCGATGGGGCTTTGGAACATCGGTGCCGAGGGACAGATCCTGGCGGGTGCCATCGGCGCCGCCTGGGTCGCGCGCATTGGTGGAACCTGGCCGGGTCCGATGCTCCTGACCGGGATGCTCGTGGGCGCCGTCATCGGTGGTGGCCTGCTGGCCCTGGTCCCGGCCATGGCCCGGGCCCGCATCGGGGTGAACGAGATCATCACCACGCTGATGCTCAACGAGATCGCCCTGCGCCTCCTCCAGTGGTTGATCCACGGTCCGTGGAAGGACCCCGATTCCTACAACTTCCCGTTGACGCCGGTGCTGCCCGCCCAGGCGCACCTGCCGACACTGTTCGGGCGGGCCCACTTCGGGGTCATCATCGCCGGTGCGGTCATCTTGGTGTTCGGCATCGCCGCCAGCCGCACGGCGTGGGGCTACGAGTTGCGGGTGGCAGGATCGTCCGCAGACACGGCTCGCTACGCAGGCATCTCGCTGAAGCGCAAGATCCTGACGGTGCTGCTGCTCAGTGGCGGCGTGGCCGGCCTCGCCGGTGGAGTCGAGTTGAGCGGCACCGCAGACCGGCTCACGGAGGGCATCTCGAACGGCTTCGGCTATGCGGGCATCATCGTGGCCGCTTTGGCCCTGATGCGACCCTCGGGCGTCGCGGCCGTGGCGTTGCTCTTCGGTGCAGTCCAGGTCGGGGGCCAGAGCATCCAGATCATCGGTGTCCCGGCCTCGATATCGACGATCCTCCAGGCGTTCATCCTCTTCGGTGCCATCGGCGCCGGCGTGTTCGTCCGCTACTCGTTGCGACTGGTCCCGACGGGCGTCGACGCATCGGGCGAGGGGGGCACCGCAGCATGACCGAGGCGTCGATGATCGGCCTGCTCGTGGCAACCGTCTCGTTCGGGGCGCTGCTCTACCTGGCGGCGCTCGGTGAACTCATCTCGGAGAAGGCCGGGGTGCTCAACCTGGGTGTCGAAGGGATGATGGCGATGGGGGCGGTCAGTGCCTTCATGGCGGCCCACCAGACCGGCAACCCCTGGATCGGCCTGGTCGTCGGAATCCTGGCCGGGGCCCTGACCGGGCTGTTGCACGGATGGTTCACGGTCGTGCTCGGTGCCGAACAGGTGGTGTCCGGCCTGTCGCTCACGATCCTCGGTCTCGGCTTCGCCGCCTACATGGGCAAGAACGTGGTGGGTCGGCCACCTGGTGCCGTGCTGGCGCCGGTGGACTGGGGGCCGCTTACCGATATCCCGTGGGCGGGGCCGGTGCTGTTCGGACAGGCGCCCTTCGTCTACCTGGCCGTGTTGGTCGGCATTGCCACATGGTTCGTGCTGTCGCGTACCCGGGCGGGCCTGGCACTGCGTGCTGCGGGCGAATCGGCGTCCACCGCCGACGCCGCTGGACATTCCGTGGTCGGCCTGCGCCTCTGCGCCGTGGGGATCGGCGGCGGTCTGGCCGGCGCCTCGGGCGCATACCTGACGCTCACGCTCACCCCGCAGTGGGCCGAGGGCATCACCGCCGGTCGGGGCTGGATTGCCGTGGCGCTCGTGATCTTCGGTGCCTGGCGTCCGGGTCGTGCCGCCGTGGGTGCCCTGCTCTTCGGTGGGCTGCTGGCACTTAAGACCCGCCTGCAGACCTTCGGCGTCGACTTCTCGCCGATCCTGCTGTCGATGCTGCCCTACGTGTCAACCATCGCGGTGCTGATCGCCATCTCGGTCCGGGCGAGGAACCGCCCATCCCCGGCGCCCGCCGCACTCGGTACCGCATACCGTCGCGAGGAGCGTTAGCGCTCGATGCCGGTGAGGAGGACGACGGCCGGTTCGTCGGCGTCCCTAATGCCCTCCCGTCGGGCGGCCAGCAGGCCGGCCAGGCCGGCGGTGCCGGTCGGGTCGGCGGGCACCTCGGTGTGGGCATGCACCAGTCGGTGGGCCTCGGCGATGTCTGCCTCGGTCGCCACGACGGGCGTGGTCTCGTCCTCGAGCATCGTGGCCACGAGGGGCTGCCAGTCGTAGGCGACGTCGTCGAGGATCCCGGTGGCCAGCGACGAAGGGTCTTCCCAGGGCCACATGTGGCTGTCGGAGTACGGGTCGTCGGCGTTGGCGGCGAGGTCGAACGCCCGGGCAAGGGGGGCGCAGCCCTCGGACTGGACGGCGTGGAGCCCCGGCCGGGCCGGCAGCACGCCGAGGGCGACGGCGTCGG
>JACNKQ010000044.1 GCA_014381945.1 Actinomycetota bacterium
ACGAGGAACTCGACCGTGCCGGCGTTCGTGTAGCCGCAACCGAGGGCGACCTTCAGCGCCGCCTCGCCCATCGCCCGCCGGAGGTCGTCGGAGAGCCCGGGTGCCGGCGCCTCCTCGATCAGCTTCTGGTGGCGACGCTGGGCCGAGCAGTCCCGGTCGCCGAGGTAGACGGCGTTGCCGTGCGCGTCGGCGAGGACCTGGACCTCGACGTGGCGCGGTGCCGTCAGGTATCGCTCCATGTAGATCTCGTCGCGGCCGAAGTAGGCCATCGACTCGCGTCGGGCCGAGTCGATGGATTCGGAGATCGACGCCTCGTCGGCGACGACCTTCATCCCGCGCCCGCCGCCTCCGTAGGCGGCCTTTATGGCGATGGGGTAGCCGTGCTCGGTGCCGAAGGTCCGGACCTGGTCCGGGTCGGTGGTGAGGTCGGTGGTGCCCGTTACACCGAGGACACCGACCTGTTCGGCGGCGATGCGGGCGCTGATCTTGTCGCCCATGACCTCGATGGCCTCCGGCGGCGGGCCGATGAAGGTGACCCCCCGTTCGGTGATCGCCCGGGCGAAGTCGGCGTTTTCGGAGAAGAACCCGTAGCCGGGGTGCACGGCGTCGGCCCCGCTGCGCCCGATGGCTTCGAGGATGGCGTCGGTGTCGAGATAGCTCTCGGCTGCAGTCCGGCCACCGAGCGCATATGCCTCGTCGGCGAGGCGCACGTGGAGGGCGTCGTGGTCGAGTTCCGAGTAGACGGCGACGGTGGCGATGCCGAGGTCGCGACATGCCCGGACGACCCGGACGGCGATCTCGCCACGGTTTGCGATCAGAACCTTGGTGAACACGGCCATATGGTTACCCGAATGACGGGCATTCCGTACAAACCATCCGGGAATCCCGTTTCGGACCCGAACGTGCAGCGCTTCGGCCCGGTGCGCCATGTCGAACAGACCGGGTCCACGAACGCCGACCTGGTCGCCTGTGCCGGGGCCTCCGGGGACGGCACCGTGCTCGTTGCCGGCCACCAGACAGCGGGCCGTGGGCGGCTGGATCGCCGTTGGGAGGCGCCGCCGGACGCCAACCTGCTCATGTCGGTGCTGCTGCGACCGACCGGTGGGCCCGACCGACTCCCGCTGGTCACCTCCACGCTGGCGGTCGCCGTCGTCGACGCCCTGGACGACCTGATCTGCGACCAGGGGCCGACCGTCCGGATCAAGTGGCCCAACGACGTCCTGCTCGTCGACGGCGACAGGTCGGGGAAGGTGGCCGGCATCCTCGCCGAACTGGTCGACGGCGATCCACCGGCGGTCGTCGTGGGCATGGGCCTCAACGTCGGTTGGCCGGGACCGGGCGACGAAGGCCCACCGGGCGCCACGTCCCTGGCAGCGACAGGCCTCGGAATCGACCCGAGGAGCCTGTGGGATCCCGTCCTCTCGTCCTTCGGACACTGGCTCGGCGTCCTCGAGGCCCCGGGGGGCGTCGAGGCGATGCGGCTCGAGCACCTGGCGCGGTCGGCGACCATGGGACAGGAAGTGCGGATCGAGTCACCGTCCGGTGCGGTCGAGGGGACCGCCGTCGACCTCACGACCGACGGCGCGCTGGTCGTCGAGGTCGAAGGGAACCGGCAGGAGTTCCGCTCTGGCGATGTCGTCCACCTCCGGCCCATCGGCCGGGACTGAACCGGCAGGCCCGGATCAGGGGTCCAGCGAGCGGGCACACAGGTCGGCGAACGCCGCCTGCGCCGCCTTGGTGACGGGTCCCGGCGCATCGGGAAGCACCAGATCATCGACGCGGGCGATGGCGCTCACGTCCCGGGTCGACGAGGTCAGAAACGCCTCGGAGGCCTGGGTGAATTCGTCGGGATCGACAGGCCGCTCGGTCACGGCCATCTCCTCGAGCAGGAGTTCGCGCGTGACCCCGGCGAGGCAACCCGATGAAAGCGGAGGCGTCACGAGTTCGCCGTCGACCACCAGGAACACGTTGGTCCCTGTTCCCTCGCACAGGTCGCCGGCCGTGTTGGCGAACAGCGCCTCCGAACACCCACGGTCGTGGGCGGCCTCGAGGGCGACGACGTTCTCGGCATACGAGGTCGTCTTGAGTCCGACCAGTGCACCGTGTTCGTTTCGCGTCCACCGGCAGAGGTGGACGGCCTCGGCAGGGGGCCAGGCCGACCCGGGTTCGGTGGCCACGATGAGGGTGCCCGGGCCGTCGCCACGCGACGAGCCGAGTGGGCCGATGCCACTCGACCAGGTGATTCGCAACTTTCCGCTGGTGGAATCTGCGTCGAGGACAGAGGCCACGGCGTCGCGGATCCGGCCCTCGTCGGGAGGAAGCATTCCCATGCCGTCTGCGGAGAAGCGGAGGCGGCGGAGGTGCCGGGTGAGGGCGAAGGCGGTGCCGTCGACCACCTTCATGGTCTCGAACACCCCGTCCCCGACCACGATGGCGTGGTCGTTGGCCGAGATCGCAGAACCTTCGACATCGGCCAGCAGCCGACCGTCGACCCAGACCACGCCGGGTGACACGGGGATGGGCGGTTGCGGCACCCGGGCAGGCTAGGCCGCGACGGTCGACCGGGGGGTGCGCTGGTACCCTCCGGACGTGACGTCGGCAACGGAGGCGGGACTGCGACGTACCTGGCCGCAGCGACTCCTGCTCGCGTCCAGCGTGGTGTTCGCCGTCTCGCTGCTCTACGTGACCGCCCGCCTCGACCAGTTCGAGGAGTCGGTCAGCAGCATCATCCGGATCGACGTGCCCGCCGGCGTGCTGGCCGACCTGCCGGGAACCGAAGGCGCATCGACTGGCGGGCAGGGTTCGACGGGCGTTGATGGCTCCAACACACCGGGTTCCGAAACGGGCGACAGCGGCCGGGCAGAAGTCCCGGGCGACACGACGGGCGACGGCCAGGGGGAACCCGACTCCACGCCCGTCTACGGCCCCGCAGGGCCGCCTCGCACCCTGCTCCTGATCGGAACCGACAGCGCTGTCGGCATGGATCCGAACGACCCTGCGGCCCAACGCGACACCACCAGCGGCGTGGCCCTCGCCGACGTCATCATGCTCGTCCGCATCGATCCGGGCCTCCGGCGGGCAGCGGTCCTGTCGATCCCCCGCGACCTCTACCTGCCCATCTACGTGGACGGCGTGCCCGTAAGGTCGGAGAAGTTGGCATCGTCGCTGATCGTCGGTGGCATCAGCCGGGGGGCCCCCACTCTCGTCGAGACGATCAGCCGCAACTTCGACGTCCCGATCCACAACTTCGTGCTGCTCGACTTCACCGGCTTCGTGCAGGTCATCGACGAACTCGACGGCATCCCGATGTGGTTCGACCAGCCGATACGCGATGTGGCGTCGGGCCTCTCGATCCCTGAGCCCGGATGCACGGTGCTCGACGGTTCGTCTTCGCTGGCCTTCGTGCGTAGCAGGAAGCTCGAGGCGTTCGTCGGCGGGCGTTGGCGCAGGGTCGGGGTGTCGAACGACCTCGAGCGCAACGATCGACAGCAGGATTTCATCATCCTCGCCCTCGAACGCCTCGTGGACCGTGGCGCTCGGTCGGTCCTCGTCCGCAACGACCTCATCGAGGCGGGTTCCGATGCGGTGATCCTCGACGAACGCCTCACGTTGCGCACCCTGCTCGACATCGGCAGGGCATTCGGAGACTTCGAGCCGACCGACCTCGAGCGCTACTCGTTGCCGGTCTTCGACGACCTGGTCGGCGAGTCGATGGTGCTGAGGTTGCGGGACGGTGACGAGGCCGAGGCGGCGTTCGACGTGTTCCGCGGCGTACAGATGCGTCCCGAGCAGGTCGAGGTGGTGCTCATCGACGGTCGGGACCCGGTGGTAGCAGACGCCGAGGAGGTCACGGTGGTCGACCAGTTGGCAGGTCGGGGGTTCGTGATCGGGGGAAGCCGGGGGGAGCGGACATCGCAGACGGTGATCCGCGTGGCCCCCCACCGGTTCGATGCCGCCGTGCTCGTTGCCCAGAGCCTCAGCCGGACGCCGCTTGTCGAGGTCGTCGACGGCCTTGGCGACTCGGTCGAACTCACCCTCGGTGACGACTTCGGCATCCTCCTGCTGGCGCCACGCGACCGGCTGGTGGTCGAAGCCGAGGCGAGGGCACAACTACCGGGGATCCTGCTCGAGGGCGAAGGTGCCACGGCAGTCGGTCGGGGCTGGTGGTCGATGCCGCGCATCACGGTCGACGTGGATGGCCGACCCCCGGAGGGGGAGTCCTGCCCATGACCGGGGACCCGATCCGTGCAGCCCTCCTGCTGGAGCAGTGCTGGCACCGGGTTCCCGGCGGAACGGCGGTCGCCGCCGTCGAGCTGGCCCGGGCCATCGCACAACGCACCGACGTCGAGGTCGTCGGCATCGCAGCGGCGCACCGTGGCGGGCCCGTCGTCTTCCCGCCGGACGGCATCGAGATCGCCCACCTGCGCCTTCCGCGCCCCCTCCTCTACGAGTCCTGGGCCCGGCTGGGCCGTCCACGTGTCGATCGGCGGTGTGGAGGGCCCGACCTCGTACATGCCACCGGCGGTGCCGTGCCCGCCACCAGGGCGCCCCTCGTCGCCACGGTCCACGACCTGGCGTGGCGCCACCGGCCCGACCACTTCACCACCCGGGGCCGCCGGATGTTCGAGGCGTGGCTCGATGCGGCCGGTCGGGCCCGCTGCGTGCTGTGCCCGTCGGCTGCTACCGCCACCGACCTTGCGGATGCGGGCATCCCGACCGAGAGGATCCGCGTCGTGCCCCTGGGAGCAGACCTGCGACCGGCCGAACAGGCGGATGTCGAGGCCCTGCGGGTGAGGCACGGGCTGACAGGCAACGTCGTTCTCTGGGTGGGCGTGGCGGAACCCCGCAAGAACCTGGCAGTGCTCGCCGAGGCCATGGAAGCGGTCCCCGATGCGGTGCTGGTGATGGTGGGCGCACCCGGCTGGGGGGTCGACATCGTGAATCTCGTCAGACCGCTAGGCGAACGGGTCCGCATCGTCGGACCCGTCGACGACGCAGAGAAGCGGGCGTGGTACGCCCTCGCCGACGTGTTCGCCTTTCCCAGCCTGCTCGAGGGGTTCGGCCTCCCGGTCCTCGAGGCCATGGCCCAGGGGGCACCGGTCGTGACATCGGCCGGCACGTCCACCGAGGAGGTCGTCGGATCGGCCGGCATCGTCGTCCAACCATCGGACGTCGACGCCTGGACCGCTGCCATCCGCCACCTGCTGGACGATCCCGACGAGGCTCGACGGCTGGGAGGATCCGGACGCTCCCGGGCTGCAGCCTTCACCTGGGACAGGACGGCGGCCGGAACGGTCGACTGCTATCGGGAGGCACTTGCGGCATGAGGCACGTCGGGGTGAACCTGCTGTTTCTCGTACCCGGCCACGTGGGTGGCTCGGAGGAGTATGCGATCCGGACGTTGCGGGCGTTCAGCCGCCATGGTCCCGACGACCTGAGACCGGTCCTATTCGTCCTCGAACCCTTTCTCGACGCCCACCCGGGGCTTGCCACCGAGTTCGACATCGAAGCCTGTCCCATCGACGGAGGCAACCGGCTCCGCAGGATCCTGGCCGAATCGACGTGGCTGTCGAAGCGCACCGACGGGCTCGCCGCCGTGCACCACGTCGGTGGACGCATCCCGATGCGTACATCCAGGCCGGCGGTGGTCACCGTCCACGACCTGCAGCCGTTCGACCACCCCGAGCACTTCTCCGTCGTCAAGGAGGGCTTCCTGTCCTGGTCGGTCCCCCGGTCGCTCCGCCGCGCCGATGTCGTGGTCACCGTCAGCGACACCGTCGGCGAGCAGGTCGTACGGCACTTCGGCGTCGATCCCGACCGGGTCGTGACCGTGACATCCGGCGTGGAGCGTGTGGCGGACCGCATGGCCGAGCCGGCATCGCCACCGGTCGTCATCTATCCGGCCGCCAGCTACCCGCACAAGAACCATTCGGTCCTCATCCGGGCGTTTGCCCGGATAGCCGACCTGCATCCGGAGGCGAGGCTCGTCCTGACCGGAGGCCCGGGACGTGGCGAAGGGACCCTGGTCGTCGCCGTCGAGGAATCTGGTGTCGCCGACCGGATCGAGCGAACCGGACGCATCCCCTCGGCCGAACTGGCGGAGCGGATGGCCGGCGCTTCGGTGCTGGCATTCCCTTCGCTCTACGAGGGCTTCGGGATCCCGGTACTCGAGGCGATGGCGGCCGGCATACCGGTCATCGTGGCAGGCGGAACACCGGCCGACGACGTGGCGGGCGGCGCCGGTTGGTCGATCGATGGCGACGACATCGAGGGCTGGGCAGAGGCGCTCGACAGGGCGCTCAGCGACGCCGAGGCACGTCGCACCGCCGCCGAGGCCGGGCTGCTACGGGCCGCACAGTTCTCCTGGGAGGCATCTGCCGAGCAGCTCGAGCGGGCGTGGCGCCTCGCCCTCGACACCGGCTCCTGAGCAGCCATGCGCCTGCTGGTCATCACCCCCCACCTCAGCCCGGACACCGCACCCACCGGTGTCGTCGTGTCGCGCATCGTCGGGGAGTTCGCCGCAGCCGGCCACGACATACACGTGGTGACGTCGCTGCCGTGGTACCGGGAGCACCGGGTCGAGGAGGGGTGGCGGGGGCGCTTCCTCCGCAGGGGCGTCGAGGGGTCGGCCTCGGTCGTCCGCCTGCAGCCCTTCGCCGGCCGCAAGGAACGCCTCGTCGGCAGGGCACTCGGCTTTGCAGCGTTCTCCGGTGCGGCGGCTCTGGCCGCCGTCGCCGCCCGTGGCCCGTTCGACGCGGTCATGGCCCTGTCGCCGCCCCTGACCCTTGGCCCCGCAGGATGGATCGCCGCCCGCCGCCACCGGTGCCCGCTGGTGCTCAACGTCCAGGACGTCTTTCCCGATGTCGCCATCGAGGTCGAGGCGATCACATCACCCCGTGCGATCAGGGCGTTCCGGTCCCTCGAACGCTTCAGCTACCGGAGATCCGACGCCGTCACGGTCCTGTCCGACGAACTGGCGGCGAACGTGGCGGGCAAGCTCTCCGGCTCGTCGGGCGACCCGCTCGTCCGGGTCATCCCCAACTTCGTCGACACCGAGACGATCCGTCCACTCGACCGCGACACCGCCTACCGGTCCGAACTCGGACTCGGCGACCGGACGGTCGTGATGTACGCAGGCAACCTCGGCCATTCGCAGCCCCTGGGGATCATCGTCGAGGCGGCACGGCACCATCGGGACCGCGACGACATCGCCTACGTCATCAACGGCGGGGGCGTGGCCGCAGCGGAACTCAGCCGTGTCGCCCGGGACCTGCCGAACCTCACCGTCGTCGGCTACCAGCCCGCCGAACGGGTCCCCGAGGTCCTGGCCACCGCCGACGTGCACGTCGTGGCGCTGCGCCGCGGCCTGTCGGCCAGCAGCGTCCCGTCCAAGATGTACTCGATCCTGGCGGCAGGGCGCCCGCTGATAGCCAGCGTCGACGAGGGCAGCGAGGTCGCCCGGGTCGTCGGGGAGGCGGGCGCCGGGGT
Organism: Actinomycetota bacterium; assembly: GCA_014381945.1. Classification (GTDB taxonomy): domain Bacteria; phylum Actinomycetota; class Acidimicrobiia; order Acidimicrobiales; family MedAcidi-G1; genus S20-B6. The sequence goes on from JACNKQ010000044.1 coordinate 7,489, forward strand.
GGCGGTACCGCCGGAGGACGCCGGGGCGTTCATCGCAGCAGTCGAGGAACTGGCCGGTGATGCCGCCGCACGGGCGACCATGGGAACATCCGGACGCGCCTGGGCGCAGCAGTGGGCGTCACCGCGATCCGTCGCCGAGGCCCACATGCGGCTCATCGGCGAACTCCTGTAGCGATGACGGGATCCGCCCGCTGAACCGGGACTGGTGCCGGTAGCGTGTCCGCCCGATGGCACGTGGAGATTCAGGCAGGAAGGTTGCCCGCGCCGCCCGGGCGGGAGCCTCAGCCGGCACCGGAGAACGACGGGCGCTGGGCTTTCCCCTCGCGCTCGCCCTCGTAGTCGTCCTCGGCGTCTCCCTCGTTGCCTTCGCCCGCTCCGGACGCGAGGCGACGGCTGCTCCGCGGCTGGGCGACCACTGGCACACGGCCTACGACATCTACGTCTGCGACACCTTCCGGGCCAAGATCGTCAACGAAAACGACCCCAACGGCATCCACACGCACGGCGACGGCCTCATGCACATCCACCCGTTCAACTCCCTCGCCTCCGGGAAGAACGCCACGATCGGTGAGTTCTTCAGGTCGTTCGGCGGGATGATCGACGACACCTCCATCCGGCTCGACACGGGGGAGACGATCACCGAGGGGGCCGACTGCGGTGGAGAGCCGACCGTGCTGAAGGTGGCCCGCTTCGACGCCCAGGACCGCGACCGTGCCCCCCAGGTCATCACGGAGGGCCTCGACGCTGTCCGCTTCCTGAAGAACCTCGAGGCGATCACCATCGCCTTCGTGCCCGAGGGCGTCGAGCCGCCGCCGCCACGTGCCGAACGCTTCACGTTCCTCGAAACGGTGGATCCGCGGGCGATCTCGTCGGGAAACCCCGAAGTACCGACCACCACAGCCGGATAGGACGAGCGCCGTGCGCGCCGTGGTGCTGGTCGGGGGCTTCGGGACGAGGCTCCGTCCGCTCACCACCGACCTCCCCAAGCAGATGCTGCCGATCCTGGATCAGCCCATGATCGAACACGTGGTCGGGCACCTCTCCGCCCACGGGGTCGACGAGGTGGTGCTCTCGCTCGGCTTCCTGCCCGATGCCTTCAGCGACGTCTACCCGGACAGTTGCTGCGCCGGTGTCCCGCTCCACTACGCCGTCGAACCCGAGCCGCTCGATACCGCAGGGGCCATCCGCTTCGCCGCCGGGGACGCAGGGATCGACGAGACGTTCCTGGTACTCAACGGCGACGTGATCACCGACCTCGACGTCGGAGAGCTGGTCGGCTTCCACCTGGCATCCGGGGCCGAGGGAACCATCTCGCTGACGCCGGTCGACGACCCCTCTCGCTACGGCGTCGTGCCGACCGATGCAGACGGGCGGGTCACCGGCTTCATCGAGAAGCCACCTGCGGCCGAGGCCCCCTGCAACTGGATCAACGCCGGCACCTACGTGTTCGAACCATCGGTGCTGCAACGCATCGAGCCAGGTTGCCGGGTATCGGTCGAGCGAGAGGTCTTCCCGGCCATGGCCGATGCCGGGACCCTGTTCGGCTTCCGCTCTGACTGCTACTGGGTCGACACGGGCACCCCCGAGACGTACCTGGGCGTGCAACTCGACCTGCTCGACGGCGTCCGTGGGCCTGCCCGGTCGGGCGTCGACGATGCCGCCGAGGTCCATGCCGGTGCGACGGTCCGCCGTTCGGTGATCGGAGCGCAAGCCGTGGTGGCCGAGGGGGCACGGGTCTGCGACTCTGTGGTCATGGCCGGATCGAGGATCGGGAACGGAGCGGTCGTCGACGGCTCCCTCGTGGGGTGCGGAGCGACCGTCGGTCCTGATGCACAGGTGCTCGGGCTCTCGGTAGTCGGCCACCGGGCCGAGGTGGCGCCCGGCGAACTCCTCGACGGCCAGCGCCGACCGGAACAGGACTGAGGAGACCGGCGTGAAGGCCGTCGTCACCGGGGGTGCCGGATTCATCGGCTCGACGCTCGTCGACCGGCTCCTGGCCGACGGACACGACGTCGTCGTGCTGGACGACCTCTCCACCGGAAACGAGGAGAATCTCGCTGCGGCCAGGTCAACGGCCGGTGACCGGCTGCGGCTCGAGGTCGTCGACCTGCGCGAGGACCGAAGCATCGAACTCATCGCCGCTGCTGGCGCCGACGTCGTGTTCCACCTGGCCGCCCAGGCCGACGTGCGGGCCTCGGTCGACGATCCCATAGCCGATGCGCAGGCCAACGTCCTGGGCACCATCCGTGTCCTCGAGGGTGCCCGGCGTGCCGGGACCCGCAAGGTGGTCCTGGCTTCCAGCGGTGGCACGCTCTATGGAGACGCCGACCCGTCGCTGCTCCCGCTGGACGAGTCCACGCCACACCGCCCCGAGAGCCCATACGGGGCGTCGAAGCTGGCCGCCGGGGCCTACCTGCGCGTCTACGGATCGCTGTACGGGATCCGTTGGACCGAGTTGGCCCTGGCCAACGTCTACGGCCCCCGGCAGGACGCCGACGGCGAGGCGGGCGTCGTGGCCATCTTCACGGGGAGGCTGCTGGCCGGCGAACCCTGCACCGTCTACGGGAGCGGCGAACAGACCCGAGACTTCGTCTACGTCGGCGATGTCGTCGACGCCTTCGTTGCCGCAGCGGATCGGGGAGACGGGCAACTGTTCAACATCGGCGCCGGGGTCGAGACGTCGGTCAACGGGCTCTACCGCTCGATGGCATCCGCCGTCGGCGGACCGGACGAGCCCATCCGTGCACCTGCCCGCACCGGTGAGCTGCAGCGCTCGGCGCTCGATGCATCACTCGCTGCCGCGGACCTGGACTGGCATGCCGACATCGACCTCGACGAGGGCATCCGCCGCACCATCGACTGGTTCCGCACCGGCAGCTAGCGGAACAGGTCCTCGTCGGGACTGCGGACCAGGTCGTCGACCACGCTTCCGTCGCCCAGCCACCCGGAATCGACACCCCTCAGCACGGCGACGGCGATACCCGTCGACTTGCCCATCACCAGCTCCGCTGCGGCCGCCAGCTCGTCGGCAACTGCAACCTCGGTTACCTGGAGTTCACGGCCCAGGGCGTCCTCGGTGCCGCGGAGGTCGATGACGGGGCGCAGCCCGGCGACACCGATTGCGACGTCGGTGACCCCACGGCGCCACGGGCGCCCGAATGTGTCGCTCACGATCACGGCCACCTCGACGCCGAACCGGTGGGTGAGTGCGTCGCGTATGCGCCGCGCCGACCGGTCGGGGTCTTCGGGAAGCAGGGCCGCCCGGCCGGCCTCTACGTTCGAGAGATCGACGCCGGCGTTCGCACAGACGAAGCCGTGTTCGGTCTCCGAGATCACGAGATCGCCTCGGCGGCGCAGGATGCGCACCGATTCGGCCTCGACAATCGGACGGTGGCCGACCTCCGGGTCGATGTCGACCAGGCGGCCCTCGGCCTTGGACACGACCTTCTGGGTCACCACGACGACATCGCCGCCTTCGAGCCCGATGGCGGCCTCGCAGGCCGAAGCGACCATCCCGGCAAGGTCGTCCCCCGGGCGGACCTCGGGCAGCCCGGAAACCGGTACCACACGGAGTTCGGCTGTCATCTCCCAGCCCCTATGGCCGTCTCCGCAAGCGCAGCCGCCACGTCGACAGACCGCATGACGGTGTCGGTGACGACGCATCGCACACCCTCGGCCTCGACCCCTCCCGCCAGGTCGGAGTCCACATCGTCGATCACGAGGGTGGCCACCAGGTCACGGTAGAGGCGGGCGACGCCGACGACAGACGACTCGTGCCCCATCTCGACGAGCATCCGGTCGGCCGGGCCCTTGATAGCCGAGCCTCCGACGATCGGGGAGACCGCCACGTTGGTCGCACGGCGGGCTCGCAGGACATCGGCGATGCCCGGAATGGCGAGGATCGGAGCGATGGAGACCAGGGGGTTCGAGGGGGCGACCACCACCACCTCGGCGGCCGTGAGCGCATCGAGGACGCCGGGCCCCGGGAGGGCGTCCCCGGCGCCTTCGAATCGGATCCCCGAGACGGGCACGTCGTGGCGGAGTCCGACGAAGTACTCCTGGAAGCCGACCTCCCCGCCGTCGGCCAGCGTCACCATGGTCCGCAGGCGGTCCTCGGTGGCGGGCAGCAGCCGGAAGCCCAGCCCCCAGGCCTCGGCGATCTCGGCGGTCACGCCGGCAAGTCCCGCCCCCTCGGCGAGCCGCCCGGTCCGGAACAGGTGCGTGCCGAGGTCGCGGTCGCCGAGCCGGAACCACGAGGGACCCCCGTAGCGGTCGAGCGAGTCCATGGCCTGCCACGACTCGCCGGCCAGTCCCCAGCCGGTCTCCTGGTTGCCCGCCTCGGCCAGCGTGTAGGTGACCGTGTCCAGGTCGGGAGATATGTGCAGCCCGTGCAGGACCAGGTCGTCGCCGGTGTTGGCCACCACGACGACCTCGGCAGGATCGACGATCCTCACCAGCCCCCGGAGCAGCCGCGCCGCCCCGACGCCACCGGCGAGGACGGCGATCACGGGAGCGTCAGTTCCCGGCCTGGCGCTCGAGTACCTCGAGGTCGTTGTCGACCATCATCTCGACCAGTTCGGTGAACGAGGTCCGTGGCACCCAACCGAGCCGTTCCTGGGCCTTGGCGGCGTCGCCCACCAGCAGGTCGACCTCCGCAGGCCGGAAGAAGCGCTCGTCGACCACGACGTGGTCCGAGTAGTCCAGCCCGACGCGCCCGAAGGCAAGTTCACAGAACTCGCGCACGGAATGGGTCTCGCCGGTGCAGATGACGAAGTCGTCGGGCGAGTCCTGCTGGAGCATCCGCCACATGGCATCCACGTAGTCGCCGGCGAAGCCCCAGTCCCGCTGGGCATCCAGGTTGCCGAGTCGGAGTTCGGTGGCCTGTCCCAGTGCGATCTGGGCCACGCCGTGGGTGATCTTCCTGGTCACGAACTCGAGGCCGCGCCGGGGGCTCTCGTGGTTGAACAGGATCCCCGAACTGGCGTGCAGGTCGTAGCTCTCGCGGTAGTTGATGGTGATCCAGTGCCCGTAGACCTTGGCGACGCCGTACGGGCTCCGCGGGTAGAACGGTGTCGACTCCGTCTGTGGAACTTCCTGCACCTTGCCGAACATCTCGCTGGAGCTGGCCTGGTAGTAGCGGATCGAATCGTCGACCATCCGGATCGCATCGAGCAGGCGGGTCACCCCCAGGGCGGTCGTCTCGCCGGTGAGTACCGGCTGGCTGAACGAGGTCTGCACGAACGACTGGGCGGCCAGGTTGTAGACCTCCTCGGGACGGTGCTTCTGCAGGACCTCGACCATCGACATCTGGTCGAGGAGGTCGCCGGTCGGGAACTCCACGTCATTCATGAGGTGGGTGATGCGTTCGAAGTTGACCGTCGAGCTCCGGCGTACCATGCCGACGACGTCGTAGCCCTTCTCCAGGAGCAGTTCGGCCAGGTACGACCCGTCCTGCCCGGTGATCCCGGTTATCAATGCCCGCTTGCCCATCGTTGTTCCTCTCATGGTGCCGCCGCCCGTTGGCAGGGGCAGTCAGTCTGCCGTCGAAAGTCGCCCGCGCCAGTCCTCGAGGAGGTCTACCAGCGTGTCGTCCAACACATGGTCCTGTTTCCAGCCCGTGTCGGACGAGATCCGGGAAGGGTCGCCGCGAAGTTCCACGAGGTCGGCCGGGCGGAACAGTTCGGGGTCGATGGAGAGGTGCATCTCGTGTTCTGCCATCGAGAGCAGCCTGTCCATGATCTCCTGGACGCTCGTCGAGGTTCCGGTGCAGACGTTGTACGCCTCGCCGGACAGTCCATGCTCGCCCAGCAACCGGTAGGCACGGACCACATCGCGTACATCGGTGAAATCACGTCGCGGCGAGAGGTTGCCCACGCTGACCTCGGTCCCGCCGGACCGCTCGTTGGCCACGATCCGGGCGGCCAGCGCAGAGCAGACGAAGCGGTCGCTCTGACCCGGCCCCAGGTGGTTGAAAGAACGTGCCCGGACGACGTGCTGGCCGAATCCGAGGTGGGCCTGCAGGGCCACCATGTCTGCGGCCGCCTTGCTCGCCGCATACGGGGACACCGGCCGGACCGGGGCCGACTCGGTGAGCGGCAGGTCGTCGGGCGACACGAGCCCGTAGATGTCGGCGCTGGTCACGGTGACCACCCGTCCCACGTCCGCCGACCGGGCTGCGGCAAGGACGTTGTAGGTGCCCTCCACGTTTGCCCGGAGCGTCTCGACCGGCGCCGACCAGGAACGACCCACGTCCGCCTGGCCGGCGAGGTGGTACACGACATCCGGGCGCACCTCGGCGACCAGCGCAGCGAACCCCTCGGCATCGAGCAGGTCCGGCCCACCGTCTGACCGGTCGGTGGGCACCACCTCGTCGCCACAGTCCTCGAGGTGTGCCATCAGGTGCTGTCCGACGAAGCCGGATGCACCGGTCACGAACGCCTTCACGGGCGGCAAAGGGGGTCGATCGGATTCACCGCCGCACCCTAGGTCATACCCGTGAGGACATCGTTCCCGCTGCGCCGATGGCGGAGGCACCCGGGGCTAGGGTCCGGTCACCGTGGACACCGACCAGACCGCCGGCCGGCATGGCGCCGGAGACCCGGCAGCGGAGGACCAGGGACCCGCTCCGGCGATCCCGCTCGTCGGCCTGGTGCTCGTAGCCCACGACCCGGGCGACTGGTTCGAAGACGTCCTGGCGGCGATCGGCGCCCAGGACCACAGCGACCTCGAGGTGCTCGTGGTCGACGCCGGCCGACGCAAGGGCCTTGCGGAACGGGTGGCTGCTGTCCTGCCGTGGGCCGAGGTGACGGCGGCACCGGGCGATCCCGGCTTCGGCAAGGCGGCGAACGTCGCCATCGGGCGCAACCGCCGAGGGGCATTCCACCTCTTCCTCCACGACGACCTCGTCCTCGACGGAACGGCGGTGCGGCGCATGGTCGAGTGCGCACTCGGGTCCAACGCCGGCATCGTCGGACCCAAGGTCCTCGACGGGTCCGACCCCCGGTACCTCGAGGACATGGGCTCATGGGTCGACCGGTACGGGGCGGCGGTCCCACGCTTCGAACCAGGCGAGCTCGACCAGGGCCAGTACGACGCCGACCCCGAGGTCTTCGCCACGTCCGAGTCGGCCCTGCTGGTCCGCAGCGACCTGTTCGAGGCGATCGGCGGCTTCGACCCCGAGATCCGCTTCCTCGACGGCTCGCTGGACCTCTGCTGGCGTGCCCGCCTGGCAGGAGCATCGGTGCAGACCGCTCCGACGGCCGTCGGCAGGAGCGTCGGCGGCCGTCGGACCAGAAGGCGGCGGACCGACCCCTGGCGCTTCCGGCCGCGTCACAAGCTGCGCATGACGCTCGTCAACCAGGACCCGGTGCACCGCGGTGCCGCGGTGGCCGAACTGCTGCTGGCGACCCTGCTGGGGGTCGCCTACGGGCTCCTCGTCGGCCGGTTCCGACACGTCAGGGGCCTGGTAGCCGCCTGGCCATGGAACCTGCGCAGGATGGCATCCGCCCGGTCCCGGCGTGCCACCGTCGACCGACACTTCGGAGGCGAGCAGGCCCGCCTGTACGTGCGCCACGACATCCCGCACCGTTCCTTCCACCGGGCGGTCACCGGCGGGGCATCTGTCGGCACGGGCTCGGAGGCGCCCGGTCGCCTCCGGCTGCACCAGCTCTGGTCGGCGCTGCTCGGGCCGGGGGGCATTGCGCTGCTGGTCGGGGGAGCGGTTCTCGGGTTCGGTTCCCGGCACCTGCTGACCAGGGGCCTGCCGGCCATCGGGAGGTTTCAGGCCGTCCCCTCGGACCCGTTCGACCTCGCCTGGTCCTGGTGGACCGGCTGGCGACCCACCGGCGGGGGCATCGCCTCGCCTCCGAACGAGGGGTTCGCCTTCATCGGCCTCCTCGGACAGGTGTTCCCCTGGGGCGGGGCGGTCCTGCTGGCCGCCGTGGTGCTTGCGACATTCCCGATCGGGGCCGTCGGCGTCTGGCGCCTGGTGCGCCCGATCGGAGGCGGAAGGTCGAGGGCGGTGGCCGTCCTCACATACCTCGCCGTCCCGTTGCCCTACAACTCGTTGGCCGAGGGTCGCCTCGCCCCGTTGGCCGCCTACGCAGCGCTGCCATGGGTGGCGCACCGGCTGGCGGCGGCACAGGGCGTGGTGCCGTACGGACGCAAGGGTGGCGACCCGGGCCCCGGCGCCCGCCTCGGCGGACTCTGGGGGGAGGCGCTGGTTGCCGGCCTCGTGCTGGCGCTTGCGATCGGCATGGAACCGACGGTGGTCGTGCTCGCAGGCGTCGTGGCGGCCGGGCTGGTTGCGGGCAGCATCCTGGCCGGCAGCCTCGCCGGCATACCGAGGCTCCTGCTGGTGGCGACCGGTGCGACTGTCGTTGCGGCCCTCCTCCATGTCCACCAGTTGGATCGCCTGCCCGGGGGCGACCAGGTCGCCGCATTCGTCGAGCCCGGAACCTGGGTGCCTGCCGACCTGGGCATCCCCGCCATCCTGCGATTCGACACGGGGCCATTCGGAGGCGGCAGCCTGGGCTGGGCCCTGCTCGTCATTCCGGTCACGGCGCTACTCACGGCGTCCGGCTGGCGCCTCGCCCTGGTGGTCAGGGCGTTGATGGTCGCAGCGGGCGGGTTCGGCCTGGCCTGGGTGCTCGACCAGGGCTGGTGGTCGGGACCGATGCCGGCGGCCGAGCTGGTGCTCGTCCCGGCCGCACTGGGGCTGGCCTGGGCGGCCGCCGTCGGGGCGGCATCGATCGGTGCGGGCATCTACCGCCGCGCCTTCGGCTGGCGCCACTTCCTGCCACCCGTCGCCGCCCTGGCGCTGCTGGTGGGCGTGGCCCCCGTCGTCGCAGCCTCGCTCGACGGCAGGTGGGGACTGCCGCCACGCGGGCTCGACGCAGCCCTGCCGATCTTCGGCGACGAGGGCGGCGCCGCCTACGACGGATCGCGCGGCGGCGTAGGGCGCGTGCTCTGGCTGGGAGAGCCGTCGATCCTGCCGGCCTCGGGGATCGCCCTCGATGACGGCCTGGCGATGGCGTTGACCGACGGCGTCCCCACCCTGTCGGACCAGGTGCCGTTCCGGGCGAGTGACGGACCGGGGATACGGGAGGTCCGCACGGCGATGCTCGAACTCCTCGGGGGCAGGACCAGCCGCCTCGGCATCGAGGTGGCCGCCTGGGGCATCCAGCACCTCGTGGTGGTCGAGCGCAGCGCAGCAGCCCCCTACACGGCGGTCGAACCTCCGCCGCCCGTCGAACTCCTGGCGGCGCTCACCAGACAGCTCGACCTCGAGCGGGTCGAGGGCCTGAACCGGTCCGTCACGGTGTTCCGGAACACGGTTGCCGAACCCGTCCATGCGGTGGTCCGGGACCGGACGGGCAGCGCCGTGCCGGTCGCAGTCGAGCGACCGGCGTGGGACCGGTTCGAGGTGGTCCCGCCGGTCGACGGAACGTTCCGGGCAATGGTCGGACCGGCGGGGTGGTGGAGCCTGGAACCGATCGAGGGCGCCGGATCCGTCGAAGTGCTCGAGGGTCCGTTCCCGTCGGCCCGCATCGCCGCCGGTACGCGGGCGGCGGTCGTGATGGATGCCGAGGTGGGCTCGCGGGGAATCCGGACACGGCAGTCGGTCGTCGTGCTCGTCGTGCTGTTGGCGACCAGCTGGGCGCACGTCGGTCGGGGCAGGCGGCGGGTGGACGCATGAACGCCGTCCGCGCCCCGGCGATCGTTGCGCTCCTGGCGCTGCTCATCGGCGCCGTCATGTTCGCCGTCGACCCCGAGGAACGGCTTCCCACCGATCATGTGGCATCGGCGGTCGCCGAGCGGGCGACAACCGAAGGCTCGGCCGATGTCTGGTTCTGCGAGGGCCCGACGCCCGGGGCGCCCGGGGTCGATGACCGGATCGTGGCCCTCACCAACCCGACGGAGGCGCCGGTCGAGGGCCGCGTCACGGTCGTCGACGAGGGCGACCATCGGGTGGCGCGCACCTTCCAGATCGAGGCCGGTGAGCGCTTGGAGTTCCGACCCGGCCCGTTCGTCCCCGATGGCCGGTTCGCAGCGGTCACCGTCGAGGTCCCGGCGGGCGGGCTGTTCGTCGACCAGCGGATCGCCGGCGAGGCGTCCGCCGGGATGGACGCCGAGCCGTGCGCCACGGCCACCTCTGCAACCTGGCGGCATCCGTGGGGGACCACCGAGCGACCCGGCACGTCCGCCGTCCTGCTCCTCCACAACCCCTTCCCCGGCACGGCGGTAGCCGACATCCGCCTGATCGGCGACCTGGGACGCCGCGAGTCGCTCGACTCGCAGGGCATCGTGGTGGCCGGCCGCTCACTGGTCGCCTTCGACCTGACCGGGCGGATCGCCGACTCCGAGGTCGTCTCGGCCATCGTCGACGTGCGCGTCGGGCAACTGGTGTCGGCGCTGTACCAACACGGTGACGGCACCTCACCGAACGCCTGGCACGGCGTCGACCTCTCGCTGGGAGCGCCGGATGATGCAGGGCGACTGTTCCTTCCGGGCCCGCCCGGGGCTGGTGACCGTGCCTCGGTCGTGCTGCTCAACGCCGGTGGCGAGACGGTCGACGTCGAGGTCGTTCCGCATCCGGTTTCGGGTGATTTCTCCGTCGAACCCTTCCGGGTCGTCCTCCGCGCCGGCCGGAGGGAGGTTCTGGACCTGTTCGGGGACGGCCGACTCGACGGTGCGGGACCGTTCCTGATCGAGGTCCGGTCCCTCGACGGGCCGACCGTCTCGGCCACCCTCGTCACCCGCGCCGCCGTGGACCAGGAGGTGGGCCAGGCCCCTGTCGGGCTGGATGTCACCGGTGCCGTCGACCATGCCGCCACGACGTGGTGGGTGCGTTCCGATCGGGCACAGAGCGCAGGGTCGGCGTCACTGGTCGTGTTCAACCCGGCGGGGGCCGGCATCGCCTCAGTCGAACTGACCCTCGTTCAGATGGGCGAGGGCGCCATCGCAACCGAGGTCGGGGACACGGACGCATTCCTGCCCACCCACCTCGAACTGGACCCGGGAATGATGGTCGAGTTCGCCCTTCCGCCCGGAGTCGTGGAGATCGGGTCATCTGCCGCGATCGTCGTCGTGGCAAGGATGGACGGACCGTCCGGCCGGACCAGCTTCGTCGGGACAGCGGGCGCCGGGACGGTCGTTCGGCCCCAGTGAGCGGCCCGCCGAACGATCAGGAGGCGCTGCAGCCGTCCGGGACCGAGCCGGGCTGCCGGACCTCGGCCAGCGACGCCCAGAGGTGCGTGCTGGTGACCGGACCCAGATGGTGGTGGCGCACGACGCCCTCGTCGTCGACGACCAGGACCAGCGGCACGGCATCGATCCCGTAGCGGTCGTGCACCTCGCGGTCGGCGTTCGACTCGACCTCGGCCACGGCCACCTCGGGGCTCTCGAGCGGACGGGCACGGGACAGGACCCCGGCGCAGGCCTCGCAGGCCGAGCTGGTGAACACGGCTACCAGCCAGGGGGCCTCGGGTCGGGCGAAGTCGGATCTCCGCACCTGTCCGGGAACCGTCCAACCGGTGCGTACGGGCCTGTGGTCGGTGCGCCGCTGGAGGAGGGCCGCCGCCGCTCCGGCGGCGGCGGCGACGCCGAGGAGGAGCAGGAGGCGGTCCACGGATCAGTCGACGGAGGAGTGGTCCCCGACAGGGGCTTCGACGGCTGCGGTCGATTCGTCGGCCTGACCGTGCCCGGCGAGGGCCACCAGGCGGTCCACCTCGGCGCCGTCGATGGTCTCGTGTTCGAGCAGGGCCCGGGCGACGAGGTCCAGGGCGTGCCGGTGCCGGGCCAGGAGGTCACGGCACCGGGTCTCCTGGTCGGCGAGGATCCGCTGGACCTCCTCGTCGATCACCCGGGCCGTGTCGTCGCTGTAGTCGCGCGACGTCATCATGTCGTCGCCGAGGAACACCTTGTTCTGGCCGTCCCAGGCCATGGGTCCGAGGCGCTCGCTCATGCCCCATTCCCGCACCATCTTGCGGGCCAACTCGGTGGCACCCACGAGGTCGTTGTTGGCGCCGGTGGAGAAGACCCCGAAGACCATCTGCTCGGCGATGCGGCCCCCCATGCGCACCACGAGGGTGTCCTCGATGTAGTCCTGCCGGTAGAGGTGGCGCTCTTCTTCGGGGAGTTGCATCGTCACGCCGAGGGCCATGCCGCTGGGGATGATGGTGACCTTGTGGAGCGGGTCGGCGGTGGGGAGCACTGCGGCACAGAGCGCATGGCCCGCCTCGTGGTAGGCGATGGCCTCCTTTTCGGCGTCGGTGAGCGCCATCGACTCGCGCTTCTGGCCCATGAGGATGCGATCCCTGGCGACCTCGAAGTGCTCGGCGTGGACGGTGTCGGCGCCCTCGCGGACGGCCACGAGGGCCGCCTCGTTGACCAGGTTCGACAGGTCCGCACCGCTCATCCCCGGGGTGCCACGGGCGACCACGCCCAGGTCGACGTCGTCGTCCATCTGCTTGCCCTTGACGTGCACGCCGAGGATCTCGCGCCGGTCCTCGAGTTCGGGCAACGGCACGACCACCTGGCGGTCGAAGCGGCCGGGGCGCAGCAGGGCCGGGTCGAGGATGTCGGGGCGGTTGGTGGCGGCCATCATCACGATGCCCTCGCTGCTCTCGAAGCCGTCCATCTCGGAGAGCATCTGGTTGAGGGTCTGCTCGCGTTCGTCGTGGCCGCCGCCGAGGCCGGCGCCCCGCTTGCGTCCGATGGAGTCGATCTCGTCGATGAAGATGATCGCCTTGCCCATCTTGCGGGCCGATTCGAACAGGTCGCGGACCCGGCTGGCGCCGACGCCCACGAACATCTCCATGAAGTCGGAGCCGGTGACCGAGAGGAACGGAACGCCCGCCTCGCCGGCGACGGCGCGGGCGATGAGGGTCTTGCCGGTGCCGGGCGGGCCGACGAGGAGGATCCCCTTCGGGACCCTGGCCCCGATCTCGGCGAAGCGCTCGGGGGCCTTGAGGAAGTCGACGACCTCGCGTATCTCCTGCTTGACGCCCGTGTAGCCGGCGACGTCGTCGAAGGTCGTGCCGGGACGCTCGGACGAGTAGGTCTTGGCCCGGGAGCGCCCGATCGACATCATGGAACCCATCTGGCCCTGGGCACGTCGGCTCATCCACCAGAAGAACAGGATGATCAGGCCGACCGGGAGCAGCAGGGGCAGCCAGGTCTGGAGCACACCGGGCTCCGGGGTGTTGAACTCGACGGCCGCCCTGCTGTCGGCCAGCAGGGTCCGGTCGTCGGGCGAGAGCTCGAGCGGGCCGGTGGTGGTGAAGCCGGTTCCGTCTGCGTGGTGGAAGTCGATGCGGCCGGTCTGGTTGTCGATCAGGATGTCGGTGACGGTGCCGGCGGCCACATCGTCGAGGAACTGGTCGTAGGTGACGTCCTCGCTGGACTCGCTGGGCAGCATCGAGGAGAACAGCAGGACGCTGGTCAACAGGCCCAGCACGACCCAGACCCCCCATCTGGGCCACCCACGTGCGCGGCCCGGGCCCCTGCGCTCTGGTCCGGGGGCCTGCTGCGGCCGCTTGTCGTCCATGGTCCCATCGTACGGGGCGGGTCCACGGCTCGGGCCCCGGGCCCAGGCCGCGTGCCGATGCGGTCGCCGGTGGGACCCTCGCTAGGGTGCGCCCGATGAACGGCCCGCCTGTCGATCCGGCCGACCCGGCCGTCGCCGAGATCCCGTGGGGCGTCCGCCACGTGGCGGCCGGACTGGCGATCGGCTGGGCGGTGACGGTCCTCGTGCAGGCCGCCCTCATGTTCCTGGATGCCTACGAGGTCGGCGAGGAACTCTCGCTCGAAGCGGTGTCGGTGTTCCAGATGGCGCTCTGGTTCGGGTTGTTAGGCGTTCCGGTCTGGATCGTGTCGAACCGGGGGCTCGACTGGTCGGTGCTCGGGTTGTCCATCGAGCGCCGTGACATCCTCCCGGGCCTCGCCATCGGCGTGTTCGCACAGGCGATCGCCGTGCCCGTCGTCTATGCCCCGATCCTGTTGTTCAGCGACGACCTCGACGTCTCCGAGAATGCACGCACGCTGGTCGACAAGGCCGACGGCTTCGGGGTGGTGCTGCTCGCCCTGGTCGTGGTCGTGGGGGCACCCGTCGTCGAGGAGGTCTTCTTCCGCGGGCTCGCCCTGCGGGCATTCGAGCGGCACCTCGGTCAACGGCCGGGGCTGGTGGTCTCGGCCGTCGTGTTCGGCCTGGTCCACTTCCAGGTCCTGCAGTTCCCGGCGCTGGCGCTGTTCGGCCTGATTGCCGGCTGGCTGGCACAACGCGACGGCCGCCTCGGACGGGCGATCTGGGCCCACGTCGGGTTCAACGCATGGACGGTGGGGCTGCTGCTGTGGATGTGACCGTGCACGTGGAGCCCGAGGAACCCGGGCAGGCCGCTCCCACCGGACCTCCCGGGCCGCGGCGGCACCTGGGCCTGACGGCCACCGGCTGGGTGACGCTGTTCTGCGTCGGCCTCTCCACCTTCTTCGTGTTCATGATGGTGAACCCCGGTGGCGTGCTGTTCACGAGGAGCACCCCCACCGGGGGCGACCTCGGCGCCCACGTCTGGGGGCCTGCATTCCTGCGCGACGAGGTGCTGCCCCGGTTCCGCCTGACCGGCTGGACCCCGGACTGGTACGCCGGGTTCCCCGCCTACCACTTCTACATGGTCGTGCCGATGCTCATGGTCGTGGCGGTCGACGTCGGCCTGCTCGTGCCGCTGGCCCTTCCGGTGTCGGCCCTGGCGGTCGCAGGGCTCGTCCGCGTGGTCCGTCGCCGCCCACGGGGCTGGGTGCCGATGGCGTGGGCGCTGGGATGCGCCGCGTTCCTCGTCTGGCCCGTCCACTACGGCATGGCGATCAAGCTCGTGGCGGTCGCCGGCCTGGTCGCCATGCCGGCCGCCGGCTGGGCCCTGGGCCGCCTCTCCGGCCTGCCCTTCCCGGGCCCCGCCCTGCTGTCGGCGGCGACCCTGCTGTTCGTGTTCGACCGCTCGTTCAACATCATGGGCGGCAACCTCATGTCGACGATGGCGGGGGAGTTCGCCTTCGCCCTCGCCGTCCCCGCCTGCCTCGTCTACATCGGCCTCATGGTGCGGGGCATCGAGACGGGCCGTGACCGGGCCTGGGCGGCGCTGCTCCTCGCCCTCACGGGCCTCTGCCACCTCCTGGTGGCGTTCTTCGCCCTGGTCGCCACCGGCGTGGCCCTACTGCTGCGCCCCGGTCGGGCGACGCTGCGCTGGCTGACCGGCACGGGGGCCCTGGCCGGGCTGCTGGCGGCGTTCTGGGTGCTTCCCTTCTGGTGGCGCAGCGACCACCTCAACGACATGTCCTGGACCAAGCTGACGCGCTTCCGCTCCTACCTCTGGGACCGCGAGAGCCTGGCGGCGGACTTCCTCACGAACGACCCGCCCCTGCAACCGGTGCTCATCGCAGCCCTGGTCGGTGCTGTCCTCTCCTTGCTGTTCCGACGCCGCCTCGGCATGGTGCTCGCCGGCACCGGCCTGCTCCTGCTGCTGGCCTTCATCCACCTCCCGGAGGGGCGCCTGTACAACGGACGGATCCTCCCGGCGTACTACCTGTGCGCCTACCTCCTGGCCGCCCTTGCCGTGGCCGAGGTCCTGCGCCTGCTGGGCCGTCTCCTCGACGGGCTCATCGGCAGACAGGGCTGGCGGGGCAGGGGTGGCCGAGGGCTGGCAGGGATCGGGGCGGTGGGCATCACGCTCGTCACGGTCGTGATACTGGCGCTGCCGCTGCGCGCCCTGCCCGGCGGCTCCATGGAGGGCAACTCGTACAGGTGGCTGGGCCTCGAGACCGAGGAGCTGAACCTCGGACGCTCGTGGGCGCGCTGGAACTTCGACGGCTACGAGGCCCGCACCGGCGACTCCACGGGCGGGGGATGGGACGAACTGCGGGAGTTCACGGCCACGCTGGAGGCGGTAGCCGACGAACACGGCTGCGGTCGCCTCATGTGGGAGTACAACAAGGACCTCACGAGGTACGGCACGCCGATGTCGCTGATGCTCATACCGCTGTGGACCGACGGCTGCATCGGTTCGATGGAGGGCCTCTACTTCGAGTCCTCGACCACCACGCCGTTCCACTTCCTCGTCCAGTCGGAGCTCTCGGTGGGGCCATCCAGGGCCCAGCGCTACCTGCCGTACCGGGGCTTCAACCTCGAACAGGGGCTCGGGCACCTCCAGCAGCTCGGGGTGCCCTACTACGCGGCCTTCTCCGAGCGCCCCGTCAGCGAGGCCCGTGCGCATCCGGGGTACACCGAGGTCGCCAACAGCGGGCCCTGGACCATCTTCCTCGTGGCCGACGCCCCGCTGGTCGAGGGCCTCGACCTCGAGCCCGCCGTCTACACCGACGTCGAACACGCCACCTGGCTGGATCCGGCCGTCGACGTCTTCCAGGCCGACCCCGGTGCGGTTCCCCGCACGGTCGGGGGCCCCGAGGAATGGCAACGGGTGGCGTCCGACGAACAGCCCGAGCGGGTGGAGTTGCAAGCGGTGGCCGTCTCCGACATCGAGGCCGGGGTCGACAGCGTGTCGTTCACCGTCGACCGGGTCGGTGTGCCCGTCGTGGTCAAGGTCTCGTACTTTCCCAACTGGGAGGTCGACGGCGCCGACGGGCCGTGGCGCATCACCCCGAACCTCATGGTGGTCGTCCCGACGGAGGAATCGGTCTCCCTCTCGTACGGCCGGACAGGCATCGACATGCTCGCCATGCTCCTGACCTTCGTGGGCCTCGTCGCCCTCGTCGTGCTCTGGCGCCGTCGGGAACCAACCTGGCCGATGGACGCCTGGTATGACGTGCTCGAGGCCACCCCCGACGTCGGAGCGGCACTCGACCGATGGGTCGACCGCCGGGAGGAGTCGCACAACCCACCGGACCCGGTCGAGGCCGACACCGGTGGAGACCCGGAGCCCGCCGGAGAGATCGCATGAGGGAACGGCTGCGCCGGTTCGCCGTCGTCGGCCTCGTCGCCACGACCGTCGACATCGTGCTGCTCGTGGTGCTGCGCCGGGCCGGATGCACGCTGCTAGTCGCCGACCTGGCGGCTCTGGCCGCAGCGGCGCTGGTGGCACGGCCCCTGCACCGGCTGATCACACTGCGCGACGACCCGTTCGCCCGCTGGATCCGGTCACCCGGCCTCTTCGTCTCGGTCGTGCTGACCGCCGGTGCGGTCGACCTGCTGGTCCTGGCCCTGCTGGCCCCGTCCGAACCCGGGTCGGGCGACCTCGCAGCCAAGGCGGTCGCCGTCGCCGCGGCCGCCATCGTCCGGAGCCTGGCCTACCGGACGATCCTGTTCCGGGTGATCCGGCGCGAACAGGACGAGCCGGCCAACCGGCCACCGCCAGAGGGCGCCCTCCGGCTCTCGGTGGTCGTCCCCGCCTACCGCGAGGCCGATCGCATCGCAGCGACCGTGTCCCGCATCCGGGCGGAGCTCGCCACCGTGGTCGACCGGTCCGACCTCGAGGTCGTCGTCGCCGACGACGGGTCCGAGGACGGGACGGCCGACGCAGCAGAGGCCGCCGGTGCCGACGTCGTGGTCCGACTGGACCGCAACCGGGGCAAGGGGGCGGCACTCCGGGAGGGCGTCCGGGCAGCGTCCGGACGCACCGTCGTGTTCACCGACGCCGACCTCGCCTACGCACCGTCCCAGGTCGCAGGCCTGCTCGACGCCGTCGAATCGGGGTACGACATGGTCGTCGGCAGCCGCCGCCACGCCGGCTCGCAGGACGTCGCCCGTGCCGGACGCCTCCGGCAGGCCGGCGGGCGCCTCGTCAACCTGGCGACCCACGCCCTGCTCCTCGGCCAGTACCGGGACACCCAGTG
This sequence comes from Actinomycetota bacterium, assembly GCA_014381945.1. Lineage (GTDB taxonomy): Bacteria > Actinomycetota > Acidimicrobiia > Acidimicrobiales > MedAcidi-G1 > S20-B6. The sequence goes on from JACNKQ010000044.1 coordinate 25,327, forward strand.
CGGGCTCAAGGCGTTCCGGGCCGACGTCGCCGGGGCGCTGTTCGACGCCACCACCATCGACGGCTTCGCATTCGACGTCGAGCTGTTCCACCTCGCCGAGCGTTGGCGCCTGACCCTGGCGGAGGTCCCAGTACAGGTCGAGCACTCCGAGCGCACGACCGTGCGCGCCCTCCACGACGGGCTCGCCATGCTGGGCAACCTCGTGCTCATCCGCCAACGGGCCCGACGTGGCGCCTACCCCGTCGATGCGGGCCTTGCGGCCCCGGGTAGCGTCTCCGCCGATGGGTGATGCGGCGGCGGTGTTCAAGGCGTACGACGTACGTGGGCTGGTGCCCGGCGAACTCGACGCCGACCTGACACGCTCGATCGGTGGGGCCTTCGCCCGGCTCGTCCGCTCCGAGGAGCCCGCAACGACCTCGGTGGCCGTAGCCCGCGACATGCGCCCGAGCGGTGCAGAACTCTCGGCGGCCTTCACCGAAGGCGTCACCGCCCTGGGCCTCGACGTCGTCGACATCGGCCTGGCATCGACCGACATGCTCTACTACGCATCCGGTCACCTCGGGATCCCCGGAGCGGTGTTCACCGCCAGCCACAACCCCGCCGGGTACAACGGCATCAAGATGTGCCTCTCCGCCGCCCGGCCCATCGGGGGCGACATGGGCCTCGGAGCAATGCGCGACGACGTGCTCGCAGGCCCAGGCGACGCCTATGCAGGCAGGCCCGGCAGCGTCACGACGGTCGACCTGCTCGACGGGTTCGCCGACCATGTCCGGTCGTTCGTCGACGTACCGGCACTCCGACCGCTCCGGGTGATCGCCGACACGGCGAACGGCATGGGCGGCCTCGTGGTCCCGGCCGTGTTCGAGGCTCTGCCGTTCGACCTCGAGGTGCTCTTCGCCGAACTCGACGGCACGTTCCCCAACCACCCCGCCGACCCCATCCAGCCGGAAAACCTCGTCGACCTCCGGGAACGGGTGCTCGCCACGGGAGCGGACGTGGGGCTCGCCTTCGACGGCGACGCCGACCGGGTCTTTCTGGTCGACGAGCTCGGCCGGCCGGTCTCCGGCACGTTGACCACGGCGCTCGTCGCACGGTCGGTCCTGCAGAGGGAGCCCGGAGCGACGATCGTGCACAACCTCATCTGCGGCAGCGTGGTCCCCGAGGTCATCGCCGAGGGTGGGGGACATGCGATCCGGACGAGGGTCGGCCATTCTTTCATCAAGGCGGTCATGGCCGACGAGGGTGCCGCCTTCGGTGGCGAGCACTCCGGCCACTACTACTTCCGCGACAACTGGCGGGCCGACTCCGGCCTGATCGCCGCCCTCACCGTGCTCGAGGAGCTCTCGAGATCGGAGGGGACGCTGAGCGGGCTGCTCGAGCCATTCGACCGCTACGCCGCCTCGGGCGAGATCAACTCCCGGGTGGATGACCCCGCAGCGGTGATCGACCGGGTGGCACAGCACTACGCTGACTCTCCACAGGACCGACTCGACGGCCTCACCGTCGAACCCGGCGGCTGGTGGTTCAACCTCCGACCGTCGAACACGGAGCCGCTGCTCCGACTCAACCTCGAGGCCGCCGATGCCGAATCCTGTGCCGCACGCGTGGCCGAGGTCAGGGCACTGATCGACGCCGCAGGCTGACCGCCCGACCGGAGGAACCGACGATGACACTCGATCCGATGCTGCTCGAGATCCTGGCCTGCCCGGACGACAAGGGCCCGCTGCTCTACTTCGCCGACGAACAGGCCCTCTACAACCCGAGGCTGCGCCGCCGCTACGTGGTCCGCGACGGAATCCCCGTGCTCCTCGTCGACGAGGCCGAGGCCGTCGACGATGCCGAACACGACCGCCTGCTGGCATCCGCCGAGGCATCGGGCATCCGTCCCACCTTCGACGCCTGACGGCCCCCACCGCCGCATCCGATGGACCACCTCCTGGGCCGGCTCCAGCACTACGACTGGGGATCGCACACGGCCCTGGCCGGGCTGAGGGGCTGCGAGCCCACGGGCCGACCCGAGGCCGAGGTCTGGTTCGGGGCGCACCCATCGTCGCCGGCGACGGTGGACCGGGACGGCGGACCCGAGACGCTCGCCGCCCTCGTCGCCGCCGATCCGCCAGCACACCTGGGGCCGGCCGCCCGCCTGCGAACGGGCACCCTGCCGTACCTCGTGAAGCTCCTCGCCGCCGACGCACCGCTGTCGATCCAGGCACATCCGGACAGGGCGACCGCCGAGGCCGGCTTCGCAGCCGAAAACGACGCAGGCGTACCGCTCGATGCGCCGCAGCGCACCTTCCGGGACCCCCACCACAAGCCCGAACTGCTCATCGCCGTGACACCCTTCCGGGCCCTGTGCGGCTTCCGCCCTGTGGACGAGGCGATCGAGGTCGGGTCCGCCGTGGGCCTGCCCGACGACCTACTCGCACCGCTCCGCCGGCAGGGACCGGCCGCCCGGGCCGAGCTGGTGGGCAGGATCCTCGCTGGCGACACGGTCGGGGACATGGTGGCGCAGTGCAGCAGGGGCGTCGCCGGACCCTGGCAGGTGACCGCCGACCTGGTCCTCGAACTCTCGGAGCGGTTCCCCGGCGACCCCGCCCTGGCACTCGTGCCCCTGCTCACAGACCACCACCTCCAGCCCGGCGAGGCACTGTTCCTGGGACCAGGGGTCCTCCACGCCTACCTCGGAGGCGTAGCCGTGGAGGTGATGGCCGCATCCGACAACGTCCTGCGGGGGGGCCTGACCGGCAAGCACGTCGACGTCGACCGGCTGGTCGAGGTGCTGGACTCCGGGGCGCCGGCCACGACCGTCCAGAGCCCGGGCCGGGGCGTGCACCGGTACGACACGCCCGCCGAGGAGTTCTCGGTGTGGCGAATCGAGCACACCGCCGTCGACGTCGACCAGCGGACCGGGCCCGACATCGTCGTATGCATCGCAGGCCCGGCGGTCCTCTCCTCCGGCGCAACCGCCGCCGGGCTCGAACTGGCTCCGGGCAACGCAGCATGGATCCCCCACGGCGACGGCGACTACCGGATCGACGCCGTCGGCCTGGCATACCGGATCACCACCGGCGAACCGGTGGCATGACATGGCGATGCTGGACGGTCCACGCGACAGCCTCGGGCTGGTGGCGGCGTCGCTGAAGGCGCCTGACGAGATGCGCCGGCTGGCCGCCGAGGCCCGGGAGGCCGGCGGCGATGCACCTCCCCCCGCATTCGTGGTCCTCGAAGGAGAGGGCCTGGCCCGCCTCGTGGCCAGGGCCGTTGCGGCGTTCGTCGCCCCGGTCGCACCCTGTCCCGTGGTCGTGCGGTCATCGGACCTGGCCGGCGGGGCACTGCCACCGGACACGCTCGTCGCCCGCTTCGGACCAGCGCCGACCGATGCCGGCCCACAGGCACATTCGGGGCTCACCGACCGGCTGGGCCTCGCCCCGCAGCTCGTGGCCGGCCTCGTGCTCCTGGCAGGCGCCGGGATCGGACCGGAACCGGACGTGGCATCCACCGCCGACCGGCTCGAGGAGCGCCTCGACGCCCTGGAGGGGGACGGCACCGTCGGGCGCCTCGTCGGACGCATCGGCCGGACCCTGCCGCTGGTCCACGGTGCCGGACCGGTCGGGAGCGTGCTCGCCGACCACGCCAAGTTCCAGGTGAACCGCCACGGCAAGGTCGCCTGCTGGGCTGCGGCGACACCCGACCTGGCCTACGACGAGGTCTGCTCCTGGGGACAGCACGGCGACGTCACCCGCCAGGTGTTCACGGCGGTCTTCCTGCGGGGTGCCCACGAACCACGATCCGACGCCGGGTCCCTCGACCGCTACACGGACCTGGTCGACGAGTTCGTCGCCTCGGTCACGACGATCGACGGCGGCACCGGCGAACCGCTCACCGACGCCTGCGTGCTGGCGGTCGTCGGCGAGCAGCTGGGCCTGCGCCTGGCGCTCGCCGAGGGCTTCGACCCTGCCCCGGTCCCCGGCCTCGAGTGGGGCGTCTGACCCGGTAGCCTGACCGCAGCGGCTGCCCGAACGGCGTCAGACGACCCCAGCCCGACCAGCGCCCGGCCCCGTGCCGGGGCGGCACAATGATCAACAGTTCCCAAGGAGTCGTCATGTCCCTGCACCAAGACCACCGCGTCGCCGACCTGTCCCTGCACGAGTTCGGCCGCAACGAGATCCGCCTCGCCGAGCACGAGATGCCCGGCCTCATGTCCCTGCGGGCCGAGTTCGCCGACGAACAGCCCCTCGCCGGAGCCCGCATCGCCGGCTCGCTGCACATGACCGTGCAGACGGCGGTACTCATCGAGACCCTGACCGCCCTCGGCGCAGACGTTCGGTGGGCCAGCTGCAACATCTTCTCCACCCAGGACCATGCCGCCGCCGCCGCAGTGTGCGGCCCCGACGGCTCGCCCGACGACCTGCGCGGCGTCCCGGTGTTCGCATGGAAGGGCGAAACCCTCGAGGAGTACTGGTGGACCGCCGAGCAGATCCTGCGCTGGCCCGGCGACGAGGGCCCCAACCTGATCCTCGACGACGGCGGCGACGCCACGATGCTGGTCCACAAGGGCGCCGAGTTCGAAGCCGCAGGAGCCGTCCCGGACGCCACCGACGACGACCCCGAGGAATGGCACGTGTTCCTGTCGGTACTGCGGAAGTCGCTCACCGAGGATCCACAGCGCTGGACCCGGATCGCCTCCGACATCCGCGGCGTCTCCGAGGAGACCACCACCGGCGTCCACCGCCTCTACCGCATGCAGCAGGACGGCGAGCTTCTGTTCCCGGCCATAAACGTCAACGACAGCGTCACCAAGTCCAAGTTCGACAACCTCTACGGCTGCCGCCATTCGCTCATCGACGGCATCAACCGCGGCACCGACGTCATGATCGGCGGCAAGGTCGCCGTCGTGTGCGGCTTCGGCGACGTCGGCAAGGGCTGCGCCGAGTCGCTGCGCGGTCAGGGCGCACGCGTCATCATCACCGAGGTCGATCCGATCTGCGCCCTGCAGGCGGCCATGCAGGGATACGAGGTCAACACCCTCGAACGGGTCCTCGACGTGGCCGACATCTTCGTGACCGCCACCGGCTGCAAGGACGTGATCAGCGCCGAGCACATGTCCCGCATGAAGCACCAGGCCATCGTCGGCAACATCGGCCACTTCGACAACGAGATCGACCTGGCCGGCCTGGTGCGCATGTCCGACGTCCAGCGGGTCAACATCAAGCCGCAGGTCGACGAGTTCGTGTTCCCCGACGGGCACTCGGTGATCATGCTGTCCGAAGGTCGGCTCCTGAACCTGGGTAACGCAACCGGCCATCCCAGCTTCGTGATGTCGGCCAGCTTCTGCAACCAGGTCCTGGCCCAGATCGAACTGCATGAACGCGCCGAGTCCTACGGGAACGAGGTCATCACCCTGCCCAAGGAACTCGACGAGAAGGTGGCCCGACTGCACCTCGACGCCCTCGGTGTGCGCCTCACCGAACTGACCGACGACCAGGCCGACTACCTCGGCGTTGCAGCGGCCGGACCCTTCAAGCCCGACCACTACCGGTACTGAACCGAACGGGGTCGCAGAAGGTGTCCGTCGTCTGCGGAATCTGCGGAGGCAGCGGCGCCGGCAAGTCGACCCTTGCGGGGGCCGTGGTCGAGATACTGGAGGGGAGCGGCGTCGGCGTCGTCGTGCTGCCGTTCGACGACTACTACCGCGACCACGGCCACCTCGGGATCGCCGAACGGGCACTGGTCAACTACGACCACCCCGACTCGCTGGACCTCGCTCAGTTCGCCGCCGACCTGGGCGACCTGGCCCGTGGCCGGCCGGTCGACGTACCCGTCTACGACTTCGCCACCCACCGCCGCCACCCCGGGACGCGGCGGCTGTCGCCACAGCCAGTCGTGCTCACCGAGGGCATCCTGCTGCTGGCCACCCCGGAGGTCCGACGGCTACTGGACGTGGCCGTATTCGTCGAGGCACCCGAGGACATCCGGAGGGAGCGCCGCGTCATCCGCGACGTAGGCGAACGGGGCCGGACGCCGGAGAGCGTTCGCTCACAGTTCGCCGCCACCGTGGCGCCGATGTACGGGCGCTTCGTGGAACCCTTCGCCGGTGGGGCCGACCGCACCGTCGACGGCACAGGGGACCTTGCCCGACAGGCCGCCGACCTGGCCGACCTGCTCGTCGACCGGCTCGAAGGGGCCTCCTCCTGACGGGTGTCGCACCCGGTTCCTAGTGTCGGCGGCATGCCGAACCCACCCCGAACGTCCAGGCGCCGGCCCGGTCGCTGCAGAACCTGCCCATTGTCCGAATCGGCCTCCTGCGAGGCATGCATGGCGCACCTGGGACCCGAGCCCCTGGTATGGACGCCCCCGGGCGTGGACCGGATCCGGGTGCTGGGGTGCTACGACGGACCGGCAGGCGTGCTCGTGAGGGGGCTCAAGTTCGCCAACCGGCGCACGCCGGTCCGGGCGCTGGGAGCGGCCCTCGCAGGCATCGGCATCCGGAACGACGACCCTCCGGACCTCGTGACCTGGGTGCCCAGCACCGTCGAGCGTCGCAACAGGCGGGGCGTCGAACACGCAGCCCTGCTGGCCAGGGCCACCGGCCGTGAACTCGGCATACCTGTGCGCCGCCTCCTGCTCCGTGCGCCGGGCCCTCCCCAGTCGACCCGGGACCTCCGCCAGCGGCGAAACGGCCCCACGTTGCGCTCCCGCCGTTTCGCCCACGGCGCATCCATAGTCATCGTCGACGACGTGGTGACCACCGGGACATCGCTGTCCACGGCCGCCGACGCACTCCGGGCCGCCGGAGCGTCGCGGGTCTCGGCGGTCGCCGTCGCCGCCACCACGGGAGGCACCACGCGGCGCCCGGCACCACGCCACCCTCGATAGCGTCCGGCGCATGCACCCCGATGATCCCGTGGCCGATGAAGACACCCGCGACGAGTTGCCGGCCGACCTCGATGTCGCCACCGCCATGGGCGACTACATCTTCCCCGACAACAGCCGTCGCCGCATCCCCGGATTCGTCTACCTCGGCCTGGGCCTCACCGCCCTCGCCGTCGGCCTCCTCGCCGACGGGTCCCCGCTGGTCAACGGCGGCTTCCAGGTCGGGGGAGCGGCCCTCGCCCTGCTGGGTGCGTTCCACCTCCAGGCCGGGATGCACGTGGCCTTCGACGAGCGCGAGGCCCTCGTCGCCGCCACCCGGGCGGTCGGCTTCCCGATCGGACACGCTTCGGCGCAGATGGCCTGGCGGGGCCTGCGCAGCCGACCCACCTGGCGGATCCTGCTCTACTCCAACGAATCGCCACCCGACCGGCGCGGGCTCGTCCAGGTCGACGCCGTCGACGGCTCGATCGTGGCCCAGTTCGTAGAGGCCAACCCTGAGGACTGGTCGGCGGACTGAACGGGCGTGCCGTGTGGCACGCCGGGCACTCCGACCCCCGACCACACCGCACTGGTAGCGTGGTACCGATCCCAGCCCTGCCCGCAGCGCACCGTACGGAACGCCGCACGTCGGATCGGGCCACAGGAGGCTCCACATGTTGGACGGAAACTGGCGTGCCGCAGTAGATCGCGGCCTGACGCCCATCGGCCGCAGCCTGCGGCGCACCGGAATCTCAGCCGACGCTGTCACGGTCACCGGGATCGTGATGGCCACGGCCGCAGCGGTCAGCATCGGACTCGGAAACCTGCGGTTCGGCCTGCTGTTCCTCGTCCTCACCGGGATACCCGACGCCCTCGACGGTGCCGTGGCGAAGGCCTCCGGCACGTCTTCGAAGCGTGGCGCCTTCTTCGACTCGGTCTCCGACCGGATCACCGACGCCCTCCTGTTCGGCGGCATCGCCTGGCACTTCGCCAGGACCGAACCCGGCAGCACCATGATGCTCCCCGTCGCCGTCATGGCCGCCGCCATGCTCGTCTCGTACATGCGGGCCAAGGCCGAGTCGCTGGGCTTCGACGCCAAGGGCGGCCTCATGGAACGGGCTGAACGGTTCATAGTGCTCGGCCTGGGACTGCTCTTCGCCGAGGTCCTGATCCCCGTCCTCTGGCTGATGCTCGTGCTGACCCTTGCGACAGCGGTGCAGCGCTTCGTCAAGGTGTGGCGTCAGGCCGGCCTCGAACGAGAGGCGCCCTACCGCCGCCGGGCCGAACGCCGCCGCCAACTGCGCACCGACCGACGCGCCGAACGTCGGGCCCGCCTCGCCGCACGCCGCAGCAGGCTCGACCGCTAGCCGACCGACGTGGCCGCCAGTTCGGTCGCCCTCGCCTACCGGCTGGGCTCCAGGGCGGTCCAGTTCGTCCCATGGCGGATGGGGGAGGCGGCATCCAGGGGGCTCGGACGGATCGCCGGCCGCTTCGGACCGGATCGCCGGCGTACCGTCGAACGCCACGTCCGGCGGGTGCAGGGCACCGACCTGACAGGAGGCGACCTCCGGAGGGCGGTCGACGACGTCTTCGCCTCGTACGCAAACTACTGGTTCCAGAGCCTCCGACTGCCGGCCATGGACCCGGACGAGATCGACGCCGGCTTCACCGAGGAGGGCTTCGAACACGTGGTCGAGGCCCAGGAGTCCGGCCGGGGGGTGATCATCGCCATGCCGCACCTCGGGGGATGGGAATGGGCGGGATCCTGGGTCAGCCGGGTCGTGGAGTATCCGGTGGCCGCAGTGGTAGAGCCGCTCGAGCCGCCGGAACTGTTCGAGTGGTTCCGCGACTACCGCCGGTCATACGGCATCGAGGTCATCGCACTGGGCCCCGATGCCGGCGGCGAGGTACAGAGGGCCCTACACGACGGCGCCGTCGTCGTCCTGCTCAGCGACCGGCACGTCGGCGGCAGCGGCGTGGACGTCGAGTTCTTCGGCGAGGTCACCACCCTCCCCGCCGGTCCTGCGCTGCTGGCCCTGCGGACAGGAGCGGCCCTGATTCCGGCGACCGCCTACATCCGACGGCATGGCTGCCACGGCGTGGCCCGTCCGCCCGTTCCGGCGCAGCGCAAGGGACGGTTCCGCGACGACGTCGCCCGCGTGACACAGGCACTGGCCGCCGAATTCGAGGACCTGATCCGGGCCGAGCCCGAACAGTGGCACCTGCTCCAGCCCAACTGGCCCAGCGACCGCGTCCCCGCCGGAAACGGTGCCGGGGACAGGGGCTAGCGTCGACATCGTGCGCATCGGCCTGGTCTGTCCGTACAGCCTGACCCTGCCCGGCGGCGTGCAGGGCCAGGTACTCGCCCTGGCACGCGCACTGCGGGCATCGGGCCACCCGACGCGCGTGCTCGGACCCTGCGACGGCCCACCCCCCGACGCCGGCGTCACCCCGCTCGGCAACAGCCTGCCCACGGCCGCCAACGGCTCCATGGCGCCGATCGCCCCCGACGTCCCCTGCGCACTGCGCACCATCCGTGCGCTCCGGGACGAGGAATTCGACGTGCTGCACCTGCACGAACCGCTGGCCCCGGGGCCCACCGTGACGGCCCTGTTCCTGGCGTCGATCCCGATGGTGGGGACCTTCCACGCCGCCGGGGGAAGCCGCGCCTACGACCTGTTGAACCCTCCGGTCCGCTGGCTCCGACAGCGTCTCGCTGCGTCCTTCGCCGTGTCCGAGGACGCCGCGGCAATGGCCGGAGGAGCACTCGGCGGCGACTACGAGGTGCTGTTCAACGGTGTCGAGATCGACCGCTGCGCACATGCCGATCCATGGCCGACCGAGGGCCCGACCGTGTTCTTCGTCGGCCGCCACGAACCCCGCAAGGGCCTGGCGGTCCTCCTCGAGGCACTGCAGCACCTCCCGGACGACGTCCGGCTCTGGGTGGCGGGCGACGGCCCCGAGACAACGGAACTCCAGCAGCGCATGGCCGGTGACCAGCGGGTCGAATGGCTCGGCCGCATAGCCGAGCAGGAGAAGCTCTCCCGGATGCGCGGCGCCGACGTCTTCTGCGCCCCGTCGCTGCGCGGTGAGTCGTTCGGCGTGGTGCTCCTCGAGGCCATGGCGGCCGGCACGCCTGTGGTTGCCGGCGACATCGCCGGCTACGCACGCGTCGCCCGACCGGGCAGCGAGGCGGTGCTGGTGCCGCCGGGTGACGCCCCCGGCCTCGCCGTGGCGCTCGAGAAGGTGCTCGGCGAACCGGGGCTGAGCGACGACCTCGTCGCCAACGGCCTCGACCGTGCCGAGGAGTTCTCGATGCGACGCCTGGCCGACCGGTACCTCGAGGCCTACGAGGGCGTCCGCTCCTGAATCGTCCAGCAGGCCAGCGGACCGGTCGCGTCCGCCATAGCATGCGGGCCGATGCCGCGACCCCGATGCCGAACATGACCTCCCGACCCTCCCCGACGCTGACCCTGGCCCTGATCGCAGGGCTCGTCGTCGGCCTCGTTGCCACGCTCGCCCTCGGCATCTACGGACTCGGTGTCGGCGTGCTCTGCCTCATCGGGGCCGGCTGGGTCGGTGTCGCCGCCGACCGGGGCTCAGCGGTGCGACTCCTGCAGGCCGTCGGAACACGACCAGCGTCCCCCGATGACCACCCCCGCCTCCACAACACCATGGACCAACTCTGCCTTGTCCAGGGGATCGAACCCCCCTCGCTCCATGTGGTCGATGTGCCGACGGGCAATGCGGCGGCGCTGGGATCCCCGAAACCAGCCCTGATCTTCACGGCGGGCGCCCTCGACGCTCTCGAGGTCGTCGAGCTCGAAGGCCTCGTCGCCGACCTGCTGGTGCGCACCACCGACAGTGACCTCGCCGCACAGACAGGGGCCGCCGCCCACGGCTACCTGCCCGGATCTGCGAGGATGCGGCGCCGCTGGACCCGCCCCGACCGGCAGGTCAGGTTCGACCTCGAAGCGGCGTCGGTGACCCGCTACCCGCCCGGCCTCCAACGTGCACTGCGGACACTCGCCGGCCTCGGTTCGGCCGTTCCGTCGGCACCCGCGGCCAGCGCACACCTCTGGGTGCTCCAACCGGGGGGATCGCCTGAGGCGCCTACGCCCGTCCATCCTTCCGTCGAGCTGCGCCTCGCTGCGCTCGGCGAGGCCTGATGCGGGTCCGGACCGCCTGCTGCGCCCTCCTGGTCCTGGCTGCCGCAGCCTGTGGCGGCGGAGAAGGTGGGGAAGGCGGGCCGGGCGGCGTGTCGACCACAGGGACCCCGTCCACAGCGGACCCGGCAGGTTCGACGAATTCGACGGGTGCCACGGGGGAGGCCTCGACGACCTCGGCCCCGGACGACCAGGCGCTCTCCGAGGCCGACGAACCGGTCGCCGTGCCGAGCACGACCGAGGACATCGTCACATCGCCCACCGTGAGGACCGAGATCGGCGACACAGAGGTGTCAGCCGACGGGACCACGACGACCACGACCGAGGCGCCATGGGACGGCCTGACGATGCCCCTGACCGGTGAGCCGGCACCGGACGGGCTGCCCGAGCGTCCTGCACTGGTCGTCAAGGTCGGCAACAACGACTGGCGCTCCCTGCCACAGGTCGGCCTGGAGGCCGCCGACATCGTCTACGAGCTGATGGTCGAGAACTTCGTGACCCGATTCGCCGCCGTGTTCCACAGCGAGCTCCCGGAGGCAATCCGGCCGGTCCGCTCGGCCCGGTCCAGCGACATCGACCTGGTGGCCAACCTGGACCGCCCCATGTTCGTCTACTGGGGAAGCAACGCCGGGGTCGCCGCAGAGGTCGAAGGGGCCGAACGCCTCGGCATGCTGCAGGTCAGGTCGACGACCGGCAGGGGACAGGAGCACTTCCGGCGCGACGACACCAGGAAGGCCCCCTACAACGGCGTCGTGGACCCGGCGGGCGTCTTAACCTCGCTGGACGGTGAGGCACTACCACCGGGACCGGTCTTCACCTACGGGCCACCCGCCGAATCGGCGATACAGGCCGCAGGCGTCCGCTGGACGACGGCGAACCGCGACGTGGCCTTCGTATGGGATGGTGATTCCGGGCAGTGGATCAGGTACCAGGACGGGCTGCCCCACCTCGACGCCAACGGGGCGCCCCTCGCAGCCGACAATGTTCTCAAGCTCACGGTCGGCTACCGGCAGTCCGCCGCCGACCAGACCTCCCCACAGCTGCTGAGCACCGGATCGGGCGACGGCTGGCTGTTCCGCGACGGAACCGTCACCGGCATCGTCTGGAGCCGGCAGTTCATCGCCGACGGGTGGGCGATCCTCGACGACGACACCGGCGAACGCCTGCACCTCGACCGGGGTTCCACCTGGGTGCTCATGACACGCATCGGCGAGGGCGAGATCCTCGACGCCATGGAGGCCCGCGAACTGGTCGGCTGAAGCCCTGCCCCGCGGCGACGACCAGCCGGGTGCGGCCGTACACTCGCCGGCATGAGCGAAACGAACCGTTCCACGGGAACACAGATGGTCAAGCGCGGGCTCGCCGAGATGCTCAAGGGCGGCGTCATCATGGACGTCGTCGACGCCCGGCAGGCCCGCATCGCCGAGGACGCCGGGGCAACGGCCGTTATGGCCCTCGAACGGGTCCCATCGGACATCCGACGCGACGGCGGCGTGGCCCGCATGTCCGACCCGGAGATGATCGAGGCGATCAAGGAGGCCGTGACCATCCCGGTCATGGCCAAGGCCCGCATCGGCCACTTCGCCGAAGCCCAGATCCTCGAGGCCCTCGGCGTCGACTACGTCGACGAGAGCGAGGTGCTCACCCCGGCCGACGAGGCCCACCACATCGACAAGTGGGCGTTCACCGTTCCGTTCGTGTGCGGAGCCACCAACCTGGGCGAGGCACTCCGCCGCATCTCCGAAGGCGCCTGCCTCATCCGCTCGAAGGGTGAGGCCGGCACCGGCAACATCGTCGAGGCCGTCAGGCACCTGCGGTCGATCCTCGGCGACCTGCGCCGCATCACCCAGGCCGATTCCGCCGAACTGTTCGACTGGGCCAAGCGCCTCCAGTCGCCGCTGCCCCTCGTCCAGGAGGTCGCCGAAACCGGACGCCTCCCGGTGCCCATGTTCTGCGCAGGCGGCATCGCCACCCCGGCCGACGCCTCGCTCGTCATGCAGCTGGGAGCCGAGGCGGTCTTCGTCGGCTCCGGCATCTTCAAAAGCGACGACCCTGCACCCCGGGCCCGCGCCATCGTCGAGGCCACGACCAACTTCGCCGACCCGACCCTGCTGGCCAAGGTCAGCCGCGGCCTCGGCGACGCCATGCCCGGCCTCGAGATCGACACGCTCGAGACCCGCCTGGCCGACCGGGGCTGGTAGGCGATCAGTTGAAGGCGATCAGTTGAAGGCGATCAGTTGAAGGCGATCAGTTGAAGGCGATCAGTTGAAGGCGATCAGTTGAAGGCGATCAGTTGAAGGCGATCAGTTGAAGGTAGGCGTGCTGGCGCTTCAGGGGGCGTTCGCCAGCCATGCCGAGATGCTCGGCGAGGCGGGGGCTACACCGATCGAGGTCCGCACGGCCGGTGAGCTCGCCGAGGCCGACGCCCTGGTGATGCCCGGAGGCGAGTCCACGACGATGTCGATGCTGCTCGACATCGCCGAACTCCGCGCACCGCTGGCCGGTCGGCTGGCCGACGGGATGCCCGTCTTCGGAACCTGTGCCGGAATGATCCTGCTGGCCGTCAACGTGCTGGACGGCCGCTCCGACCAACGGTCCCTGGGCGCCATCGACCTCGACGTCCGACGCAACGGCTACGGCCGCCAGGTCGACTCCTTCGAAACCGACCTGGTGGTCGACGGGCTCGAGGGCACGTTCCCCGGAATCTTCATCCGCTCGCCCGTGGTCGAACGGATCGGCCCGGACGTCGAGGTGGTTGCAGAGGTCGAGGGGCGGCCGGTGCTGTGCCGGCAGGGCAACGTCCTCGTGGCGTCCTTCCACCCCGAGTTGGCGGGCGACGCCCGCATCCACCGACGGTTCCTCGAGTCGGCGTTCGCCTCCGACGCCGCCTGAGCCCATAGGAGCAGCCACGCAGTGTCCGGTCATTCCAAGTGGGCGACGATCAAGCACAAGAAGGGGGCCGCCGACGCCAGGCGCGGCAAGCTCTTCGCCAAGCTGATCAAGCAGGTCGAGACAGCGGCACGTCAGGGCGGCGGCGATCAGGACGCCAACCCGACCCTGCGGACCATGTTCCAGAAGGCCCGCGATGCCTCGGTCCCGCTCGACACCATCGAACGGGCGGTCAAGCGGGGGACCGGCGAACTCGAGGGCGTCGTCTACGAGCCCGTCACCTACGAGGGCTATGCGCCCCACGGTGTGGCGCTCTACGTCGAGACCCTCACCGACAACCGCAACCGCACCAGCTCCGACGTGCGTTCGGTCCTAGTGAAAAACGGCGGCTCCCTCGCCGAGCCGGGATCGGTCGCATGGCAGTTCGAGCGCAAGGGGGTCGTCCTGCTGCCGGGGTCGACCGACGAGGACGAGATCATGCTGGCGGCCCTCGACGCCGGTGCCGAGGACCTGGTCGACGACGGCGGGATCTGGCGCCTGACCTGTGAGGCCTCCGACCTTCCGACCGTGCGGGCGGCGGTCGAGGCAGCCGAGATCGCCTTCGACTCGGCCGACGTCACGATGGTGGCCACCTCGACGGTTGCCCTCGGGACGGCGGAGGAGGCCAGGGCCGTCCTGCGGGTCATCGACCTGATCGACGACCTCGACGACGTCCAGGACGTCCACGCCAACTTCGACATTCCCGACGAGCTGTTCGCAGCCCTCGAAGCCTGATCCCAGCAGTTGGCAGCGGTCCCCCTGCCTGCGACCCGCACTGCTAGAGTCGTACATATGTTCGTTCTGGGGATAGATCCCGGGCTCACCCGCTGCGGTTACGGCGTCATCGAGCGCCTGTCTCCCCGCCGCACCCGGGCCGTAGCCGCCGGCGTCCTGCGGACCGACCCCGACGCCGAGCTCCCCGACCGTCTCGCCGAACTCCAGGCCGAGGTCCGTGGCCTGCTCCACGACTACCGGCCGGACGCCGTCGCCATCGAGCGGGTGCTGTTCCAGGTCAACGTGCGTACGGCAATGCAGGTCGGCCAGGCGGCCGGCGTCGTCATGGCCGAGGCGGCAGCCACGGGATGCCGGGTCGCCCTCTACTCGCCCAACGAGGTCAAGTCGGCCGTGGCCGGATGGGGCGGCGCCGACAAGCGTCAGATGGAGCAGATGGTCCGGGCCCAACTCGACATCGAGCAGGCCCTGCGGCCCGTCGATGCCGCCGATGCCGTCGCCGTCGCCCTCTGCCACCTGGCCATCGCACCCATGGCCGATGCCGTGGCCCGTGGGGGGTCGACATGATCGGATCGCTGCGCGGCCATCTGCTCGAGTGCGGTGAGGATGGTCTGGTGCTGCTCGAGGTCGGCGGCGTCGGCTACCGCATCACCGTCACGCCCACCACCGCCTACCGCCTCGGCGAGGCGTCCGGCGACGAGGTCTTCGTCCACGTGCACCACCACATCCGCGAGGCCGACCAGGCCCTCTACGGCTTCCTCGAGCGCTCGGAGCGGGCCTGCTTCGAGGCCCTCCTGTCGGCACACGGGGTCGGACCGGCGCTGGCGCTGGCCGTGCTCGGCGTCCACGGACCCGACGAGCTGGCCCGGGTGGTCGCCATCGATGACATCGCTGCGCTGTGCCTCGTCCCGGGCATCGGCAAGAAGACCGCAGCCCGGCTCCTCGTCGACCTCAAGGGCACCCTCGACCTGCCCGTCGACGCCATACCCGACGTATCCGGAAACGGCGGGCCTCCCCAATCGCCGCTGGCAGAGGTGCAGGGGGCGCTGGGAGGCCTGGGCTACTCCCCGGAAGAGGTCCGCACGGTGCTGGCCGACCTGGCCGGAGACGATCCCGCCGACCTCCTGCGCGAGGCGTTGCGGCGCCTGGCCAGGTCCTAGGGCCGTGGCACGCGACGAGCTGCTGTCCCCGGCGGCCGAACCCGAAGAGGTCGAGGCCGAGGTCGGGCTCCGCCCCCGCAACCTCGACGAGTTCGTCGGCCAGGAGGAACTCAAGGGCCACCTGCGGGTGATGCTCGAAGCCGCCCGCCAGCGGGGCCAGGCGGCCGACCACTTCCTGTTCGGCGGCCCCCCCGGGCTCGGCAAGACCACGCTGGCGCACATCGTCGCCGTCGAGATGGGTGCCGAACTCCACGTGACCTCCGGCCCGGCGCTCGAACGGGCAGGCGACCTGGCGGCAATCCTCACCAAGCTCGAAGAAGGCGACGTCCTGTTCATCGACGAGATCCACGGCCTGGCCCGGGCCGTCGAAGAAATCCTCTACCCGGCAATGGAGGACTTCGAGCTCGACATCGTCCTGGGCAAGGGCCCGGCGGCCCGCTCGATCCGTCTCGAGCTGCCGCGCTTCACCCTCGTCGGGGCCACCACGCGCACCGGCCTCATCACCGGCCCGCTGCGCGACCGCTTCGGCCTCACCGCCCGGCTCGACTACTACGAACCCGCCGACCTGCGCACGATCGTGCGGCGGGCGGCCGGAATCCTCGACGTCGAACTCGACGAGGAGGGCGCCACCGAGATCGCCCGCCGTTCGCGTGGCACACCCCGCATCGCCAACCGCCTGCTGCGCCAGGTGCGCGACTTCGCCCAGGTCGAACGCCCCGAGACCGGCGGGCGCATCGGTGGCGACACGGCCCGCGACGGGCTCACCTTCTTCGCCGTCGACGAACTCGGACTCGACAAGCCCACCAGGGCGATCCTGGCTTCACTCTGCGAGATGTTCGGTGGCGGACCCGTCGGGCTCAAGACGCTCGCCATCAGCATCGGCGAACCGGAGGACACCGTCGAAGACGTCTACGAGCCGTTCCTGATCCAGCAGGGCCTGCTGATGCGCACACCCAAGGGACGCGTCGCCACGCCGGCGGCATTCGGCCACCTCGGCCTGCAGGTGCCATCCGACGGACGGGGCAACGCCCTGTTCGGTGGCTGACCGCCGCTGCACCTCCCCGTTCTAGGATCGTCCGCCGTGCGACCGGCAGACTTCGCCTACGACCTGCCGGCGGCATCGATCGCCCAGGTGCCGCTCTACGACCGACCGTCGGCCAGGCTCCTCGTCGACATCGGCGACGGCGTCCGCCACCTCACGGTCCACGACCTGCCGACCCTGGTCGGGCCGGGCGACGTGATCGTGCTCAACGACACCCGGGTGCTGCCCGCCCGCCTCCACCTGGCCAAAGAGACCGGAGGGGCCGTCGAGGTGCTGCTGCTCGAACGACTCGACGGCACCGGGACCAGCGAGGCCTGGGAGGCCCTCGTGAAGCCCAGCCGCCGGATCGCCCCCGGCACCGTCCTGCACAGCGGCCCCGACCTCGCAGTCACGGTCGAAGATGACCTGGGGGAGGGCCGACGAAGGGTCCGACTCGACGCCGTCGACGGCGTGCCCGGCGCACTCGACCGATACGGAGAGATGCCGCTGCCGCCCTACCTCTCGACCGTGCTCGATGACCCCGACCGCTACCAGACCGTCTACGCCGACCGGCCCGCCTCGGCAGCGGCCCCGACCGCCGGACTCCACCTCACCGACGACATCCTCGATTCGTGCCGCGCAGCGGGAGCACGAACCGAACGCCTCGAACTGGTGGTCGGCCTCGACACGTTCCGGCCGATCGCCGTCGACGACCTCGACGACCACCGGATGCACAGCGAGGCGTACGACGTACCCGCCGCGACCCTTGACGCCTGCCGGGCCGCCGAAAGGGTCATCGCCGTGGGGACGACGACGGTACGGGCTCTCGAAGCCGCTGCACGCGGCGACGCCGCCGGCCGCACCGAACTGTTCATCCGCCGACCGTTCGATTTCAGGGTTGTCGACCTGATGCTCACCAACTTCCACCTGCCCGGCTCGACCCTGCTGGTGATGCTCGACGCCTTCGTCGGCCCCGGCTGGCGCGACCTGTATGCGACGGCGCTGGCCGAGGGGTACCGGTTCCTCTCCTTCGGCGACGCCATGCTGGTGGCCCCCGGCGACAGCGGAGGTGCAACGTGAGATCCGACTTCCTTCCTGAGGCCACCGACGGCGGCGCCCGTGCCGGATCAGCGACGACGCCGGGCGGCACGTTCCGGACTCCCTGCTTCATGCCCGTGGGCACCCGTGGCGCCGTGAGGCACCTCTCGTCGACCGACCTCGCCGACCTGGGAGCCCATGTGGTGCTCGCCAACACATACCACCTGATGCTGCGACCCGGCACCGACATCGTCCGGGACCTCGGCGGCCTCGGTGCGTTCGCCGCATGGGACGGCCTCACCCTCACCGACTCCGGCGGCTACCAGATCTTCTCGCTGCAGCCGAAGGTCGACGACGAAGGGGCGGTCTTCCGGTCGACATACGACGGCAGCACCCACCGCCTGACACCGGAAGGGGCCGCCCTCATACAGGCCGACCTCGGGGCCGACATCCAGATGGTCCTCGACGTGTGCCCGGCGCTCCCCGCCACCGGACAGGTGCTCGGGGAGGCGGTCGAGCGGACCGCCGCCTGGGCGGAACGTGGCCGACGCGCCTTCCTGGAGCACCCGGACGCCTCGCATCGGCAGTGCCAGTTCGGCATCGTGCAGGGTGGTGTCGATGTGGCGCTGCGGGCCGAAAGCGCCCGACGGACGGTCGAGGTCGGCTTCGACGGCTATGCGGTGGGCGGGCTGAGCGTGGGGGAGACCCGGGGGGAGATGCTCGATCCGCTCTCATCGGCCGTCGACCACCTGCCCACCGACCAGCCCCGGTACTTCATGGGCCTGGGCGACCCTGCCGGCCTCGTCGAGGTCGTCGCCCGCGGCATCGACATGTTCGACTGCGTGCTCCCCACCCGCCACGCCCGCCACGGCACGATCCTCACCTCGGCCGGCCGCATCAACCTGCGTAACGCCCGCTTCGCCACCGACGAATCGCCGCTCGACCCGGACTTCCCTTCGAGCCCCGCGGCGGCCTGGAGCCGCGCATACCTCCGCCACCTGCTGCTCACGGATGAACCGACCGGCCGTCGCCTGCTTACGCTCCACAACCTGGCCTGGCTGTTCGACTTCGTGGAACGACTGCGGGCCTCGATCACCGAAGGCCGCTTCGAGGCGTTCCGGGGCGAGACCCTCGAGGTCTGGGCCTGAGGTACGGGAGCGGATCCTGCCGCCTAGGCTTCCGACGGTCCGCCGGTCGATCCACAGAGGTATTGCGTTCACCATGTCATTTCTCCCCATTGTCCTCATGTTCGGCGTGCTGTACATGGTCATGATCCGCCCCCAGCAGAAGCGGGCCCGCGAGCACCGCGACCTGGTCGGGTCGATCGCCGCCGGCGACGAGGTCGTGACCACCGCCGGGATCTTCGGCGTCGTCTCCGAGGTCGAGGGCGAGGTCGTCTGGCTGGAGGTCGCCAAGGACCTGGAACTGAAGGTGCTCAAGGGGACCGTGGACCGCCGCTTCAACACGGACGAGCCCGACCAGCCCGACGAGCCGGAGGGCCCGATCGAGGGCTGATCCTCCGGTCCCGGCCCGCCGCCTCCCTGATCCAGCCCACCTCCATGTTCCGCCGTCAGGTCATCCTGCTCGTCGGCATAATCGTCGTGTCGGTCACCGCAGCGGCCCTGACTCTGCTCTGGGGCAACCAGCCGCTGCTGGGCCTCGACCTCCAGGGCGGCGTGTCGGTGCGCCTGACCGCCACGGAGCCGGCCACCGAGGAGATGCTCGACCAGTCGGTCGAGATCCTCCGCAACCGCGTCGACGCCCTCGGCGTGGCCGAACCCGAGATCTCCCGCACCGTCGACGGCGTGATGGTCTCGCTACCCGGTGTCAACGACCAGGAACGGGCACTCGAACTGGTCGGCACGACGGCCGAACTCCGCTTCCGCCCGGTCTGCGAGGTCCTACCGGCGGCCATCGTCGGCACACGCGGGTCAGCGGGAAGCGGCAACATGACCGCTGAGCCGTTCGCCTCGTGCAACCTGGTCCGCAGCGGAACCGTGCGACCCGCCACCGGCGACGACGGCGTGACGCCACCCGAGGCCGACCACGCCGAGGACTTCGTGATCCTCGGCGGATCCGGCACGGGCAGCACAGATGGCCGCCGATACGTGCTGGGCCCCACGGTCCTGACCGGTGAAGCACTCGAGGACGCCGACGCCGACTTCATCGACTTCCGGTGGCAGGTCGGGATCACCCTCGAGAAGGGCGCCGTCGGGATCGACGCCTTCAACGCTGCGTCCGCCCGGTGCTTCCGGGGCGACGAGTCCTGCCCGGTGCTGCAGGGCTTCACCAACGGACTCATCGCCATCGTCCTCGACGGTGAGGTCATCACAGCCCCGCAGATCCGTGCGGAGGCATTCGAACGGGACCGCATCGTCATCTCAGGTGCCTTCGAGAAGCAGGATGCCGAGGACGTGGCCCTGGCCCTGCGCTACGGCGCCCTGCCGGTAGAACTCGTCGCCGAGAACACCAGGGTCGTGTCGGCGACCATCGGCCAGGACTCGCTCGATGCGGGCATCGTGGCCGGACTCGTGGGCCTCGCCCTGGTCGCCCTGTTCATAGTCGCCTACTACCGGGTGCTCGGCCTCGTCGCCCTCGCCAGCCTGGCGATCTCCGGATCGCTGCTCTGGTCGATCGTGGCCCACCTCGGCACCCAGTCCGGCCTGGCGCTCACGCTCGCCGGCGTCACCGGGATCATCGTCGCCGTCGGTGTGTCCGTCGACTCCAACGTCGTGTACTTCGAACACCTCAAGGAGGACATCCGCGACGGCCGTTCCGCCCGTTCGGCAGTGGACCGCGCCTTCCCGATCGCCTTCTCCACGATCGTCAAGGCCGACTTCGCCTCGCTGATCGGTGCGGCACTGCTCTACACGTTCGGGGTCGGTTCCGTCAGGGGCTTCGCCTTCTACCTGGGGCTGGCCACGATCCTGGACCTGGTGGCGACCTACTTCTTCATGGGACCGATGGTCCGGGTCCTGGCCAGGACCTCGTGGTTCGCCGGGAGGCCGGACCGCTTCGGCCTGCCCGCATCCGGTGCGGTGGCCCAGCTCGCCGGGAAGTCGAGCGCCACGTGATCGGCATCCTGAGGGGCCTGTACGCCGGCGACACGGTGGTCGACTTCCCCCGACTCTGGCGCAGCGCAGCGCTGGTGTCCGGGGCCGCACTCCTGGTCAGCCTCGGGTCGTTCGGCCTGCGCGGCCTCGAGCTCGGAATCGACTTCGCCGGCGGCACCTCCTACGAGGTGTCGGCCCCGGATGCGTCGGTTGCCGACGCCCGCAGCCTCCTGGGCAGGTTCGACGCCGACGGCGCCCGCATCCAGATCGTCGACGGCGACATGCTCCGGATCCGGTCCGACATCGACGACCCCGTCAGGGCCGCAGAGATCCGCGACGCCCTCTCAGCCGAGTTGGGAAGGGTCGAGACCTTCGAACAGGTGGGCCCGACATGGGGCGACCAGGTCACCGACAAGGCCGTGAAGGCGCTCGTCTACTTCTTCCTGGCCGTGGCCCTGTACATCAGCGTCCGGCTCGAGTGGAAGATGGCGGCCGGGGCCCTCGCAGCGGTCGCCCACGACATCGTCATCAGCGTCGGCGTCTATTCGCTGTTCGGTGTCGAGGTGACGCCGGCGACCGTGATCGCCTTCCTCACGATCATGGGCTACTCGCTCTACGACACCATCGTCGTCTACGACAAGGTCCGGGAGATGACGGGCCGCCTCGGGGCGACCGAGCGCCACACCTACACCGAGCTCATGAACCTGGCCCTCAACCGGGTCGCCATGCGCTCGATCAACACCAGCATCACCTCGGCGCTGCCCGTGCTGTCGCTGATCATCGTCGGCTCCGTGGCGCTGGGCGCCACGGCCCTGCGCGAGTTCGCCCTCGCCCTGCTGGTGGGCATCGTCGTCGGCTCGTACTCGTCGCTGTTCCTCGCCGCAGCCCTGGTGGCCCGCCTCAAGGAGGGCGAGCAGCGGTGGGCCCAGATCCGGGACAAGCTCGCCGGGCGCGGCCTGCTCGAAGGGCCGACCCGGACAATAGGGCGCGCCGAGGCCTCGGTAGCCGATTCACGGTCCGGCGGTCCGTCCGGACGGGCCGGCGGTCCTGCCCGGCGACGGCCCGCACCGACTGTCCGACCTGCTGGAGCGGGCAGCGGGGCACCGCCACGCCCCCGCAAGAAGCGCCGCCGCTGACCACCTCCGGCCCCCACACGGAATCCGACCGGTGGCCGCCGACCGCTACCGTGGAGGGATGAGGAACCTGTCCGACCAGGACGCCCTATCCGGGCGGCGCTGACATGGCCACAGTCAGCCGGGTGCTGCCGTGGCGTCGTCGGCCCCAGCGCCTGAGAGGAGGCGAGGAGACCTCGCTGCTGCTGACAGCCTTCCTCGAACACCACCCCGACGCCGACTCCGACCTCATCGAGCGCGCATATCAGGTGGCGCTGCGTGCCCACGAGGGCCAGACCCGCAAGTCCGGCGAGCCCTACATCAACCATCCGCTCTCGGTGGCGACGATCGTCGCCCGCCAGGGACTCGACGACATCACGGTGGCTGCTGCGCTGCTCCACGATGCCGTTGAGGACACCCTCGTCGACCTCGACGACCTCGAGAGCGAGTTCGGCGCCGACGTGGCCCGGATCGTCGACGGGGTCACCAAGCTCGACCGGCTCACCTTCGAGAGCAGGGAGGAACAGCAGGCCGCCAGCATGCGCAAGATGCTCGTTGCGCTGGCCAAGGACCTGAGGGTCCTGATCATCAAGCTGGCCGACCGCCTGCACAACATGCGGACCGTGGCCGCCCTCCCCGAGTCCAAGCAGCAGCGCGTGGCGCGCGAGACGCTCGACATCTACGCCCCCCTGGCCCACCGGCTCGGAATGCAGGACGTCAAGGTGCAACTCGAGGACCTCGCCCTCGCCACGTTGCACCCGAAGCGCTACAGCCAGATCGACCAGATGGTCCAGGACCGGGCGCCCGAACGCGACCTCTACCTAGACCAGGTCGTCGGCGAGGTCGAGCAGAGGCTGGAGGGCTTCGGCATCGAGGCCGACGTCGACGGCCGCCCCAAGCACCTCTGGAGCATCTACGAGAAGATGATCGTCAAGGGTCGCCCGTTCGACGAGATCCACGACCTGGTCGGCATCCGGGTCGTGGTCGAGACTGTGCGCGACTGCTACGCCGCCCTCGGCGTGATCCACGCCGTCTGGGCCCCCGTGCAGGGACGCTTCAAGGACTACGTGGCGATGCCCAAGTTCAACCTCTACCAGTCACTGCACACCACGGTCATCGGCCCCCAGGGCAAACAGGTCGAGTTCCAGATCCGTACAGTCGAAATGCACAGGCGGGCGGAAACCGGCGTGGCCGCCCACTGGGACTACAAGGGCACGCTCCCCTCCGACGAGATGGCCTGGCTGGGACGCATCGTCGAATGGCAGGACGACACCCCCGACCACGGGACGTTCATGGACAACCTCAAGACCGACCTCGAACAGGACGAGGTCTACGTCTTCACACCACAGGGCAACGTCGTTGCCCTGCCCGTCGGCGCCACACCCGTCGACTTCGCCTATGCCATCCACACCGAGGTCGGGGACGCCTGCGTCGGCGCACGCGTCGAGGGCCGCCTCGTGCCGCTCGACACCCGCCTCGAGTCCGGCGAGACCGTCGAGGTCATCGCCTCGAAACAGCCAGGGGCCGGTCCCAGCCGCGACTGGCTGAAGTTCGTCGCCAGCCACCGTGCAGCCAACAAGATCCGCCACTGGCACACCAGGGAGCGTCGCAGCGAGGCCATCGACACCGGCCACGACGACCTCGTTGCGGAACTCCGACACGCCGGCCTGCCGATCAAGGAGGTCCTCGACGGCGAGGCGCTGGCCGAGATCGGCGAATCGATGAACTACACGGACCTCGACGCCCTGTTCGCCGCCGTCGGCGAGAACCACGTGTCGGCCCGGGCCGTGGTCGGCAGGGTCGAGCGGCAACTGCGCGAGCACACCCCTGACGTCGCCGAACACCTGTCGGTCGCCGCACTCGCCCAGCGCCCGCTGCGGCGCGATCGTGGTTCGGTAGGCGTCCACGTCGAGGGCCTCGACGATGTCATGGTCCGCCTCTCCCGATGCTGCACGCCGGTACCGCCCGACGAGATCATGGGCTTT
The DNA here is from genome assembly GCA_014381945.1 of Actinomycetota bacterium. Classification (GTDB taxonomy): domain Bacteria; phylum Actinomycetota; class Acidimicrobiia; order Acidimicrobiales; family MedAcidi-G1; genus S20-B6. Next base: position 49,374 of record JACNKQ010000044.1, read on the forward strand.
GTCACACGGGGACGCGGGGTGTCGGTCCACCGCGCCGACTGCGCCAACGCCGTGTCGCTGTCGGGGGGCCAACCCGACCGCCTCATCGACGTCGACTGGGACGAACAGACCACCGCCCACTTCGTGGCCTCGTTCGAGGTCAAGGCCCTGGACAGGCCGTTGCTGCTGCACGATGTCGTGTCCGTGCTCGCCGACCACCGTGTCAACGTGCTCAGCAACTCGACCATGACGAGCGGAACCGACCGGGTGGCCCGGATGCGCTTCGAGTTCGAGATGGGCGACGCCGGGCACCTCGAGCGCGTACTGCACCAGATACGCGACATCGACTCGGTCTACGACGTTTACCGGGTGGTGCCCGGAAGCGGCTCCTGAACGGATCCCGAACCGAGGCCGGGGGCCACCGGTAACCTCTGCCCTCGTGGCCGACTCCATCTATCGGGCCCCGAAGGGCACACGCGACATCCTCTGGCCGGACTCCGCCCGCTGGCGGACGCTGGTCGAGGTGTTCGCCGACGTGGTCGGCGCTGCCGGCTACACGCAGGTGGTGCCGCCCATGTTCGAACACGTCGAGGTGTTCCGCCGCCTGGGCGACGCCACAGACGTGGTCGCCAAGGAGATGTACGAGTTCCTCGACAAGGGCGGGCGCAGCATCGCCCTGCGGCCCGAACAGACCGCCTCGGTCGTGCGGGCATTCGCCGAACACCGACCGGTCGTGCCATGGAAGGTCTGGTATGCCGGGCCCAACTTCCGCTACGAACGGGCCCAGAAGGGCCGCTTCCGGCAGTTCGACCAGGTCGGGGTCGAGGCCCTCGGGCCCGACGACCCCCACCTCGACGCCGAGGTCATAGCCCTGGCCTGGCGCTTCTACGAGCGGCTCGGCCTGCGACAGGTGACCCTGCTGCTCAACTCGCTCGGCAACCCGGACGACCGGTCCCGCTATGTCGAAGCCCTCACCGCCCACTTCTCGGCCGACGCCGACGCCCTCTCGGCGGAGTCCCGCAAGACGCTCACCACGAACCCGCTGCGGGTGCTCGACTCCCAACGCCCCGACGACGCCGAACTCATCGACGCAGCACCCCGGATGCCCGACTTCCTGTCCGAAGATGCGGCCACACACTTTGCAACCGTTCGGGCCGCACTCGACGCACTCGGCATCCCCTACACGGTCTCACCCCGCCTGGTACGGGGTCTCGACTACTACCTGCGCACCACCTTCGAGTTCACAGCCGAGGCTCTCGACGCCGCCCAGGACGCCATCGGCGGTGGTGGCCGCTACGACCGCCTGGCCGAGGCGATGGGCGCACCAGCGACGCCGGGAGTCGGCTTCGCCCTCGGGGTCGACCGCACCCTGCTGGCCTGCGACGCCGAAGCCGTGTTCGACGCTCCCGCTACGGTCGTCGACGTCTTCGTCGTCGACACCTGCGGCGGCGACGAGGCGGTACTGCTCACCGACGAGGTACGCCGGGCGGGGCTGCGCTGCGACCGGGCCTGGGACGACCGCTCCATGAAGGCCCAGATGAAGGCCGCCGACCGCAGCGGAGCAGCCATCGCCGTGATCATCGGCGAGGACGAGCGCTCCGGCGGAAACGTCACCGTCCGGGACCTGCGTGGCGGCGCCGGCCAGGAGACCTTGGCCCGAACAGACCTGATCGAGAACCTGCGAACGAGGCTCCAGTGAACGACCGCCCCACCCCCGACTACACCACCTCGATGCGTTCCACCCGCTGCGGCGACCTGCGCGCAGACGACATCGGCACCGAGGCCACCCTGTGCGGCTGGGTCGACAGCGTGCGCGAGCACGGCGAGCACCTCGCCTTCGTCGACCTCCGCGACCGCAGCGGCATAGTCCAGGTGGTCGTGGACGGAGCCCACGACCTGCGATCCGAGTTCGTCCTCCAGGTGACCGGCACCGTGCGCGCACGGCCGGACGAAACCGTCAACGAGGCACTGGCCACAGGCATGATCGAGGTCGCGGCAGACGAGGTGAAGATCCTCGCCCGGTCCGAACCGCCGCCGTTCCCGATCGACGACCGCACCGACGTCGACGAGGTGCTGCGCCTCCGCCACCGCTACGTAGACCTCCGCCGCACCCGACTCCAACGGAACCTCGAGATCCGGGCCACGGTCAACTCGTCCATCCGGGGCGCCATGGAGGAGCAGGGCTTCATCGAGGTCGAGACGCCGATGCTCATCGCCAGCACGCCGGAGGGGGCCCGCGACTTCGTCGTGCCTTCACGCAAGGAGCCCGGAGCGTTCTACGCCCTGCCACAGAGCCCACAGATCTTCAAGCAGCTGTGCATGGTGGGTGGCGTCGACCGCTACTACCAGATCGCCCGCTGCCTGCGCGACGAGGACCTGCGGGCCGACCGCCAGTTCGAGTTCATGCAACTCGACGCCGAGGCCAGCTTCGTCGACCAGGACGACGTCCTCGGGTTCATCACCCATGCGGTCGGTGCCGCCGTCGAAGCCGTGACAGGCGAACACCCCGGAGAGTTCCCACACATGACCTGGCTCGAGGCCCAGGAACGCTTCGGCTCCGACAAGCCCGACACCCGCTTCGGGCTCGAGCTGGTCGAGCTGACCGAGGTGTTCGCCGACACCGGGTTCCGGGCGTTCCAGGCGCCCTGCGTCAAGGGCATTCGGGTACCGGGCGGCGCCGACGTCTCCCGCAGCCGTCTCGACGACCTGACCGACCGGTGCAGGCAGTGGGGTGCCAAGGGCCTGGTCTGGATGCGCGTCGAGGCCGACGCCCTCAACTCGCCGGTCGCCAAGTTCCTCTCCGACGACGAGATGGTCGCCCTGCGGACCGCAATGGCCGCCGAAGAGGGCGACCTGCTGTTTCTCGTGGCCGACGAGCGCCGCCGGGCCCGCCACGTGCTCGGCCTGCTGCGCCTCGAGTTGGGCCGACCCCCGGTGACCGAAGGCGGGCTGAACTTCCTGTGGGTCGTCGACTTTCCCCTGTACGAGGGCCGGGACGAGGCCGGCAACCCGATCCCCGCCCACCACCCCTTCACGATGCCGCACGAGGAGGACCTCGGCCTCCTCGAATCGGGCGAGCTGCTCGAGGTGCGGTCGCAGGCCTACGACCTCGTCGTCAACGGCTGGGAACTGGGTTCGGGCAGTGTCCGGATCCACCGGCGCGAGGTCCAGGAGCAGATCTTCGCCACGCTCGGCATCGGCCCCGACGAGGCGCAGGAGAAGTTCGGCTTCCTGCTCGACGCCTTCCGATACGGCGCACCCCCCCATGCGGGCTTCGCCTTCGGCATGGACCGCCTCACCGCCATCCTCGCCGGCGAGGACAACATCCGCGAGGTGATCGCATTCCCGAAGACCCAGTCGGGTGCCGATCCGCTCACCGGGGCGCCGACGACGATCGACGACCGCCACCTCGAGGAACTCGGCCTGCGGGTGCTGCCCCCGAAGCAGTGAACGACGACCTGTTCGCCTCGGCGGTCGGGCAGCGCCTGGCCCGGCGTGCACCGCTCGCCGACCGCCTCCGCCCCACCTGCCTGGACGACATCGTCGGGCAGGCCCACCTCGTGGGCGACGGTAGGCCGCTGCGGTGCCTCATCGAGGCAGACCGGCTCTCGTCGGTCGTGCTCTGGGGGCCACCGGGTACCGGCAAGACCTCGCTGGCCCGCCTCATCGCCCGCGTCACCGCCAAGGAATTCGTGGAGCTCTCCGCCGTGAACGCCAGCGTCAAGGACGTCCGCGAGGTTATGGCGGCGGCCACGGCCCGCCTCGGCGAACGCGACGTCGGCACGATCCTGTTCCTCGACGAGGTCCACCGCTTCAACAAGGCCCAGCAGGACGCCCTGCTGCCGTCGGTCGAATCCGGGCTCCTGGTGCTCATCGGCGCAACGACCGAAAACCCGTACTTCGAGGTCAACCCGCCCCTGCTGTCTCGCTCCACGCTGTTCCGCCTCGAACCCCTCGACAGCGAGGCCACCCACGTGCTGCTGCGTCGGGGACTCGAGGCCGAGGAGGCGACCGCAACCGACGAGGCGCTCGACCTGCTGGCCGACCGGGCGGCCGGCGACGGTCGCCTCGCCCTGACCAGCCTCGAGGTTGCCGTCGCCCTTGCCAGAGGCCGGGACGACACCACGGTCACCTTCGACGACGCCGAAGCCGCCCTCGGCACCAAGGCCGTCCGCTACGGCCGCGACGAGCACTACGACGTCATCAGCGCCTTCATCAAGAGCATCCGGGGGTCCGACCCGGACGCCGGCCTCTACTGGCTGGCCCGCATGCTCGAAGCAGGCGAGGAGGCCCGGTTCATCGCCCGCCGGCTCGTCATCCTCGCCAGCGAGGACATCGGCATGGCCGACCCCATGGCGCTCGTCGTCGCCGACGCTGCCGCCAGGGCCGTCGAGTTCGTCGGCCTCCCCGAGGCGCGCCTCAACCTGGCCCAGGCCGTCGTGCACCTGGCGACCGCACCCAAGTCGAACCGGGTGTACCGGGCGCTCGCCGCAGCGGCCGTCGACGCACGGGCGCCCGGAACGGGCCTGGTGCCGCCGCACCTGCGCGACGCCCACTACAAGGGGGCGGCCGGGCTGGGCCACGGGGACGGATACGACTATCCGCACGACGACCCGAGGGGCTGGGTCGAACAGGCTCACCGCCCCGAGGAGGTGGAGGGAAACGTGTACTACGAGCCGTCGCCACACGGCCACGAGGTCGAGGTGGCCCGCCGCCTCGCCGAACGGTCCGACCCGAAGGAGACCCCATGAGCGTCGGATGGGCCGCCCTTGTCGTGGCCGTGGCATGCCTCGGGCTCCTGCTCGTGGCCGTCGTGCGAATGGCCCGCATGCTCAGGGACCTGCATGCCGCCGTCGATGCCCTCCGCCGGGAGGCCGTCCCGTTGATAGCCGACATGCACAGGATGGTCGAACGAACGGCCGGCGACCTGGACCGCGTCGAAGACCTCCTCGACACCGCCGAGGGCCTGCGCGAGTCGGCTGGCAGGATCGGAGCCACCATCGAAGGAGCCGCAACCCTCACCTCGTCTCCGCTCGTGCGCCTGGTCGGGCTCCTCTCCGGGCTCCGACGGCGCAGGCCGGGATCCTGACCCGAGCCCGGAAGGGCCCACCGGTAGGCTGACCCGCCATGTCCGATGAAACCGCCACAGCGCGCAGCGTCCGCCGGGCGTTCGTCGACTTCTTCGCCGGACACGGGCACCACCACGAGGCCTCGGCCAGCCTGATACCGCACGACCCGACGCTGCTGTTCACCGTGGCGGGGATGGTGCCGTTCAAGCCGTACTTCGTCGGCGAGCAGCAGGCACCGTGGGACCGGGCCGTCACCGTCCAGAAGTGCGTCCGCGCCGGCGGCAAGCACAACGACCTCGACGAGGTGGGCCGCACCAGCCGCCACCTCACCTTCTTCGAGATGATGGGCAACTTCAGCTTCGGCGACTACTTCAAGTCCGATGCCTGCGCCTTCGCCTGGGACTTCGTCACCACCCACCTCGGCCTCGACCCCGAACGCATCTGGATCACGGTCCACATCAGCGACGACGACGCCGAGGCCATCTGGCGCGACGAGGTAGGCGTGCCGGCCGAACGTATCCAGCGACTCGACGAGGACAACTACTGGCGCATGGCCGACACCGGCCCCTGCGGCCCCTGCTCCGAGATCTTCTGGGACAAGGGGCCCGAGTTCGGCGCCGACGGCGGACCCGAACACGGCGACCCCGAGCGCTTCATCGAGATCTGGAACCTCGTATTCATGCAGTTCGAGCAGCACGCCGACGGCTCGATGACGCCGCTGCCCAAGCCCTCCATCGACACCGGCGCCGGCCTCGAACGGATCCTCTCTGTACTGCAGGGCGTCGACTCCGTCTGGGAGACCGACGAGTTCGTCCGACTGCTCGAAACCATCGGCAGGCTCAGCGGGGTCGCCCCCGGCTCGGACCAGCGCTCCGACGTCTCGCAGCGCATCCTCGCCGACCACATCCGTTCCTCGGCCTTCCTCATCGGCGACGGCGTGTTTCCCAGCAACGAGGACCGCGGCTACGTGCTGCGCCGCATCATCCGACGTGCAGTCCGCCACGCCTGGCTGCTCGGCGTCGAGGACCGGATCATGCCGGAACTGCTCGACTCCCTCGTCGGGATCATGGGCGACGACTACCCCGAACTGGTCCGCAACCACGACTTCGTACGCGGCGTGCTCGACCGTGAGGAGAAACGGTTCCGTGAAACCCTCCGATCGGGCATGGCCATCCTCGACGCCGCCCTCGCCGACGTTGCCGAAGATGCCGTCCTCGCCGGCGACGTGGCCTTCAAGCTCCACGACACCTACGGCTTCCCCCTGGAGCTGACCGAGGAGATCACCGCCGAACGGGAGGTGCGAATCGACCTCGACGGCTTCAATGCGGCCATGGCCGAGCAGAAGGACCGCGCCAAGGCCGCACGAAGGAACGCCGGGGCCGGGGACGGGGACGGCGACCTACGCCACGTCCTCGGGGCCCACGGAGCCACGGAGTTCGTCGGACGCGATGTCGACGAGTGCGACGCCGAGGTGCTCTCCATCGCCGACGGGGTCCTGATCCTGGACCGCACGCCGTTCTACGCAGAATCCGGAGGGCAGGTCGGCGACACCGGAACGGTCGGGTCGTCGACGGGCACGCTGCGGGTCCTCGACACGACCCTCGCCCTCGACGGCCTCCACTGCCACCACGTCGACGAGGTCGAAGGCGCCGTCGAGGTCGGCCAGACCGTGCGGGCGACCATCGACGCCGACCGTCGGGCCGCCATCCGGCGCAACCACACCGGCACCCACATCCTCCACTGGGCACTCCGGCGGGTGCTGGGCGACCACGTCAGGCAGCAGGGCTCGTCGGTCGGTCCCGAACGGCTGCGCTTCGACTTCAGCCACTACGAGGGACTGACCGGTGGGCAGGTCGCCGAGATCGAGGACCTGGTCAACGCCGAGGTCCTCGGCAACGCGGCCTGCACCCACTTCGAGGCCACCAGGGACGAGGCAGAGGCGCTGGGCGCAATCGCCTTCTTCGGCGACAAGTACGGCGACACGGTCCGGGTCCTGCAGGCGGGCCCGAACTCGATCGAACTCTGCGGCGGCACGCACGTCAACGCCCTCGGCGACATCGGACTCCTCAAGATCGTCAGCGAGGGCTCGATCGGCTCGAACATCCGTCGGCTCGAAGCCGTCACGGGCGCCGCATCCATCGACCGGCTGCGCAGCGCCGAAGGCACCCTCGTCGAGGCAGCCGACCTGGTCGGCGTCCCCGTCGACGACGTACTCGACGGAATCCGGAAGCGGGTCGCCGAGGCCGGGGAACTCCGCAGCGAGGTCGACGCCCTGCGACGCCAGTCGGCACTCGGTCGGGTCGACGAACTCGTCGAAGGTGCCGAAGACGGCCTCGTCATCCGTCGCATCGACGACATCGACCGGGACGGGCTCCGGGACCTCGCCATCGCCATACGCGACCGGGACGGCATCCGCGCCGTTGTCCTGGCGACCGCCCCGGAGGGCGGGGGAGCGGCCCTCGTCTCGACCGTCTCACCGGACAGCGGGTTCGACGCCGGCGCCCTCGTAGCCGAGGCGGCAAAGACCATCGGCGGCGGCGGCCGCCCGAACCCCAGCCTCACGATCATCGGCGGTCGGGCGCCCGAGCACCTCGACGAGGCGCTCGAGCAGGCCCGCGCCGCCGCCGGCTGAGTCGAACGGCGTGCGTGCCCTGGGCCTCGACCTCGGCTCGAAGCGGATCGGCATCGCTGTCAGCGACCCGGACGGCCGGCTGGCCACACCGGCCGATGTCCTACACCGCACCGGCGACCGGGCACGCGACCACCGGGCAGTCGCCGACCTCGTGGCCGAATGGGAGGCCGATGTCGTCGTCGTGGGCGTCCCGTACTCGCTCGACGGTGGCACCGGGCCGGCGGCAGAGGCCATGCTCGCCGAATCCCGCCAACTGGCCCGACTCCTCGAAGTGCCGGTCGAGACCCACGACGAGCGCCTGACCACCGTGAGCGCCGAACGTCGACTCAGGGAGGCGGGCCTCGACACAAGGGCGCAGCGCAAGGTGGTCGACCAGATGGCCGCAGCCGTCCTGCTCCAGGCCTGGCTCGATGGTCGCCGCCGGGAGGTGACCACGTGAGCGACGAGATACCCACCGAAGAAGGCAACGACGCACCGGAGGTCCTCTCCTCGGCTGACCTGTCGCCACAGGGGCGATCCTCGGCGACGATCGGCGCCCGGGTCGCCGGCGCCCCGCCGACGGCTCCCGTCCCGCCGGGCGAACACCCCACGGTGCCGGGCGGCGTGCCGGCGGTGCCCACCGAGGAAGCCGTCGGCGAAGCCATGGTGTGGGGCCCGACGGTGTTCGACGAATCCGACGAGGGAACCGTGTTCGGGCCCGGCGAGGAGGCCCGGTCCGATGTCCGCTGGGTCCGCCACCGTCCGTCCTGGGGGCCGCTGCCCCGCTGGGGGCTCGTGGTGTTCGCCATCTTCATGACCTTCGTGGTGGGATACCGGCTTGTGACCGACTGGGCGGACGACCAGATGCGGCCCGAGCGCCTCTTCGGCGACGACGTCCGGTTCGTGATCGAGGAGGGATGGTCGACCAACGACGTCGCCGTGGCGCTCGGCACCGTCGACATCGTCGACAACCCCGCCATGTTCCGCCAGTGGATGCGCTGCCCGTCGGCGCTGCGCTGGCTCATCGAATGCCCGGTGGACGTCGAGTACTCGTTCAAGGCGGGCGAATACGTGCTCCGCGAGCACCTGACATTCCAAGATGTGGTCGACCGCATCAACGAGGGCCCGCTCCCCGAGGAGGTAATCACGGTGATGGTGCCCGAGGGCCTGACCCTCGCACAGACCATCACCCGGCTCGTCGAACAGATGCCCGCCTTCGCAGAGGACGAACTGCGGGCCGCCCTCATCAGCGAACGCCTCGTCTGGGAGCACTACCCCCGGGACCTGCCCTACCTGTTGGTCGAGGGCCTGCTCTTCCCCGACACCTACCAGCTGGCCGAGGAATCCCTTGGCGACGAACTCGACCTCGTCACCAGGATGCACCGACAGTTCCTCGCCGTGGTCACCGACCTGGGAATCGAGACGCGTGCCGCCGACCTCGGCCTGACGCCCTACGAGGCGGTGATCGTCGCCTCGCTCATCGAGGAGGAGGCCCGCATCGACGACGACCGGGGGCGCATCAGCCGGGTCATACACAACCGGATCGAGAAGGGCTGGACCCTCGGCATCGATGCAAGCACCCGCTACGCCGTCGGCAAGACCGCCGGAGAGCCGCTCACCAGGGAAGACCTGGCATACGAGTCGCTGTGGAACACGCGGGTGTCGCCGGGCCTGCCCCCGACGCCAATCGCCGCTCCGGGACGGAAATCGCTCGAGGCGGCCCTCAACCCGACCGACGGCCCCTGGATGTACTACGTCCGCACCGACGAGGGCGGCGTGGCCGGTGCACACACGTTCGCTGTGACGGCTGAGGAATTCGAGCACGCACGACAGGTCTGCGTAGAGAAGAATCTGGGTTGTGGGTGAACAGGACATGACGTCGACCTCACCGGAAGACCTTCGGCCGCCGATCAGCGGAAGCACGCGCCTGGCAGCGGTCGTCGGATCGCCGGTCCGCCACTCCCTCTCACCGACCCTGCTCAACGCCGCCTTCGGCGCAACCGGACTGGACTGGACGTTCACGGCGTTCGAGGTGGCCGAGGGCGACCTCCCCCGGGCGCTGGACGGCATGCGGGCGCTGGGCATCGTCGGCCTGTCCGTGACGATGCCGCACAAGGCGGTGGCAGCAGGGCTGGCCGACGACCTGACGGAAGCTGCGGCCCGCCTCGGAGCAGTCAACTGCCTCGTTCCCGTCGACGGCCGCCTGACCGGCCACAACACCGACGGCGGCGGCTTCCTCGACGGGCTGGCCCACGATGCCGGGATCTCCGTCGAGGGCAGGACCGTGGTCGTCATCGGCGCCGGAGGAGCGGCCAGGGCCGTGGTCGAGGCATGTGGTGCCGCAGGAGCCGTCGACATCGCCGTGGTCAACCGGACCTCCGACCGGGCCGGATCGGCGGCCGAACTGGCCGGAGCCGTCGGTCGCGTGGTCGTGCCGGACAGGGCGGCAACTGCCATCGCCGAGGCCGACCTGGTGGTCAACGCCACGCCTGTCGGCATGTCGGGCGGGCCGGATGGCGACATGCCGGTAGACCCGCAGGACCTCAGGGTCGGACAGGTCGCCATCGACCTGATCTACCACCCGCTCGAGACACCCTGGTTGGTGGCCCTGCGCCGACAGGGGATCGAGGCCCACGGGGGCCTCTCGATGCTGCTCTTCCAGGCCGCCCGTGCCTTTTCGCTCTGGACAGGAGTCGAAGCGCCGGTGGCGGCCATGGAAACGGCCGTCCGTGCGGCGCTCGCCGCACGCCCGGTCGCCTGACGCGACACAGGCTCCGTGGCCGCCGCCGCCGCCCTGGCCTGGCTGCTCGCCGGCTCGATCCTCCTCGCCCGCATCGACCTCCGCGAGCAGCGCCTGCCGACCCGGTGGATCTGGACCCTCGCCGTCGGACTGGTCGTGATCCACGGAATCGACGTGCTCGTCGGTGGCGACGGTGGACGCCTCGGCTGGGCGCTGGTGGGCGGACTGGTATTCGGCGGCCTGCTGCTCGGTCTGCACCTGGCCTCACCCCGGTCCCTCGGTGGCGGCGACGTGCGCCTGGCGGTACCGCTTGGCATCCAGGTCGGATGGGCGACCGGCGGCGAAGTCGCCACGGGGATCGCCGCCGTCACGGCCCTGGCGGCGCTGCTGACCGTCGCCGGAGGCCTGATCGTCCGTCGGGGGCGACTCGGAACGGGGCCTCTGCCGTTCGGTCCGGGCCTCCTGACGGCGACGCTGCTCGTCACGGTCTGGAATCCGTGAGCCGATCTCGGCACCGGTACCGCCGCTATTCACCCGGCCGGGAGTGGCCCCGTCGCTAGCCTGCACCCATGGCCACCCGGAATCGACCCCACCTTGCGCTCGTCGGGGGCATGGGCACCGGCAAGACCTCCGTGGGCGCCATCGTGGCAGCGCAGGCCCGCCGCCGCCACATAGACCTCGACCGCTGGGTGCAGGCCGACACCGGACGCAGCATCGGCGTGCTGTTCGCCGAACTCGGGGAGGAGGGCTTCCGCGACGCCGAGCAGTCCAGCCTCGAACGGGCCCTCGAACTGCTCGAACCGATCGTCCTGTCCACCGGTGGCGGCGTGCTCGGCCGACCGGCCAACCGGGACGCCCTGTGCGCCCGCTCGCATGTGGTCTGGCTGCGGGCCACCCCGGAGACAGCCGCCGAAAGGGTCGGTGACGGACACGGCCGGCCGCTCCTGTCGGACGACCCCACCGGATTGCCGGTCGACGTCCTGCGCCGCCTCGCCGAGGAGCGGGCGCCCCTCTACGAGGCGGCGGCTGACCTGGCCATCGACACCGACCACCGGTCCGCCGACGAGGTCGCCGACGAGGTCGGTGCCTTCCTCGAAGGCCGACAGGGGGCCCCGGCATGATCCGCGTCGATGTAAACCTGCCCGGAAACCGGTCCTATCCGGTCCTCGTGGGTCCCGAAGCATCAGCGCACCTCGCTGAGGTCCTGCCCGGCCCGGCCCGCCGTGCGGCGATCGTGACCCAGTCGAACATCGGACACTCCGTGGAATCAGGACTGGACCAGGAGGTCTTCGCCATCGACGACGGCGAGGCAGCCAAGTCGATGGCGACCGTCGAAGACCTCTGCCGCTCCTTCGCCAGGTGGGGGCTCACCCGAGGCGACGTCGTCGTCGGCGTGGGCGGCGGGGTGGTCACCGATGTGGCCGGATTCGCTGCGGCCACGTACCACCGGGGTGTCGCCGTCGTGCACGTGGCCACCTCGCTGCTGGCACAGATCGATGCCGCCATCGGAGGCAAGACCGGCGTCAACCTGCCCGAGGGCAAAAACCTGGTGGGGGCCTTCTGGCAGCCCTCGGCGGTGCTGTGCGACACGACGGCGCTCGAGACCCTGCCCGAGGCCGAGATGCGCTGCGGGCTCGGCGAAATGGCCAAGTACCACTTCCTCGGTGGTAGTGCCCTCGATGCGCTCGACCTCGTCGACCAGATCGCCCTCTGCGTCGGAATCAAGGCACGGGTGGTGGCCGAAGACGAGCGCGAGGCCGGTCGTCGGGCCGTCCTCAACTACGGGCACACGCTCGGACACGCCCTCGAGGCGACCGGCGGCTACGGCCTGAGACACGGTGAGGCGGTGGCCATCGGGTTGGTCTACGCCGCAGAGCTGGGGCGGGCCCTGGGCCGCATCGACGACGAGCGCGTGGCCGAACATCGCAGGATCGTCGAGGGATACGGATTGCCCACCGGCATCCCCGACGACGCCGACGGCGCAGAGCTGCTGGCCGCCATGGGCCGGGACAAAAAGGCCGTCGGAGGCCTCACGTTCGTGCTCGACGGCCCCGCCGGCGTCGAGGTGGTCGCCGGCGTGGAAGGGTCTCTGGTCGAGCAGGTACTCGACCGGGTCCGCTGAACATCACCAACCCAGAAACGGAGCCAACATGATGAACCAGACCCTGCTGGTCCTTTCCGGTCCCAACCTGAACCTGCTGGGAGAGCGCCAGCCCGAGGTCTACGGCGACGAAACCCTGGCCGACCTCGTGGCCGTGGCCGAGGTCACGGCGGCTGAACACGGGCTCGTCGTCGAGCACCTGCAGTCGAACCACGAGGGCGAACTGGTCGAGGCGATCCACTCGGCCCGGGGCCGGTGCGCCGCCATCGTGGTCAACCCCGGAGCGTTCACGCACTACGCCTGGGCCATCCACGACGCCCTGGCGGCCTTCGACGGACCTGTGGTCGAGGTCCACCTGTCGAACCCGGCGGCCCGGGAACCATGGCGACACACTTCGGTAGTGGCACCGGTTGCATCCGGTTCGATTGCAGGATTCGGTTCCGACGGCTACCGGTTGGCCGTGCAGGCCGTGGCCACATTGCTGGGCCGGTGACCGGCGGGCTTCCACCGCCGGAGGTGGACGGGCGGCTCGACCGCCTCCGGGCCGGCTTCGAAGTCGCCGGAGTCGACGCACTCGTGGTCACGAACCCCACCAACATCAGGTACCTCACCGGCTTCACGGGCTCGGCGGGCGAGTTGCTGGTGGGTGCCGACGCAGCGCTGCTGGTCACCGACGGCCGCTACGCCGAGCAGGCGCCGACGCAGGTCGCCGAGTCGGGCACCGAGGTCGCAATCGCAGGCACCGACCGCCGCACGCTCGTCCTCGAGCGCCTCCACGGCTGCGACCGGGTGGGCCTCGAAGCCGGCTCGGTGACCTGGTCCGAACAACGCCGCCTCGCCGACTGGTTCGACGATGCCGACCTGGTGCCCACCGACGGGCTGGTGGAGGAACTCCGACAGGTCAAGGATGCAGGAGAGGTCGCCCGGATCGAGGCGGCGGCAGGCATCGCCGACGCCGCCCTCGTCGACGCCGTCGAACTGCTCGTCTGCGGGGTCACCGAACGCGACGTGGCAGCCGCCATCGACCACGGCATGCGCACCCGGGGCGCCGACGACCGAGCCTTCGCGACGATCGTCGCCGCCGGCCCCAACAGCGCCCTTCCGCATGCCCGACCCACCGACCGGATCCTTCTGGAGGGCGACCTCGTCGTCTGCGACTTCGGCGCCGTCATCGACGGCTACCGCTCCGACATGACCCGTTCGTTCCGGGTGGGCGGCAGGGCCGGCGGACACGAGGACGAAATACGCGATGCCGTCCGAGCCGCACAGGCGGCAGGGCTCGCCCGTGTGGCCGACGGCGTGGCGCTGGCCGAGGTCGACGCCGCATGCCGGGGCGTCCTCGCCGATGCCGACCTGGCTGACGCGTTCCTCCACGGCACGGGACACGGGGTGGGCCTCGACATCCACGAGGCCCCGACCCTGTCGGCTTCGGCCACTGGTACCCTGCGCTCCGGCCACGTAGTCACCGTCGAGCCGGGCGCCTACCTCGCCGGGATGGGTGGCGTCCGCTGGGAGGACACCGTGCTCGTGACCGACGACGGCCACCGGGCGCTCACCCGTGCACCCAGGGCCGACTGATCGTCCACGGAGGACCAGATGGCGACCATCACCACGAACGACCTGAAGAACGGCATGGCCCTCGAACTCGGCGAGGGGCTGTTCACGGTTGTCGGATTCCAGCATGTGAAGCCCGGCAAGGGCCACGCATTCGTCCGCACGACCCTGCGCAACGTACGCACCGGCAGCACCGTCGACCGGACCTTCCGGGCCGGCGAGAAGGTCGAGCGGGCCATGATCGACAAGCGGTCGATGCAGTACCTGTACCGCGACGGCCCGGACTTCGTTTTCATGGACAACGAGACCTACGAGCAGATCTCGCTCCCGCCCGGGGCGCTCGGTTCGGCTGTCGACTACCTCGTAGACGGCAGCGCACCGATCATGCAGATGTACGGCACCGAGGTAATCGGCGTCGAACTGCCCGCAGCGGTCGAGCTCGTCATAACCGCGACGGAGCCGGGCCTGGCAGGCGACCGGGTGTCAGGCGCCCGCAAGCCGGCCACGCTCGAGACCGGCCTCATCGTCCAGGTGCCCCTCTTCATCGAACAGGGCGAGACGATCAAGGTCGACACCCGCTCGGGCGAGTACCTGAGCCGGGGCTGAACAGGGCGCGAGGGGAGAGGGCCGGACCGTGGTCGCAGGACGCCGCACCGGGGAGCCGGGCAGTGCAATCGGATCCCGCCGCGAGGCCCGCGAGACGGCGCTCAGCATCCTCTATTCCGCCGACCGTCGGGGTGAGGACCCGGCCGAGGTCCTGGCCGCACAGCCGGTGCCCCCTCCCGACTACGCCGCCGACATCGTCAGCGGCGTGGCTGGCCACGCCGACGAACTCGACGAACTCATCGACTCATACTCTGAGGGATGGCGCACGGACCGGATGCCGGCGGTCGACCGGGCACTGTTGCGCATGGCGGTCTTCGAACTGGTCCACAGACCCGACGTGCCCACCGAAGCCGTTCTGACCGAGGTCGTCGAGTTGGCGGCCGACTACTCGACCGAACGCTCCGGTCGCTTCGTCAACGGGGTGGCCTCGCGCATCGCCGAACTACACCGGCCTACCCCCGACGGGGCATGAACGCCTGGCGGCTCCCGCCCGATGGGCTCCCCCTGCCGGATCCGCCCCTTGTCGGCGAACCCGGCATCCTCCTCCGGCCCTGGGTCGGCGGGGACGCCCCTGCACTGGCCGCCGCCTGGGCCGACCCCGAGATCGCCCGGCGCCTCCCGGTTCCCGACGACCCCTCGCCCGGGCGGGCGGTTGCCTGGATCGCCGGCGACGACGAACGGCGACGGCTCGGCCTGGCCCTGGACCTGGTGGTGGTCGACGCCGACGACCGGGTGCTCGGCGAGGTCGGCCTCTCGTCCTTCGACGCGGACCGTGGTGCCGCCCTGATCGGATGGTGGACCATGGCCTCCGCACGCGGTCGGGGGGTGGCGTCGGCCGCAGCCGGCCTCGTCACCAACTGGGGGCACGACGGGCTCGGGCTCAGTGCCGTGGTGGCACAGATCGGACCCGACAACCCGGCCTCTGTCCGCGTTGCCGAACGGGCGGGCTTCCGGGAACTTTCTGGCCGGACGGGCGCATGGGTGGCGAACATCGCGTAACGCGCCCTCCCCGGAGGCTGCTAACATCACCGGGACCGTGAAACGGGTCCTGAGAGGTCCGAACGGAACCAGGAGTAGAGGCCCGTGGCCGATCGAGAACGACGACAGACGCCCCCATACGGGGGCGTTTTCGTTGCCCATGCACGGATCATGGACGCAGACGACATGGCCCGCGCCGTCCGCCGCATGGCCCATGAGGTGATCGAACGCAACCACGGCCTGGACCTGGTGGTCGTGATCGGACTCCAGACCGGAGGAGTGCCCCTGGCCGAGCGCCTGGCCGACGCCCTCGACGAGATCGAGGGAGCCCGCCCGCCCGTCGGCCGACTCGACGTGGCCCTCCACCGCGACGACATCGGCCTGCGTCCCGTCGTTCCCGAGGCCGCCACCGACATCCCGGTCGACCTGGACAACAGCATCGTGGTCCTCGTCGACGATGTCCTGTTCACGGGCCGCACCATCCGTGCGGCGCTCGACGCCGTCTGCGACTTCGGCCGCCCCCGGGCGATCCAACTGGCCGTCATGGTCGACCGCGGCCACCGGGAGTTGCCGATCCGCCCCGACTTCGTGGGCAAGAACCTGCCGACCCGCCGTGACGAGGTCGTCGACGTCCACCTCGATGGCGTCGACCTGGGGGTCATGCAGAAGTGAGCGACCAGGCCCCATCGGCGACCCGGAGGTCGCCGTGACCGCACACCTGCTCGGCATCGACGGCATGGACCGCGTCGAGATCGAGGAACTCCTCGACCTGACCGACACCTTCGCAGAAATCGGACGGCGCCCGA
Organism: Actinomycetota bacterium; assembly: GCA_014381945.1. Lineage (GTDB taxonomy): Bacteria > Actinomycetota > Acidimicrobiia > Acidimicrobiales > MedAcidi-G1 > S20-B6. Next base: position 65,818 of record JACNKQ010000044.1, read on the forward strand.
TCGCCAGGGTCCCGGCGCTACGCGGACGGACCGTTGCCACCCTGTTCTTCGAGGACTCCACCCGGACGCGGGTGTCGTTCGACACGGCGGCCAAGCGGCTCTCCGCCGACACGCTCAACTTCGCCGCCGGCTCCTCGTCGCTCAACAAGGGCGAGAGCCTGCGCGACACCGTCGACGTCATCGCCTCGTACGGCGTCGACGCCATCGTCGTCCGGCACCCCATGGCCGGCACCCCGCACCGGATCGCCGACTGGACCGACGCCTCGGTCATCAATGCCGGCGACGGCTCGCACGAACACCCCACGCAGGCGCTGCTCGACGCCTACACGATCCGACAGCACAGCGGATCCCTCGACGGCATGCACATAGGCATCGTCGGCGACATCCGCCATTCGCGGGTGGCCCGGTCCAACGTGCTGGCCTTCTCCGCCCTCGGCGCCGAGGTCACCCTCGTGGCCCCCACGACCCTGCTGCCGGCATCGCTCATCGGTTGGCCGGTCCGGGTCAGCCAGGACCTCGACGCGGTCCTGCCCACGCTCGACGCCTGCTACCTGCTCCGCATGCAACGCGAGCGCATCACCGAGGGTCTCATCCCCTCGGTGCGCGAGTACGTGGCCGACTACGGGCTGAATGCCGTCCGGGCAGCCCGACTCCCCACCGAGGCGCTCATCTGCCATCCGGGCCCCACCAACCGGGGCGTCGAGCTCAGCGCCGAGGTCGCCGCCGATCCGCGGTCCGTGATCCTGGACCAGGTCGTAAACGGGGTCTCGGTGCGCATGGCCGTGCTGTTCCTGCTCCTCGGCTCCGGCAGGGAGCTCCTCGAGCGGTCCGAATCGGAGGTCGGCGCATGACCGTCGTCCTGCGTGGAGGCCGCCTCATCGACCGGACCGGCGAACGTGTCGCCGACGTCGAGATCGGTGACGACGGCCTCATCGCAGCCGTGGGCACCGGACTCTGCGGCGACACCGACCTCGACGCCTCCGGCTGTGTCGTCTCACCGGGCTTCGTCGACCTCCACGTGCACCTGCGCCAACCGGGCCAGGAGGACGCCGAAACCATCGAGACCGGCGCCCGAGGCGGAGCCCTGGGCGGCTACACGGCCCTGGTGGCGATGCCCAACACCGAACCGGCCATGGACTGTCCGGCGGTCGTCGAACTGGTCCGCGCCCTCGGACGCGACACGGCCTGCGAGATCATACCGACCGGCGCCATGACCGTCGGGCGCCTCGGCCGGGACATGGCGCCCCTGGGCGAACTGGTCGACATGGGTGTCGGGATCTTCACCGACGACGGCACCGGCCTGCAGGACCCCCGGCTGATGCGGCGGGTCATGGAGTACAGCACCGGACTCTCACACCGCCTCGGCCGGCCCGTGGTGCTGGCACAGCACTGCGAGGTGACCGCCCTGTCGGCGGGTGGCTACATGCACGAGGGGGAGTGGTCGTCCCGTCTCGGGATCCCCGGCCAGCCGGGTGAGTCCGAGGACCTCATGGTGATGCGCGACATCGCCCTCGTGCGGCTCACAGGTGCCCACCTGCACTTCCAGCACCTCTCGACCGCCGCCAGCGTTGCCATGGTCCGCGACGCCAAGGCCGCCGGCCTGCCCGTCACCGCCGAGGCCACCCCGCACCACTTCACGCTCACCGACGCAGCCTGCGCCACCTACGACCCCGTGTTCAAGGTGCATCCGCCGCTCCGGACCGACGCCGACGTCGCCGCCGTCCGCACAGGGTTGGCCGACGGGACAATTGACGCGATAGCCACCGACCACGCCCCCCACACGGACCACGCCAAGGAACTGTCGTTCGATCTGGCACCCCCGGGAATGCTGGGGCTCGAGACCGCCTTGCCGCTGGCCCTCGACGGGCTCGGCCTCGACCTGCCGGAGGTGCTGGCGCTCCTGTCCTGGCGACCGGCTGCGATCGCCGGCCTGTCGGACCGTCACGGCATCGACATCGAACCGGGGAACCCCGCCAACCTGTGCGTCGTCGACCCCGATGCCACCTGGGTGGTCTCCGGCCGGGGGATGGCCTCCCGGAGCTCGAACTCGCCGTTCGAGGGACGCACGCTGCGGGGACGGGTACGGCACACGATTCTGGCGGGACAACCCGTGGTGGTCGACGGGGAGGCACGCCGGTGACCGACCCCGTCCACGGGATCGCCGAGGCACTGCTGGTCCTCGCCGACGGCACGGTCTTCGAAGGCGAGGCGATCGGAGCACCTCCACCCGACGACGTCCAGACCGGCGAGGTGGTGTTCAACACCGTGCTCTCCGGCTACCAGGAGGTCATCACCGACCCGTCGTATGCGGGACAGGTCATCGCCTTCACCTACCCCCACATCGGCAACTACGGCGTCAACCCCGACGACTACGAGAGCCGTCGGCCGTTCTGCAGAGGCGTGATCGTGCGCGACCTGGCCCGTCGGCACAGCAACTGGCGAGCCACCGGCGACCTCGACGGCCTGCTCCGCGGGCACGGGATTCCCGGCATCGGGGGCATCGACACCCGCCGGCTGACCCGCCACCTGCGGGATCTCGGCGCCATGCCCGGCGCCTTCGGAACCGCCGACGAGGCGACGCTGCTGGCCGCCGCCGTTGGCGCCGCCGGCACCGACGGCATCGACCTGGTCGCCACGGTCACCTGCGAGGAGGCCCACTCGGTGCCGTCCACCGGCGGGGGGCGCCGGATCGTGGCCTACGACTTCGGTATCAAGGCCACGATCCTGCGGCACCTCTCCGGCCTCGGCGAGGTCACGGTGGTTCCGGCATCGACATCGGCCGACGACGTCCTGGCCCTGGGCCCCGACGGCGTGTTCCTGTCCAACGGACCCGGCGACCCGGAGCCCCTCACCGGCATCCGCAGCCAGATCACCGAACTGCTGGACAGGGTGCCCGTCTTCGGCATCTGCCTCGGACACCAGCTGCTGGCCGGCACCCTCGGCGCAGAGACCTTCAAGCTCGCGTTCGGTCACCACGGCGGCAACCACCCCGTCCGCAACCTCACCACCGGCAGCGTCGAGATCACCAGCCAGAACCACAACTACTGTGTCGCCGAGGGGTCGATCCCGTCGGCCGACCTCACGCACGTGAACCTCAACGACGGAACGGTCGAGGGCCTGCGCTGCCGCGATGTCCCGGCGTTCAGCGTGCAGTACCACCCGGAGGCCGGGCCGGGCCCGCATGACAGCCGCTACCTGTTCGCCGAGTTCGAACATCTCATGGCAGCTGCCGGCGGAAAGACCGGAAACTCCGGGAAGGGGGCCGGCTGATGCCCCGTCGGGACGACATCGAGAGCATCCTGCTGATCGGCTCCGGTCCGATCGTGATCGGCCAGGCCTGCGAGTTCGACTATTCGGGCACCCAGGCATGCCGGGTGCTGCGCCAGGAGGGCTACCGGGTCATCCTCGCCAACTCGAACCCGGCGACGATCATGACCGACCCGGACTTCGCCGACGCCACCTACGTCGAACCGCTGCGCCTCGACGTCCTCACCCGCATCATCGACAAGGAGCGCCCCGACGCCCTGCTCCCGACCCTCGGCGGCCAGACGGCCCTGAACCTGGCGATGGAGCTGGTGGAAGCCGGCGTCCTCGACGAGTACGGGGTCGAGCTGATCGGCGCCGACGCCGAGGCCATCGCCACCGCCGAGGACCGCGAGCGCTTCAAGGAGGCGATGCTCGAGATCGGCCTCGAGGTTCCCGCCTCAGGCGTCGCCCACGACATGGACGAGGCGCGCCGGGTGGTCGACGACATCGGCCTCCCGGTCGTCATCCGGCCTGCGTACATCCTCGGCGGACGTGGCACCGGCATCGCATCGACCCCTGAGGAGTTCGAACAGGTCGCAGCCCAGGGCCTCGAAGCCAGCCGGATCCACGAGATCCTGATCGAGCGCTCGATCGCCGGATGGAAGGAGTTCGAACTCGAGGTGATGCGCGACCGGGCCGACAACTGCGTCGTCGTCTGCTCGATCGAAAACGTCGATCCCATGGGCGTCCACACCGGCGACTCGATCACGGTGGCGCCCGTCCAGACCCTGACCGACGTCGAGTACCAGCAGATGCGCGACGCTGCGTTCGCCTGCCTGCGAAGGGTCGGGGTCGAAACGGGTGGCTCCAACGTGCAGTTCGCCGTCGACCCGGACACCGGGCAGCAGGTCGTCATCGAGATGAACCCGAGGGTGAGCCGCTCATCGGCCCTGGCGTCGAAGGCCACCGGATTCCCAATCGCCAAGATCGCCGCCCGACTGGCGGTCGGCTACACCCTCGACGAGATCCCCAACGACATCACGAAGAAGACGCCGGCGGCCTTCGAACCGACCATCGACTACGTCGTCACCAAGATCCCCCGGTGGGCGTTCGAGAAGTTCCCGGGCGCATCGGGCGTGCTCGGGACCTCGATGCAGTCGGTCGGCGAGGTCATGGCCATCGGCCGGACGTTTCCCGAATCCCTCCAGAAAGGACTCCGGTCGCTCGAAAACGGACGTCTCGGCCTCAACGCCGATCCGGCTGAGGAGGCCCTGGACGAACTGGACGACGAGGCGCTGGCCGCCGCGGCGGCGATCGCCACGCCGGGACGGATCTTCCAGGTCGAGGCCCTGCTGCGTCGGGGCCACACCGTCGACGAGGTCCACGACGTCACGATGATCGACCCCTGGTTCATCGACCAGATGCTGTCGATCACCGAGGAGCGCCTGGCGATCGAGGCCAGGGAGCCGGACGGACTCGGACGGCGGGACTGGCGCAGGGCCAAGCAACTGGGGTTCTCCGACGCCCAACTCGCCCACCTGTGGGGCGTCGACCCGCCGCTGGTGCGCGAGTTGCGCGAGGCGGCCGGCGTGATGCCGACCTACAAAACGGTCGACACCTGCGGCGCCGAGTTCGCCGCCGAGACCCCCTACCACTACTCGGCATGGGAGGACGAGGACGAGGTCCGCCCCTCCGACCGGCCCAAGGTGATGATCCTGGGCTCGGGCCCCAACCGCATCGGCCAGGGCATCGAGTTCGACTACTGCTGCGTCCACGCCAGCTTCGCCCTGAGCGACGCCGGCTACGAGACGATCATGGTCAACTGCAACCCAGAGACCGTCTCCACCGACTACGACACCAGCGACCGGCTCTACTTCGAGCCGTTGACGTACGAAGACGTCATGAACGTCGTCGCCGCCGAACAGCCCGAGGCCATCGTGGTCTCGCTGGGCGGCCAGACGCCGCTCAAGCTGGCGGGCCTGCTCCCCGAGGCCCTGGTTGCCGGGACCAGCCCGCGGTCGATCGACCTGGCCGAGGACCGTGAGCAGTGGAACTCGCTCTGCGGGGAACTCGGCATCCTCCAGCCGCCGGGTGGCACAGCCGTCGACCTGGAGCAGGCCCGGGCAGTCGTCTCCGAGATCGGCTACCCGGTCCTGGTCCGACCGTCGTACGTGCTGGGCGGACGGGCCATGGAAATCGTCTATGACGACGCCCAACTCGACCGGGCCATGTCCGAGATGAGCACCTTCGGCAGCCTCGGCATCGAGGGCGGGCTGTCAGCCGAGCGCCCCGTGCTCGTCGACCGCTTCCTCGAAGACGCCACAGAGGTCGACGTCGACGCCATCCGCGACGCCGAAGGCGACCTCGTGATCGGCGCCGTCATGGAGCACGTCGAGGAGGCGGGCGTCCACAGTGGAGACAGCGCCTGCGTGATCCCACCGCCCCACCTGTCCGACGAGGTGATAGCAACGATCGAGGCACACACCTGCCGGATCGCCGAGGCACTCGACGTCCGGGGCCTCCTCAACGTGCAGTTCGCGGTCAAGGCCGACGAGGTCTATGTCATCGAGGCCAACCCCCGGGCTTCGCGCACCGTCCCCTTCGTCGCCAAGGCCACAGGCGTTCCCCTCGCCAAGGTCGCCAGCCGGGTCATGCTGGGGGCAGCCCTGGCCGAGTTGCGCACCGAGGGCCTGCTGGTCGACCGGGTGGTCGGCGACCACGTGGCCGTCAAGGAGGCGGTCATGCCGTTCAACCGGTTCCCGGAGGCCGACCCGGTGCTCGGTCCCGAGATGCGTTCCACGGGCGAGGTCATGGGCATCGACCTGACCCCCGGCCTGGCCTTCTACAAGTCGCAGGTCTCCGCAGGCAGCGACCTCCCCGAGATGGGCACCGTGTTCTTCTCGCTCGCCGATCGGGACAAGCGGGCCGGCCTCGAGGCCGCAGCCGACCTCACCGACCTCGGGCTCTCGATCGTGGCCACGAGCGGAACCGCAGCGCACCTGCGCGACAACGGGGTTCCGGTGGTCGGGGTCGTCGCCAAGCTCGGCGAGGACGGAACGGATGCCGTCGAGCTGATCCGGTCTGGAGCCATCCAACTTGTGGTCAACAGCCCACGGGGACGGGGGCCCCGCGCCGACGGCGAACACATCCGTGCGGCCGCATCGGCGGAGGGCATCCCGCTGCTCACGACGGCTGCGGCTGCGCTGGCTGCCGCCCGCGGCCTCGCCGACTGGCGCCACCTCCCACTCGAGGTACGCACCCTGCAGGCCTACCACCGGGGCATCACCCGTGACCCGGAGCGGTCAGCCCCATGAGCCGCCGAACCCCGACGGTCGACCTGTCCACGGCGATCGGAACCGTCCGGCTCCCGAACCCCGTGTGCACCGCCTCGGGCACCGCCGGGCACGGCGACGAACTCGCCCGCCACCTCGACCCGTCCGCACTGGGAGCAATGGTTGTCAAGTCGCTCCATGCCGAGCCGTGGCCGGGTAATCCGTCGCCACGGGTACACGCGACGCCGGCCGGGATGATCAACTCCGTCGGCCTCCAGGGGCCGGGCGTGGAGGCCTGGCTCGATCACGACCTGCCTCCGCTGCTGGCAACCGGCGCACGGGTGGTTGCCAGCATCTGGGGGCGCACGGTCGAGGAGTTCGCCCGGGCCGCCGAGCTCCTCACCGGGGCGCCCTCCGGGGTCGTGGCGGTCGAGGTCAACGCCTCGTGCCCCAACCTCGAGGACCGGCGCAACCTGTTCGCCCACTCGGCCGCAGCCGTTGCCGAGGTGGTCGATGCAGCGGCGGCGGCCGGACGACCCCTGTGGGTCAAGCTCAGCCCCAACACCCCCGACCTGCCCGACATCGCCGGCGCCGCCGCCGCAGCGGGCGCCGAAGCGGTCACCGTGGCCAACACCCTCCTCGGCATGGTGATAGACGTCGAGACACGTCGGCCCCTCCTGGGCGCCGGGCGGGGCGGCCTGTCGGGGCCGGCGATCAGGCCCGTCGCAGTCAGGGCGGTCTTCGACACCCACGAGGCCCATCCGACGCTGCCGATCATCGGCGTGGGCGGGATCGCCGCCGCCGAGGACGCCGTCCAGTTCCTGCTGGCAGGAGCATCGGCGGTGCAGGTCGGCACGGCGACCTTCGCCGACCCGGCAGCCCCGGCAAGGGTGCTCGCCGATCTGGGAAGATGGTGCGACCGGCACGGGGTGCGATCCGTCTCCGAGCTGGTCGGAGCAGCACACGGCAGAGAGGTGGACGGGTGACCGAACGGTCCGAACCAGACGAACTTCACGACGAGATCGCGGACGAGGGCGAGGTGCCGGCCGAGATCAGGAGCCGCCTCGCGTTGGCACTCGACGTGGACGACATCGTCGCCGCCCGCCGGCTGGCCTTCGACCTCGAGCCGTTCTTCGGCACCCTCAAGGTCGGCCTCGAGCTCTTCTGCGCCACCGGCACCGAGACGGTCAGCGGCTTCGCAGGCGCCGGCTTCGACGTCTTCTGCGACCTCAAGTTGCACGACATCCCCACGACAGTCGAGAAGGCGGCCGGCGTCGTCGGATCCCTCGGGGCCCGCTGGCTCACCGTCCACACCCAGGGCGGGGCCGACATGATGAGGGCGGCCGTTGCGGGAGCCGCTGCCGGAGCCGAGGGCGTGGGCCTGCCACCTCCGGGGATCCTCGGGGTCACAGTGCTCACCAGCGACGCCACCGTCGACAGGTCCGAACTCGAACGCCGAACCGCCCTGGCCGCCGACACCGGCTGTACGGGCATCGTCTGCGCCGCCACCGACCTCGAGGTGACAGCCCCGTGGGCGGACCGGCTGGTCCGGGTGGTGCCCGGTACCCGGCTCCCCGGTGCCGACACCCACGACCAGGCAAGGGTCGACACGCCACGCCAGGCGATCGAGGCCGGCGCCGACCTGCTCGTGGTCGGACGGGCCGTCACCGCCACAGACGAGCCGATCCTGGCCGCTGCCGAGTTGGTCGGGCACCTGCTGGGCTGAGCCCCCCGACAGTTCGCACAGGTGCCGCGGTTTGGCTAGGGTCACCTCCCGTGCCAGGTCCTCCAGAGCTCACCGACGAACAACGGCGGCAGGCCCTTGCAAAGGCCGCCGAGGCACGAAGGGTGCGAGCCGAGGTCAAGGAGCAGCTCAAGGCCGGCTCGCTCGACCTGGCCGGCCTCCTCGAACTTGCCGACGCCGACCAGATCATCGCCAAGATGAAGGTCGTCAGCGTCCTCGAATCGCTGCCGCGCCTGGGCAAGGTCAAGTCCCGTCGCGCCATGGACGAGATCGGCATCAACGGGAACCGCCGCCTCCGGGGACTCGGCAGCCACCAGCGTGCCGAACTGCTCGCCCGCTTTGGCTGACGCTGTCGCCACGTGCGGCCACCTGCTGCTGGTCCTCTCGGGGCCCGGTGGGGCGGGCAAGGGGACGATCGCCGAGGTGCTGGTCGCCAACGACCCCGACCTGACCCTGAGCCGTTCCTGGACGACCCGACCCCGCCGGGTCGACGATGCCCCGGACGCCTACCGGTTCGTCGGACGCGACACCTTCCTCGCACACCGTGACGCAGGCGGCTTCCTCGAATGGAACGAGTTCCTGGGCGAGTTCTACGGGACCCCGATGCCCGACGACAGCGGCGACCTGCTCCTCGAGATCGACGTGGCCGGTGGCCGCCAGGTCCTCGACCGGCGGCCCGATGCGCTCCTCGTGTTCGTCGAGGCCCCGGACGACGAAGAGTTGCGGCGTCGGCTGCTGGGTCGTGGCGAGGCACCCGAGCGGACCGAGACACGGATTGCCGAAGCCGGTCGCGAGCGGGCCGAAGCGGTTGCCCTCGGCTACGGGACCGTCGTCAACGACGACCTCGACCGGGCAGTCGCTGAGATCACCGCAATGCTCGCCGAACGACGCTCCTGACCGTTGTTTCCGGGATCGGCCGGCCGCTGGAACCCGCCGATTCGGTGTGCCGCGCTGGTACCGTTGTGTACTGTCCGAACGGCATCGTCTTTACGATGACGGTCCCCTTTCGAAGAGGTCTCCCGTGCAACGCCACGACACCCACAGCACCATGGTCAACCCCGAGATCGAGGGGCTGCTCGACCGGGCCGACTCCAAGTTCCGGCTCGTCACCCTCAGCTCCACCCGGGCTCGCCAGATCAACGCCTACTTCGGCCAACTGGGCGAGGGCCTCGGCTCTTCGATTCCGCCGCAGGTGACCTCCACCGCCCGCAAGCCCCTGTCGATCGCCTTCGAGGAGATCGCAGCAGACAAGATCATCGCCATCGAGCCCCCCGACGAGCCCGAGCCCACCGAAGAGGAGTTGGCTGCGATAGCTGCGATGGAGCTCGCCGAAGAGGCTGACGGCGCCCCCGAAGAGGGCGCCTGAGCCCTTGCCCCGGATGGGCGACCTCACAGGACGGCGAATCGTCCTCGGTGTCACCGGTGGCATCGCCGCCTACAAGGCCGTCGACGTCTGCCGCCGCCTCGTCGACGCCGGGGCCCACGTCGCCCCGGTCCTCACGAAGGGCGCACTGCGCTTCGTCGGAGCAGCCACCTTCGACGCCCTGGCGTCCGAACGCGTCCAGACCTCCCTCTGGGACGAACAGAACCCGATTCCCCACACCCGACTCGGCCAGGGCGCCGACGCCATTGTGGTCTGTCCTGCGACGGCACGCCTTCTGTCCGACTACCGCTCGGGCCGCTCAGGCGACCTCCTGACAGCCACCCTGCTGGCCACCAGGGCACCGGTGGTCCTGTGCCCGGCGATGCACACCGAGATGTGGGAGCAGCCGGCGGTGCAGGAGAACGTCCAGGTCCTGGCAGCACGGGGCGCCGAGATCGTAGGCCCTGACGTGGGTCGCCTCGCCGGCGGTGACATGGGGGCCGGTCGCCTCGCCGCACCCTCGGCGATCGTCGATGCGGTAGAACGCGTGCTGGCTGGTGGGGGTCGCGACCTCGAGGGTCGCACCGTCCTGGTGACGGCAGGCGGCACCCGTGAGCCGATCTGTCCCGTCCGCTACATCGGCAACCGCTCGTCGGGCAAGCAGGGCCATGCCCTCGCCGTGGAGGCGGCGGCGCGGGGCGCCAAGGTGCTCTGCGTGTCGACCGTGCCCCGGGGCGCCCCCGACGTACCGGGAATCGAGGTTGTCGGCGTCGACACCGCCGCCGAGATGGCCGAAGCCGTCCAACGCCTGGCACCCGGAGCCGACTACGTCCTCATGGCGGCGGCGGTAGCCGACTTCCGACCGGTCGGGGTGGCGGACCAGAAGATGAAAAAGGCCGACGGCCCGCCCGAGATCCGCCTCGAGCCCACCACCGACATCCTCGCCGAACTGGGCCGCACCCGCACCCCCGGACAGGTCATAGTCGGGTTCGCCGCCGAGACCACCGACCTGCGGCAGAATGCGGCGGCCAAGTTGACCGCCAAGGGAGCCGACCTCATCGTCGCCAACGACGTCACCGCCCCGGACACCGGGTTCGACCACGACACGAACGCCGTGGTGCTGCTCGACGCCGAAGGGGGCGAGGCCGTGGTACCGCTGGCCGGCAAGCGACAGATCGCCCGCGCTGTACTCGACGCAGCCATCGACATTCGACATCGGCACAACGCCCGAAACGGGGAAACAGAGTGAGCAGGAACTGGACCTTCACATCCGAATCGGTCACCGAGGGCCATCCCGACAAGATGGCCGACCAGATCTCGGACGCCATCCTCGACGCCATGCTGCGCGAAGACAGCGACAGCCGGGTCGCCTGCGAAACCCTCGTTACCACCGGCCTGGTCGTCGTGGCAGGCGAGGTCACCTGCAGCGGCTACGTCGACATTCCGATCATCGTCCGCGACACCATCAGGGACATCGGCTACGACAACGAGGACTACGGCTTCGACGGTGGCACCTGCGGCGTCATGGTCGCCCTCGACGCCCAGTCCGCCGACATCGCACAGGGTGTCGCCGACTCCGAGGAGGTCCGGTCCGGTACATCCGGCGAGGAGGACGACCTCGACCGCCAGGGCGCCGGCGACCAGGGGATGATGTTCGGCTACGCCTCCGATGAGACCGATGTCCTCATGCCGTTGCCGATCCACCTGGCACACCGCCTGGCCGAACGGCACGCCGAGGTCCGCAAGGCCGGGACCATCCCGTACCTTCGCCCCGACGCCAAGACCCAGGTCACCTTCGAATACGAAGACGACCGACCCGTCCGTCTGTCAACCGTTCTCATCTCCACCCAGCACAACGACGGCATCGACCGCGACCGGATGATCCGCCCCGACCTGATGGAACAGGTCATCCTCCCGGTCATTCCCGAGCAGTTCGCCGACGACGACTACGAGGTCCACATCAACCCGACGGGACGCTTCGTGATCGGCGGCCCCGTCGGTGACGCCGGCCTCACTGGCCGCAAGATCATCGTCGACACGTACGGCGGAATGGCCCGCCACGGCGGCGGGGCCTTTTCGGGCAAGGACCCGAGCAAGGTGGACCGGTCGGCCGCCTACGCCACCCGCTGGGTGGCCAGGAACCTCGTCGCTGCCGGAGCGGCACGGCGCTGCGAGGTCCAGGTGGCCTACGCAATCGGCATGGCCCGCCCGGTTTCGGTGCTGGTCGAGACGTTCGGAACCGAGGCGGTCGACCCGGGCCTGATCTCCGACTGCGTCAACGAGGTGTTCGACCTGCGCCCCGCAGCGATCATCCGCGACCTTGACCTGAAGCGGCCGATCTACCTGCCGACCGCCGCCTACGGGCACTTCGGACGCGATGGCTTCCCGTGGGAGCAGACCAACCGGGTGGACGACGTCCGGTCCTTCCTCGGCCTGGCCTGATCCGGCCGACAGGGTGACCGGCCCCACCGGGGACCAGGGCCGACTGCCCTTCGGCGACGAGGCCCCCGAGGCGGCCACGACAGATGACCCGGAGCTACCCGCAGGCCGCGTCGTGCGCGTCCTGCCCGAGGTGGCGGCCATCGACCGGACCTTCGACTACCTGGTTCCGGTGGCATGGGAGCAGGACGGACGGGGCGACCTGGTACGGGTGGGCAGCCAGGTCCGCATCGTCCTGGCCGGTCGCCGGGTAGGGGCCTGGGTGGTCGAGGTCGACGTCGAGCCACCAGCGGGCGTGTCGCTGCGACCCCTCGCACACCTCGGGGGACTCGGACCCGACGGCGACGTCATCGAGCTCGCCCGCTGGGCCGCACACCGGTGGGCCGGGCGCACGGCGGCGTTGCTGAACACGGCCTCGCCGGCCAACCGGGTACGTGCGCTTCCGGCAGCACCACCAGCGACACCGGTCCCCGCCGGCCCGACCCTCTGGGCCGAGGCCGCACTCGACACGCCGAGGTCGGTGGTGCGACTGGCACCGAACTCCGACGTCCTCCCCCTGGTCCTGGCCGCTGCCCGCAGGGGCGACACGCTCGTCATTGCACCGACCCACACCATGGTCGGGCGCCTGGCGGCACGGCTTCGCCGAACCGGGCTGCCCGTGTCGGTCGTTCCCGGGGACTGGGCGAAGGCAGCGGCCGGCGGCCTCGTCCTGGGAGCCAGGGCGGCTGCGCTGGCGCCGGTCAGCGACCTGAGCGCCGTGGTCGTCATCGACGAGCACGACGAATCGCTGAGGGAGGAGCGGGTTCCGACCTGGAACGCACGCGACATAGCCATCGAACGCGCCCGCCGGGCAGGCGTGCCCTGCATGCTCACATCACCCTGTCCGAGCCTCGAGGCGTTGGCATGGGGCAGCGAGGAGGTCCCATCGAGGTCCCTGGAACGGGAAGGCTGGCCGGTCCTCGACCTGATCGACCGCCGCAAGGAGGACCCGGTGCACGGAGGCCTGCTGGGTGGGGCGCTGGCGCCGATCCTGCGGCGGGACTGGGAGGAACCCGGGGAGACGGCACACCTTCCCGTGGTGTGCGTGCTGAACCGGCGGGGGCGGTCGAGGCTCCTGGCCTGCGCCGGATGCGGCGAGCTGGCACGCTGTGAGGAGCACCGGGTGCCGCTGACCATGGCGGACGACGAGGTCCTCGAATGCCCTGTCGACGGAGGCCGCCGCCCCGTCGTGTGCGCCGAGTGCGGCAGCACCCGGTTCCGAAACCTGCGCGCCGGCGTCACGAGGGTCCGCGAGGAACTCGAGGCGCTGGCCGGAAGACCGGTGGTCGAGGTGACGGCCGACGCCGACGAGATCGTCGACGCCGACGTGTACGTCGGCACCGAGGCGGTCCTCCACCGGGTCGAACGGGCCGCACGCGTGGTCTTCCTCGAAATCGACCAGGAACTGCTGGCCCCCCGCATGCGGGCCGCCGAACAGGCCTTGGCGCTCCTGGTACGGGCGGCGCGCCTCGTGGGCCCCCGGTCGGCCGGCGGCCGGCTCGTGGTGCAGACCCGGCAGCCCGGCCACGAGGTCCTCCAGGCGGTCCTACATGCAGACCCGGGCCGCCTGGCCGGACCCGAGGCCGCCCGCCGCCGACTCCTCCGGCTGCCGCCCTACTCCGCCATGGCGCAGGTGTCGGGTGCCGTGGCAGCCGAGTTCATCGAACGCCTGGGCAACCCCGAGGGGGTCGACGTCCTCGGGCCGAAGGACGGCTCCTGGCTCGTACGTGCGTCGGATCCGACGGCCCTTGCGGACACCCTGGCGGCGGTGCGGCGCCCGGCCGGCAGGCTCCGCATCGAGGTCGACCCGGCAAGGATCTGACAGCGGCGAAGGCACCCGGTTGGAGCGCCTCACCAGAGCCGGCGGTGCACCTCGTAGAGGGCGATGCCGCAGGCGGCCGCCACGTTGAGGCTCCCGACCCTGCCGAGTTGCGGAATGAACACAACCGGGTCACAGGCCGCGAGCACGGCATCGGAGAGGCCGCGGTCCTCGTGTCCGAACGCCAGGCAGGTCCGCTCGGGGAATGCCGCCTCATGGAGCGGGACGGCAACGTCGGCCAACTCGACGCCGACCAGCCCGTAGCCGGCTTCCTGGATCGACCGGACGGCCTCCTCGGCGGTTTCGAAGGTGGTCCATTCGAGGTAGCGCGAGGTGCCGAGTGCGGTCTTTTGCGTCTTGGCATGGTTCGGGGAAGCCGTGGCGCCGGCCAGCCAGAGGTGTGCCACGCGGTATGCAGCGGCGGTACGCAGGATCGCCCCCACGTTGTAGGGGGTCTGGACGCTGTCGAGGAGCAGCGCCACGTCCGTGTCGGCGCGCCGGCGCCATTCCCGGTGGAGCCGCTTGAGCCCCGTGCCGTCGAGGTTCCTCACCGGGGCATGCCCTTCCCTGCTGCGACGTCGAGGAGCCGGTAGCCCTTCCGGGATGAACGCCGCACGGTCGCCCAACCCTGACCGTCCAACCAGCGGGCCAGCGAGTCGGCGCCGAGGTGGCGTTGGACGACCAGGTGGGCGCTGCCGTCCGGCGCCAGCCGGCCCAGCCAGGATGCGAGCAGGCCGTGTAGGGCGGCCTTGCCGATCCGGATCGGCGGGTTCGACCAACAGGCGTCGAAGCGCAGGTCCCCGGGCACCTCATCGGGTTCGGCCACGACGACGTTGTCGGCACCGACCGCGGCGGCGTTTGTCCGGCACAGGTCCAGTGCCCGGGGGTTGACATCGATCGCCCAGACGCGTGCCTCGGGGTTGCGCAGGGCCAGGACGACGGCGATCGGTCCGTAACCGCATCCGAGGTCGAGCAGTTCGACGGCGCCTTCCCGGACCTGTGGCCCCTCCCGCAGCAGGTAGCGGGTGCCCCGGTCGATCCGGTCGACGGCGAACACCCCACGGTCGGTGGTGAGTAGCAGGTCCAGGTCGGGGAGGAGCAGTTCGACCTGGCGGGGACGCGACCCGACATCGGGTGAGCCGGTCCAGTAGTGGTCGGTGGCGTCGCCACCGTTCGGATCCTCCACAACCCCGACGGTAGCCTTGCTTCCGTGGCAGCCCGTGAGATCCGACTGATCGGCGACCCCGTCCTGCGGACGCGCTCCAACGAGGTGACCGACGTCGATGGAGCCCTCGCCCGCCTGTGCGACGAGATGTTCGAGACAATGTACGAGGCCGCGGGGATCGGGTTGGCTGCCCCCCAGGTCGGCGTACGGCAGCGTTTCTTCGTCTACGACCATGGCGAGGACGGCGGGGTGATCGTGAATCCCGAGATCGTGGAGTCGGACGGCGAATGGGCCTTCGACGAGGGCTGCCTCTCGGTACCGGACCTCTCGTTCGAGATCGTGCGCCCCAGGCGAATCCACCTGGTAGGCATCGACCTCGACGGCCACGAGATCTCGATCGAGGCCGACGAGCTCGAGGCGCGCCTGTTCCAACACGAACTCGACCACCTCGACGGCGTCCTCATCGTCGACCACCTCGACGAGGACCAGTTGAGAGAGGCGAAGCGGGCGTTGCGGGAGCGCACCCTCGCCGCTGGAATGGCGGCACCCGCCGGTGGAGGCCTGCGATTGTTCTGATCGCACCGCCCCCGGTGCATCCCCGTCGTCTGGTGTACCTTGGCACGCCGGACGTCGCCGTGTCACCCCTCGAGGCGCTGCACGCGGCCGGCTTCGACATCACCCTGGTGGTCACCGGTGCGGACCGCCGACGCGGCCGGGGCAACGACCTGACCCCGACGCCGGTGAAGGCAGCCGCCGAACGGCTCGCCATGCCCGTCTCCCACGACCTCGACGACATCGCCACCTGCGGCGCCGAGCTCGGCGTGGTCGTGGCATACGGCAGGCTGATCCCGGCGGACCTGCTCGCCATCCTGCCGATGGTGAACCTCCACTTCTCGCTGTTGCCGAGGTGGCGGGGAGCGGCGCCCGTGGAGCGGGCGATCCTCGCCGGCGACGAACAGACCGGCGTGTGCGTCATGGCCGTCGACGAGGGACTCGACACCGGCGGCGTGTACGCCCGCAAGGTGGTCGAGGTCGGCGACGACACGGCTGCGGCGCTGCGCAGTCGCCTGGCAGCAACGGGCAGCACCCTGCTCGTCGATACCTTGTCGGCAGGGCTCGGGGACGCCGACCCCCAGGAGGGCGAAGCCACCTACGCCCACCGGATCGGGGCAGCCGACCTGCGACTGGAGTGGGATCGCCCTGCCGCCGAACTGGCGAGGGTTGTCCGGATCGGCGGGGCATGGACCACCTTCCGGGGAGAGCGGATCAGGGTGTGGGACGCAGCAGTAGCCGAGGTCGACTCCCCGGTCGGGTCCGGGACACTGGAGGGTGACATCGTCGCAACGGGCGATGGCGGGCTCCGGCTCCTCGAGGTCCAGGCCGAGAACCGCCGACGCATGCCGACCGGCGCATGGCGGTCGGGCGCCCGCCCGGAGCCCGGCGAGCGCCTGGGATGAGGGGGTGAACGCCGCCGGTGACCCCCGGCGCCTCGCACTCGACGTGCTGCGCCGCATTGACGATGAAGGGGCCTACGCCAACCTGGCGCTCGGGGCCGCCCTGGATCGTTCCGGAATGGACCGCAGGGACAGGGCGTTCTGCACCGACCTGGTCTACGGCACTACACGGATGCGCCGGGCCTGCGACCACCTGATCGACCGCTTCCTGCACGACGACGTCGAGCCGACCGTCCGCCGCGTCCTGCGCCTGGGCGTCTACCAGCTCCGGTGGGCAGGAGTGCCCCCGCACGCAGCTGTCTCGGCAACCGTCGACATCGCACCGAAGCGGGCCCGGGGCCTCTGCAACGCAGTACTGCGTCGGCTGGCCGAACACGACCCGGCATGGCCGTCGCCCGGCATCGAGATGAGCTATCCGGACTGGATCATCGAGCGCCTCGCCGCCGACCTGGGCGAACACGATGCCCTCGGGGCGCTCACGACGATGAACACGGCGGCGCCCGCCGTAACCAGGCCCGACGGCTACCACCAGGACCGGGCCTCCCAGCTCGTGGCCGACCTCACCGTCGAGGACCTCCCCCCTGGCGGAACCGTCCTCGACCTGTGTGCCGCACCCGGAGGCAAGGCCACGGCCATGGCGGGCGCCGGGGCACGGGTGGTCGCAGCCGACCTGCGGCTGCCCCGCCTGGGCCTCGTGGGGGACAACGCCGAACGCCTGGGTGTCGCCTGCCACCTCGTCCAGGCCGACGGCGCCCTGCCCCCGTTCCGCCGGGCGTCGTTCGACCGGGTGCTCGTCGATGCTCCGTGCTCCGGGCTCGGGGTACTGCGGCGACGGGCCGACGCACGCTGGCGAATCGAGCCCGAGGACATCGGACGGCTCGCCGACCTGCAGCTGAGGCTCCTTGCGGCAGCGGTCACCCTGGTGCGACCCGGCGGTCGGCTGGTCTACAGCGTGTGCACGGTCACGGCAGCCGAGACGACCGGGGTCGATGAGCGCATCCGGGGCATCGCCGACCTGACCTCAGACCATCCCGGCGCTCCATGGCGAGCCCACGGTTCGGGAGGACTGTTGCTTCCCCAGGACCTCGACAGCGAGGGCATGGCGGTGTTCCGGTACCGACCAGCCTGAGGGCCTGAGGGCCTGAGGGCCCGAGCAGCGTCAGGCCGGCAGGAGCCGGGTGGCAAGGTGCCCCAGGACGGCATCGAGGGCGTCGCGGGTGGGATGACCGGGTTCGTCGACCAGGTCCTCGGTCAGCACCGAGTGGGCACGGGGTCCGATCCGGTGGGCGTTGCCGGGCGAATTGTCGATCTCGACCCCGATGAACCCGTCGCCGAACTCCTCGGCGAGACGTTCGAAGCGCTCAGCGGGAGCCATCGAGTCGAGGGCGAACCGCAGGCCCAGCACGCAGACGCCGTCGTCGACCCGCTGCTTCGCCACCTCGAGGTCGCCATCGGAGATGCCCAGGTCGCTGCGCCGCCGCTTCCCGATGGCGAGCGGCAGCGACGGTTGGCTGAGAACCGGGGCGATGAGCCGTTCGTCGAGCATCATCCCGAGGGCGAAACCCCCGGTGAAGCACATGCCGACGGCGCCGACCCCCGGGCCCCCGCACCGACCGTGCTCGTAGGCGGCGAGGGCGCGGAGCCAGTCGGTGACTGGAGAGGTGCGTCGTCGGACGAGCGACGTGAACTCGCGTGAGACACAGCCCTTCGCCAGGCTCGACAACAGGTAGCCGAACGAGGGCCTGCGTCCGATCGTTCCGAACAGGGAGGGGAGGACGGCCGTGCAGCCGATCTCGGCGACCCGCCTGCCGAAGTCGGCGACGCTCGGGGTGATTCCGGGCATCTCGGTCATCACGATGACCGCAGGCCCCTCACCGGTTCGCAGCACGGTTCGACCCACGCCACCGTGTGAGAAGTCGTCGATCGCGTAGCCGGCCAGTTCGTCAACGCCCATCGTCGCCACGGTAGTCGTGGAATCGGGCGTTCGAAGCCGCCCCGGTAACCTCGCGGCATGAACGCACCCGACGGGCCGGCGACGGCGGCCAAGGTCCTCACCGTCTCCGACGGGGTCGTCCACGGAATCCGCAGGGACCTCTCCGGGGCCGCCCTCGAGGCCCGCATGGCCGACGAGGGCTGGACGATCGCCGAAAGGGCCGTGTGCGCCGACGGTGTCGAGTCGGTCGCCTCTACCATCGCCCGACTGGCCGACGGCTTCCACGGCGTGATCGTGACGACCGGGGGCACCGGATTCGGGCCGAGGGACCTGACGCCGGAGGGCACCCGGGCCGTGCTCGACCGTGAGGCACCTGGCCTGGCCGAGGCGATGCGCCTCGTCAACCCCCTGGGGCGCCTCTCCCGGGGCGTCTCCGGCACCGTCGGCACAACCCTCGTGCTCAACACCCCGGGGTCCAGCAACGGTTGTGTCGAGTGCCTCGAGGCCGTCATCGACGTGGTTCCCCATGCCGTGCGCCTCCTCGCCGACAACGCCGACCCACATCCCCACGCCTGATCCCATGCCTGATCCCACGCCCACGCCCACGCCCACCGACGTGGACCTGATGCGTGCGGCTGTCGCCGCAGCGGCCTCCGTGCGCCACTCCACGTCGCCGAACCCCTGGGTCGGTGCGGTGGTGGTCGCCGACGGTTCGGTGGTCGGCACCGGTGCCACCAGCCCACCGGGCGGACCCCACGCCGAGATCCATGCCCTGGCCGAGGCCGGTGATGCGGCACGGGGAGCGACCCTCTACGTGACGCTCGAGCCGTGTGACCACCGGGGCCGCACGGGCCCGTGCACCGAGGCGATCCTCGGGGCCGGCATCGTCCGTGCCGTGGTGGGCGTGGCCGACCCGGATCCCGAGGTGGTCGGGCGGGGCCTTGCCCGGCTGCGGGAGGGCGGCGTCGAGGTCGTCGAGGGCATCGCAGCAGCAGATGTCGCCGAGCAGCTGGCGGCCTACCTGCACCAGCGCCGCACCGGCCGCCCCTACGTGGTCCTCAAGCTGGCTTCGACGCTCGACGGCCGCATCGCAGCACCTGACGGGTCGAGCACATGGATCACGGGACCGGAGGCGCGCGCCGACGCCCACCGGCTGCGTGCCGAGAGCGACGCGGTGTGCGTGGGAGCGGGCACGGTCCGATCCGATGATCCCGCCCTGACCATCCGCGACTGGTCACCGCCGGGTGGTGGACCTGCTGAGGATCCCCGCCGAATCGTGCTGGGACCGGTGCCCGAGGGGGCACGGGTCCAACCGGCCGAATCCCACGAGGGGCCGCTCGAGGACCTGTTGGGCCGCCTGGGGGGTGAGGGCGTACTCCAACTGCTGGTAGAGGGTGGCGCCGATGTAGCCGGCCGGTTCCACCGGGCAGGGCTGGTGGACCGCTACGTCGTGTACGTCGCCCCGGCACTGCTGGGAGGCGACGACGGTCGGCCGCTGCTGGCCGGCCCGGGCGCACCCACGATGGTCGAGCTGCGCCGGGGACGCTTCGCCTCTGTGGTCGCGCTCGGCGACGACCTCCGCCTCGACCTGGTCCTCGAAGGGTCCTGAGCCGTTTCCGGGCCGGACGGGAAATCCACGGGGGCAGCACCCATGGCGCCGGGTAGGTTCGTCCCGTGCTGAAACTGGTGCTTCCCAAGGGCTCCCTCGAAAAGGCGACCCTGGAACTGTTCGAGGCCGCCGACCTGGCGGTCGGCCGGAGTTCCTCGGTGGACTACAGGGCGTCCATATCCGACCCACGGGTCGACGATGTCCGCATCCTGCGCCCACAGGAGATTCCGACCTATGTGGCCGACGGCCTCTTCGACCTCGGCATCACCGGCCGAGACTGGATCGAGGAGACGGGCAGCGATGTCGTATCGCTCGGCGAACTCCACTACTCGAAGGCGACGGCCCGCCCCGTCAGGATCGTCGTGGCCGTCCCCGGAGACTCTCCCTGCGAGTCGGTGTCCGACCTCCCGGACGGTGTCCGGGTCTCGAGCGAATACCCGGAGCTGACACGCCGATACTTCGTCGAACAGGGCGTAGAAGCCGATATCCGGCTTTCGTACGGTGCCACCGAGGCCAAGGTGCCCGACATCGTCGACGTCGTGGTCGACATCACCGAGACCGGCCGGGCCCTGCGGGCAGCCGGCCTCAAGGTGATCGACACGATCCTCACCAGCTACACGGAGCTCATCGCCAACCCGGCAGCCCACGCCGACCCCGGAAGGCGCCACGCCATGGAACAGCTCCTCACGCTGCTGCAGGGCGCCCTCGAGGCCCGGGGCAAGGTCCTGGTGAAGATGAACGTGCCGGCCGATGGGCTCGACCGGGTCATCGAGCTCATCCCGTCCATGAAGGCGCCCACCGTCAACGAACTGTTCGGCGGCACCGGCTATGCCGTCGAGACCGTCGTGGCCAAGACCGAGATCAACGTGTTGATCCCGGACCTGCGGGACGCCGGGGCCACGGACATCCTCGAACTGCCGCTGTCCAAGATCATCCACTGACGGACGCCTGGCCCAGGAGCGCGCTCAGGCGTCAGGGTCAGGGTCAGGGTCATTCTCCGGCGCATCGGCGGCCTGCTGGGCACTGACGTAGGCCAGCCGGATCTGGTTGAGGGCGCCACGCAGCGTCTCCTCGTTCTCGCCCAGGCGGCCCTGGAGGCGGTCGACCACGGCCCCCATGGCGTCGATGGCCAGTGCCGCCTGGGAGAGGTTCGGAGGATCCTGCGAGAGGTGGATTGCCCCGAGTTCGAAGAGCCCCATGAGGTGGGTCGACACGATCACCTCGGCGGGTGTGTCGGCGAGTTGCTCCTGTACAGCCGCCATCTCCCGAGCCAGGGCCTCGGCGCGTGCTATCTCCTCGGGATCAACAGGATGTCCGTCGTCGGGCGTGCCTGCCGGACGATTCTCGGGAGATGTTTCGACGGGATGCTCGCCGCCGGGGGTCCAGAGGGTGCTCATGGGTTGTGTCCGATCGTCGGGAGAAACACCTCCGGTTCCATGTCGGAGGCGACCTTGGTACTCTAGGAGGCCACAACAGAGCGGAAAGCGGGGTTCTCCCCACCCGGTCACCCACGGTGAGCCGGGTTCTTCGCCGCCGATGCAGTCGGTGGCCGTCAGGCATCCACGGATCAACAGGTCATCTCCTGTGTACGTGGTGCTCGCCGGTCCCGGTGCAACGGGCGGGTGTCGGCTTTCCGACACCCGCCTTCTTTTCGTTTTCGGTGTCGACATGATCGACATCGGGAGTCGAGGGGGCGTTCCCATATCCCACCAGGAAAGGAACCTGCGTGACGCACAGGAGCGACGAGCAATAGCCACGCCAGCCAACCAGGAGCCCCGGATCAACGACCGCATCCGCGCACGCGAGGTGCGGCTCGTGGGACCCGAAGGTGACCAGATCGGCGTCCGCCCCCTCCCGGAGGCGATCGCAATGGCCCAGGACCTCGACCTCGACCTCGTGGAGGTGGCCGACAAGGCCAACCCACCGGTCTGTCGGATCATGGACTACGGGAAGTACAAGTACGAGCAGTCCCAACGGGCCAAGGAATCCCGCAGGAAGTCCACGCACATCCTCGTCAAGGAGATGAAGTACCGGCCCAAGATCGGTCCCGGAGACTTTGACACCAAGACCAGGAAGGTCGAGGAGTTCCTGGGTGACGGCAGCAAGGTCAAGGTGACGATCATGTTCCGGGGCCGGGAGATGCAGCACCCCGAATTGGGACGCCGGATCCTCGACCGGGTGGCGGAGGCGGTCGAGCACGTCGGTCGCATCGAGACCTATCCCAAGCAGGAGGGCCGCAACATGACGATGCTGCTCGGCCCGGGTCAGGCCACCCGCCGCCAACGCGAGGAGGCCGTCATCAGGGAGCATGCCGAGGCAGAGGCCAGGGCCGCCGCCGCCGAAGCCGCCGCCGAAGCCGAGGCCGCCGCCGAAGCCGAGGCCGCCGCCGAGGCAGAGACAGTCCCGGGGGACGCCGCCGAGGCCTCCTGAGCAGTTCCCACAACACGCACGAACCACGACAAGGAGCACCACATGCCGAAGATGAAGACCCACCGTGGCGCTGCCAAGCGCTTCAAGGTGACCGGAACCGGTCGCCTCAAGCGACGCAACAGCAACCTCAACCACATTCTCGAGAAGAAGTCGCCCAAGCGAAAGCGGCGCCTCAACAAGGAGAGCGACGTCCACCCGACGAACGCCAAGACCGTGCGCAGGCAACTCGGCATCTGAGTTCCCGACGGTCCCGGCGGCAGTCGCCGGACCGTGCCCCACACACATTCGACACTTCCAACAAGGAGCCACGCCATGGCCAGGGTCAAGCGAGCCGTCCACGCCAGAAAAAAGCACCGCGCCATCCTCAAAGAGGCGAAGGGCTACTACGGCAACAAGAGCCGTTCCTTCCGCGCCGCCAACGAACAGGTCATGCACTCGGGGAACTACGCGTTCCGCGATCGCCGGGCCAGGAAGGGGCAGTTCCGCCGCCTCTGGATCCAGCGCATAAACGCCGCCTGTCGCCAGCAGGGAACGACCTACAGCCGCTTCGTGGCGGGCCTGCGCGAGGCCGGCATCGAGGTGGACCGCAAGGTCCTCGCCGATCTGGCGGTGACCGACCCACGGGCGTTCGCCGCCCTGGTCGAGTCGGCGGTCGGCTCGGTCGACGCTGCCTGAGCAGGCTGCGGGCCGTCACCGGACACGACCGGTGGCCGAAAGCCTCGGCGGTCGCAACCCGGCCCTGCCGCGCGTCCGCCGCCTGGCCCGCGATCGGGCATTCAGGCGTCGGGAGGGCACCTACCTGGTCGAGGGACCGACGCTTGTCGGCGACGCCCTGACAGCCGGACTCGGTGTAGCTCTGGTCCTCGTCCCCGCTGCTGCCGCCTCATCCGAGGTCGTCGCAGCAGCCGAGGACGCTGACGTCCCATGCCGTCTCGTCGACGCCGCCCTGTTCGACGGCCTGACCACGACGCGCTCCCCCCAACCGGCGCTGGCCGTGGTCGAACGCCATGACGTGCCCGTCGCCGACCTGCCTGCATCGGGCGTGGTCGTCGTGCTGGCCGAGTTGGCCGACCCGGGGAACGCCGGCACCCTCGTCCGGTCCGCCGAGGCCTTCGGTGCTGCGGGTGTGGTCTTCGCCGGTGGGGTCGATCCCTACAACCCGAAGTGCGTCCGGGCCACGGCCGGTTCCCTGTTCCGGCTCCCCTTCGCCGTAATCGAGGGCGAGGATGCCGTCGGGCAGGCCCTCGAGCGGCTGGAGGCCACGGGCCGGCAGTGCTGGGGGAGCGTTGCCGAGGGCGGCGTCGCACCCACCGGGGTTCCGGCCGACCGGAGCGTGGCACTCCTGCTCGGCAACGAGCCCCACGGCCTCCCCGAGGACATCCTCGGCCGTTGCGACGGCCTCGTCAGCGTTGCCACGACCGGGTCCGGCGAGTCGCTCAACGTCGCCGTCGCCGGTTCGGTGCTGCTGTACGCCCTCGCCACCCGATGACCTACGTTTCGCACATCGGACAATGGTCATCCCCGGAGGTGGCCGTCTGCCCTAGCCTCGCGGCGACCGTTGCAGCAGCCGATTGCCCCTGATGGACATGGACCTGGACGCACACCTCACCGATGCCGCCGCCGCCGTTGCGGACGCTTCGGACCTGGACGCCCTCTCAGTCGTCGACACCGATCTGCTAGGGAAGAAGTCCCTGCTGGCGACAGTGCGAAGCCAGTTGGGCGAAATGGAGCCCGACCGGCGCAAGGAGGTGGGTCGTCGGGTCAACGAGGTGCGGACCGGGATCGAGCGCCTCGTCGCCCAACGTCGAGCCGAGTTGGCCGCCGGGGCACGGGCCGGGGTGCTCGAGGCCGAGCGCCTCGACCTGACCGAATTCGACCTGGGTCGGCGCCTGGGCCACCGCCACGTGGTCACCCAGACCTGGGAACGGCTCGAGGACCTGTTCGTCGGCATGGGCTACACGGTTGCCGAGGGGCCCGAGATCGAGGACGAGTGGCACAACTTCGGTGCCCTCAACTTCCCACCCGACCACCCGGCCCGCGACATGTACGACACGCTCTACGTCGACTACGGCGAACCACAGAGCACCCTGTTGCGCACCCACACGTCGCCGGTCCAGATCCGGGTCATGGAGGAACAGGAGCCGCCGATCTACTCGATCATGCCGGGCCGGGTGTTCCGCAGCGACACCGCCGACTCCACCCATATGCCGGTGTTCCACCAGATCGAGGGCCTGGTGGTCGACCGGGGCATCACCTTCGGCGACCTGGCCGGCACGCTCGAGGCGTTCACCACCGCCTACTTCGGGTCCGGGTTCACCTCCCGCCTACGGCCCTCGTACTTCCCGTTCACGGAACCGTCCGCCGAGTTCGACATCCGCCGCCCCGACGGCAGCTGGCTCGAGCTTGCCGGATGCGGCATGGTGCACCCCAACGTGCTGGCTTCCTGCGGGCTCGACCCCGAGGAGTGGTCGGGCTTCGCCTTCGGCTTCGGCCTCGACCGCCTGGCGCTGATGCGCCACGGGATCGACGACCTGCGCGAGCTGTTCCGCAACGACCACCGCTTCCTGGAGCAGTTCTGATGGGGGTCGAGGCATGAAGGTGCTCCTGTCCTGGCTGCGCGACTTCGCCCCCATCGAGGGTGAACCCGGCCAGATCGGCGACCAGTTGAGCGACCTCGGCCTTGCTGTCGAGGAGATGTCGATGCTGGGCGAGGGGCTCGACGGCATCGTCGTGGCCCGGGTGCTGGACCTGCGGCCCCATCCCGACGCCGACCGCATCCAACTGGTCGACGTCGATGCCGGCGACGGCGAGGCCCTGCAGATCTGCTGCGGTGCATTCAACATGTCGGTGGGCGACCTGGTGCCCCTGGCCACGCTCGGAACCGTCATGCCCGGTGGCATGGAGATCGCCCGTCGCAAGATGCGCGGCGAGTGGTCCAACGGCATGCTCTGCTCGCCGACCGAGGTCGGCCTCGGCGACGACGCCGAGGGCATCCTGCTGCTCGACCGTGGATCCTCTCCGGGCGCCGCCCTGACCGAGGCGCTCGACCTCGGCTCCGATGTGCTCTACGACCTCGAGGTCAACCCCAACCGGCCCGACGCCATGTCCGTCGCCGGCGTGGCCCGGGACCTGGCCGCCCGTCAGGGCGTGCCGTTCGCCATCCCGGAGCCGGATGCCGCCGAGTCGGGCGATCCTGCCACCGGACGAGTCGCGGTCGAGATCCTCGACCCCGGGCTGTGCGGCCGCTTCGGACTCCGGGTCCTCGACGGGGTCTCGGTGGGCACCTCGCCCCGCTGGCTGTCCAACCGCCTCACCGCCCTCGGACAGCGGCCCATCAACAGCGTCGTCGACGCCTCCAACTACGTGATGCTCGAGTTGGGCCAGCCCAACCACACCTACGACCTGGGGCGGGTCGCCGGCGGGGCCTTCCGGATCCGCCGGGCAGCCGAAGGAGAGGTCATCGAGACCCTCGACGGCGTCGAGCGCACGCTCACGGCAGCCGACGGCGTGATCGCAGACGGCGACGACATCGCCATCGGCATCGCCGGGATCATGGGTGCTGCGAACACCGAGATCGGCGACGGGACCACCTCGGTGGCCCTCGAGATGGCCTGGTGGGATCCGATCAGCATCTCGGCGAGCGCCCGGAGGCTGGGCCTGCGCAGCGAGGCCTCGGCCCGCTTCGAGCGGGGCTGCGACCCGGAGGTCGTCGATCTGGCAATGCGGCGCTTCGCCGAACTGCTGGCTCCCGCAGGCGCCACGCTGGCCCCCGACCTGGTCGACGCGCGGGGCGATCTGCCGGCCCGCGCAACCATCCGGGTACGCACCGGCCGGGTCAACGCCGTCCTCGGCACCGACCTCGACCGGGACCGGATCGCCGAGGTGCTGCGGTCCATAGAGTTCGGCGCCGAACCGGTCGGCGGCGACCTCGACGTCGACATCCCGAGCTTCCGGCCCGACGGCAGCACCGAGATCGACGTGATCGAAGAGGTGGCCCGGGTCCACGGCTACGGCCGGATCGGGCGCACGGTGCCCCGCTCGACCCTCACCGGCCACCTCACACCCTCCCAGGTCGACCGGCGTACGGTCCGTTCCACCATGTCGGGGCTCGGCCTCGACGAGGTCATGCCCGTGCCGTTCCTGGCCCCCGGCGACCTCGAGGCGGCGGGCCTCGCCGCCGACGGCATCACGGTCACCAACCCGCTCGTCGCCGAGGAGTCGGTGATGCGGGCGTCGCTGCGTCCCGGGATACTCAAGACGCTGGCCTACAACGCCTCCCACCGGCTGACCGGTTTGGGCCTCTTCGAGGTCGGCCACGTCTATCGGCAGCCCGCCACCGAACAGCCCCTCCCCGACGAGCGCGAGTACCTGGCCGTGGCGTTGGCGGGCCACGAGGCAGGCGGGGCCGTCGCGGTGTGGTCGGCCCTGTCCGATGCCCTGGCCGCACGCGACTATTCGCTGGTGGCCGAATCCGTGCCCGGCCTGCACCCCTCCCGGACCGCCCGCATCGACGTGGCGGGCATCCCGGTCGGCCATGTGGGCGAGATCGACCCCGGCGTCCTCGAGGCCTACGGGGTCGCCGAGCGGGTGGCCTGGCTGGAGGTCGACCTCGACACGCTGCTGGGCCTGCCGCACGGTGACAAGCCGTACCGGGGCCTCAGCCGCTATCCGTCGTCCGACATCGACCTGGCCTTCGAGGTCGACGAGGGCACCCCGGCAGATGCGGTGGGCCGCTGCCTGAGGGAGTCTGCGGGCGACCTGCTCGTCGACCTGTCGCTGTTCGACGTGTACCGGGGCGACGCCGTGGGGGAGGGGCGGCGCAGCCTCGCCTTCGCCCTGCGCCTCCAGGCCACGGACCGCACGCTCACCGACGCCGAGGTGGCCGAGCTGCGCCAGCGGTGCATCGACGCCGTACAGGGCTCGCTGCCGGCCACCCTGCGGGGCTGACGGCTCGCCACGGCGGCAGGTCGACCTCCGAACACCCGGGTGAAGGCGGGCGGCGACTACGTTCGCCGTCATGCGCAGCTGGCTGATCCACGAACTGGGTGATCCCATCGACCGCCTCGCCCTCGACGAGGTCGAGCCGCCGGAGGCCGGTGCCGGACGGGTGGTGCTGGACATCGAGGCGGTGGGCCTGGCCTTCCCCAACGTCCTGCAGTGCCGCGGCGAGTACCAGGTGAAGCCGCCCCTGCCCTTCAGCCCGGCCGCCGAGGTGGTCGGGCGCGTGGCCGAACTGGGAGAAGGCGTCGTTGGCCTGGAGATAGGCCAGCGGGTGGTGTGCCTCGGTGGGGCACTTGCCGAACAGGCGGTGGTCGCCGCCGCCTCGGCGTTCGCGGTGCCCGACGGGATTGCCCCGGAAAAGGCGGTGGCCCTGCCGACCAACTACGGCACCACCTGGTACGCCCTGCACGACCGGGCGCACCTGCAGCCGGGCGAGACGCTGCTGGTCACCGGCGCCTCGGGCGGTACGGGTTCGGCGGCGATCCAGTTGGGGCTGGCGGCCGGTGCGCGGGTGATAGCGGTGGCCGGCGGGCCGGAGAAGGTGGCGGCGTGCGAGGCGCTGGGTGCCGACGAGGTGGTCGACCACCGCCAGGTCGACGACCTGGTCGAGCGGGTCCGCGAGTTGACCGGCGGCAGCGGAGTCGATGTCGCCTACGACCCGGTGGGGGGCGAGATGTTCCAGCAGGTCCGTCGCTGTATGGCATGGAACGGCCGCCTGCTGGTGATCGGGTTCGTGGCCGGCATTCCGGAGATCGCCACCAACCACGTGCTGTTGAAGAACTATTCGGTGGTGGGCGTGCACTGGGGTGCGTCGCTGGCCCGCGATGCCGGGTCCCTGGGCCGCCAGATGGGGGAGCTGTTCGCCCTGGCCGAGTCTGGAGCCGTCGATCCGCTCCTGCACCCCGTGTACGGGTTCGACGATGCGGCGAGGGCGCTCCAGGACATCGCCGATCGGCAGGTTGTGGGAAAGGTCGTGGTCGCCGCCGGAAGTTGACCTGAACATGCCATGCATATTGCTGTATGGACATGTTGCATGAACATACGGATGGCTGTATGATCTCGGGATGGCCTCCGTAGGAATCATCGGGGCCTCGGGGTTCACCGGGGCGGAGCTGCTGCGGCTGTGTGCCGCCCATCCTGACCTCGACGTCGTCGTCGCCACCGGCGACACACAGGCGGGCACGGCCGTCGCCGACCTCTACCCGAGCCTCGCCGCCCACTACGGCGACCTGGAGTTCGCAACCCTCGACGACGCCACAGCCGACGGCTGCGACCTCGTGTTCCTGGGCCTGCCCCACGGTGCCTCGCAGGCCCTCGTCCCCGACCTGGCCTCCCGGGTCGGCCACGTGGTCGACCTGGCAGCCGACTTCCGGCTGCGGGACGCCTCCCTGTACCCCGAGTGGTACGACGAGTCCCACACGGCCCCCGGACTGCTCGCCGACTTCGCCTACGGCCTGCCCGAGCTATACCGGTCGACGATCGTCGGGGCGCCGCTGGTCGCCGTCCCCGGCTGCTACCCGACCTCGGCCGCCCTGTCCCTCGCCCCCTTCGTGTGGGGAGGACACGTCGAGCCAGCCGGCATCGTTGTCGACGCCGCCACCGGCGTGTCCGGCGCCGGACGGCCCCCGAAGCCCCACACCACCTTCTGCGCCGTCGACGAGGACTACACCGCCTACGGCCTGTCCGGCCACCGCCACACACCCGAGATGGAACAGGTGCTCGGCACGCCGCCTGACGGCACCGGCATCGACGACGTGTCGGTCCTGTTCACCCCCCACCTGGCACCGATGAACCGGGGCATCCTGGCCACCTGCTACGCACGGCCCACCGGCGAACTCGACACCGACGCCGCCCTCGGCCTGCTGGCCGACTTCTACGCCGACGAACCCTTCGTCGTGGTCGACGAGCGGTCGCCGTCGACCAAGGCCACGCTGGGCGCCAACACGGCCCACCTGACCGCCAGGGTCGACCCCCGGACCGGCCTCCTGGTGGCGCTGTGCGCCATCGACAACCTCGTCAAGGGCGCCTCCGGCCAGGCCGTGCAGTGCGCCAACCTGGCACTCGGCCTCGACGAGGCGGCCGGCCTCCCGACGATCGGCCTCTACCCGTGACCGTCACCAGCACCACTGGCTTCATGGCAGCCGGCACCACCTGCGGAATCAAGCCGTCCGGGGCTCCCGACCTGGCGCTTATCGCCACCGCCGGCGGTGAAGCGGTCACAGCAGCAGGCGTGTTCACATCAAACAAGATGACCGCCGCGCCCGTGCTGATATGCCGGGAACACCTGGCGGCGACCGGCGGGAAGGCCGCAGCAGTGGTCCTCAACAGCGGCAACGCCAACGCCTGCACCGGGCCGCAGGGCTACGCCAACACCCAGGCGATGGCCGCGCATACTGCGAGAAACCTCGGTGTGGAACCAACAGGTGTCTTTGTCTGCTCCACCGGCACCATCGGCAAGCCGCTGCCCATGGACAAAATCGACGCCGGAATTGACGCCCTTTTCAAAGAGCTATCACCGAAACACGGCTTCGATGCCGTCGAAGCGATGATGACCACCGATCTGGCTCCAAAAAGCCTGAGTGTCGACATTGAAATCGACGGCAAGCCCGTGCGGATCACCGGGCTTGCCAAAGGCTCCGGAATGATCGAGCCGAACATGGCCACCATGCTCGCCTTCATCCTGACCGACGCGAACGTAGAAAAACACGCCCTGCAATGCGCACTGAGGGCCGCGACCGACACCAGCTTCAACCGTATCAGCGTCGACGGCGACCAA
>JACNKQ010000032.1:0-25934 GCA_014381945.1 Actinomycetota bacterium
GGGTTCGCCCTGGTCGAGGCCGGCCTCACCCGGGGCAAGAACATCGGCAACATCATGGCCAAGAACCTGGCCGACATGGCGATCGGAGCGCTGGCCTTCTGGGCCGTCGGCTTCGGCTTCGCCTTCGGGTCCGACGGCGGCAGCCTCATCGGCACCGACAACTTCTTCCTCTCCGGGATGTCCGAGTCGTTCCTCGGCGGCGGCGACGTGCTGGCCACGCCGTCGTTTTTCTTCTTCCAGGTCGTGTTCGCCGCCACGGCGGTCACCATCGCCTCGGGCGCCATGGCCGAGCGCACGAGGTTCCCCGCCTACCTGGCGTTCAGCGCCGTGATGACCGGCTTCATCTATCCGGTGGTCGTGCACTCGTTCTGGCACGGCGACGGCCTCCTCTCGGACCTCGCCATCGGCGACGCCCGGTTCAGCGACTTCGCCGGCTCGAGCATCGTGCACAGCGCCGGTGGTTGGGCGGCCCTGATGGGGGCGATCTTCCTGGGGCCCCGCATCGGCAAGTTCGGCCCCGACGGCGCCCCCCGGGCCATGCCCGGCCACAACATCGGCTTCGTCGTGATCGGAGTGTTCATCCTGTGGTTCGGCTGGTTCGGATTCAACGCCGGTTCGGAACTGGCCATGGACGAGGCGGTCGCCCACCTCATCGTGACGACCCTGCTGGCCGCCTCGGCGGGCGTGTTCGGGGCCGCCGCAGTGATCTGGCGCAAGACGGGGGTCATGGGGGTCAGCATGGCCGGCAACGGTGCCCTGGCCGGCCTCGTCTCGATCACCGCCGGCACCGGTGCTCTGAGCTTCACGGGTTCGGTCATCGTCGGCTTCCTCGGCGGCGTGATCGTCGTCTACTCGGTGCTGTTCATCGAGAGAAGGGGCATCGACGATCCGGTGGGTGCGGTCTCGGTGCACGGTGTGTGCGGCGTGTGGGGAACGTTGGCCATCGGCCTGTTCGCCACCGTCGACGACGCCTTCCTCGGCCGTGCCGACGCCGGCCTGTTCTACGGTGGCGGCTTCGAGCAGTTGGCCGTCCAGGCCATCGGCGTCGTGCTGATCGCCGCCTGGGTGCTCGGCACCTCGGCGATCCTGTTCGCCGTCATCAAGCGGACGATCGGCCTGCGGGTCTCGCCCGAGGAGGAGTTCGAGGGACTCGATCTGGCCGAACACGGCACGCCCGGCTACGGCCACGAGCCGCTGACGGTGGGCTAGGTCGCCCCTGCCCGGGAACCGCTGTCGCTGGGATCACCTGCCGGGGTGGTCAGCCCGCCTGTCGGGCGACCGCCTCGGCGGCGGCGCGTGCGGCCTCGGGGTCGAGCGAGCGTTCGAGGACCGGCTTCTGCTCTAGCGGTCGGAGGTCGGCGTCCAGTTCGTAGACGATCGGGGTGCCGGTCGGCAGGTTGAGGTCGGCGATGTCGTCGTCGCTGATGTCGTCGAGGAGCTTGCAGAGCGCCCGGAGGCTGTTGCCGTGGGCAACTACCAGCACGGTGCGCCCGGCGTCAAGGTCGGGGACCGCCGACCCGTTCCACCACGGGCCCAGGCGCTCGACGACATCGGCGAGGCACTCGGTGAGGGGCACCTCGTCGAGGTCGGCGTAGCGGGGGTCGCCGTTGGGATTGTGGGGGTTGTCGTCGGCGATCGGAGGGGGAGGGGTGTCGTAGCCGCGGCGCCAGGCGTGGAACTGTTCGTCGCCGAACCGCTCGCGGGTTGCGGCCTTGTCGAGGCCGGTGAGGTCGCCGTAGTGCCGCTCGTTGAGGCGCCAGGTCCGGTGCACCGGGATCCACGACCGGCCCATCCGTCGCAGGGCCAGTTCGGCGGTGTGGATGGCCCGGACCTGCAATGAGGTGTGAAGCACGTCGGGGAGGATTCCGGCGTCGGCCAGTCGGACCCCGCCTGCCACGGCTTCGGCGATGCCCTGGTCGGTGAGGTCACAGTCGACCCAACCCGTGAACTGGTTGCCGGCGTTCCACTCGGACTGCCCGTGGCGGAGGAGGATGAGCGTGGACACACCTGTAGTCCACCAGAGTTTCCCGGAAAATGCACCCATCAAAAGTTGCTAAGACCTCACTTAGGATAGTAGAGTGCATATAGCCCACAACAGGTGGGAACACGGGGTTCAGCCCCTAGGGTGCCCGCCGGTCCCGCAGCCGCCCCCCTGCTGCGGGACCGGGCGGGTGCCCGAAACACAAACAACATCCGTAGCAGATCCAACAAGCAGATCCAGCAAGCAGATCCAGCAAGCAGATCCAACGAAAAGGAGCACATCACATGGGCAAGGCCGTGGGAATCGACCTGGGAACCACCAACTCGGTGGTCGCCGTTCTCGAGGGCGGCGACCCCGTCGTGATCGCCAACGCCGAGGGCTCACGCACCACCCCCTCGGTGGTCGCATTCGGCAAGGACGGAGAGGTCATGGTCGGCGAGGTGGCCAAGCGACAGGCCATCACCAACCCCGGCCGCACGATCCGTTCCGTCAAGCGCCACATGGGCACCGCCTGGAAGCAGGCCATCGACGGCAAGGACTACACGGCACAGGAGGTCTCGGCCCGCACCCTCCAGAAGCTCAAGCGCGACGCCGAGGCCTACCTGGGCACCAGCGTCGACCAGGCGGTCATCACGGTCCCCGCCTACTTCGACGACGCCCAGCGAACCGCCACAAAGGAAGCCGGTGAGATCGCCGGCCTCGAGGTGCTCCGCATAATCAACGAACCCACCGCCGCAGCGCTCGCATACGGCCTCGACAAGGACGACTCCGAGCACACCGTCCTCGTGTTCGACCTCGGTGGTGGCACCTTCGACGTGTCCGTCCTCGAGATCGGCGACGGCGTATTCGAGGTCAAGGCCACCCACGGCGACACCAAGTTGGGTGGCGACGACTGGGACGATGCGGTCATCGAGTGGCTCGCCACCTC
The DNA here is from genome assembly GCA_014381945.1 of Actinomycetota bacterium. Lineage (GTDB taxonomy): Bacteria > Actinomycetota > Acidimicrobiia > Acidimicrobiales > MedAcidi-G1 > S20-B6. Next base: position 2,910 of record JACNKQ010000032.1, read on the forward strand.
GTTCAACAACGACCACGGTGTCGACCTGGCCGCCGACCCCATGGCCGTCCAACGGCTCAAGGAGGCCGCAGAGAAGGCCAAGGTCGAGCTCTCGCAGGTCCAGCAGACCCAGATCAACCTGCCGTTCGTCACGGCTACGGACTCGGGCCCGCTGCACCTCGACTACACCCTGTCCCGGGCCAAGTTCCAGGAACTCACAGCCGACCTGCTGGCCCGTTGCCGTGCCCCGTTCGAACAGGCCATCAAGGACGCCGGGCTCGCCAAGGGCGATGTCGACAACGTCATCCTCGTCGGCGGCTCGACCCGGATGCCCGCCGTCACCGACCTGGTGCAGGAACTGACCGGCCGTGAGCCCTCCAAGGCCGTCAACCCCGACGAGGTCGTGGCCGTCGGTGCCGCAGTTCAGGCCGGCGTGCTCGTGGGCGAGGTCAAGGACGTCCTGCTCCTCGACGTGACGCCCCTGTCGCTCGGCATCGAGACAAAGGGCGGCGTCATGACCAGGCTCATCGAGCGCAACACCACCATCCCGACCCAGCGCTCCGAGGTGTTCACCACCGCCGAGGACGGCCAGCCCTCGGTCGAGATCCACGTCCTCCAGGGCGAACGCGAGATGTCGCAGTTCAACAAGACATTGGGCAAGTTCCAGCTGGTCGACCTTCCACCGGCACCCCGTGGAGTCCCCCAGATCGAGGTCACCTTCGACATCGACGCCAACGGCATCGTCCACGTGGCCGCCAAGGACCGTGCTACCAACAACGAGCAGTCGATGACCATCACCGGTCAGTCGTCGCTCGACCGTGACGTCATCGACGAAATGGTCCGCGATGCCGAGGCCCATGCCGACGAAGACCGGCGGCGTCGCGAGGAGGCCGAGGTCCGCAACAACGGCGACAACCTCGTCTACCAGACCGAGAAGCTCCTCGCCGATCAGGGTGACCAACTCACCGACGACGAGACCTCCGACGTCACAGAGAAGCTCGAGGCCCTCAAGAAGGTGCTCGACGGCGAGGACACCGACGAGATCCGCAGCGCCACCGAGGCCCTGCTGACTGCCAGCCAGGAGTTCGGCCAGCGTCTCTACGACGCCGCCCAACAGGCCGGCGACGCAGGGATGGGCGATCAGGGCATGGGCGACGCCGACTTCGGAGGCGACGACGATGTGGTCGACGCCGAAATCGTCGACGAACAGTGAGCGACGCCGCCGAGGCGGAACCCGTCGACCCGGACGCCGAAGGGCTCCCTGAGCCCACCCCGCTCGAGATGGCCGAGGCCGCCGGCGAGATGTACCTCGCCGACCTCCAGAGGGTCAGCGCCGAGTTCGCCAACTTCCGCAAGCAGACCGACAGGCGCAATCGGGAGGTCGCCGGACGAGCCCGCAGCGACGTGGCCGAGCGCCTGCTTCCGGTGCTCGATGCCTGTGACCTGGCTGTCAGCCATGGAGACACCGCCGCCGAGGCGATCCGGTCTGCGCTGGTCACCGCCCTCGAACCAGTAGGCCTCGAGGTCATCGACCCACTCGACGCCCCATTCGACCCGAACCTCCACGAGGCCGTCGTGCACGAACCCGTCGGCGACGATTCCGAGGGCGGTGCCCAGATCGTGATCGAGGTGATGCGCCGTGGCTATGGCTGGGATGGGCGAATCCTGCGGCCGGCGATGGTCAAGGTCCGGGGCTGACCGGAGACAGGAACACCATGGCTCCACAACGCGAGTGGTTCGAGAAGGACTACTACGCCGCGCTCGGCGTCTCGAAGGAGGCCTCCGCCAAGGAGATCACCAAGGCCTACCGGAAGCTCGCCCGCAAGTTGCACCCGGACGCCAATCCGGATGACGCAGCAGCCGAGGCCCGCTTCAAGGAGGTCTCAGCCGCCTACGGCGTCGTCGGCGATGACGACAAGCGCCGCGAGTACGACGAGGTCCGGACGATGGGCCCGATGGGCGGCTTCGGGGGTCCCGGTGGAGCAGGTGGCCCCGGCGGGTTCAGCCCGGGCGGCATGGGCGGCCACTTCGACCTGGGCGACCTGTTCGGCGGACTCTTCGGCCAGGGAGGCGGAATGGGCGGACGTGGCGGCCGGCCCGCCCGTCGTGGTGTCGACCTCGAAACCCGGCTGACACTCTCGTTCGAGGATGCGGCACACGGCCTCACCACAGCGATCAACCTCGTCAGCGACGCTCCCTGCACAACATGCTCCGGAAGCGGCGCCCGGCCAGGCACCCGACCGCGTACCTGCAAAGCCTGCGGCGGCCAGGGCGTCCAGGCCGAGAACCAGGGCCCCTTTTCGTTCAGCCGACCCTGTGGCCAGTGCGGTGGACGTGGCCTGATGGTCGACGACCCGTGTGGTTCCTGCCAGGGAGCGGGGATCGAACGGCGGCCCCGCCGCGTCGAGTTCAATATTCCGCCCGGCGTGGAGGACGGCAAACGGCTCAGGATCCCGAGACGCGGTGGACCCGGTCATGGCGGTCCCGCCGGCGACCTCTTTGTCCTGGTAACCGTCTCGCCCCACAACCTGTTCGATCGTCGGGGTGCAGACCTCATGCTCACCGTCCCGATCACCTACCCTGAGGCAGTACTCGGCGCCGAGGTGTCGGTGCCGACTCTTGACGATGGACCGGTGACCCTCAAGGTTCCTGCCGGCACGCGCAGTGGCCGGACGTTCAGGGTCAAGGGCCGGGGGGTGCAGACAGATCTACGGAAGGGCGACCTGCTCGTGACCGTCGAGGTGTTCGTACCCGAGTCGACCACTCAGGGTGAGCGCTCTGCAGTCGAGTCGCTCGCAGACGCTATGGGGGCTGCTGGTGGCGAGCTTCGAAACGACCTGACAGGATGATGGACAGGATGACGCCGATGAGCAACCGCCCAGGACCCGACCAGGCCATCTACGTGATCTCGGTGGCTGCCGAGCTGTCTGGCATGCACCCCCAGACGCTGCGCATCTACGAACGCCGGGGGCTGGTCGATCCGGCCCGCACCACGGGCGGCAACCGCCGGTACAGCGACGCCGACATCGCCCTGCTCCAGCGCATCTCCGACCTCACCGCCGTCGGCCTCAACCTCGAGGGCGTCAAGCGGGTGCTCGCACTCGAGGCCGAGGTGGCTCGACTCCACGCAGAGATCGAGTCGACCCGTAGCAGGGGCACACAGGCCGTGGCCGAGGTACACAGGCAGTACCGGCGAGACCTGGTCCCGATCCGCCAGAGCGTCACCCTCTACCGCCGCGATCGGCGCACCTGAGCCACGTCGGGTTCGGCGGATCGGCCCCTCTCCGGGGTTCGGGCGCCCTGTGGAAAATTGGCGTGACCTGCGGTTTTGCGATCGGTCAGGCGACGATCTGCGTATTACGGGCGTGTTGCAATCCCCAGTGCTCCCCCGGTCGCCGTCGGGTTTTCCGGGCTTTTCCACAGGGGGTGTGGATACGCCAGATAATGCGCGCAGGCCGCTCAACATCTGGTGACCCTGCGTGGTTGCCCCAGGTGTGGCCGTGTCCCGTGTCAACTGCCGTCGCTGCGTTCGGGCTCCGATAGGCTCTGTCCGTAAGCACCAGCAATCACAAGGAGAGGTGCCGTGCCCGCGACTGTAGTGGTCGGGACACAGTGGGGCGACGAGGGCAAGGGCAAGTTCACCGACCTCGTCGCCGGCGAGACCTCCATGGTCGTCCGCTACCAGGGCGGACACAACGCCGGCCACACCCTCGTCGTCGACGGTGAGTCCTTCGCCCTGCAACTCGTCCCCAGCGGAGTCCTCTATGAACACGTCACGCCGGTCATCGGCAACGGCGTCGTTGTCGACCCCCGGGTCCTGCTCGCCGAGATGGACATGCTCGAGTCGCGTGGCGTCTCCACCCACCGGCTGCGGGTCAGCGGCAACGCGCACCTGATCCTCCCGTACCACCAGGAACTCGACGCCCTCCACGAACGCCACCTGGGCAAGAACAGGATCGGCACCACGAAGCGCGGCATCGGCCCGGCCTACGCCGACCGCTCCATGCGGGTCGGGCTGCGGGTCCAGGACCTGCTCGACGAGAAGATCTTCCGCACCAAGCTCGACGCCGCCCTCGAGCACCACAACCGGGTGCTCACACGGGTCTTCAACCGTCTGCCGGTCGACGGTGACGAGATCGCAGACGAGTACCTCGGCACCTGCGCACCCCGTATGGCGCCGCTCATCGCGGACACCGTCTCGCTCATCCACGACCAACTCGAGGCCGGCCACCACGTTCTCCTCGAGGGCGCCCAGGCCACGTTCCTCGACCTCGACCATGGCACCTACCCGTTCGTCACGTCCTCCAACCCGGTGGCGGGCGGAGCATGCACCGGGGCCGGGGTCGGCCCCCGCCACATCGACCGGGTCATCGGCATCGCCAAGGCCTACGTCACCCGCGTCGGCGCCGGTCCCTTCCCGACCGAACTGTTCGACGAGGTCGGCGACCACCTGGTCGACGTCGGCCATGAGTACGGCACCAACACCGGACGTCGCCGCCGACCCGGCTGGCTCGATGCCGTCATGCTCCGATTCGCCGCTCGCGTCAACTCGCTGTCCGAACTGGCCATCACCAAGCTCGACGTCCTCGATGGGCTCGACACCATCAAGGTGTGCGTCGCCTACGACGCCGAAGGCGAGCGCCACGAGCAGCTCCCCTACCACCAGACGGTGCTCCACCACGCCGAGCCCGTCTATGTCGAGATGCCCGGCTGGAAGCAGGACCTCTCCGAAGTCAGGTCCCGGTCCGAGTTGCCTGCCGAGGCCGAGGCCTACCTTTCCCTGATCGAGGAACAGGTAGGCGTACCGATCGGCATGGTCGGCGTCGGACCAGGTCGCGACCAGGTCATCCAGTTCGGCAACCAGAGCTGAACGGGTCCAGGTCGTGCGGGTCTGCGTAGTCGGTTCGGGCGGGCGCGAGCACGCCCTCGCACACGTCCTCGGCCGGGATGCCGATGTGCTCGTCACCCCCGGCAACCCCGGCATCCCCGGGTCGGTCGCCACGCCGCCCGAGGAGGTCGACGCAGACCTGTTCGTCGTGGGCCCCGAGGCGCCGCTGGTCGACGGCCTCGCCGACCGCCTGCGGGCCGCGGGCCGGCTCGTGTTCGGACCGGGAGCGGACGGCGCCCGCCTGGAGGGCTCCAAGGCCTGGATGAAGGACGTGCTCGTCGATGCCGGCGTCCCCACGGCCCAGCACGGGGCCTTCACCGACGAGACGGCCGCCCTCGCCTTCCTCGACACCATGGCTGACCTGTTCGTGGTCAAGACCGACGGCCTGGCCGCAGGCAAGGGAGTGCTTGTCACCGAAGATCGCTCTGAGGCGGTCGACGCCGTTCGCTCCTACCTCTCGGGTGATGCCTTCGGGGACGCCGGACGGACCGTGGTGATCGAGGAGGGCCTCAGCGGACCCGAACTCTCGCTGCTGGCCATCTGTGACGGCACGACCGCCGTGCCGCTCGCCCCCGCCCAGGACTTCAAGCGCATCGGCGTCGGTGACATCGGCCCCAACACCGGCGGCATGGGTGCCTACTCGCCGGTGCCCGTGGCCACCGACGCGATCGTCGGTTCGTTGATGGACGAGGCGGTCGGCTCCACCATCGCCGCCCTCCGGCGCCAGGACATCGACTACCGGGGCGTCCTCTACTGCGGGCTCATGTTCACGCCGACCGGCCCGAAGGTGCTCGAGTACAACGTGCGCTTCGGCGATCCCGAGGCCCAGGTCGTGCTGCCTCGGATGGTGGACAGCCTCACAGACCTGCTGGTCGCCGCCGCCGGGGGTTCGCTGGGTGAAGCACCGGCCTTCGACGAGGGCGCCGCCGTCACGGTCGTCTGTGCCACCGAGGGCTACCCTGCTTCGCCGCGAACCGGTGATCCGATCCATGGACTCGACGAGGCGAACGCCCTCGACGATGTCACCGTGTTCTGTGCCGGCGTGGCGGCGTCCGGCGGGAAACTCACCACGGCAGGGGGTCGCGTGCTGGCCGTCACCGGACAGGGTCCCACGGTTGCTGAAGCCCGTGAGCGCGCCTACACCGGAGCCGACGCCATCTCCTGGCCCGGCATGCAACGCCGAACCGACATTGCCGCCGCACCCACGGTCGCCGCGGCAGACTGACCGAACCATCCAACGGAGGAGAAGCCACATGACCGAGTCCCCGAACAGGCGGGTCGCGATCCTCATGGGCTCGCCCAACGACGCCGACAAGATGGCACCGGCGGCGGCCACCCTCGAGCGCTACGGCATCGAGGCCGACGTGCGGGTGATGTCGGCACACCGCAGCCCCGCCGAGGTGGCCGAGTTCACCCGCTCGGCCCGCGACAACGGCTACACCACCATCATCTGTGGCGCCGGCATGGCCGCCCACCTGGCCGGCGCCGTCGCCGCCCACACCACGCTGCCGGTCATCGGCGTGCCACTTTCCGGCGGAGCCATCAACGGCTGGGACTCACTCCTCGCCACCGTGCAGATGCCGCGGGGCATCCCCGTCGCGACCGTCGCCGTCGACGGTGCCATGAACGCCGCCCTGCTGGCGGTCCAGATGCTCGCCGTCGACGACCCGTCCCTGATCGCCGAACTCGAGGCCCACCGCGAGGAGATGCGGCCCCGCTGACAGCGGAGCCCGCCGACCCGTGGAAAACGTCCTCGCTTCCCGGTATGCCAGCCGGCCCATGGCCGAACTCTGGTCGGCCGAGGGCAAGGTCGTGCTCGAGCGCGAGCTCTGGGTGGCCGTCCTCGAGGCCCAGCAGGACCTCGGCATCGACATTCCCGACGGGGTCGTCGCCGACCACCGGGCGGTGGTCGACCAGGTCGACCTGGAGTCGATCCGACAGCGGGAAGAGCTCACCCGCCACGATGTGAAGGCCCGCATCGAGGAGTTCTGCGCCCTTGCCGGCCACGAGCACATCCACAAGGGCATGACCTCGCGCGACCTCACAGAGAACGTCGAGCAACTCCAGGTCCGCCGCAGTCTCGAGTTGGTGCTCGACCGGGTGGTCGCCACCCTCGCCCGGCTAGGGCGCCTCGCCGCCGAGCACACCGACCTGGTGATGGCGGGACGCAGCCACAATGTCGCGGCCCAGGCGACGACCCTCGGCAAGCGCTTCGCCACAGCGGCCGAGGAACTCCTGGTGGCCCACCGCCGCCTGAGCGACCTGCTCGGCGCCTATCCGCTACGGGGCCTCAAGGGTCCGGTCGGAACCCAGCAGGACCTGCTCGACCTGTTCGACGGTGATGTCGACCGTGTGGCAGAGCTCGAACGCCGTGTCGCCGCCCACCTGGGCTTCGCCAACGTCCTCGACTCGGTCGGCCAAGTCTACCCACGGTCGCTCGACTTCGATGTCGTATCGGCGCTCGTCGAGGCTTCCGGGGGGCCGGCAAACCTGGCCCGCACCATCAGGCTCATGGCCGGCCACGAGCTTGCAACCGAGGGCTTTGCCCCCGGCCAGGTCGGGTCTTCGGCCATGCCCCACAAGATGAACGCACGCTCCTGCGAGCGGGTCAACGGGCTCGCTGTCGTCCTGCGCGGCCACCTCGCCATGGTCGGCGCCCTCGTCGGCGACCAGTGGAACGAGGGCGACGTGAGCTGCTCGGTGGTACGCCGGGTCGCCCTGCCCGACGCCTTCCTCGCGGCCGACGGCCTGTTCCAGACCTTCCTCACGGTGCTCGATGACTTCGGCGCATATCCGGCCGTGGTCGAACGGGAACTGCGCCAGTACCTGCCGTTCCTGGCCACGACCCGTTTCCTCGTCGCCGCGGTCCGAGCGGGAATGGGCCGCGAGGCCGCCCACGAGGTCATCCTCGAGCACGCCGTAGCCGCCGCCCTTGCCCGGCGCGAGGACGGCGTCGCCGAGACCGACCTGCTCGACCGCCTCGCCTCCGACGATCGGCTACCCGTCGACCGGGACGCCCTCGACGACCTCCTGGCCGACCCGTGTGTGTTCGTCGGCACGGCAGGCAGGCAGGTCGAGGCGGTGATCGAACGCATCGGCGAGGTGGTCGCCGCCCGCCCCGCTGCAGCCGCCTACGATCCGGAACCCATCCTCTGAACCTTCCCAGACACCAGCCGGAGCCGCGTTGAGCCTCGACATCGACCTTCCGTACGTCCACTCGGGCAAGGTACGCGACATCTTCGATGCCGGCGACAACCGGCTCCTCATGGTCACCTCAGACCGCATTTCCGCCTTCGACGTCGTGATGGACGAGCCCATCCCGCACAAGGGCCGTGTGCTCACCGCCATGTCGGCGTTCTGGTTCGACCTGCTGGCCGATGTGGTACCGGGACACCTTGTGTCCACCGACCCGGCCGACGCCCCGGGCACTGAGGGGGCCACCGACCTTGCCGGGCGCACCATGCTCTGCCGCAGGGCCGAGATGCTTCCGATCGAGTGCATCGTGCGCGGCTACATCACCGGCTCGGCCTGGAAGGAGTACCGCACCCACGGAACCATGCACGGCTCGGTGCTCCCCGAGGGCCTGCTCGAAGCCGACCGCCTTCCCGAACCCGTGTTCACCCCGTCGACCAAGGCTGACGAGGGGCACGACATCAACATCTCGTTCGCAGAGGCCGTCGACCTGATCGGCGCCGACCTCGCCGGGCAGGCCTGTGCCGTGTCGCTCGAGTGCTACCGGCGGGGCGCCGACTGGGCCGCCGAGCGGGGGATCATCATCGCCGACACCAAGTTCGAAATGGGCCTCGTCGAAGGCCGGCTGGTCCTGGCCGACGAGGTCCTCACCCCCGATTCGTCGCGTTTCTGGCCGGCCGACCGGTGGGAGCCGGGTGCCACGCCACCGTCGTTCGACAAGCAACCGGTGCGCGACTTCCTCGACAGCCTCGACTGGGACAAGCAGCCGCCGCCGCCACCTCTGCCCGCCGAGGTCGTCGCAGCCACCTCGCAGCGCTATATCGAGGCGTACGAACGCATCACCGGCCGGTCGTTTGCCGACTGGCCCGGGACACAGGGAGCCTGAACCATGCAGTTCTCGGTACTCGTCGACATCCGCCTGCGGGACGGAATCTCGGACCCTGCCGGCGCCACCATCGAACGTGCATTGCCGGTGCTCGGCTACGAGGGGATCGGCGGGGTCACCGTCGGCAAGACGATCCGGTTCACGATCGAAGCCGCTGACGTAGGAGCGGCCCGCGAGGCAGCGGCAGAGTTGACGGAGTCGTTCCTCACCAACCCGGTCATCGAGGACGCCGAGTTGACGGTCGAGGCGCTGGTAGCAGAAGCCTCCCCGGAGCCCGGCACGTGAGCACCGTCGTCGGGGTGGTCGTGTTTCCCGGCACCAACTGCGAGATGGACGCCGTCGAAGCGGTCAACGGCCTGGGTGGCACCGGTCGGCTCCTGTGGCACGGCGACGACGACCTGTCGGGTGTCGATGCTGTCATCGTGCCGGGCGGGTTCGCCCACGGTGACTACCTGCGTCCGGGGGCCATCGCCCGCTTCTCGCCGGCCATGGCAGCAGTCGCCCGGTTCGCCGTTGACGGTGGGCCTGTCCTCGGCATCTGCAACGGCTTCCAGGTTCTCACCGAGGCCGGATTGCTGCCGGGTGCGTTGCAGAAGAACCGTGGCCTCAAGTTCCTCTGTCGACCCACGACGGTTCGTGTAGAAACGACGGAATCATCGCTCACCGGGTCGGCTGTCGCTGGAGCGGAACTCTCGATTCCGATCAACCATTTCGAGGGCAATTACACATGCGATATGTCAACCCTGCAGCAGTTGCGCGACGAAGATCGCATAGTCCTGCGCTATGTAGGGAACCCGAACGGTTCGATCGACGACATTGCCGGGATCTGCAATGAAGCCCGCAATGTTGTCGGCCTCATGCCCCACCCCGAGCGGGCGTGTAGCGAGTTGTTGGGCAGCACCGATGGCGAGGTGCTGATCCGCTCCCTGCTGGCAGCGGCCGCCTGAGGGCGGTGGACCGCGACCAGGTCAGGTAGAGCGCCGGATACCGGCGGCCTTGAGCACCGGAGAGGGCACGCCCACCTCACGCCATGCGGCGTAGGAGATTCCGCGCCTTCCGCCGTATGAGGCTGCGTTGTCGGCGAACGCAGTTTCGAGGGCACCCATGTCCACGGATCCGGCGCTTTCGAGTCGGTCCAGTTCGGTTTCGAGGTCGAGGCGCTGCTGGACGAGGGCTAGGCGCTTGGTGGCTGAGGCACCTTCCATTGCGACGGCGGTGCCGTCGATCTGCTTTCGGATGCTTGCCGGGGTGCGCTTGCGACCGCGCCTGGGCTGGTTGGCCTCGAGCACCTTGAGATAGTCGCGTACTGCCCTGGTTTCGGTCTTCTCCGCTTCGGACATCTTCTGGCGGGGCATTTGTACTCCTGAATCGGTTGTTTGTATTTGTTGAAATCTGATGTTCGCACGGGAGGCTAAAGGCTTGGGAAGACGATTGAAAGTCTGGTATTTGATATCAATCCATTTCTCGTCAACAGCTCCGGTCGAGCGTCAGGCCCTGCGAGTCGGGGTCCGACCACCTGGAACGCAGCCACCGCCTGACGGGTCGCCCCGGCCGGTGATTCCGGACCGCTACGGTGCACCGCCGTGAGCGAACCCCTCCACCGGGCACTCGGGCTGACCGACGACGAGGCTGCCACCATCGACGGGATCCTCGGCCGGGCGCCCAACCCGCTGGAGTTGGCCATGTACTCCGTGATGTGGTCGGAGCACTGCTCCTACAAGAGCAGCCGGATCCACCTCAGGCGACTCCCGACGGATGCGCCGTGGGTGCTCGTCGGCCCTGGTGAGAACGCCGGAGTGGTCGACGTCGGCGATGGCATCGCCGCCGCCATCCGCATCGAGTCCCACAACCACCCGTCGGCAATCGAGCCCTACCAGGGTGCGGCCACCGGGGTTGGCGGAATCCTCCGCGACATCTTCACCATGGGCGCCCGTCCCATAGCCCTCATGGATCCGCTGCGCTTCGGCCCCATCGACGACCCCCGCAGCCGCTGGATTGCCGAGGGGGTGGTCTCCGGCGTGTCCGGCTACGGCAACGCCGTCGGTGTGCCGACGGTCGGCGGCGAAACCGTCTTCGATGCCACCTACCGGGGAAACCCGCTCGTCAACGTGTTGTGCCTCGGCCTGCTTCCCACCGAGCGCCTGGTGCTCGGCCAGGCTTCGGGCGTAGGCAACCTGGCAGTGCTGCTCGGATCCTCCACGGGCCGCGATGGCATCGGCGGCGTCAGCGTCCTCGCCTCGGCGGGCTTCTCCGAGGAGTCCGACGCCGACAAGCGTCCCAGCGTCCAGGTCGGCGACCCCTTCGAGGAGAAGCGCCTCATCGAGGCCTGCCTGGCCCTGCTCGACGAGGGGCTCGTTGTCGGCATCCAGGACCTCGGCGGTGCCGGCCTGACCTGTGCCACCAGCGAGACCGCTTCCCGGGGTGGTGTCGGCATGGACGTAGACGTGTCGGCCGTGCCGCGTCGCGAGCCCGGCATGGAGCCGCACGAGGTCATGACCAGCGAGTCGCAGGAGCGCATGCTCGCGATCGTCGAGCCGGACGGCCTCGACCGGGTCCTCGAGATCTGCCAACGCTGGGAGGTGCGGGCCGCCGTCATCGGCCGCGTCACCGACGGCGGCGCCCTGAGGATCCTCGACGGATTCGACGGCGAGGTGCTGGCCGACGTACCGGCCGCATCGCTCCACGAGGACGCTCCCCTCTACGACCGTCCCCGCCGGGCGCCCGACGCCCCGCTCGGCCCGTCCGCCGACGATCTCGGGGCCCCGGGCGATCCTGGTGCCGACCTGCTCGACCTGCTTGTCGACCCGGCATGGGTCTACCGTCAGTACGACCATCAGTTGTTCCTCAACACCGTGGTCGGCCCCGGCGACGACGCCACGGTCCTTCGGCTCAAGCACCCGGGCACCGGTGCCGACACCGGCCGAGGTCTGGCGCTGACCACCGACGGCAACCACCGGTGGTGTGCCGTCGATCCCCGCCGGGGCACGGCGATGCTGGTCGCCGAGTCGCTCCTGAACCTGGCCTGCGTGGGAGCCCGCCCCCTGGCGGTAGTCAACTGCCTCAACTTCGGCAACCCGGAGCATCCCGAGGTGATGTGGCAACTCTCCGAGGCCGTCGACGGCATGGCCGAGGCATGTCGGGTGCTGGACGTGCCCGTCGTCGGCGGCAACGTCAGCCTCTACAACGAGTCGGCCGGCACCGACATCGATCCCACGCCGGTCATCGGCCTGCTCGGCATCGTCGACCGACTTGAGCGGCGCCCGCCGGGGGCCACCCTCGTCGACGGCCATCGCCTGCTGCTGCTCGGTCCCGAGGCGGCCGGGCTCGGTGGTTCCCGCTGGGGTTGTGCACAAGGCGCACCCGGCGGAAGGCTGCCAGAACTCGACCTGACGATGGTGGCAGCAGTAGCAGAGTTGGTCCGGGGCCTGGTGATCGAAGGCCTCGTCGACGGCGTACACGACGTCTCGTCGGGCGGTCTCGGCGTGGCGCTTGCCGAGATGGCGGTCCGTTCAGGTATCGGGGTGCATGTCGCCCGGGTGGCCGACCACCGGGCGCTGTTCGGGGAGGCCCCCGGTCGGGTCGTCGTCGCCGTGCACCCGGACTGGCTCGTAGAGGTGCTCGAACGGACCGGGGTGGCAGGTGTGCCGACTTCGCGAATCGGCCTGGTCGGCGGTGACCGGTTCACGGTCAAGGGCCTGTTCGACATCGCGCTCGACGAGGTCGTCTCGGCGTTCACCGACCGATTGCCAGAGGCGCTCGGTGTCGGCACGTCCAGCCGTTGAGCATCCGGACCGTTCTGGTGGCCACCGGTAGGCTGGCATCCGTGTTGCGCCCGCACCTCGTCCCTCTCGACCACGGCAGGCACGACGAGTACGACGACACCCCCAGAGAGGCCTGCGGCGTCTTCGGGGTGTTCGCCCCCGGACAGCCGGTCGCCCACCTCACCTACCTCGGCCTCTACGCCCTCCAGCACCGCGGCCAGGAATCGGCCGGCATGGCGGTCAGCGACGGCGACACGCTCACCGTCGTCAAGGAGATGGGCCTTGTCTCGAACGCCTTTGACGACCGGACACTCTCGGCCCTCTCCGGCGACCTCGCCATCGGCCACACCCGCTATTCGACGACCGGTTCGAGTACCTGGCGCAACGCCCAACCCGTGTACCGGGGCGTCGACCACGTCGAGTTCGCCCTCGGACACAACGGCAACCTTGTCAACACCGAGGCGTTGGCCGCCGAGGCCGGGATGCTGCCCGGCACCGTCACCTCCGACACCGACCTCATGGCTGAGCTCCTCACCACTTCACTGCTCGCCCTGCACGACCTGGAGCCCGGCGAGGCGTTCGAGCTGGCACTGGCCGAGGTGCTGCCCCGACTGAAGGGTGCCTTCTCACTCGTCTTCGCCGACCGTGAGCGCATCATCGGCGTACGCGATCCGAACGGGTTCCGGCCGTTGTGCCTGGGTCGCCTCGACGGGGGCTGGGTGCTCGCCTCCGAGTCGCCTGCACTCGACGTGATCGGCGCACATTTCGTCCGCGAACTCGAGCCCGGAGAGGTCGTCGTCATCGATCGCACAGGCTGCCGGTCCCTGCGTCCGTTCGCCCACGTCGAGGTCGATCCCCGTCTCTGTCTCTTCGAGTTCATCTACTTCGCCCGTCCCGACGCCGTGCTCTACGGACAAAGCGTCCACCATGCGCGTGTCCGGATGGGAGAGGAGCTCGCCGAGCAGGCGCCGGTCGATGCCGATCTGGTGATGGGCGTGCCCGAGTCGGGTATCCCGGCGGCCGAGGGCTACGCACGCCGGTCCGGCATCGACTTCGGCCACGGCCTCGTCAAGAACCGTTACATCGGGCGCACGTTCATCGCACCCACACAGGCACTGAGGTCGGCGGCCGTGCGCATGAAGCTCAACCCGCTGCGGGACAACATCGAGGGTCAGCGCCTGATCGTCGTCGACGATTCGATCGTGCGGGGAACCACGACCCGTTCGATGGTGCGCATGCTGCGCGACGCCGGAGCGAAGGAGGTCCACCTGCGCGTGTCGTCACCGCCCTACCGCTGGCCGTGCTTCTACGGCATGGACACGGGTTCCCGGGGTGAGTTGCTTGCGGCCAACCTCACGGTCGACGAGATCCGCGAGTACCTGGACGTCGATTCGCTCAGCTATCTGGTGCTCGACCAACTGCTCGAGGCCACGGGGGCCGTCGGCGCCGGCTTCTGCTCCGCCTGCCTGACAGGCGAGTACCCGATCGAGATACCCGTCAACCTCTCGAAGCAGTTGCTCGAACATCCCGACGATTCATCGGCGCCGGAACGGGCCATGCCCGTGCTGGTCGACGATCCTGAGCGCGGGTTGCCCGTCGAGGACGCTGCCCGGCTCTTCGACCGCACCTGAGGTGACCGTGGCCGAGGACTACCGGTCGGCGGGCGTCGACCTCGATGCCGGCGAGGATGCCGTGCGGCGCATCATCCCCCACGTGCGATCCACCTACCGGCCCGAGGTGGTCGGTGACATTGGCGGGTTCGGCGGCCTCTTCGACATCGGCAGGTCAGGCTTTCGCGATCCACTGCTGGTGTCGACGACCGACGGGGTCGGGACCAAGGCCGAGATCGCCCGCCAGGCGGGACGGTTCGACACGATCGGCCGCGATCTTGTCGCCATGTGCGTCGATGACCTGGTGTGCGTGGGTGCCGCTCCGCTGTTCTTCCTCGACTACGTAGCGGTCGGCCGACTCGACCCTGTGGCCATGGAGCAACTGGTGGCGGGCGTCGCCGCCGGGTGCAGCGAGGCCGGCTGCGCGCTGATCGGGGGTGAGATGGCCGAGCACCCCGGGGTGATGGAAGCCGACCAGTTCGACCTGGTGGGCTTCTCGGTTGGTGCTGTCGAGCGTGACGAGGTGCTCGACGGCAGCAGCGTGGCCGCCGGCGACACCCTCGTCGGGATCGAGTCGCCGAACCTGCGGTCGAACGGCTTCTCGCTTGCCCGTCGAATCGTGTTCGAGGTGGCCGGGCTGTCGCTCGATGATCCCGCCTGGGAGGGTTCCGAGTCGTCGCTGGTCGACGAACTGCTGGCGCCGAGCGTGATCTACGCCCCGGCGGTGGTGGCCACCCTCGCCGCCCACGAGGTGCACGCCGTTGCCCACATCACCGGCGGTGGCCTGCCCGGCAACCTGCCCCGTGTACTGGGCGATGCGGTCGACGCCGTCGTCGACGCCACTGCCTGGGAGGCGCCCCGTATCTTCCGGGAGCTCCAGGCGCTGGGAGGAGTAGCCGACGACGAGATGGCGAAGGTGTTCAACCTGGGCATCGGGATGGTGCTGGCGGTTCCCGGCCACGAGGCCGACGGGGTCATTGCCACTCTTGCTGCCCACGACCGGCGGGCCGGGGTCATCGGCGAACTGGTCGACGGCTCCGGCCAGGTCGATCTGCGCCGCTAGGTTCCGAGCCGTGACACGAGCGTCTCCCGGACCGGACCCGGCACTGATCGACCACCTCATGGTCCACGCCGTGCAGACGGGTGAGTTCACGCTCAAGAGCGGCCGTGGGAGCACCTGGTTCTGCGACGGCAAGCAGACGGTCTGTCGTCCCGAGGGGCTGTTGCTGGTCGCCGATGCGGCGCTGGCCGTCATTCCCGACGACGTGACGGCCATCGGTGGTCTCACCGCCGGGGCCGACCCGGTGGCGTTCGGTATCGCAGCGGTCGCTGCCACCCGGGGGCGCTCGCTGCGGTCGTTCAGCATCCGCAAGGAGTCGAAGGGCCACGGTGTCCAAGGCCGGCTGGCGGGTGCGCTCGAGCCCGGAGACCGGGTCGTGATCTGTGAGGACGTCGTCACGCGGGGGAAATCCCCGCTGGAGGCCGCCGAAGTGGTCCGGGCACTGGGCGCCGAGCCGGTGATGATTCTCCCGATCGTCGACCGCGGCGGCACCTGTGGAGCGCTGGCTGAGGCGGCAGGCATCGCCTTCCACCCGCTCGTCACCGCACTGGATCTGGGCTTTCCCTACGAAGGTCCCTGACCCGGGCATCGCCGGTAGCCGACCCGTAGGCTCAGCCCCCATGCCCTACCTGCCGACTGCCGCCTATTCGATCGACCTCCACGTCGAGTTGGCCAATGTGCCCAACACCCTGGGGCGTCTCGCCACTGCCATCGGCGAGGCGGGCGCCAACATCGTGTCGATGGGCGGATTCGACGTCCGTGGCGAGGTTCTCGTCAACGACGTGGTCGTCAACTGCAGTGACGAGGACCATGTCAGGGGTGTGGTTGCGGCGGTCGAGGCCCTCGAGGGCGTCGACCTCGTGTTCTGGTTCGATCGCACGTTCCACATGCACGAGGGAGGCAAGATCGAGGTGCTTCCACTGGCACCGGTCAGCGATATGCACGACCTGTCGATGGCGTACACGCCGGGCGTAGCCCGTATCTGCATGGCCATCCACGACGATCCCCGCCGGGCCCACGACCTCACCATCAAGAAGAACACGGTCGCCATCGTCTCCGATGGTTCGGCGGTGCTGGGTCTGGGCGACATCGGTCCGGAGGCGGCAATGCCGGTGATGGAGGGCAAGGCGCTGCTGTTCAAGGAGTTTGCCGGAGTCGATGCGTTCCCGGTGTGTATCAACACCAGTTCATCCGACGAGATCATCGAAACTGTCATCCGCCTGGCACCCACGTTCGGTGGCATCAACCTCGAGGACATCAAGGCGCCCGGCGCCTTCGAGGTTGAGCAGGCGCTCAAGGCGGCGCTCGACATCCCGGTGTTCCACGACGATCAACACGGCACGGCCGTGGTCACCCTGGCGGCGCTGTGGAATTCTTTGGAGTTGACAGGCGTCGACATCGGCGACCTGTCGGTTGTGATCTCGGGGGTCGGCGCCGCAGGCATGGCCGTTGGCAGGATCCTGATCGATGCAGGTGTCGGTGAGATTGTCGGAGTCGACAGCGTCGGTGCCGTCTACGCCGGGCGCGGCGACCTGAACGAGGCCAAGGAATGGTTTGCCGCCAACACGAACCCCGATCGCAAGATGGGCAGCATCCATGACGTGCTCCACGGAGCAGGTGCCTTTATCGGCCTCAGCGCACCCGATCTGCTCACTGCGGCCGACCTGCGCAACATGAGTACCGATCCCCTGGTGTTCGCAATGGCCAACCCCGATCCGGAGATCCGGCCCGAGGAGGCCGATGGGCTCGCCGCCGTTATGGCGACGGGCCGCAGCGACTACCCCAACCAGATCAACAACGTGTTGGCGTTCCCGGGGATCTTCCGGGGTGCGCTGGACGCCGGCGCCACGGACATCACCGAGAACATGAAGCTGGCGGCCGCCAGGGCGATCTCCGACTCGGTGCCCGAAGCGGACCTGTCGCCGAAGTTCGTCGTGCCGTCGGTTTTCGACAAGTCGGTGCCGATGGCCGTCGCCGAAGCCGTTGCCGCAGCGGCTGTCGCAGACGGCGTGTGTCGCTCCTGACTCCATTCCCGACCTTGCCGGAGGGTTCGGTTCCTCCTGCTGGGGGGTGGCGTGCCGTCACCTTCGATCTTTGGAACACGCTGCTTGTCAGCGTGCCGGGTGCCGTGGAGATCCGGCTCGACGCTTGGCGTCAGGTGGTCGACGAGCGGGGCCTCGACCTCCCTGCCGACCTGCTGCGGTCGGTCGTCGAGTTGTTCCCTGCCCGCTTCGAGGACGAGTGGCGGGCCGGTCGCCAGTACGGGACGCCGCAGGCCCTCGATGATGCGTTCCGGGCGTTCGACGGCCGGATGGGTCCGGACGACGAGGAAGCTCTGGCCGAGGCCTTCGAGGCCGCCTCGTACCGGCTCGAGGTGGGCGCCGTCGAGGGCGGGGCGGCGACGTTGGCGGCACTGTCGGGAGCCGGGCTTCGTGTCGGCCTGATCAGCGACACTTCTCTGGCCGGTGGCCGCCACCTCCGCGGCTACCTCGAGGACCACGGCCTTCTCGACCACATCGACCACTGTTCGTTCTCCGACGAGGTGGGCGTCTACAAGCCGGAGGCGGCGATATTCCACGACTGCCTGGCCGGGCTCGACATCGCCGACCCGGCAGGGGTCGTGCATGTAGGCGATCTGCGTCGCACCGACGTGGCAGGCGCCAGGAATATGGGTATGACGCCGGTGCGGTTCAGCGGCGTTGTGGACGACGACGACAGGTCAGAAGGCCCAGAGGCACACCATGTCATCGACCGTCTGGTGGATCTCCCGGCCCTGCTGGGGGTGGCAGGCGGGTAGCACCCGGGTCAGGACAGGTCGGCGGCCGTCACGTTGATGCCGGTCAGGGCGCTGACGTCAGCGGCGATCTCGGCGAAGTCGGAGCTGGTCGCACGAATCCGGAAGTTGAGTCCGAGCAGGTAGTTGTGCAGGGCACGGCTGCGGTCGCCGACCGCCTCCTCGAAAACGTCGGCGACGAGGGCGAAGGTCTGTGCCAGCCCCTCGTGGCGGCCGCGTTGCAGCGAGTGGACGGCGAACTCGTGCCAGAGCAGGGAGGCGTTGGCGTACATGCCCCATTCCCGGCCGATGAAAATCCGGGTGAGGATGACGATCGACTGCCTGCGGTCGGCGTCCGCGAGGATCGTGGTGCAGAGGTCGGCGAAGGTCCGGATGACTTCGACGACGACAAGGTCGGTGAGCTCGTCGACATCGTCGAAGTAGTAGTGGACGGTGCTTTTGGTGAGCGGGGTGACTTCGGCGATCCGGCGCACCGTGCACGCAGCCAGTCCCTCCGCAGCGACCACGGAGGAGGCGGCGGCAATGATCTCCTGTCGGCGACTCTCCTGGTTGGGAGTTCGCTGACCGGTGGTGGTGGTTCGCTCCATTGTGCCGACGCCGCCTCGGGTCGTCTTCGGGTTCCTACCAGACACTGAGTATGCCACGGTCAGAGGGGTTGGGACAAGTGTCCAGTGTATTCGGACGCATGTCCGAATGCGCGGTATGCGTTTCTGGGCCCGGCCGGGCGCGAATCCGAAGTGCCGTTCAGCCGAAGGTGATCGGCAGGATCCTGGGGCCGCGGACCTGGCCGCCGGCCCAGGTGACCGCGTCGGGGTCGGCGAGGGTGAACTCTGGGATGCGGGAGAACCAGGCCTTGAGCGAGACTTCCATCTCCATGCGGGCCAGGTTCGACCCGGCACAGCGGTGGATTCCGGAGCCGAAGGCGATGTGGCGATTGCGTTGCCGGTCCAGGATCACGGTGTCGGGGTCCTCGAACACCTCGGGGTCGTGGTTGGCGCCGGGGAAGTTCATGAGCACCTTGTCGCCCGGTTCCATGGTGATGCCGCCGTACTCGACGGTTTCGATGGCGTTGCGTGCCATCGTGACGGGCGAGTAGAAGCGCAGCAGTTCCTCGATTGCGGTGCCCCAGAGGGCGTCGTCGGCGTCGGCCATGCGTCGGCGGTCTTCCTCGTGGGTGGCGAAGTGCCACAACGCCGAGCCGATCGATGACCAGGTGGTGTCGATGCCGGCGACCAGTTGCAGGTTGCACATGCCGATGACGACCTCGTCGGGCAGCATCTCGCCGTCCACCTCGGTCTGGCAGAGGGCTGTGATGAGGTCGTCTCTGGGGTTGGCCCGGCGGTCGGTGACCTCGGTGGCGAAGAAGTCCCGTATGAGGTCGGAGTTCTTCAGGCGCAACTCGGGGTCGGTGAGGCCGAACTCGAGGACACCGCGGACCCAGCCGATGAAGTCGTCGACCCGCGTCTGGTCGACGCCGAGCTTCCTGGCGATCACCCGTGGAGGGATCTGCTGGGCGTAGTCGGTGGCGCCATCACAGCCGTCGGCATCGATGAATCCGTCGATCAGTTGGTCGCAGAGTTGTTCGGAGAATTCGCGCTCGGGTGCGATGGCTTTCGGCGTGAAGTGCGGAAGCAGGGCCTTGCGGGTCCAGGTCTGTTCGGGTGGGTCTGCGGTGATGGGCGCAGCGGCGTTGTAGCCCTCCCGGTTCTGGTCGCGAAACTCGACGGGCAGGTCGATGACGATCGGACCGGGGCTGGCGCTCGAGAGCTCGGGCACCATTCTTGCCATGGCCTGGACGTCTTCGTAGCGGGTGGGTAGCCAGGAGCCGCCGTAGCGCTCGGTGTGTGCGATCGGGCAGCGGTCTCGGATCTCGGCCCACGCCGGGACCGGGTCGGTCACGTAGTCGGGGTCGAAGATGTCGTAGTCGGTGGTCACGTCGGTGACAGGGCAGCGTTCGGTGTCGGTCATCGGTTCACTCCCCGGTGATTTCGATGGCGTATTCGGGACAGTTGTCGATGATCAGCTGTGCCTTGTCCTCCAGCCCGGCGGGCACGATGCCGTCGTTCAACTCGAAGGCGTTCCCGAGGTCGTCGACATCGACGAGGTCGGGGGCGAGTGCATAGCAGCGGCTGTGCCCCTCGCACCTGTCACGGTCGACTTGGATCTTCATGTCATCCCCCTTGTCGTGGAGTTCAGCCCGGCAGGTTGATCTGCTTGGCCTCGAGGAACTCGGCCAGGCCGTAGCGGCCCAACTCGCGGCCGTTGCCCGACTTCTTGTAGCCGCCGAACGGGGCGTCGGTGTTGAGGAACGATCCGTTCATGTCGACCTCGCCGGTGCGCAGCCGCTTTGCGACGGCGAGCGCCCGGTCGTGGTCCGAGCCCCACACACCGCCGGACAATCCGTAGTCGGAGTCGTTGGCGATGCGGACGGCGTCGTCCTCGTCCTCGTAGCCGATGATCGAAAGGACCGGCCCGAAGATCTCCTCCTGGGCGATCGTCATCGAGTTGTCGACATCTGCGAACACGGTGGGCTTTACGTAGTAACCGGTGTCGAGGCCGTCGGGCTTGCCGGTTCCACCGGTGACGAGCGTGGCGCCTTCGTCGATGCCCTTCTGGATGTAGCCCTGCACGCGGTCCCACTGCGCCTGGGAGACCAGCGGGCCGAGCGTCGTACCGGGATCGTCGGCGGGGCCGACCGTGTAGCCGGCGGCCGTGGCTGCGGCGAGTTCGGCGGCTTCGTCCATGCGGTCGGCGGGTACCAGCAGGCGGGTGAGGGCGCTGCATGTCTGGCCTGAGTTGAGGTAGGCGGCACCGACCGCCGACGGGATGGCTGTGGCGAAGTCGGCGTCGTCGAGCACGATGTTGGCGGACTTGCCGCCCAACTCCTGCTGGACCCGGGTGACGTTGGCGGCGGCCACTTCGGCCACGCGGGTGCCGGCACGGGTCGAGCCGGTGAACGACACCATGTCGATGTCGGGGTGGGCGGCGATGGCCTCACCGACCACCGGTCCGACACCGGACACCAGGTTGAACACGCCCGCCGGGAAGTCCAGTTCGTCGATGATGTCCGCCAGCAGGAAGGCGCTCAGCGGCGCAACCTCGCTGGGCTTGAGGACCACGGTGCAGCCAACGGCCATTGCGGGGGCGACCTTCGCCATTACCTGGTGCAGCGGGTAGTTCCAGGGGGTGATGCAGCCGACCACGCCGACCGGTTCCCGGGTGACCAGCGTGCGTCCGATCGTTTCCTCGAAGGCGAACCCCCGGGCTGTTGCGGGCACGCCCGAGGTGGTGGCTGTGGGGATGCCAGCCTGGATCATCGTCGCCAGCATGGCCGGCATGCCTACCTCCTGCGAGATGAGGCTGCCGATCTCACCGCTGCGGGCCGCCAACTGTGCGCCGAGGGCTTCGATGTAGCCCAGCCGGTCCTCGAGCGGGAGCGCAGACCAGGCGGGGAATGCGTCACGGGCTGCCGCCACGGCAGCGTCGACATCGGCGGCGGCTCCATCGGGGATAGAGCCGATGACCTCCTCGTTGGAGGGGTTGACGACATCGATGCTGCCGCTGCCGGCCGAAGGCGCCCAGGTGCCGCCTATGTAGATCTGCTCACGCGTGCTCATGCAATTCGCCCTTTGTTCTGGATGCAGCCCGTGCTGCCCGTATCGCTTCCCGAGATCATGTGCCATCGGCGGACGCCGCGCCAACGGCGGGCCGGGACTACGGTCGTGGGCCGGTTGCAGAGGTCAACCGGCAGTCGAAGCAAGGGGGTACACGGTGCGCGTGATGTTGACGGGTGGAACGGGTTTCATAGGGGGCCATGTGCTCAGGGCGCTGGTCGATGCGGGTCACGAGCCGCGGGCGCTGGTCCGCAGCAGCGAGAAGCTGGACCAGATGCGTGCGGCCCAGGGCATCGACGCTGCGGTCGACCACGTGGTGGGCGACATGACCGATTCCGCCGTCGTCGCCGATGCCATGGAGGGCTGCGACGCCTGTATCCATACGGCGGCGTTCACGAGCCTCGACCCTGAGCAGATGCACCTGGCCCTCGAGGTCAATGCCCCCGGTGCCGTCAACGTGCTCGACACAGCATCGGCGGCGGGCTGCGACCCGATCATCCATCTTTCGACCATGTCGGTCATCTTCCCGCCCACCGGCGACATGCTCTCGGGTCAGGATCCGGTGCAGGGTGGCGGCAACCCCTACAACGCCTCGAAGGCCATCGCCGAGGAGCACGCCCGCGGCATGCAGGAAGGCGGCGCCCCGGTAAACATCATCTACCCGGCGGGCGTCACCGGCCCGACGGACCTGGGGCTCAACGTGCTTGCCGCAAACCTGATCCCGACCCTGCAGAGCGAGATCATGATGAGCCTCGTCAGCGGCGGCTGGCTGCTGGTTGACGTGCGCGACCTGGCGAAGGCACTGGTCGGGCTGCTCAAGCCGGGGCGGGGGCCACAGCGCTACGTGTCCGGCGGTACCTACATGCCGTGGGACGAGTTCCACGCCGTGGTCAGCGAGGTGACCGGCCGTGACAGGGCCCTGTTCCCGACGCCGCGCGAGGCGCTCGAGCAGATGGTCGACGCCGAGGCAGTCGAGATCATGCTGGGCATCGTCCCCGGCGATGACACCGGCCTGCTGGCCGACAGCGGCCTTGGCGCCTGGCGCCCGGTCGAGGAGACCCTGCGCGACACCATCGCCTGGCTGATCGCAGGCGGCATGCTCGAGGCGGAGTGGGCACCCAACTGCGCCTGAGCCACCTCCCAGGCCTCCCGGGCCGTGCACAAGTGATCGGGGGACGGGCGTCGGATCACTTGCCAAGTGATCGGGGGACGGGCGTCGGATCACTTGCCAAGTGATCGGG
>JACNKQ010000032.1:25994-29760 GCA_014381945.1 Actinomycetota bacterium
GGCGTCGGATCACTTGCCAAGTGATCGGGAAGATGGTTGTCACAGGGGCTGGGCATTGTCTGTCCATGCCGAGACGACCGAGAAGCGAAGCCGCAGGCTTGTGGTTCCACGTGTTCAACCGTGGCGCCCGCCGTCAGACCGTCTTCCACGATGACGCCGACCGGCGGTGCTTCCTGGGTCTACTGGACCAGATTCACCAGCGCCATGGAGTCGAGGTGCACGCCTACTGTCTGCTCGACAATCACTTCCACCTCGTGGTCCATTGCCCCGAGCGAAACCTGTCCGAGGCGATGCACTGGTTGGCGACGGTCTACGTACTGCGGTTCAACCGGCGTCACGGCCTCGATGGTCCGTTGTTCCGGTCCAGGTTTGCCGCCAAGCACATCGATGATGACGCCTACCTGCTTAATGCGGTCAGCTACGTCCATCGCAATCCCGAACATCACGGACTGGGGGTTCCCCTCGACCGCTATGAGTGGGCGGGGCATCGGGCCTATCGGGGACTGGTTGTACCGCCGAGGTGGCTGGTCACCGGATTCGTGCAGGCCCTGCTGGCCAAGGCAGGCAACGACTACGAGTCGATGTTCGGTGCCGCGCCCATCCCAGGCACGCAGCCATGGGTCGTCGACACCGAGGATGTTCTCGAGTCGCTGTCGAGCATTGACGACGTGGAGTCGGTCGTATTGGCAGTCGTCGGTGGGGATGCCGACCAGATACTCGAGTCCAAGCGTGGTTCGCACAACGACGCACGTGCGCTGGTGCTGCTTCTCAGCGCGAAGGTCCCTGGTCTCTCGGACGGTGACCTCGCGGAGAGATACGGCACGACGGGTCGATCAGCGATCAGCTCGATGCGACGTCGTGCCTGTCAGCGATTGGAGTCCGACGGTGGTTTCCGCCACCGCCACGACACGATTGTCGCCCTGTTGACCGATGCAGACCGGCCGCCTGCACCGTGAGCAAGTGACACTAGGCCCGTCCCCCGATCACTTGCGGTGTGAGCAAGTGACACGAGGCCCGTCCCCCGATCACTTGGTGGCGGTCAGTCCTCCAGGATCGTGACGGTTCCGGTGTCGCCGTTGACCCTGACCTGAGCGCCGTCGGGGATGCGGGTTGAGGCGCCGGTTGCCGACACCACGCACGGGATCCCGAGTTCGCGGCACACGATGACGGCGTGGCTCATGGTGCCCCCCACGTCGACCACCACGCCGGCAGCAGGCACGAACAGCGGCGTCCAGGAGGGGTCGGTGATGGGTGCGATCAGGATGTCGCCGGGTTCCAGGCCGGCCGGGTCCGACGGGTCGGTGACGACCCGGGCCCGTCCGGTGGCCGTGCCGGCGCTCCCACCCATGCCCTGCACGATCCTGCGCGTCGAGACCGGGACCTCGGAGCCCCGCCATACGCCTGCTTCGGGAACCTCGCCGGCGAACCAGTAGGGCGGGGTCAGGTCGAACAGCGAGAGGTAGGTCGCCTCGCGGTCGACGGCTGCGTCGGCCATCTCGCCGGCAATCGCCGACTCGAGTTCGGCGTCGCGCAGCATGAACACGTGGCCGGCGTCGGCCAGCCGGCCGTCGGCGGCGAGGCGGGCCCCGAACTCGTGCGCTGCCAACCGGACTTCGTGGATGACCTTGACGATCGTGGCCTTGGCGAGTTCGCGGGCCGGGATGAACACCGAACACGCTGTGCTGGCGATCTCGAGGGTGCCGGCCTGGGCCTCGTCGCCGGCGACCATGCCGCGAAGCAGGGCCAGGGCCTCGTCGGCCTGTGTCCGGGCTTCGTCGTGGCGGGCACGCGGGTCGTGAGAGTCGTCGGAGATCCGCATGCGGTCGACCAGCGTGAGGACCAGCTCGGGGTGGGTGCCCCAGGCAGGTGATCGGAGTTCCCACTCGTTGGGTCCGCGGCTGCCGTGTGCGGCGAGCAGGGCGTCGAGGCCGGCGAGGAAGTCGGCGGCGGGTTCGCCGAGGCCCTGCAGCCGGTCGAGGAGGCCGTCGATGCCGGCGTCGAAGGCGGTGGAAAGCTCAGCTGAGCCGGCGACCAGCCGGCTCAGGTCCCACATGGCGAAGCTGGGAGCGGCCGATGCCACGCCACCGAGGCCGCCGGCGATGCGCAGGTCGAGGCCGGGCCTGCCGAGGCCCAGCGCGATGCCGGTGATGGCGCCCATGGTGACCGAGGCGGCGGCACTGACCTCGCCGTGTGTGGCGAACACCCGGGCGAACACGGGCATCATCTCGCGCATGCGGGCGACCAGTTCGGCCTCGGTTGCCGTGCCGAGGTCGGGCCGTGCGGCGACGAGTGCGTCGACTTCGACGACGTGTTCGTCAATCGCCGGGCACTCTGTGGCGGTCATCCAGGAGAACATGAGGCCGTCGACCCTTGCGACGATGTCGGGGTCGTCGTCCTTGGGCCGGGGCACGTAGGCGGGCAGGCTCGACTGCGAGCCGAAGAAGCCCATGTCGACCAGTTCGGGTGTCATCCCCGATGAGCGTGCGCCCATGAGGCGGGCAATGCTGAGGTTGAGGAACATGTAGCCGCCGAAGATCTCGAACATGACCTTGTGGCCGTCGTCGATTTCGTCGAGGTCGATCGTGAAGCGGGACATGAAGTCGCGCATGCCCACGTCGCCGGCGCCGTGCCAGGTGTGGTCGGCGGTCAGCGGCGACACCGGGTCGGGGAACACTTCGCCGACGTTGCCGCGTGTGTAGATCGGAAAGGACGGCGACGGCTCGTCGTCCATGAACCAGCCAACGGCCATGATGCCTCCCTCTGCTCGCGAGTGGTGCCGACCCTAGGGCAAACCTGACGCAATGTCAGAAGTGGGTGGGGCGGCCTCAGGCCAGCATGGCGGCGTGGAAGGCGTCGAAACGTGCGTCGTCGATGTCGAGTCCGTTGCGACGGAACGACTCCCAGGTGCCCCAGTCCTCCTCGACGGTTGAAAATGCTGCGGTGAGGTAGTCGGCGTTGCACCACAACATCGCCCTGCTGTTGACGAGGTGCTCGTCGGGGACGTGGTCCGGTTCGATGCCGAGGCGGTCGGCGATCAGGCGGCGGTGGTTGTCCTCGCGCTCCTGAAGCCAGGGTCGCCGGACCTCATTGCTGAGGAGGTAGTCGGCGATGGCGTGCTCCTCTGCCACCCCCAGGAGTCGAAGGAGGATGCCGCCCACGAAGCCGGTCCTGTCCTTGCCGGCGGTGCAGTTGAACAGCAGCGGATGCCGGTCGGGGTCCGTCGCCAGGGCGAAGACCCTGCGGTACCGGTCGAGGCGGGTGCGCACGCTGTTGCGGAAATAGTCGGCGATCAGGTCGGGTCCGGGGATCGCCTCCGGTTCCGTCGCCATTCGGTTGGCCAGCACGGCGAACTCGTTGTCGTCGGTCGATACCGAGACGTGCACTACCTCGGTGCTGTTGAGGTCCGGGTGCGGTCGCTGTCGGGCCTCGTCGGGTCGACGCAGGTCGACGATCGTGCGCAGTCCCAGGCTTTCGAGGGTGGCGAGCGGGGGGCCGTCGAGGTCGCAGAGGTAGCCGCTGCGGAACAGGCGCCCGGTGCGCACCGTGCGTCCGTCGGAGGTCGGCAGCCCCCCGAGGTCCCGCAGGTTCGCTGCGACCACGAGTACACGGTTGTCCGGCAGGGCCGGGCGGGAGGGTGTGTCCATTCCGGCGAACGTAGTTGCCGGGTCGGAACGCGGCGAAGCCCGCCCCGGGGGGCGGGCTCCAGTCTCGGTGGTCGGGCCCGGCGTCGATCCGGGGACCTTCCGCTTTTCAGGCGGACGCTCTG